>CAWFSX010000044.1:0-67080 GCA_963818595.1 uncultured delta proteobacterium
CTCTCCATTATTCGAGGACATCACTGATGACGCCTGCACCCACGGTACGACCCCCCTCCCGAATCGCAAACCGCAACTCCTTCTCCATCGCAATCGGCGTAATCAACTCCACCGTCAACGCCACATTGTCCCCAGGCATCACCATCTCCACCCCCTCCGGCAATACCGCCACCCCCGTCACATCCGTCGTCCGAAAATAAAACTGAGGCCGATACCCATTAAAAAACGGCGTATGCCGACCCCCCTCCTCCTTCGTCAAGATATAGGCCTCCGCCTTAAAGTTCCGATGAGGCGTAATCGACCCAGGCTTGGCCACCACCTGACCCCGCTCCACCTCCTCACGCTTCACCCCACGGAGCAACACCCCAATGTTGTCCCCCGCCTGCCCCTGATCCAACGTCTTACGAAACATCTCCACCCCCGTACAAACGGTCTTGAGCGTAGGCCTGATCCCTACCACCTCCACCTCATCGCCCACCTTGATCACCCCACGCTCCGCTCGCCCCGTCACCACCGTCCCCCGCCCCGATATCGTAAAGACATCCTCCACCGGCAGCAAAAACGGCTTGTCTATCTCCCTCACAGGCTCCGGAATAAACGTGTCCACCGCATCCATCAACTGCCAAATCCCCTTACACCACTGACACTCCGGCTTCCCACACCCACACTCCAATGCCTTGAGCGCACTGCCCCGAATCACCGGCGTGCTCTCCCCAGGAAAATCATACCCCGAAAGCAACTCCCGTACCTCCAACTCCACCAAATCCAATAACTCCGGATCCTCCACCATGTCCACCTTGTTCAAAAATACCACAATGTAAGGCACCCGCACCTGCTTCGCCAACAACACATGCTCCCGCGTCTGGGGCATCGGCCCATCCGCCGCCGAAACCACCAAAATCGTCCCATCCATCTGCGCCGCACCCGTAATCATGTTCTTGATATAATCCGCATGACCCGGACAATCAATGTGCGCATAATGACGCTTCGCCGTCTCATACTCCACATGCGCAATCGCTATCGTCAACCCACGCTCCTTCTCCTCCGGCGCCTTGTCTATCTGATCAAACGCCATATAAGAAGCTAAATTCTTCGTCGCCAATACCCTCGTTATCGCTGAGGTCAACGTCGTCTTCCCATGATCCACATGACCAATCGTCCCCACGTTCACATGCGGCTTCGTCCTCTCAAACTTCGGCTTCGACATGGCTCAAACCCTCCTTTAGGTTTTTGGGGTGCACTCAGGCGACCCTTTTCAATTGAGAAAGGATCTCCTCACTCACAGAGGATGGCACTGGACTATAATGGGAGAATTGCAGAGTAAATGTTGCCCTTCCCTGGGTGAGGGACCGAAGGTCGGTTGCATATCCGAACATATTGGCTAGGGGAACCTCCCCAACAATCACATTGGTCCCCCCACGATATTCCACTTTTGTTGTTTTACCTCTCCTGGAAGTCAGGTCACTCACGACCTGGCCCATAAACTCCTCTGGAGTAATAATTTCGATGGACATCAATGGTTCGAGAAGGATGGGGTTGGCTTGACGGACCCCTTCCTTGAAACCCAAAGAGCCAGCAATTTTAAAAGCCATTTCAGAAGAGTCCACTTCATGGTACGAGCCATCGATCAGGGTCACTTTGATATCGACCATGGGGTAACCGGCGAGCACTCCTTTCTCCATAGCTTCTGTCACACCTTTTTTGACAGCAGGAATATACTCTCGAGGGATGGCCCCTCCCACGATCCGATTGATAAATTCAAAGCCTTTGCCTGATGCCTGAGGTTCGATGGTCAACCAGACATGACCATACTGGCCTCTTCCACCTGATTGACGAACAAAACGGCCTTCGGACTTGATCGTTTTTGTAATGGTTTCCCGGTAGGCGACTTGTGGTTCTCCCACATTGGCCTCTACATTGAATTCTCTTAAAAGTCGATCAACAATAATCTCCAGATGAAGTTCCCCCATGCCAGAGATGATTGTCTGCCCTGTTTCTTCATCCGTTTTCACTTTGAATGAAGGGTCTTCCAGAACCAATCTTTGGAGAGAAGTTCCCAACCTTTCAATATCGCCTTTCGTCTTTGGTTCAATCGCGATGGAGATCACCGGTTCGGGAAAATTCATCGATTCAAGAATGATCGGTTGCTTTTCACTGCAGATCGTATCTCCGGTGGTGGTATATTTGAGGCCTACGGCAGCAAAGATATCACCGGCAGAGACCTCATGAATCTCCTCCCGTTTGTTGGCATGCATTTTAACCAGACGTCCAATCCGTTCTCGTTTTCCTTTGGTGGGATTGAAGACCGAATCTCCGGACTTGAGCGATCCAGAATAGATTCGGAAAAATGTCAGTTGTCCGGTATAAGGATCGTTCATAATTTTAAAGGCTAATGCAGAAAGGGGATGCCCATTGTTAGCAGAGAAGGTGAGTTCCTGACCTTTGAGGTCTACTCCCTTCACCGGTGGGATATCTAAAGGGGAGGGGAGATAATCAATGATAGCATCGAGAAGCGGTTGGACTCCTTTATTTCGAAAGGCGGCGCCGCAAAGCACAGGAGTACCCTTTAATTGGAGGGTCACTTCTCTGACCGCCTTTTTCAGTTCCCATTCGGAAACTTCCTTACCCTCGACAAATTTCTCCATCAAGGATTCATCCGTCTCGGCCAATCTTTCGATGAGGGTCTCCCGTTGCTTAGAGGCCTCCTTTAAGTAAGGGCCTGGGATATCCAAGACCTCATAATGGGCACCGAGGCTGTGGGGGTCATAAACGATAGCCTTCATGGTGATGAGATCGATGACTCCCTGAAAATCCTCTTCTTTTCCGATCGGAAGTTGGATCGGAATGGGAATGGTCTTTAAGCGATCCACCATCATCTGGATACAGCCTTGAAAATCTGCACCCATTCGGTCCATCTTATTGATAAAGGCAATCCTTGGAATTTGATATTTATCCGCCTGTCTCCAGACGGTTTCAGATTGGGGTTCTACTCCTCCCACAGAGCAGAAGACCGCCACTGCTCCATCGAGAACCCGAAGGGATCGTTCAACTTCTATGGTGAAATCAACATGGCCAGGAGTATCAATGATATTGATACGATGATCTTTCCAGAAACAGGTAGTGGCTGCAGAGGTGATGGTAATTCCTCTCTCCTTTTCCTGCTCCATCCAATCCATGGTGGCAGAACCCTCGATCCACCTCTCCAATTCGGTGGGTCACACCCGTATAATAGAGGATTCGTTCAGTGGTCGTCGTCTTCCCGGCGTCGATGTGAGCCATGATACCAATGTTACGAGTTCGTTCTTTTGATGCGACGTTGGACACAATAAACCTCAACTCATGATGAAATAATTTTGGAATGATGGAATAGTGGAATAATGGAATATTGAGAAATGACAAAGATTTTTCCTTTTTTTCTGAACCCATCATTCCAGTATTTCAGTTTCCAATATTCCAGTTGTTTCTTTACCAACGGTAATGGGCGAAGGCTTTGTTGGCCTCGGCCATTTTATGTGTATCTTCTTTCTTTTTAATAGAAGCCCCCCGGTTATTGGCTGCGTCGATCAGTTCTGCCGATAGCTTCTCTTCCATCGTCTTTTCAGAGCGTTGTTTTGCATAGCCAATGATCCAACGAATGGCCAGGGCCATTTTCCTTTCCGGTCTCACTTCCACTGGAACTTGATAAGTCGCTCCTCCCACTCTCCTGGGTCTTACCTCAATGAGGGGTTTCACATTATTCATCGCCTGACCAAAAACTTTGACAGGATCTGAATGGGTTTTATCTTTGATGATGTCAAGAGCACCATAGAAAATACCTTCTGCCGAGCTTTTCTTTCCACGGCGCATGATCCCGTTGATAAATTTGGCAGTCAGCGTATCGTGAAATTTTGGATCGGGTAATATTTCTCTCTTTTTGACTTCTCTTTTTCTTGGCATAAAGATCCCTTCTTCCTTTTTTATGAATGGTTTTGGAAGAGAAGTTTAATTATTTGGGTTTTTTGGCCCCGTATTTGGAGCGGCTCTGTTTACGGTCTTGGACGCCTACGGAGTCTAAGGTGCCACGGATGATATGGTACCGAACTCCTGGAAGGTCTTTCACCCGACCTCCTCGAATCAGAACAACGGAGTGTTCCTGGAGGTTATGACCAATCCCTGGAATATAAGTGGTTACCTCGATTCCATTGGTCAATCTCACTCGAGCAACTTTTCGAAGAGCGGAATTAGGTTTCTTGGGAGTGGTTGTATAAACTCGAATACAAACCCCCCTTTTTTGAGGGGATCCCGTAAGAGCAGGGGCAGAAGTCTTACTCTTAATGCATTTCCTTCCTTGGCTAACCAGTTGATTAACTGTAGGCATTACTTACCTCATTTAAGTAAAAACAAATCATTTCAATAGGTTAAAAATCGAAAAGGACTTTAAAAAATTTTAAGCGAAAAACTTATAAAATTTATCAGAAAATTTTTGGTTTGTCAATACTTTTTTACCCATTTTTTTAAAAAATTTGTTTTCTTCCGAGGGAAGTGAAAGGGATTAAAAGTACTGAATAATGGGTTTCGCCTTTTTGAAGCCTGATTGAAAAGAAAATTATTAATATCTATAATATATTGTTTTTATTCAATTAAATTATTTTCTTCGAACCGTAAATCTCAATTTTTAATGACCCCTAATAGGCTATTCCCATAATCTCTTGAGGGTTGGGCTTGTTTCGTATAAGACCATGAAATTAAAAGGTTTAATCAATTCCTCAGTCTAAATATCTAATCTTCATTTCCAATGATTGTTTTAGGGGGCATTTACTGAACGTGGCAGCATAGCCGAGCGGAACTACAGCCATAAATTCTCCCTTAGGCTCCTATAAATGAGAGTTACTGATTTGGACTACTTGTCCTGTTCTGCGTCTTGTTATATATTATACCAAAAGAGACCTGCCGCTGTCTAAGGGGAAGTGTAAGAATGACCTCAAGTTTCTTTTCGGACGAGGATTTAAAGGCCATTACTGCAAAAGGCAATGATGTTCTACAGGTTTTAGAGCAACTTGAAATATTCCGTCGAGGAATAAAGCCCATCAGGTTAATAAGGCCCGTTTGCGTTGGGGACGGCATCGTTCAGATACCTCCGAATGAGAGGGAAGCGTTTGTTTCACTCCACAATCAGGCTGCTGAAAAAGGCCGGATGCTCAAGTTTGTGCCAGCCTCAGGTGTCGCTAGCCGGATGTTTAAAGACTGGTATGGTTGGTACCAACAAGGGAAATTCGATTCGGCCGAGCGTCTTAATAAATTTCTTGAAAACATCGTCAAGTTTGCCTTCTACGATGACTTAAAGGAAGTCATCGCTTCGGAGGGAGAAGATGTTGAGATTTTGATCCGCAAGGGAAGGTGCATGGATATCCTTAAGTTAATCCTTACACCGCGGGGTCTTAACTATAACTGGCTTCCCAAGGCTCTTCTAAAATTCCATATTTATCCTGAACATACCCGAACCGCCTTAGAAGAACATCTCGTTGAGGCAGCCCTCTATGTCCGGGATGCTCGGAACGTCTGCAGGATCCATTTTACCGTTTCTGATGAACACGAATCCCGCTTTAACGACTTACTTTCCCGAGTAAAAGGCTATTACGAAGATCTGTTCGGCGTAAAGTACGAAATTACCGTGACGATACAGCATTCCTCTACGGATACCATAGCCGTGGACATGGAGAACAAACCTTTCCGGGACAGGAGTGGTAAAATCGTATTCAGGCCGGGAGGTCATGGTGCGCTCCTCAAAAATCTCAATGCCATTGATGGCGATATCATCTTTATAAAGAACATTGACAATGTCGTTCATGACCGTTTGAAAGACATCACCGTTCTTCACAAGAAGATCCTGGGAGGGTATCTTGTGCGATTACAAGATGAGATCTTCCATCATCTGAAACTCCTTGCTAAGAAACGAGTGGATGATGAGCTGTTGTCATGGGTTATCCGTTTTTGTACGGAAGAGCTATTTCTTTTCTTTCCCGATGGATTCTGGAATGACACGTTATCCGGCAAGAAGGAGTATATCTTCCGTATGTTGAATAGGCCGGTTCGGGTTTGCGGCATGGTTAAAAACGAGGGCGAGCCTGGCGGAGGTCCTTTCTGGGTTGAGGAGGATGGAACTCGATCACTCCAGATTGTGGAACAGAACCAATTAGATCTGAATTCAGAGGAGCAGAAAGATATTTGGAAATCCTCAACACACTTCAATCCCGTTGATCTGGTCTGTGGGGTCCGGAATTATCAGGGAGAAAAATTTGATCTAAACTCTCATGTTAACATGGATACCGTTTTCCTTTCAAACAAATCTCATGAAGAGGGTGAGCTTAAGGCGCTGGAACTACCAGGACTGTGGAACGGATCGATGGCGTTCTGGAACACCGTTTTTGTGGAGGTTCCCCTCGAGACCTTCAATCCCGTTAAGACGATTGACGATCTGCTTCGAAAATCCCACCTGCCGTAATCAAATTGAGGAACTTGGTGGAGCAGAGGGGAGTTGAACCCCCGACCTCCAGAGTGCGATTCTGGCGCTCTCCCAACTGAGCTACTGCCCCCTCAACAAAAAATCGCAAAGAGCATAGCCCTGCACCGCATGGTGTTCAGGGCATGACGCATAGCGAATCGTAATCATTCGCTGGTTAAATAGAAATCTTTCCTGGAATCCGGGATGACTACCTTTTTACCTTATTATGATAACTCCAAAAGTTTTCGGATAATGGATTTGAAGTTTGTTAGATCTGCACATTTGACGACATAGGCATCCGAAGCCCAGGTGGTGAGGTCCTGTTTGTATTCCCCATAAGCAGAGCAGAGAATGATGGGAAGACGTCTCTGTTTCTCTCGGATTCGTTTGAGGGCTTCGATACCATCCATTACAGGCATTTTGATATCGAGGGAGATGAGATCGGGTTGAAAGATCGCGAGCTTTTCGAGTGCTTCTTCCCCATTCTTTGCGCACTCCACGATATATCCCTCCTCCTCTAACTCCTCCTTATAAAGGAAGCGGATGCTCTCCTCATCGTCTACGATTAAAATCTTTTTCATGGGTCTGACTCCTGGATGCGCTTCGCTTATAACATTCACTGCAATGATAACGATAAGCTGAAAAGGCTATGGGTTCCCCTCCGCATATTGAATTTTTTTCTTTATTCCTTCCTGGGCCGGTAGAGTAATAATAAAATTCACTCCCTTTCCCGGATGGTTGTCCACTTCGATTTGGCCTCGATGGGAGGTGATAATTTTATGGATAATGGGTAAGCCCAGACCCAGACTTGAATCCTTTGTGGTATAGAATGGATTGAAGATGTTATGGAGATTTTCAGGGTCGATCCCTCCACCGGTGTCCCCCACTTCCACCCGGACATAGGAGGCACCATTTTTTGCAATGGAATGGAGTCGGAGGGAGAGCATCCCCTGTCCTTTCATGGCCTGATAGGCATTATGGATCAGGTTGGAGAAGACCTGCTTTAATTGATGATAATCCCCATGGATTTGGGGAATCTCTTCAGGGAATTCTTTGACAAGTTCAACCCCTCCAGCATCGATTCTACCTTGGATCATTGATAGGGTGTCCTCAAGGATTTTCCGGAGATCACATTCTTTAAAAGCAATGGATTCATCATGGGTGTAGTTGAAGATATCCGTGAGGATCTTCTCAAGCCGGGCTACTTCTATCATGATGGTTTGGGTATATCGTTTTTCCAGGGCGTCATCGGGTATGGCTCGATAGAGACGACGTGCAAACCCACCAATGGCGACCAGAGGATTTTTAATCTCGTGAGCAATGGAGTTGGAGAGTTCTCCCAAGGCGACCATCTTTTCCCGGTGGATGAGAAGGTTTTGTGTCTCCTTGAGTTCCTGATGAACTTCCTCCAGGTTTCGGTAGAGAATTGCATTCTCAATGGCCAACCCCGCTTGGTTGGAAAACATGCTGAGAAAGTGAATGTCCTCTTCAGTAATAGGATTCTGGTTGTAGAGGTTGTCCACCAAAATCACACCGATGATCTCTCCTTTCCCCATGAGAGGGACTGTGGCAAAAGAATAGACCCTGGGATCTCGGCTGAGATGTTCGCCCACGTAGCATCCCACCTCAGAACCTAAATGGCAACCCCTTTCGCATTGAGTTTTTAACCCTCCCTCTTTCGATTGAGGAGACTGAATGTTAAACGGCTTTCCTTCCAGAACAGTCCTTAAAAGAATGCATTGTTCCTGTTCCAAAGAGATCTGAATTCCTTTGACGATGGCGTTTAAAGCAGAGGGACCCTGAGGATTGAGTTGGGTGATCTGATCCGAAAGGGTTCCCTTTCTATGGGATAGGGCAGCCCAGATCCTACCCGCTTCTTCCGCACTATCTGGACCTACAGCCATGGCCCCTTCTAATGTACGCTCTTTCTTATTGACCAGGAAGAGCATCGCTCTATTGAACTTCAATCCCTCTCCAATGGTGATAGCGGTCAAGGTTAACTGGAGGATCCGCTCAAAATTCACCGTAGTCAGAAGGGCCTTATTAAGTTCCCAAAGGGAGGAAAGCTGTGCCACCCTCTTCTCATTTTTCTGGGCCATATTTGAAATTTCATAATGGGTCAAGGCATTCTCAATGGCAAAGGACAACTGGTTTGTGATCATCAACAACAGTTGAAAGTCCCTCTCATCAAATTTTGAAGAATCAGAATCCTTATCATAGAAGGCCAAGGTCCCAAAGATCTTCCCTTTTGAGAGGAAGGGAGCGCAGAGCATGGAGAAGGAAGGGTTCTCTTCTCCGGGGCGATTGAAGGAGAGAGGGGTTTGGGTGTAGAACACTCTTCTGGCTATTTTCTCATCGAGAGGGTATTGATGATAATCTCCCACACTCCATTTGACTTTCAACTCTCTCGTCTTTTTATCCTCGACTCTCAGCACCCCTCCCTTAGCTTTTAGAATTTTTAAACCCGTTGTGACGATTAATTGAAAGAGGTTCTCGAGTTTCAATGTAGAGGCCACCGCTTTTCCCATTTCATAGAGAGCAGTCAATTCCGAAATTGTTTCTTCTGCCTTTTGATGAAGATGGTCATTTCGAATCACCCCGACTATCGCCTCTCCCAACAGGAGGAGAAGTTCAACCCCTTGGGGAGAAAAGTTGGTGGGCCTTGAGAAACCCATATAAAGAATTCCTCGAAAAGAGGTCTCATCATACAAAGGGATGCAAGCGAAGGTTGGGCAAAGGAGGTCTTCCTCTTCTGAAAGAACATCCTCTTTCGGAAAAGAGGACCCTTCCGCTACCCATAAGGGTTTTTTTTCTGAGACCAGACGGGAAAGAAATCCATCTTCCATAATTTTTTCTGGCCTCAGAAAGAGGCATCGATCCGATTGAAACGTTGCGGAAATGGATTGGAGCATTCGGTCCAGTTTGACGTGGATGGGGAGTGATGTTGCGGAAAGTTGGACGATCGATTTCAGAAGATCGTAGGGTTGAAGTGGGTTGGTCATAAAGAATTACTTGGCCTCTCTCATATACTCTGCTGCTTCCTCGGGAGGGGTAGGGTTGATATAGAATCCTGTCCCCCATTCGAATCCAGCCACCTTGGTCAACTTCGGCATGATCTCAAAATGCCAATGGAAGTAATTCATGTCCACCTCTGGGAAAGAGGAGGTGTGGATGACATAGTTATAGGGAGGATCGGTCAGCACCTGATTGATTCGTTGGAGAGTATCGGAGAGGATTTGAGCTGCCTGTTCATATTGGAAAGGTTCCATGTGCTCGAAACTGGGATGGTGGGTTTTAGGAAGAATCCATGTTTCAAATGGAAATCGGGAGGCAAAGGGAGCAAGGGAGAGAAAGGATTTGTTTTCAGTGATGACACGGACTCTCTGCTGGAGTTCTTGTCGAATGATATCACAGAAGACACATCGATCTTTATAATTAAAATAGGTTTTAGCTCCTTCGATCTCTTCACTCACTCTTTTCGGAACGATGGGAAGGGCGATAATTTGAGAATGGGAATGTTCCAGAGAGGCTCCCGCAGCGACCCCATGATTTTTAAAGACGAGGACGTATCGAAGACGCTGGTCACGCCTTAGATCGATGATCCGCTCGCGGTAGACCCACAGGACATTTTTTACATCTTTTAATGGCAAAGTGATTAAAGTCTCTTCATGCCGAGGCGTTTCGATCACCACCTCGTGGGCACCAATTCCATTCATCTTATCATAGATCCCCTCGCCCTCTCGGTCTAATTCCCCTTCTATTCTAAGAGCGGGGAACTTATTGGGGACGACGCGGAGGGTCCAACCAGGAGTGTTAGGAAGGGTTCCATTATCTCGAAAGGCAACGATCTCAGGAGGGGTTCTATCTTCGTTGCCTTCACAGAGGGGGCAGAACCCCCCCATAGGTTTTCGCTCCTCTGGAGTAAAATCAGAGGGTCTTCGACTCCTCTCCGTGGAGATGATCACCCATCTTCCGTGAATGGGATCTTTTCTCAGTTCGGGCATAGAGGTTTTTTCCGAAGGAAGTTCGAGCTTAAGAGGGGAAACTTCTTTTAACCTTTGTCCCTCTTTGCCTCTCCATCCGTTCTTGATTCTCTCCCTCGGTTTTGCATTCGATACACAGCGTGGTGACCGGTCTAGCCATCAGCCTCTTTTCAGAAATAGACCGTCCACAGGATTCGCAGATCCCAAACGTCCCATGATCAATCCGATCCATTGCCTCTTGGACCTTCATGATCAACTTTCTCTCACGGTCTTTAATCCTCAAAAGGAAATTCCGGTTCGATTCCAGAGAGGCTCGGTCGGTTGGGTCGGGGAAGTCCCCATTGCTATCCTGGCGCATGTCGCTACATGTCTTTCCAGCTTCTACAAGCAGGTCATGGAGCATTCCCTCAAGCAGTCCTTTAAAATAGAGAAGCTTTTCTTGATCCATTCACACTCTCCTTAAGGGTAACCCAGACTCCTTAAAAGAAGGAGATGTCTTACCAATTTAATCTTCTTATCATAATATATCTTTTTAAAACAAAATCAAATGATAAATGGAACTTCTGATTCATTTAGGAAACAAAATGGCAGGCGACGAGGTGATCTTCCCCTTCGTTCAAAAGTAAGGGTTCTTCGGTTTGGCACCTTTCTCTGGAATGGGGGCACCTCGGCTGGAACAGGCACCCTTGATCTGAAGGCAGGGGACGATGTTCTTCTCTCAAGAGAGTCTCCTCCCTTCTTTGAGACGGATCCAATTTTGGAATGGCCTTGAGCAAGACCTGAGTGTAGGGGTGTAAGGGTCGTTTGAAAAGATCCTCGCTATTTGCCATCTCTATCATCTTTCCCATATACATCACCGCGATTCGATTGCTAATATGTTTCACAATACGGAGGTCATGGGAGATGAAAAGATAAGTGAGACCCAGCTGATCTCGGAGGTCCATCAGGAGGTTAAGAATCTGAGCCTGGATGGAAACATCCAGGGCAGAGACAGGTTCATCTGCAACGATCAGTTCGGGATTGAGGGAGATGGCCCTGGCAATTCCAATCCTCTGCCGTTGTCCACCGCTGAATTCATGTGGATAACGTTGAGCATCTTGGGGATGAAGGCCAACCTTCTCCAGGATCTCTGAAACTTTCCGGGTTTTTTCTAAATACCCCTGGATCATCCGGTGAACTTCAAGGCCTTCCCCTACGATCTCCCCCACCTTCATTCTCGGGTTGAGGGATTCATAAGGATCCTGAAAAATAAATTGCATGTGAGGCCTTAGTTTTCTCATCGCTTCCCGATTAAGATGGAAGATGTCCTGTCCTTTAAAGAAAATCTGGCCGGAGGTCGGTTCGATCAATCTTAAAATGGATTTGCCGGCTGTGGTTTTACCACAGCCACTCTCTCCCACCAATCCGAGTGTCTCTCCTTTTCGAATAGAAAAAGAGATGCCATCCACTGCGCGAATTGGTTTCTTCTCCGAAGAGAAGAAACTTTCCCTATAGAAATATTTTTTTAAATCTTGAACCTGAATCAAAAAGTTATTCTGAGCCATAACTTTTAGTTCTTAGTTCGGAGTTTTGAGTTCGGAGTATTTTCTTACGTCTCCGAACTCCCTGCCTGCGGCAGGCAGGCGAACTATTAACTCTGAACATGGTATTCCGTAATCAGCAACACTCCTTCCATCGAATGCAACGGCTGAAGTGGTCTCCATTGACCTGAAAGAGAGGAGGTTCTTCTTTTTTGCAATCTTCAATCATTAAATCACATCTTGGATGAAACTTGCACCCTTTAGGCAGGTCCATAGGATTGGGAACCTGGCCTGGAATGGCGTTGAGCCTATTTCTCTTTTCCATCAGTTGAGGGATGGAGCCCATTAGGCCACGGGTGTAAGGATTTCGCATCTTACTAAAAATGGCTTCGATGGGACCGTATTCAAGGATTCTTCCTGCATACATCACGGCCACACGGTCCGCTATTTCTGCAACCACTCCAAGGTCATGGGTGATCAGCATGACTGACATCCCCATTTCCCTTTGAATCTCTTTCAACAGTTGAAGGACCTGAGCCTGAATGGTGACATCCAGGGCTGTGGTGGGTTCATCAGCAATGAGAAGTTTTGGCTGACAGGAAAGGGCCATGGCGATCATCGCCCTCTGTCTCATCCCTCCGCTCAACTGGTGTGGGTAAGAATCAATCGTCTTATCAGGAGAGGGGATTCTCACCCGGTCGAGCATTTCAATCGCTCTTTTTCTTGCCTCTTTCTTATCCAATCCCTGATGGAGGATGATGGCCTCCATAATTTGATCTCCAATCGTAAAGACCGGATTGAGGGAGGTCATGGGTTCCTGAAAGATCATAGAGATATCGTTTCCCCTCACCTTCTCCATCTCCTTTTCTTCCAAATTCAATAGACTCCTTCCATCAAAAAGGATATCGCCATTCACGATTCGACCAGGCGGGATGGGGATGAGCCTTAACAGAGAGAGACCGGTCACACTCTTTCCGCATCCGGATTCACCCACAAGACCCAGGATCTCCCCGGGATAAATTTCAACACTTACGTTTTCAACAGCCCGGACCACACCTTCTTCTGTGAAGAAATGGACGGAGAGGTCGCGAACTTCCAAAAGAGGATTTTTCATAAAAAACTCAATGCAAAATGAAAAATTAACATTGTAAAATGTAAAATGACTTTATCTTAATTTTGCAATTTGCATTTTGCAATGTGCAATGATACATCACCTTCTTCCTCGAAGCCTTGGATCGAGTGCATCCCTCAACCCTTCCCCCAGCAGATTAAAAGAGAGAACAGTGACGAGGATAGCCAGTCCCGGGAAAACCGTCAACCACCATGCATCGAAGATATAAGTTCTTCCTTCCGTAAGAATATTTCCCCAACTGGGGGCCGGAGGTTGAACACCAAATCCGAGGAAACTTAGACCCGCCTCCACCAAGACTGCTGTGGCCACATCGAGTGTGGCTGTGACGAAGACCGGGGCCAGTCCATTGGGAAGGATATGTCGAAAAATGATTCGATGATCTTTCACACCGAGGGCTTTGGCTGCTTGGACAAAATCTCTTTCTCTCAGAGAGAGGAATTCTGCCCGAACGAATCGAGAAGTCCCCATCCACGATGTGATCCCGATGACCACCATAATATTAAAAAGACTGGGACCCAAAAGGGCGACGACCGTCAAGATGAGAAAGAAGGAAGGGAAACAGAGCATGATGTCGACGAAGCGCATCAGAAAAGAGTCTATCCAACGACCATAGTACCCTGCTAAGGCTCCCACCAGGATTCCAATGATGATGGAGATGGCCACGGCAACAAATCCTACAGACAGGGAGATTCTTGAACCATAAAGCATCCGGCTGAAGATATCCCTGCCCAACTGGTCTGTCCCGAGGTAATATTGAGAGGAAGGAGGCTTTAATTTCAGGGAAACATCGGTTTTTCCGGGATCGTAAGGGGCAAGAAAGGAGGCAGTGCCTGCGATGAAAAAGATGACGAGGATCATGGTCATGCCTCCGACTGCCAGCCGGTTCCTTTTGAAGTAGTGCCAGAAGGTTTTTGCCTGCGATTCCATATTTTATTGATATCGAATCCTTGGATCCACAATTCCGTAAAGTATGTCAGCGATGAAGTTTCCAATGAGCACAAGGACAGCAGTGATTGTATTGATGGTCATCACGACAGGATAGTCTCGGGCGAGAACAGCCTGATAAGCCAGGCGGCCAATTCCTGGCCAGGCGAAGACAGTCTCCATAATGATAGAACCACCAATCAGCCCTGGAATGAGAAATCCGAAAAGGGTGATTATTGGGAGGAGTGCATTCCGCAGGGCATGCTTATAATAGACGGTCTCCTCCGGGAGCCCTTTTGCCTTGGCTGTTCGAATATAGTCTTGACGGATCACCTCAAGCATACTGGATCGAGTGTATCGAGACAGACCTGCCATACCATGGATGGCCAGAATGATCGAGGGAAGCATCAAGTGCCAGAGGCGATCCAGGACAATCTCAACGGTCGTGAAATCTTCAGTCACAAAAGACCTCATCCCGAGAACTGGATAGCCAAAAAGTTTAACGGTTGCCAGGATGAGAAGGTAAGCGAGCCAGAAACTTGGGATGGAGATACCCAGATAGGCTCCAAAGGTCCCCAGGTTGTCTAAGAAACTATACTGTCGCTTTGCAGAAAAAATTCCAAGAGGAATCGCCAAAGAGAAGATAATGAGGATGGACACAAGGTTAAGAAGAAGTGTATTCCAGATCCTTTCACCGATCTTTTCCAATACCGGCCTTCCATCCTTGAAGGAATAAAGTTTGCCAGTAAAGAGTTTTTTTAGCCACAGGAAATACTGCTGATAGATGGGTTTATCCAAATCATAATTCTTCTCCATCTGCGCGATGATTTTGGGCGAGACTTTGGGATCTAAAGTCAGAGCAATTGGGCTCCCGGGCGCCTGAATGATAATCACCCATGAGAGGATGCTGATCCCGATAAGGGTGATAAAGGTGTAAAGGAGGCGTCGAAGAATAAACGAACCCATCGTCTATCTTTCCCAAACAATTTCTTTAGGAACAGTCCATTTGATAAGATCGTACATCAAGCCAGCTTTCTCCATTTCAATAGGTTTGTAGATCTTCTGGTCTGAGGGGCTTTCCTCCACCAATACGAATTTTTTCTGGAGTCCAGAGATGCCCAGAGGAACATAGAGAAAGGTATAAGGTTGATCCTCTGCCATTAATTCATGGATCCGCCAATAAACTTGTTTTCTTTTCTCGACATCATATTCCCTTCTTCCTTCTTCCCAGAGCCGGTCCGTCTCAAGATTTTTATATGAAATAAAATTAAAGCCTTTCTCAATCTGACTGGAATGCCAGATCTCATAAGCATCCGGGTCAACGGAGAGGCCCCAACCCAGGATGCAGGCATCAAAATGTCTTGCATTGATGAAATTTTTGAGAAAGACGCTCCATTCATAAAGCTCAAATTTCACATCGATCCCGATCTCATGGAGTTGCCTCTGGACTAAAACGCCGACATCCCGACGGGTGTCGTTTCCACTGTTGGTGATCAGGTTAAAACGAAATGGCTTGCCTTCGCGGTCCAAAATTCCATCCCCATCGGTATCCTTCCATCCTGCCTCAGCCAAAAGTCGGCGGGCCTTTTGAGGATCGTAGGGAATCGGTTTTACATGTGGGTTGGCATACCAGAGATGGTTGGGAAAGGGGCCCGTTGCAACCTCCCCGAGTCCATATAGCACGTACTGGACAATCTCTTTCCGGTTGATCGCATGAGCAAAGGCAAGACGCACCCTTTTGTCCTGAAAAAGGTCATTTTTGAAGTTATAACCTATATAGGTATATCCTAGGCCTGGTTGAGAATAAGTTTTAAGGAAAGGAACTTGACTCATCCGCTGGAACTCGAAGGGAAAGATGCCTGAATAATCAACACCCCGTGTGAGAATTTCCATTTCATTGAGAGCGGCTTCAGGAATGATTCTATAAATGATCCGGTCCAAATGGGGTTTTCCATTAAAATATCGAGGATTGGCTTCGACGACGATTTTTTCATCTGTGACCCATTCAAGAAAGCGGAACGGACCTGTCCCGATGGGTCTGCGGTTGAAGGAAGTAGTGTTAATATCTTCTTTTTCTAAAAGATGCTTTGGAATAATCCCAATTCCCCAACTCTCCAGACCTGGTGAGAAGGGTTGTTTGTAGGTTACTCGAAAGGTATATGGATCCAATACCTCTGCCTTTTTTACCAGTTCGTAACTGCTTCGGCGAACCGTATTCGTCTTTTCATCCATGATCTTATCATAAGTAAATTTTACATCGTGGGCAGTGAATCCTTTCCCATCATGCCAGAGGGCATCTTTTCGTAAGAAGAAAGTGATCACAGGCTCTGGGCCTTCCTCAACCTTCCATGACTCCGCCAGTTCTCCGACAAAACCCTGCAGGTCACGATCGTATTTGATCAGCCCATTAAAAACGAGACCGTTGATTTCGCTGGAGGCTGAATCCTGGGCAAGGATGGGATTGAGAAAAGAGGCGTCACCAATGGAACTAATGACTAACTGGTTAACTTTTTGGGGAGGTCGGGAACCGACGAAGACAATATTGATCCCCAAGAGAATAAGAAAAAGGATAGGGGAGATGAAAAGAATGGTCTTAATTCTCAGAAGGTCTTTCCTTTCAGGTGATGTTCCTTAAAGTTATTATAGAAGAAAATATTTTGCATCTACAACTGGTTTAAACTCTAGACTGCATATCGGATGGTTTTAAGTTCTGATCTAAGAAATCCAGATTGAAAACTCTGAACTCCGAACTCTTTACTCCGAACTTCATAATTAAATTTACCTGCTGGTCACCAAGACCTTGAGACCCAATTGAGCAAGCTTTTCCGCCACCACGAGGGCCGATTCTCTCGTTTCAAACTGTCCGACCCTGACTCGATGGTATTTCTGTGTCAGTGTTTCCATAGTGGCCACATAGACGTTCTCAAAACTTTTTCGCAACTGTTCAGCCAATCTCTGAGCGTTGGTTTCATCAGCGAAGGAGCCCACCTGGAGGGTGAATCGCTGAACTATTTCGATCCCGGGACTGATGACCTCCACTTTGACCGGGGCTGTTCCCTTTTCCCACATCCCGAGCATCTGCGCAGCCGCATAAGAGACATCCAGAATCCTTTCTTTCGCGAAAGGGCCCCGATCATTGACTTTTAACTCAAGAGATCTTCCATTTTCTAAATTGGTCACCATCACTACCGTGCCCAGAGGGAGGGTGTTGTGGGCGCAGGTCAGTTGATACATATCATAGATTTCGCCACTCGAAGTGGGTCTCCCATGAAACTCCCCCCCATACCAGGAGGCGACTCCATGTTGAACCTCGTAAGTCTCCCTCTTCACACTCTCTTTCTTCACCTCTTGTTTTTCAGGAGGAGGAGTTCTTCTATCAATCACAACATGTCTGGGTCCACAGGCGACTATTAGAAAAAAGAGGACTAATAAAAAAATTCTCCACATTTCGCTTTATGCTCCTTGGCAGTAATGGTGCAAAAATAATGAGACGACTTAATTAATAAACTAGTAGAATTATACCGAAAAAATGTATTGATTTCAAAGACTTTTCAATAAAAAGTTCGTTGACAAGCCCTCTTTACTGACTATAATATGAGGGCATATATAGAATAAGGTTAAAGAATAAGTTTAGGCACACATTGATGAAACAAACCAAACGATGACGGACTGAGTCGTGAATGATGGGTAGTGGATCAAGGAACACAAAATGAGATTACTTATGAGCTGGACCAGGTCAGCAATAACCCTATTTGTTGCCCTGATGCTTTTCTTCCCTGTCCCACCCGCCCTGGCTGGCTATCTCAACACGATCGACCCTAGCCGACTTCCTAAAGAGGCTATTCCCATACTGTCTCAGTTAGGGGAACTGGAGCCATACGTGGAGCAGTGGCAGCAGGCGTGGACTTTTACCCGCCCCAAGGATCAGATGAAAGATACAATTAAAGAACTCTACAGTATTTCCTCGAAGCTTGTTGAGAAGAATCCAGACAATGGTGAACTCCTTCTGTTACTGGGGATCATGGGTTTCTATGGCCATAACATAGATCTGGGTGGCTACAGCCAGCATGCCGATATGTACTTTTCCTCGGCAAGGAAGCTGCTCACAACTGATTATCGACCCCTGTGGCTCCTAGGCATGCATCTCTCCAAATCGACCCGATGCCTCGAAGGAATGCGGATTTTGTTGGAGGCTGAAAGTAAGTACTCTATTCGAGAACCAATGTTCTGGGAGGACTATGCAGCCGCAGCGTACTTTGCCTCAATGCCGAAGCATGTTCTTATGGCATTGGACAAAGTGGGGGAGATATCGGGGAAGAAAAGCAAACTTGAGGACTCTCTTGGCAACACGGTGAGAGCATCGACAAAGACGCCGAAACCAGGCGACAGAATAGAGGCCGGAGACTTGTGGCAATCAATACTAGGAGACGGGAGTGTCACAATAATGAGTTATCCTTTTGGGTACAAGTTCGCCATACCACGAAACCGGGAAGGCGATCTCCAGCTCACTAACTTCGACGGACGATTTGCAGCGCTGAAGGTCAGACTCACACCCAGAATGGGAAGTTCGGGCGCAAAGTACATTCCCACCGTTCAGGTCATGGCTTTCATAGCCCCCGAAGGCGAGGCTCTTGGGAGCTTCAGCAAGAGGTTCTTGAGCAAGACCGCAAAATGGCAGAAGTATGATGCCGCGCTTGGTCTGGGTGAAGTATCGCAGTTGGGCGAGAGCGCACAGTTTTACAAAGACGATGGGGGTGCGAAGGTGCTGATGATCGCATTCGAAAGGAAGACCCCGAATATTAGCGGATTACTCCTTGAAGAGCCCCGAGATTCGCCAAAGTCAATGGAGCCTAGCAAGTTCTACCGATTCAGCAACTATTATGAACGATTCAAAGGAAGGTTATTCTACCAGATATGGCTCGAAACTCCTGCGCGTTTCTATGACCAGAGCCTGGAAGAATTCAAGGAAATACTCAAGACTTTTGTCGTCGAGTAGATCAATGAGCAAAAGGAAAGATGGGCGAATTTGATCAAGTGCCTAATGAGTAAATTCACCCGACGTGGCAAAATAGCACGCCATGCCGGTGACCACCATGGACAATCGCCAAGGGCAACATAGCATTCGCATCAATGACCAGCGGCGTATCTGTTTTCGCTGGTCAGAGGGGGATGCTTATGAAGTTGAAATCGTGGATTACCATTAGGAGGTCACCACTATGAGGAAAAAAATGCTAGCGCCTATTCACCCAGGTGAAATTCTCATGGAAGAATTTTTGAAACCGCTGGGTATCAGCCAGTATAAATTGGCCAAAGACATCAATGTCCCAGCCCGTCGTATAAACGAGATCGTTCATGGCAAGCGTTCCATTAGTGCTGATACCGCTTTGAGGCTATCTCGTTATTTTAACCTTTCAGAACGGTTTTGGTTGAACCTTCAGGCACGATACGATCTAGAGATGGAAAAGGATAAATATAAAGGTCGAATCGAATCCGAGGTAAAAGTACTTGAACTGCAAAGCGCCTAAGTCGCTCAAGAGGGACGCGGCAAAAAACCGCCGCCCGTGAGTTCAAGCGTTCGACCATAGAAAGGAACATACATGACAGGGAATCCCTATGAGCGGTTCAAACATAAGGAACTCATATTGCGCGATGAACTCGCTATTGACCGCACCATCCTGGCGAACGAGCGAACCGTCTTGGCGTATCTTCGCGGGGCGCTGACCCTCTTCATTGCTGGGGTAACTTTTCTCCATTTTTTCGACACAGGCATGCTTCTCTACATCGGGATTCTTTGCGTCCCCCTTGGTCTCGCCGTTGGGTTCTTCGGCGTCTTGAGATACCTAAAGATGGACAAGTCCATCCGCGTCGTGCGTGAATCTCTCAGCCGAAATGAAGAGGTCTAAGAACGGGTCGAACAACCGGTTCGAGGCAACAGGGTGACCCGCAAGCCTCACCCGTAACATTAGAAACCCTTCCACACTTTTTCTAAAAACCAAGAGACTTTCTATGGATCGAAATCTCTCCTCCTTGAGTTTGAAGCCCAAGGTAACCTCTTGGCAATTCCTGTCTTTCTTCGATTAAGATCTCGCTGAGTTTGAAATGCTTCTTCAATTCTAAAATATTCTCATTCCTCTGGCCCCTTAGATTTGAAACCTCTTTGGGGTGACAGACAAATAGGATTTGACCATTTTTTTGAGAAGTTTGGAGAAGGGAAGCGGCCATATCAAAAAATATCGCTGAATCGATAAGCTGACGAAGAGCCGGATGGAAGGGTCCTGCGAGATAATCTCTTTCCAATTCCTGGGTGGGTTGAAGACCAATGCGAGCTACTCGAATGGATGAATTTTCTAACTTGAGAATGCCTTTCTTAAGCCATTGAATCGCCTCATCTAACGGCAGGGGAGAATATTCTTCATCCCTCCAAAGGGTTTCAAGGGGAGCCCCTTTGAGGACAAGTGTGGGATGGATCCTGACGAAATCAGGTTTGAGTTCAGTGATCCGATCAAGAGTTTGGAGAAAACGATCGTAGGAATCACCCGGAAGTCCGATCATCAGCTGATGCCCTACCTCGAACCCCCATTGTTTTAACCGTGATGCGGCAGAGACGGTGTCCTCTGCCCCATGTCCCCTCTTTGAAAAGAAAAGGACTTCATCAATCATGGATTGCACTCCGACTTCTACAGTCTTCACCCCGTATTCTTTGAGCAGGCAGAGAATTTCTTCATCCAGGGCGTCGGGCCGAGTAGAGATGCGAATGGAATCGATCAGACCGGAAGCAATGGAGGGCTGGACTGTTTTCAGATAACGAACTTGATCATCCTTAGGGATCGCCGTGAAACTCCCACCATAAAAGGCGACTTGTTTTTCCCTATTTTTCTTATCGTAAGGAATTCCAACAAGAGAGGCTTCAATAAAGTTTCTGACGGAGGAAGGAGAGCGGAGTCCTTCCGAAGCTGCTTTCTGATTGCAGAAGAGACAGCGTTCATGGCATCCCAGATTAGGGAGAAAAATGGGAATGATAAGTGGAGCCGTGGTCATCACTGTAAATCAATAATCACCAAATTCCAAGAACCTGCCTTCGCCGAAGCGGCTTCGCGCAGGCAGGCCAATAATCAAATAGGAACCAATATCCAAATTCAAATACCCAAACAATGTATTGGTTATTCGATAATTCCTGTCTACCGGTAGGCTGCGGAATTTATTTCGGAATTTGGTGATTGGATTATTGTAATTTAAACTCTCCAATGCATTTCTTGCTGCGTCTTGTTCCGCCTCTTTCTTGCTTTTTCCCCATCCGAGACCCTTCACTTCCCCACCGATGGTGACAGATGCTTTGAACCATTTATCATGATCTGGTCCTGACTCATTGATGACTCGATATTGAGGTGATTGTCGATGGGATTGTTGGGAATAGATTTGTAGAAGGCTTTTAAAATCATTAAGTAGCATAGATGGGATTTCAGTTTGGAAATAGGGTTCGAAATGTTGTTGGATGATCTCAAGGGCCCGATTGAATTCTGAATCCATGAAGATGGCTCCGATCAGGGCTTCATAGGTATTCGCCAAGATGGAAAATTTTTCCATCCCTCCACTTAACTGCTGGCTTTTTCCGAGGAGGAGATAGCCTTCAAACTGAAGTTCTTTAAAAAGGGCTGCCAGGGAACTCCTTTTGACCAGTTGGGATCTCATCATGGAGAGTGTCCCTTCATGAGCGTCAGGAAATTTCTTGAGGAGGAGGTGACTGACGGCGAGGTTAAGAACCGAATCTCCAAGAAATTCCAAAACCTCATTGGCTATTTTTTCCGGATGATTGGTTTCATAAATATATGACTTATGAGTGAGGGCCTGATCGAGCCATTTGATCTCTATGAATCGATATCCCAAACGCTCTTCCAACTCTTTGAGAGTGGCCAGTCTCTCTTCGTCCACGCTATTTCTCCACCACTTTTCCGATGACAGATTTTTCAGTCAATTCGGTCACCCTAATGGTCCATTCCTGATTAACCCAATCCTCATATTCATTGGCTCCGTTTTTATTGTTGAGAAGGACAGGGATGTAGTTCCGGGAAAGGCCTTTCCATCTCCCGGTTCCTTTTTCTCTTCGGTCCTCTACGAGGACACTTAGCTCCTGGTTGAGAAACTGGCGGTAATAAGTTTGGCGTTTCTGTTTTCCCAACGCTCTCATTATCTCAGCTCTTTTCTTGATCTCTTTATCATCCACCCCCTGAAGAAATTGGTAGGCAGGGGTCCCCTTTCTTCGAGAAAAGGGGAAGACATGGAGATAGGAGAAGGGGAGAGACTCCACCAGTCCATAAGTATGTCTAAATTTCTTTTCTGTCTCTCCAGGAAATCCTACGATGACATCTGCTCCGATGGAGAGATTGGGGATCCTCAGATGGAGTTCTTGGATAAGGTCGGAGAGAAAAGAATGGTCATAGTCTCTATTCATCTTTTTCAATATCTCATCGTCTCCACTCTGGATAGAAATATGAAGGTGGGGGCAGACCTTTCTCGATTGAGAGAGAATGGAGATGAGTTCTGGAGAAAAATCTCCTGGCTCAATGGAGCTGAGTCGAATCCGATCAGGGGTTTCCTCTTTCTCCAATCGTCTCATGAGCATTTCTAAAGGGAAGGGAGGATTAAGGTCCAGTCCATAGGCGCCCAGGTGAATGCCTGTGAGCACCACTTCTTTAAATCCCTTCTCTTTCAAAACCTTCAGATTTTCTAGCACCCTTTCCGGCTGAAGGCTCCTCGACGGACCTCTGGCAAAGGGAACGATGCAGTAGGAACAACGGGCATTACATCCATCCTGAATTTTTAAGAAAGCCCGCGTGTGACGATGAAAACAGTGAAGAGGGATTTCCGAAAAGAGTTTCTCCTTCTGAATATCACCCACTTGAACTTTTGGAAATTCACCTTTTTGCATCAAGGGGAGAAGGGCGGGAATCTGGTTTTTTTCTTCATTTCCTAAAAGATACCTCACCCCTTCCATCTTTAAGAAGGCATCGGGTTCCACCTGTGAATAACATCCGGTCACGATGATCAAAGAGCTTGGATTGGAACGGAAGGCCCTTCGAACCATCTGCCTCGATTGAAAATCAGCCCGGTGGGTGACCGTGCAAGTATTGATGATGGTGATGTCTGCTCTTTCCCCAAACGGGACGAGACCGTACCCTCTCTGTTCCAAGGCATCGATGAGAGCCTCAGACTCAAACTGGTTCACTTTACACCCGAGAGTGGTAATGGAGATCGTGGTCATTTGCTTAAGAATTCTGAAGCGGACTCAAACATCCAATTTGCAGACGTTTCGCCTCGCTAAGAATTATTATCGAAAAATCTTAATTTGCACTCAGAGCTTCCTTTTTCAGTTTTTTATAGATCACTTTTAAAGTTGTGTTAGTTTGATATTTCCCCAGACACCCATCTTTTCCCCCATGATGATGAGTGTCCCCAAAACCCCTGTGATCTCTCTTCCCCTTTCGAGGCCCGATTCAATATCCTTCTTCTCCTTTATGATATTCCCAACAGCGGTGGCTGCGGCATCCGCCAAGGCGGAAGATTTGGCAAGAATACAGACAGCATTTGCCTTCCCAAAGCTGAGAGAAGGGCCCACGGTTCCTGAAGAGGTGCAGACGCCGAGAGGGGTTTCTTCGGGTTTGACCACGATCCCTATTTTAAGACTGAGAGGAGAATCGCCTGCGTAGATACCGATGGTCCGCTCCCTGGAGGTGGCGAGATAGATATCCCCTCCATTTTCAACGATCACCTCCCTCGAGAGTTGAAGCAAGTCTTTTGAAACCGATTCTGCCATGGCCCCTGCTACAGCAGCCATCGGGCCGACATGAGCTAATTGGGAGGACTGGATCATTTCCTGGACAATTTCAGGAGCGTAAGGGTCATCCCTTAAAGGGATCAGGCTTTTCTGGAATTCAGGTTTCACTGCAATATACGTTTCAAGCTGATGACGGTATTTTAATATGGATTCTCGGGTCTCTTTGGAGAGGTCCCTCTCTGCCCGAACAAGGAGATCCGTTTCCTTCACCATGACCTCAAATTTGACGAGATCATCGGTTTTCACCAAATTTCGGTAGGTCCGTTTTTCATACATTTTAGTGTATTTTAAAGTTTCATTATAATATTGAGAAATAATAGGTGTCAATTTATCTAAGTATTTGATTTCTTGCTATTTATTACTTAAGAGGATATAAAATTCGCTTATAAAAGGTAAGATTAACTACTCATCTCTTTCAGCCACTTGATTCCAGGACAATGGAGACGATTTCAGAAGCGGCATGGGGACGAGCCAATCTTTTCACAGACTGCTGCATCTTTGAGAATCGCTCCTTGTCTGAAAGAAGGTGATCTATCTTGTAAGCAAGAGCCGGTGGATTGTTGCATCGGATGGCGACTCCTTCCTCAAGGAAATGATCGCTATTTCTCTCTTCCTGACCAGGAATGGGATTTACGATGACCAAAACAAGTCCACGGGCCAATGCCTCAGAGCTTGTCAACCCTCCAGCCTTTCCCACCAAAAGGTCTGCGGCAGCCATCCAGCTATCCATTTCATTGGTAAAACCGATAACTTTCATGGGATGCCGCGTGTCTGAAAGGCTTTTCAGATGGTCCTCAAGGCGCTTGTTACGGCCACAGATGACGACGATCTGGATGGGGTGCTGGATTTCATGGATGGACCGGACAAGAGATTCAACAGGTCCCACGCCGAAACCTCCGGGAGAAACCAAAAGGGTTGTTTTGTCTGGATCGAGTCCCAGTTGAATTCGCGTCTCTGCCTTTGGTTTTTCCACTCCGAAGATTGGATCGATGGGTATCCCTGTGACAAAAATCGTTTCCGGGGAAATACCTAAGGCCGTGAGGTAAACTCGCGTTTCCTCACAGGCGACAAAGTACCAGTCCACGTTTTGGAGTAGCCACATGGCGTGGGCATCGAAGTCTGTCACCACCACACCGATTGGAATATCGAGGTTTTTTTTCTTCCGTAAATAGAGAAGTATCTCTGCAGGGAGAAAATGGGTGCACAAGGCAAGATGGGGATTCTCCTGTCTGATCAGTTTTACCAAAGGGCCTGTATTGAGTCGATCCAAAGCCAGACGCCGTTTTTGAAATTGCCATGGGCGATCCAGAGTCTTATAGAGCCAACCGAGGAGATCCGGCCCACGGTTCATGAGCTCCACATAAAGATCAGAATAAATCTTTCTGAAAATGGGATTCGTGTACCTAAGGACTTCGATATGACGTGCGGAAATCCTGTTTGTTTCAAAGGCAGCAACCAGCGCATCTGCCGCTCTTAGATGGCCAGTGGCAGCCGCAGCCGATAGAATCATCACAGAATTTGGTTTTCGAATAGAAGGTCCGTTCATTTAAATCTCCCCTCGTTTCAGTTTTCTTCTGGTAGGAGAGAAGATGATAATGATTTGTCCATCTCTTCTCCCAAACAGAGAGCCCTTAAGTCCCGGCTCTCCATCAGTGCCGAGGCGGATCCCTCTTTGATCACACGACCATTTCTCAAGAGATATCCCCGTCCGGAGATGCTCAAAGAGAGATGGATCTCTTGCTCGACAATAAGGAGGGTAAGCCCTTTTTGATTTATCTTTTTAAATGCGGCAAAGATTTCATCCATCAGACGAGGAGCCAGCCCCAAGGAAGGTTCGTCCAATAACAAAAGCTTGGGGCGACCCATCATGGCCCTTCCGATGGAAAGCATCTGTTGTTCGCCACCGCTGAGGGTCCCCGCTCTTTGATGGGTCCTTTCTTTTAATATGGGGAGGAGCTGATAGATCCACTCTAAATCTTTTTTAACCTCCCCTTTTTCCTTCCTGCGTAGGTATGCCCCCATTAAAAGATTATCTATCACAGATAGGGTAGGGAAGATATGGCGCCCTTGAGGAACATGTCCGATTCCTCTGAAGACGATCTCGTGAGGATTCAGGTTAGTGATATCCTCCCCTTCAAAAATATTCCTTCCCTCGGTGGTCTTTAAAATTCCAGAGAGGGTAAGTAAGAGGGTGGTTTTTCCTGCCCCATTGGGACCTAATAGAGAAACAACCTCTCCTTGTTTTACCTCCAGAGAAATTTCATATAATGCAGGTAAAGGTCCATATTGGACAGTCAGTTTTTTAATCTTAAGCATTAGCCCCTTTCCCTTTCAAGTAAGCCTCGATGACCTGAGGATGTCTTCTCACTGCCTCCGGTGTTCCCTCAGCAATGAGTTCACCATTGTGAAGGACGGCTATCTCATTCGCAATCTCCATGACCATTCCCATGTGATGCTCCACGATGAAGACAGTGACTCCCTCCTGCCTGATCAGTAAGATTTTCTCTGAAAGCTGCCGCATCTCAGTAAAGGTCAGTCCGGATGCTGGTTCATCCAAGAGGAGGAGTTCTGGTTTCATGGCAAGGGCTCGGCCTAATTCGAGTAGTTTTTGTTTGCCGTAAGGGAGTTGAGAGGCCATGGATTCCCATTTGCCCAGGAGCCCCAGGGAATTCAGAATCTCCTTGGCTTCTTTCAAAGCCTCTCTTTCCGACCTTCTGATCCAAGGTAGCCATAGCCCATAGGAGAACAGACCCCCTTTCAGTCTCCGGTTCATTCCAGCCATGACGTTCTCCACCACGGTCATGTTTCCCCAAATCTGTAGGGTCTGAAAAGTTCTTCCCATTCCTAGGGCGGATATCTCATGGGATGGCATGGAGGTAATTTCTCTTTCTTTGAAATAGATTTTCCCTGAATCAGGTTTTTCCACACCACTGATCAAATGGAAGAGGGTGCTCTTTCCAGCTCCATTCGGCCCGATCAGTCCCTTGATGCTTCCCTTTTCAACTTTAAGTGAAACCCGGTCCAGAGCTCGTATTCCATCATATTCCTTAGTAACACTTTCTATCGAGAGTAATGACATTAGAGTTTTCCTTCGTCTCTCTTCTTCTTTTTTGCCCAATAGCCAATCAGGTAGATGATCCTGACATTCAACCGTGTTCCAATACCATCTGGGAAAAATATGAGTAGCAAAATCAAGATGACACTGTAAATGGGGAGGCTGTATTCCTGATATTTACTCAAGATATCCATGAGCCATGTGAGGAGAATCGCTCCGGCAATGGGGCCATATAGATTCCCCGTTCCTCCTAAGATGACCATCATGACGATGAGAACTGTCAGCCCTAAACTAAAGGCCTCGGGATTGGCGATGGACATGACGCAGGCGAAAAGACTCCCGGCCAATCCGGCGAAGGCTGCACCCAGGACAAAAATCTCTAACTTTATCCGGGGGACATTGATCCCAACGCTCGAAGCGGCATCCTCACTGGCTGCCACAGCCAAAAGGGCCCGGCCCACTTTGGATCGAACTAGATTTTTCGAGAAGATGAATAACCCGATGAGCACTCCCCAGGCGAGATAGTATTGTTTGAGATAGGTATCGAAGGGAAATCCCATCAAAGAAAACCATGGAATACCAAAGATCCCAATCACTCCGCCCGTAAGGTCAGTGGATTCCCTGATGATTACTAGAAAGATTTCTCCAAATCCCAATGTGGCTAAAGCTAAAAAATATCCCTTCAGTTTAAGAATGGGTCTGCCGATGAGATAAGCAATCACAGCCGCTGAAAAAGACGAGGCCCAAAAAGCCACAAAGGTTGGAAGGGCATATTGAGTGGTAAGGATGGCTGTGGTATAGGCACCGATTCCAAAGAAGGCAGCATGTCCCAAAGAGATCTGTCCGGCATAGCCCATGAAGAGACTTAACCCCAAGGACAAGATGGAGTAGATTCCTGCCAAGACCATGAGATGATGGAAGTGTTGATCAGAGCAGATCAGGGGAGCCAAACATATTGCTCCCAGATAAAAGAGGTCTTTCTTTTTAAACCCCTTCTTATGATAGAGGTAAGGGTCAGGTGCAATTAATGAAAGAAACCACAGGGGCACCAGATAGAAGAGGTCCCTTTTTCTGAACTCACTTTTTTTTGTTTCTACCATCGGCGGCTATCTATAAAAGGTGAACCTAAAATTCCTTTGGGTCGAAAGTATAAAATCAATAATAAAATGATGAAAGCAACGGCATCTTTATAACCTGAGGGGATAAAGGCCAAACTTAAGGATTCCACAATCCCCAGGACAAAGCCTCCAAGAATTGCACCACTATTTTTACCCCAGCCTCCCAAGACGGCTGCAATAAAACCCTTGAGGCCCAGAAGTGTCCCAGAACTATAGCTGGTAAAGAAGATCGGGGTGATCAGAATTCCAGCAGTCGCACCAACCCCTGCGCTGACTCCAAAAGCAAAGAAGACCATGAGGTTTCTTGATATTCCCAAGAGATCAGCTCCCAAAAGATCCGTAGAGCTCGCCTCCATTGCCTTTCCCAGCAATGTCCGATGGGAAAGAAGATAGAGAAAGATCAGTAATAAAAAGGTGAACCCCAAGACCCAGAGGCTTTGGGGAAGAACAGGGACTCCCCCTATTTGGAGAGGGTGCTCACCGGAGAAAGGAGGAAGGGCTTTGGGCAGGGTTCCAAAGATTAGACCACTTGTATTACTGAGAAAGATGGATGACCCCAAAGTGGCCATGATGAGTATGAGGATGGATGCCTTCCGTAAGGGATAGACCACTGAGACATGCATCAAGAAGCCGATGAGAGTTACCATCAGTATAGCAACCAAAGCGGCTAAAGGATAGGGAAAGTGGACAATGTTCAGGAGGAAGTAAGTAATGACTCCTCCTAACATGACAAACTCCCCTTGGGCAAAATTGATGATTTGGGAAGCTCTGGCGATGGTCACAAACCCTAATGCCACCAGGGCATAGATAGCTCCTATAGTGATACCAGAAGAAAGGAGTTGCGGAATATAAGCCCAAAAGTCCATGAAATCTAATCTCACAAAAAAGGGGTGAGCCCATTGAAAAACTTGCTCACCCCTTGATTTACCATAGAACTTATTTTGTCTTCAACTCTTATTCGAATCCAGGGAATTTCATCCGCTTGAATTTACCCCCTTCGATCCGAATGAAGACCATATCTTTTTTACTCAAACCGTCATGGTCGGTAGGGCTATAATTGTAAATTCCATGACAACTCTTCAGCCCTTTCGTATTCTCCAGAGCATCCCTGAAGGCAGCCCGAGTGACCTTTCCCTGACATCGCTTTAGAGCGTCATAAATGAGCGAGATGGTATCATGGGCATGACCAGCGATTTGATCAATCCCCACACCATAGCGTTCCATGAACCGCTTGCTGAAATCGAGGATGACAGGTCGCACCGGATCATTCTCATCGAGTTGATCAGGAACCACTGGTTTCCCGGCACCGAACTCCACTCCCTCCATTGCCTCTCCACCCAGAGCGATGATAAAACCGAATCCAAAGGCATGGGTTCCGAGGATCGGAGTCTTCACTCCAAGGGTCCGTAAATTCTTGCAGATAATAGGTCCCGGTGGTCCAGCCGTAGAGGCATAGAAGACATCTATCTTTTCCTTTTCAATAATGGGTTTGAGTTTGATGAGCTGAGGAGTCATGTCAATGTCCGTTGGCTTATGAGTTTCTTTAGAAACAATGACCTTCATTCCCTTTTCCTCACCAAACTTCTTATAATACTCAGCTAGGCTCTGGGCGAGTGGATGAGCAGCATGGAAGACAAGAGCCTTTTTGTATTTCCGGGCCAAGGAGAGATCCACCAATTTTTGTGAAACAATGATGTCACTCTGGGCGATGTTAAAGGCCCACTTTTGTTTTAAGGCCCGAACCTGAGGATTGGAGGGGCAGATGATGATATTGGTGATCTTTTCCCTTTCGGCGTTGGCCCTGCTCGTCGCCTGTAAATTATCCTCAAAAGGACCCACAACGGCGATGATTTCTTTGTCTTTTGTAAATTTAGTGATATTGGCTGCCACCCTCCCCAAATCAAAGCCGTTATCCTCGAAAATCAGCTCAAGAGGATGTCCGTCAATGCCACCCATTTTATTGATCCTATCCACTTCCAACACCATGGCATTTCTCATGGTCTTGGTCACCTCTGCCCAAGGTCCGGTGAACTCAAGATTCACTCCGATCTTATAGGGTTTCTCGGCGACATAAGCAGGAGAAACCCATGTCATAAGGATCAGGATTGAAATAGAGATAAGAAATGGAGTTCTTTTCATTGTTGACTCTCCTTCGTTCAATTTAAAATTCAAAATTTAAATTTCAAATTTTGAGTTTCTAAAGGTACTTCTGGATCAAGACCTCAGCGATCTGGACGGCATTGAGCGCAGCACCCTTCCGGATGTTATCTGCAACAATCCACATATTGATACCATTTGGAATCGATTCGTCCTCTCGAATTCTTCCGACAAAAGTTTCATCCTTACCTGCTGCATGGATGGCCAGGGGATATTCAAACTTCTTGGGATCATCCACGACCACTACCCCTGGTGCCTTGGAGAGGATCTTTTTCACCTCATCCCGATTCAATTTCTTTTCTGTCTCGATATTGACTGATTCCGAATGACCATAGAAGACGGGAACTCTAACCGTCGTGGCGGTCACACCGATTGAATTGTCCTCCATGATCTTCTTCGTCTCATTGACCATCTTTATCTCTTCTTTGGTGTAACCGTTGTCAAAGAAGACATCAATGTGAGGGAGACAGTTGAAGGCAATCTGATGAGGATAAACCTCTTTCTTGATCTCCTGTTGGTTGTAGATGGCGAGGACCTGGTTTTCCAATTCCTTAATTGCCCTTTTGCCTGTTCCAGAAACTGCCTGGTAAGTGGAGACCACCACCCTTTTGATTCGGGCGACATCATGAATGGGCTTCAACACGACCACCATCTGTATGGTGGAACAGTTAGGGTTGGCGATGATATTTTTTTGGGGATACTGAGCAATCGCGTGGGCGTTCACCTCTGGAACTACAAGAGGGACTTGAGGATCCATTCGGAAGGCACTCGTATTGTCAATCACCACACAGCCTGCCTTCCCAGCAATCGGGGCAAACTTTTCACTCACCGAGCCTCCGGCAGAGAAAAGACCGACATCGACTCCAGCGAAGGAGTTTTCATTTAACACCTCCACGGTATAGGTCTTCCCTTTAAACTCCATCTTTGTGCCTGCGCCCCGTGTGGAGGCAAGAAGTTTTAATTGGTCAACCGGAAAATTTCTACGCTCCAAAGTAGAGACCATCTCATTTCCCACCGCGCCGGTGGCCCCCACGACAGCAACATTGTATTTTTCCTTTTTCATGGCGTCCTCCATAAGTCTCTACGATATCTCTTTTGCGTAGTATAGCAGAAATAAATCAAAAATTCGAATATCTAAATCCTGATTCGCAAGGGGCGATGCGTTAGTGGTAAGGGGTAAACCCACTTACGACTTACACCTCACGCTTTGACGGTATTCTAAATTTCGTGCTTGTTATATAAAAAGGGGTGCTCCTTTTGAACACCCCCGTTCGTTAGATACCACCCCGTACCTAATAGATATTAATAGGAGAAAAAAGGGGAATTTGTCAAGAGGGAAATTTAACAAAAAAATCTTCTCCTTGTAAGAGCTTAACAGAATTGTTAAAATACAGCGAAATGGAAACTCAGGAAATATTGGAAATAATTCAAAAAACGGAGTCTCCTTTAAAAAAGCAGCTTTTAATGGTTGCCCTATTAACGAGACTTCTTAAGAGGATGAATAAACGGGCTCCTGTCATCATAGGAGGTTGCGCTTTGTCCTATTATTCAAGAGAAGTTTATTTCACTTCCGATATTGATTTGGCTTATGCAGACCGAGAAGCCTTGGATACGGTTCTTAAAAGCATTGGTTTTGAAAAAGAAGGGAGGTATTGGACGCATGAGAGGTTGATGATGGCCATTGAAGCCCCCGCATCCTCTCTCCCAGGACAGGATTCTCCCATTGAAGTGGTTGAGCTTGGCGAAGGTCTTCAATGTTCTATTATCGGAATAGAGGACCTAGTGATCGATCGGCTCAACGCCTTTAAACATTGGAAATCAGAAATAGACGGAGAAATGGTTGAACTGCTGATAAGACGATACAGGAATGATCTTGATTGGTCTTATCTGGAAAAGAAGGCGATACTGCCAGAGAATGATACGTTGTCAGAAGTTTTGGAATTGAAGAAAAAGGTTGGCTTATGAAGCTGAGAATAAAAAAGTATGAAGAAGGATCCCCTGTAGAGTTTCTCGTGTTAAGAGAGCAGTTAGGGATGGGGAGATATCGAAAGCGTTCAAAAAGAGACGAGGAAAAAAGAAAGATACTCTTGGAACTTGGGTTGAAAAGGATAGAAGAAAAAGAAAAGGACGACTTTATCCTGGTGGGCTATCGGAGAAGAAAAGTTAAAGTTATTTCTTCTGTTTAACGCCACCGGTCAAAGGGACGACAATGACCGGAATGACATCGGTTATTTCGATCTTTCCAGAACGTTTGATTTCTGCTTTGGAGTGTGATTTTTAGAATGGTTAAAAAAGATTTTGCACAGAGAAAGCGCTTTTACAGAAATCCTTTTTTACTTCTTCCCCTTAAGTCCTTTTTTTCGAAGATGCCGGATCAATCCTCCATCCCTGATCAACTCCTGCATAAAGGTTGGGATGGGTTTTGCAAAAAACTTCTTCTTTTGTGTGAGGTCGAAGATCTCGCCGGTAGTGAGGTTCACTCGAACTCGATCCCCTTCTCGGATGGTTTCAGAAGCCTCTGAGGACTCTAAAAGAGGAAGGCCGAGGTTAAGTCCATTCCGGTAAAAGATCCTTGCAAAACTCTTTGCAATAATACAGGAGATCCCCACTGCCTTCAAGGCGAGAGGTGCATGTTCCCGGGATGAACCACAACCGAAATTCTTTTCAGCCAAAAGAATGTCACCCTTTCTGACTTTCTGAGGAAACTCAGGCCGCTCATCCTCCATCGCATGTCTTGCCAGCTCTTTGGCATCGTACTGATTTAGGTAACGGGCAGGGATAATGGCATCTGTATCGATATCTGATCCAAATTTCCAGATTTTTCCTTCCAGTTTCATCGCCTCATCTCACAAGGATTATTGGATTTTTCTTATTATCGGATTCGAATTGAAGTATCATTTTAACGGTTTGAAATAAACTTTTTAAAATCCCACCCCACCTCCCCTGCCTACCGGCAGGCAGGCTTTGCCAAAGGGAGGAGAAACATTTCCCCCTTTTGACAAAGGGGGATTCACCCTGTTAGATAAATTTTTTTCACTTTCAATAATTGGATATCGACCTGCTATCTAATAGGGTGAAGGGGGATTAGATAACCTTTTCATAGAGCTAAAGTTTTGCGAATTGAAGAAAGTGCCTAAAATTAACTTCAGTTCACTTTAGTGCATTTTAGATCACTTTAGTCACTTCTTTTTCACCACTTCTTCGGGGTGGCAGATCCTTCCTCGGATGGCACTGGCGGCCGCCACTGCTGGACTGGAGAGATAGACCTCGCTTCGGGCGTGGCCCATCCTTCCTCGGAAGTTACGATTCGTGGTGGCTAATGCCTTTTCCCCTTCAGCCAAGACGCCCATATGCCCACCCAGGCAGGGACCGCAGGTGGGCGGACTAATCACAGCGCCTGCTGAAAGAAATATTTCGAAAAGTCCTTCCCTCAATGCCTGATGGTAAATCTCCGGAGTGGCAGGAATGATGATGAGGCGCAAGGAGGGAGCGGTCTTTCTTCCCTTTAATATCTTGGCCGCCACACGAAGGTCGTCGAGGTGACCATTGGTGCAAGAGCCGATGATGACCTGATCGATCTCAATCTTCCCAATCTCTCTCACATCCTTCGCATTGGATGGGATGTGTGGGAGTGCGACCTGAGGATGAATCTTTGAGGTATTATATTCTCTTACCTCTGCATAATAGGCCTCTTTGTCACTTCGATAAATTCGATAGGGTCTCTTGGCCCTGGTTTTGGTAAACTGGAGAGTGATTTCATCCGGTTCCATGATTCCATTCTTTGCCCCGGCCTCAATTGCCATGTTGGCCATTGTAAATCGGCTTGCCATGGATAGGTTTTGGATGGTTTCTCCGCAAAACTCCATCGATTGATAGAGGGCTCCGTCCACACCGATGTCACCGATGGTGAAAAGAATCAAGTCCTTTCCAGAGACCCAGGGATTAATTTTTCCGTAATAGATGAGTTTGAGGCTTTGAGGAACTTTAAACCAAAGCTTCCCTGTGGCCATAGCTGCTGCGAGGTCTGTACTGCCTACGCCTGTTGAAAAAGCGCCGAGGGCTCCGTAGGTGCAGGTGTGACTGTCAGCACCGATAACGACTTCTCCAGGGAGAACCAAACCCTTTTCTGGGAGAAGGGTATGTTCGATCCCGCATTCTCCGATTTCAAAGAAATGGGTGAGGTGTTGTGATTTGGCAAACTTTCTGAGGATCTTACACTGTTCTGCAGAGAGAATATCCTTCGCCGGCGTGAAGTGGTCGGGAACTAAAACGACCCGATCCCGATGAAAAACTTTTTTCGCCCCAATCTCTTTGAAAGCTTTGATGGCAAGGGGGGCGGTGATATCGTTGCCCAGGGCCAGATCGATTCGGACATTGAGAAGTTCTCCAGGGAAAACAGTCTTTTTGCCCGCATGGGCAGAGAGGATCTTTTCTGTGATCGTCATGGGAGGTTTCGTTTTCATATTCTTCTATCTTATATGAAGCATGGAGGCATGGGGCATAGAGGTATAGGGCAAGGAGTAAAAGTTCTTAACGCTTTGCTGCTTAGCGCTCATGCGCTTTGCGACTCTACATTCCCACCAATTTCTGTTTTCTGAATTCCATCTTATTCAGGGCATTGATGTAGGCTTTGGCACTGGCGACGATGACATCCGTGTCAGCCCCTTGGCCGATCACGGTTTGGCCCTTCTCCTGCAGTTTGACGGTGACTTCTCCTTGGGCCTCTGTTCCACTGGTGATGGCGTTGATCGCAAATTGTAAAAGTTTCGATTTGGTGCGTGTGATCTTCTTGATCGTTTTGAAGGTGGCATCCACGGGTCCATCCCCAAAGCCTGCCTCCTGTATGAGTTGACCACCCACCTCCATTTGAACGGTGGCCGTGGGAACCGTGACATTTCCTGCGACGACATTGATATAAACCAATTTAAAGCGGCGAGGCACTCGAAGGATCTCCTCCACCACGATCGACTCAATATCCTCATCGTAGATATCGCGTTTTTTATCGGCGAGCTGTTTAAAACGTCTGAAGGCGAGCTCCAGATCTGCTTCGGAGAGCCGATATCCCAATTCCTTCACTCTCTCTCTGAAGGCGTGACGTCCAGAAAGTTTTCCTAAAACGATCGAAGTTTTAGGGATCCCCACCGAATCCGGCGTCATAATCTCATAGGTTAATTTTTCCTTGAGGATACCATCCTGATGGATCCCTGATTGGTGTGCAAAGGCATTGGCGCCCACAACCGCCTTGTTGGGCTGGACGACCATACCGGTAATTTTTGAGATCAGACGGCTCGTGGCAAAGAGGTGTTTGGGGATAATGTGCGTATGATATCGGAGCAGATCGCTCCGCGTCCGAATAGCCATGATCATCTCTTCAAGGGAGGTATTGCCTGCCCTTTCACCGATTCCATTGATCGCGCACTCCACCTGTCTCGCACCATTTTGGACTGCGATGAGGGAATTGGCTACTGCCAGACCAAGATCATTATGACAGTGAACGCTTAATGTCACCTTCTCTATTCCCCGAACCTTGTGCCGGAGGGCTTGAATGAGGGCTCCGAACTCCGAAGGGATGGCATAGCCAACGGTGTCTGGGATATTAATGGTGGTTGCCCCTGCTCGAATGGCACCTTCACAGACGGCCGAGAGAAATTCAACATCGCTTCGAGTGGCATCCATGGCTGAGAATTCAACATTGGAGGTATATTGCCTTGCCCTTGCAACAGACCGCGTAGCAATCCGGATGACTTCCTCCTTTGATTTCTTTAACTGGTGTCTGAGATGGATGTCGGAAGTCGAGATAAATGTATGGAGTCGAGGGAATTTGGCTCCCTTTATAGCTTCCCAAGCCCGGTCAATATCCTTTGGATTAGCCCTGGCCAGGGCGGCCACTTCGGAGTGTTTGATTGTTTTGGAAATGGCTCTGACGGCTTCAAAGTCTCCTCCCGAAGAGATGGGAAAACCTGCTTCAATGATGTCGACATTCAATTTTTCCAATTGCTCGGCAATCCTTACCTTTTCGGCAATGTTCATGGTCGCCCCAGGGGACTGTTCCCCATCGCGTAAAGTGGTATCAAAAATTTTAACGAGCTCACTCATTCCTTTCCTTCTTCAAAATAACGTAACCGTGTCGGTGTCACGTGTCCATAAATTTATAATTTATAATTCTAACTCATAGCTCTTAACTCTAACTCAAAAAATCTCCATCACCCTCTGATAAAATTCTTTTTCCTCCCATATTTTCACTTCGATACGAAGGGCTCGAAGGGGAAGGTGGCCAATAGGCAACTTCTTTAATTTTACCATATCTTTCTCCGTTGTGACAATGCAATCGACTCGTTTGCTTTTCTCTTTTATGGAAGATAAATCTTTGGTGGTGTAGAGATAATGATCGGGGAAGATCGCCTCTCTCACAATCTTCATTCCACATTTCCTTAAAAGGGAAGTGAAGTAGTTGGTGTTAGCGATTCCAGAAAGAGCGAGTATCTTCTTTCCTTTCAAAGCATGAAGCTCTTCTTGCTCCTCATGAGGACCCACCAGGCTTACGGGTTCGTAATGGCTGTGAAACACCGGTGATGAGGGATGGATTTCATGAATTTTTTCCTCCAAGGGTTGACAGGTCTCGGGATCCTCGACTTTGGTGAGAAGGAAGAGGTCGGCCCTGCGAAGATGAGAGAGAGGTTCTCTCAGTACCCCCCTCGGCAGAAGGGTATGGTCTCCAAACCCGATGTGTGAGTCGATGAGCAGGATATTGATATCTCGGTAGAGAGGAAGATGCTGAAAGCCATCGTCCAGTAGCATCCCTTTCACACCAAATCGTTGGAGAGCGATTCGACCATTTAGGAATCGATCTTTGCCAACCAGGACAGGGATCTCTTTACAAACCTGAGCCATCAGGAAGGGCTCATCCCCTGATTCCTCAGGGGAGAGAAAGATGGTCTTACCGTCACTCACGACTGGTTCAGCGGCTTTCTTTCCTTTATACCCTCGGCTTAGGATAGCCACATGGATTCCCCTGTTCATCAATCCCTTTGCGATGGCCATCACTAAAGGAGTCTTACCTGTTCCCCCTACCGTGATGTTTCCCACACTGATGACTGGGCAGGGGAGGGCTTTTGTTTTCGATAATCCAAGGGAATAGAAAAGAGATCTTGCCCGAACCACTCCCTCATAAGGTAGAGAGAGGAGGTAAAGAGGGAAGAGAACCATCCTTTCCCCAAAGGATTTCTCTTTTTGATAAAGGAATCGATCGATACGCCAGCATCTCAATTTCAGAAGTTCGGAGTGATTAGTTCGGAGTTCGGAGCATTTCGTTTTGAATCTCCGAACTCTGAACTCCGAACCATAATCTACATTCCGCATTGGAGAAGGAAGGGTCGAATCTCCTCAAACATTCTATCCGTTGCTCCCTGATGTTTCTGAAGAAATTGATAGCCTTTCTCTCCTACCTCTTTTCGTGCCTCTCTATCAAAAAGGAGACGTTTCGTTTGAGTGAAGAGGTCTTCATTCCCAGATACCTGAATGGCTCCCCCCGTCTCAATCAGACGGCTGGAGATTTCTAAGAAATTAAACATATAGGGACCAAAGAGAACACACTTTCTGAAGAGCAAAGGCTCAAGAGGATTATGGCCTCCAACCGGGACAAGGCTTCCACCCACAAAGACCAATGTCCCGAGACTGTAAAGGCCTATCAATTCGCCCATCGTATCGAGGAGGATGATCCTGGATTGTTCTTGATCAGACCAACCACCCCTCATCAAAAAAGAAGTTTTCCTCTGCCAGGATAGGGATTCTTTTTTGAGGATCTTCTCCACTTCCTCCAAACGCTCGAGGTGTCGAGGGGCAAGAATGAGGACGAGATGGGGATCGCTCTCTTTCAGTTCTTTATAAAGGCTGACTAGAATCTCCTCCTCTCCAGAGTGGGTGGAGCCTGCAATGAGAATGTCTTCATTCCCGCGGAGGCCGAGGGATTTACTCATCTCAGCCATTGCCTCTGAGGTGAAGGAAGGGAAGGTCTGGTCGAATTTTAGATTTCCAACGGCCTTTGCCTTTTGGGGTTCCCCCCCCATCTCAATGATCCGGGTCCGGTCTTCTTCTGTTTGCATTAAGAAGCAGGAGATGTATTTTAAACATTTTTTGAAAAAGAATTTGAAGAAAAGGTAACGTTGAAATGACTTTTGGGAAATCCGCCCATTGAAGAGAACAATGGGAATTCCTTTTTTTCCGCAGGATCTTAGCAAGTTGGGCCAAAGTTCTGTCTCTGCAATGAGAAGGAGGCAGGGCTGGATTTTTTCGAGAGCCCTCCGGATGACGAGGGGGTGGTCTATCGGTATAAAAAGAACTTGATTCGCTTCAGGGAGGTAAGTTTTAGCTGTCTCATTTCCTGTCGAGGTCATTGTGGTTAAAATGATCTTGGAATGAGGGAATTCCTTTTTAATCTTCCTCAAAAGAGGAATGGAACAACGCACCTCCCCGACCGATGCGGCATGCACCCAAATGGGCCTTTTGAAGGATGAGCTCTGAAAAAATCCCATCCGTTGAAGCAGTGACTTCCGAAACCGCTTTTGCACGAAGCACCGCAAAAGAATATAGGGGATGGCAAGAAGAAGGAAAAACGTGAGCAGGATGTTGTAAAGGTGGTAAATCATTGAACCATCGAGAGATTAGAATGTCAAATGACAAAGTTCAAAGGTCAAATGATTTTCTGAATTTGAGGCTTGACATTCATTTGACATTTGCCTGCCTGCGCGAAGCCGCTTCGGCGAAGGCAGGGATTTTAGCATTTGGCATTGGTTTTGTTGAAATAACGATCTGCCTTTTCGGTCAACTCATTGAGACAATTCTCTAAAAGAACCCTTTTCTCCTCGAGATGGTTTCGATCCCCATTCTGATCGATATAAATGGGTTCTCCCCAGATGAACACCCCTTTTGAAAAAGGAAAAGGGAGGAAAAATTGATCCCAAGTGTTAAAAATCTTCCTTTTTGAGGCACTGAAGGTTATTGGAATCACAGCCCTTCCTGTCAGTTTAGCCAACTCGATCACACCAATTTGTACCTGGTGACGAGGTCCCCTCGGTCCATCTGGGACAATGGCAATGTCTGACCCATGAGCCTTCACCATCTGTTTGAAACCAGAGAAACCCTTTCGAGTGGTTGAACCCAAGATGGCATGGAAACCAAATCGCTTTAGGGCTTTTCCCACCACTTGGCCATCCCGATGGGGAGAGACGAGGAAACTTAATTTCTTCCCTTTATAAATGATGGGCATCATCAAGAGCCTTCCATGCCAGAAAGCCCCGATGGCAGGGATACCTTTCTCCCAAAACCTTTTTGGAATCTCTGGATGGATCTCTTCAAACCGCATGGTCCAACCTAAAATTTTGATGGCCCAGTAGGCACCCCACGGGCCCAACCACACCACCAATTTCTTTTTTAAGGTTTTAAGAAACATCTTTTAACAGTTCGGAGTATTGGTTCAGATTGCGGAGTTTCTAATTGTCTAAAATTCAGATCTCAAAATCTGAACTTAGAATTCCGAATCATTCAGACTTTAGTAGACCTTCTTCCCTTTGGTTGCTGTCCAAACCCCCATCCCATCATCTTTAAACTGAAGATCATAGACCCGCCGATATTCACCATCAAGGGCCATCAATTCATCATGGGACCCTTCCTCTGCAATCTGGCCTTCAGAGAGGACCACAATTCGATGAGTATTTCGGATGGTTGAAAGCCGATGGGCGATGACGAAGACCGTTCTTCCTTTTATCACCTCTTCCAGAGCCCTTTGGACTTCTGTTTCAGAATCGGAATCAAGGGAAGAGGTGGCTTCATCCAAAATGAGAATGGGAGCGTTTTTTAAGAGGGCTCTGGCGATGGAGATGCGTTGACGTTCCCCACCTGAAAGTTTAACACCTTGCTCACCGATGATCGTATTGTACCCTTGAGGCAATCTCTGGATGAAATCATGGGCGTTGGCCGCCTTCGCGGCTTCCATAATCTCTTGATCCGTAGATTTCATATTTCCATAGGCAATATTATTTCGAACCGTATCATTGAAGAGGATCGTCTGCTGAGTGACCAAACCGATCTGATCCCTGAGGGATTTAAGAGTGATTTTTCGAATGTCATAACCGTCGATGAGGACTTGACCTTTCTCTACATCATAGAAGCGGGGCAGAAGGTTCACCAGAGAGGTCTTGCCCGCCCCGCTCATTCCAACCAGGGCAATGACTTCTCCTACCTTCACATCAAGGGAAAGATCTTTAAGTATGATCTCCTCATCGTATTTGAAGGTGACGTTTTGAAAATGGATTCCCTCGGAGATGAGTGGGAGGGGGATGGCTCCCTCTTCATCCTTAATCTCTGCGGTTGTATCAAGGAGTTCAAACACTCGCGTTGCCGCTGCTAGACCTTCTTGAATCTCAAGGTTGACCTTGTTTAAATCACGAATGGGAGCATAGAGCATCAGAAGGGCTGTCATGAATGAAAAAAAGGTCCCCGGAGTTAATTCCCCTCGAATCACACTATAACCCCCTGCCCAAACGATCACGGCCACGCCGATTCCTCCCAATAATTCCATCAAGGGATGAGAGAGAGCCCGGATCTTAATCCGTTTGAGGGCGATTTTGAATAACCGACGAATCTCTTCAGCGAAGCGTCTTTTCTCATAATCCTCCATATTGAATGCCTTGACAATTCGGTTTCCAGTGATGGTTTCATGAAGGAAAGTCGTGAGGAAACCCATTTGCTGTTGACCTTTCCGACTAAATTTCCGAAGCCTTTTCCCAAACTCTATAATCGGGAAGATGGCCAAAGGGAAGATGATGGAAGCAATGATCGCTAATTTCCAATCACGATAGAAAACGACCCCGATCAACGCAACGATGGTGAAAGCATCTTTGATGAGACCCGTGATGGCATTGGAGACAGATGATTGGATCAAGATGACGTCATAGGTGATTCGTGAAATGAGGATGCCCGTGGGGGTTTTAGTAAAGAAAGAGAGGGAAAGATGCTGGAGATGATTGTAGAGCCTCCCTCTAATATCCATGATTATTTTCAAACCCACAAAATTCATCAGGTAAGACTGTCCATAATCGAAGATTCCCCTAATTAAGAAAAGGAGGATGATGGCGACGGGGAGCAAAAGAAGCATCTCCATATCTTTCTTGAGCAGCAGTTCTCCGAGATGAAGTTGGATAATGATATTCTTAATGAAGGGTGGAACCCCCTCTCTCTTGAGAAAAACGCCATCGAAGGCAGGTTTAACAAGGAAGGCTTGGCTAGCGGTCAGGAGGGAATAAAAGATCATACAGATCATGGCCAGGCCCAACTTGGCCCAATAGGGTTTAACCATCTCGAGTAGTCTGCGGTAGAGAGACATATCTACTCCCAATGCAAAATGGTAAATCAAAAATTGGAAAATGAAAAATCTAAACTAAACCAAGAGATTTGGACTTAATCTTAATTTTGAATTTTGAAATTTGCAATGATCAATTTGCAATGGCTATTTAGGCTTCCCCTTCTCGCAATAATGAAATGACAATACGGGCAGCCCGTTGAGCTGCTCCAGGTTCCCCAAGTTTTTGACACACCTCACCCATGGACTCGGTCATTTTTCGACTCAGGATGGGATCCCTTAAGATCAGAAGGGCTTCCTCAGCAATCCTTTGAGGATGGACATCCTGCTGGATCAATTCGGGGGCAATCTCTTTTCCCGCTACCAAATTAACCAGACCGATGTGATCCACTTGAATCAAGGCTCTGCCGATCCAGTAGGAGAGAAAAGAAACTCTATAAATAATGATCATGGGTTTCCCTATGATCGCTCCTTCCAATGTCGCCGTTCCGGAGGCAGTGATCAGAAGGTCAGAGAGGTTCATCACATCATAGGTGAAACCCTTCACCACTTTCACAGGCACAGAAATATTTTCTATATAAGAGGATAAGATCGTTTCGGGAAGGCCTGGGGCGAGAGGGAGGATGAACTGAAGATCTGGAATCTCTTTTTGGAGGAGATGAGCGGAGGCCAGAAGGGGAGGGAGAAGTCTCTCGACCTCATGGATTCGGCTTCCAGGGAGTAACCCCACGGTTCTTCGTTTGGGATCAAGGCCGAATTTTTGGAAAGCGACTTCTTTAGAAAGGGTGGGTTTCACGATGTCGATCAGGGGATGGCCTACGCACTCGACATCGACTCCTGCTGCCTCATAGAGAGGAACCTCAAAGGGAAAGAGGACGACCATTTTTTTGACCCATCGAGCGATCAACCGAATCCTTCTAGGCCTCCAAGCCCATACTTGAGGACTGATATAGTAGAGAATCGGGATTCCTCTTCGATGGGCTATCTTGGCCAACCGAAAATTGAAATCAGGAAAGTCAATTAAGATAACGAGGTCCGGTCTCTCCTGCTCAAGGGATTTTTTTAATCCCCGGAGAGCCTTTAAAATAGATCGAAGTTTGATAAAGACTTCTGTCACCCCGACCACAGAAAGGGAGTGGGCAGAATAGAGGAGTTTCATCCCACTTCTATCCAAGCCCTCTCCTCCCACGCCCAAAAAACAAACCTCCGGGTCAATGCGGTGGATGGCATCCACGAGATGGGATCCATGGAGGTCTCCCGAAACTTCTCCGGCGACCAGCAGGATCTTCTTTGATTTCATCGGATCAGTCGCCTCACTATTTCTTTTGTTGGTTGAGGTGATCAATCTTCTGGATGATCTGGAGTGCCACCTCTAATACCCGCTTTCCATCCAATCCGGAGACCCGAGCCTCTTTTCGATCCCTGACGCTCTGAAGGAAAGAATGGATCTCGTTTTCCAGAAGATCGATTTTCTTGACTGGAATCTCTTCCGTGACCATTTCAGGAATCATTTCCTTTCCGAGAGAGTCTCCCTTTTTAGAAAAGGAGAGTTTTTGAGAAAGGTAGTCGATGGAAAAGATTCCCTCCGGTTGAAAGATCCGAGTTTTTCGTACTTTCTCTTCGGAAATTCGGCTTGCGGTTAAACTCGCTGTACATCCATTCTCGAATTCAATGCGGGCATTGGCAATGTCCAGGTAGCGGGTGATGAATGGAATGCCGACGGCCTGAAGCTCCTTAACCTTTGAGTTCACAAGGCTCAAAATGATATCGATATCATGGACCATTAAATCTAACACCACATCGACCTCTGCTCCCCTTCCTGAGAAGGGGCCCAGACGATGGGATTCGATGAACCGTGGATTTCTTACTCTCCCTATTAGGCCGGACAGAGCTCCGTTGAATCGTTCAAGATGGCCTACCTGGAAGATCAATCCCTTTGATTGGGCCAATCCAATCAGTTCATCAGCCTCCTCAAGGGTGCTCGAGATGGGTTTTTCCAACAGGACATCGACCCCTCGCAGGAAGAAGTCTTTTGTCATTGGATAGTGAAACGGTGTGGGGGACAGCGATGCTGACAGCCTGAACTTTATTGAAAAGGTCTGCGTGATGAAAGAAGGACTGAGTTCGGTATCGTTTTGCGATATCCCTGGCACGAGAGGTGTCGATATCTACCACACCGACCAGTTCCACATCATTGAGGTTAGCATATTTTTCCGCATGGAATTGGCCAAAGTAACCGACACCGACGACACCGATCTTGATCTTGTTCACTTAACGAGTGATCCCCCTCTTGGATTGTTGGATGAAATGGAGGAGGTGTTGGACCTCTGGGGTTTGATAGATTTCGTCCTCTCCAATCTGTTTTAGTGCTTTCTCTAAAGTCAGGCTGGAGCGGAAAATGATGCGGTAGGCCTTTTTCAAGGTCCGAATGGTTTTTTCTGAAAAGTTGAAACGTTTCAGACCCACCGTGTTCAGCCCATAAAGTCTTGCCCGGCTTCCAGCCGCCATCATATAAGGGGTAATATCCTGGGACACGCCCGTTAAGCCACTGATAATGGCATGGGCACCAATCTGGCAGAATTGATGGACCGCTGCCAATCCACCGATGATCGCATGATCTTCCACCGTAATATGTCCTCCCAGAGTGGCTCCATTCGCCAGGACAACCTGATTGCCAATATGACAGTCATGAGCTACATGAGAGTAGGCCATGAAGAAATTGTCATTTCCAATGACGGTCTTTCCCCCTCCCTTGATCGTGCCTCGATGAAAGGTGACGAACTCCCGAATAATATTCTGATCGCCGATGAATAAGGAGGTCTTTTCTCCTCTATAAAAAAATGCTTGGGGAGCTTCCCCGATGGAGGCAAATTGAAAGATCTGGCATTGCTTTCCAATGTGAGTCCCTTCTCGGATGACCACATGGGGACCAATCTTCGTCCCCTCACCAATAGAAACGCCCTTTTCAATCACAGAAAAGGGACCGATCTCAACTCCCCCACTGATTTCGGCTTTTGGATCGACGAGCGCAGCCGGATGAATCATGTTTCCTCTCCTAACATGGCTAAGAGTTCTGCCTCAGCTACTAATTGTCCTTCGACTAAGGCCTTTCCTTTAAATCCCCAGATCGATTGGCGATGTTTGGTGATCTCGAGCTCGAGACGAAGTTGGTCTCCCGGAATAACGGGTTTTCTGAAACGAACATTATCGATCCCCAAGAAGTAGACCGGTTTTTTTTGTTCCTTCTCTGGCAACGATTTGAAAGCGAGCACTCCAGCCGTCTGAGCCATTGCCTCCACGATCAGGACCCCTGGCATGATGGGACGGCCTGGAAAATGGCCTGGGAAGAAGGGCTCGTTATAAGTGACATTCTTTATCCCGACAATCCGTTTTCCTGGTTCTATCTCAATAATTCGGTCCACGAGCAGGAAAGGGTAGGCGTGGGGGATGATATTCATGATCTCTTTAATCTCAATCATTTACTTCTCCTTCCCTCTCGAAGGGAGGACCTCCTCGATCTTTTTTAAACGTTTTTCAATTTCGATGAGGGTCTTTCTCATCTCCGGCAATTTCGGAAAGATGGTGACCACCCGGAGAAATTCACGGTGAGGCAGAGCAGGACTTCCCGAGTAACCCTGGTTCGCAGGGAGGTTGTGGCCCACCCCAGACTGAGCGCCCACCATCACATTGTCTCCAATTTCAATGTGACCAACGACTCCCACCTGTCCGGCGAGTGTGACATTACTCCCGATCTTTGTTGATCCTGCAATCCCAACCTGAGCAACGATGATGGAATCTTCGCCGATGGTGACATTATGAGCCACCTGAACGAGGTTATCCATCTTCACTCCCTTTCGAATAATCGTCTTGCCCAGTGTCGCTCGGTCGACGGTGGTATTGGAGCCAATTTCGACATCGTCCTCAATTTCCACCCTTCCGATTTGGGGGATTTTCACATTCTTCTTTCCTTCCTTCACATATCCGAATCCATCACTCCCAATCACCACTCCGCTGTGAAGGGTCACTCGCTTTCCGATGACTGTCCCTGAATAGATGGAGACATTGGGGTAGAGGACCGAATCCTCCCCGATGGAGGAATCCTCACCGATACAGACCCCTGGATAGAGGGTGACCCGATCCCCGATCGAGCAGCGGTCACCAATATAGACGAAGGGATAGAGGGTCAGGTCTTTCCCTAATCTCGCTGTAGGACTGATCCAGGCATTGGAATCAATCCCTTTGGGTTGATAAGGCTTTTGTGAAAAGAGGGTGAGGATCTTGGCAAAAGCTAAATAGGGATTGGCTACGCTCAGAAGAGGCTTTTCCCCTTGGGGCACCTCTTTGGAGACGATGACCGCTGAGGCACGGGTTTCGTTGAGCTTCGGAAGGTACTTCGGATTGGCGATGAAGGTGATCTCTCCAGCCTGGGCCTCATCAATGGCCGACACTCCAGAGATTTCTATTTCTCCATCTCCCACCACTGTTCCATCTACCCACTGGGCCAATTCTTTAAGTTTCTTTTTCATCCTCTTACCCTAATCTAACAAAAATTGAGGGATTGAGGAATTGAGGGATTAGGGAATGAAATCCCCAAATCCAAAAATTCCCTAAATTCCGGAATTTTCTGATTATTATTTTTTCTGAGCATCGTAAGCTTTGATCACCCGATCGGTGATATCAATGGTCTTGGAAACAAAGAGCACGAGGCTTTCGTTCTTTTCCAAGATGAGGGTGTACCCGTCATCCGCCCCCACTTTCTGAATCACTTTAAGTAGGCCAATGGAGATGTTTCGCTCCACCTCCATCCGTTTCTGATTGATCTCATTTTGGGTATCTTCCCCCCATCTCTGGAATTCCCGAAGTTTATTCTGGTATTCTTTCTCTCGAGTGGCCCTGGCATCCGGGGTGAGCATGGGGGCCTGTTTCTCCAAGGATTCTTTTAAGGTTTGGAGCTCTTTCTGTTTATCGGCGATGAGGCGCTGAAATTTTTCCACTTCCTTGGTAATCGCCTTTTTCGCATCCTTGCCGGCATTCGATTCATTGACTGCCTTCTGAATATCGACATAAGCGATCTTATAATCTGCTGCCAGAGCCGATCCCAAAAATCCAAATAGGACAACTCCAATAAAAGCCACCAACCTTTTTCCGACCATCTTTATTTCTCCTCTCTGTGAAGGGTATCACGGCTATGGATGAATAGACTAATAAACGGTTCCTGCTGTAAATTCGATCACGTTTCCTTTCTCTCCTTTCTTGGGAGAAAGGTTAAACCCAATATCGATATGGATGGGACCGAATGGGGAGAACCAACGAATTCCAGGTCCTGCCCCGAATTTCAACGGGAAAAGTCCTCTCCCCGGCTTGGTTAGGATCTTATGGGTATCGAGGTCTATAACCGTATGGTTTTTGTCTCTCAACTTATCAAACCCCTTCCCTACATCAAAGAACAGAGCCCCCTTCAAACCAATCTCACGGGCTAAAGGGAAGATCCATTCAGCATTGAAGACCACCATCTTTTTAGCGCCAGAAGGCTCGTCATTTTCATCAATGGGTCCTGCCCTTCCGTATTCAAAGCCTCGGACTGTTTGGATGCCTCCCACGAAGAATTTTTCATAGATGGGGAGTTTTTTCCCACCGTAAGGAGCAATCACCCCTGCCTTGGCACGAAGGTTGAGGGTTGTATTTAAAGGGAGTGGGAAATACCAACTGGTCTCTCCTGTCACCTTGACGAAGTAGTTATCCCCTCCTAAAATACCTCCTGCGTTTTGAATAAAAAGGTTGTGCCGAGCTCCCCTTCTGGGGTTGAAGTAGTCGTCACGGGTATCTATCGAGGGGGAAATAGAAATGGCACTGGTCGTCTTCTTCCCTTCCTGCTCTTTGATATAGGTAGAAGCTGTTTGTGCCACATCATAGACATCGGTTTGCTCCAATTTATACGTCATATCGAGGCGGATCTTATCGGTTAATTCCTTTCCAAAACGGAGGCCCCCCCCTGTGGTTTTATAGGAGTAACTGTCGAAAACCTCCACTCTTTCGTGATAGAGGTCAATGCCTGCCGATAAAGGATATCCTAAGAAGTAGGGATCCGTAAAGCTCAATCTAAAATTTCGGGTTTCCGCCCCCAGGCTGAACTTCAAAACCCCTTGATATCCATAACCGAAGAGATTGCGATCGGAGATGGAGGCAGAACCCACCACGTTTTCCAATGAACTGTAGCCAACTCCAAAACTGATGGCACCTGTCGGAGCTTCTTCGACTTTGATATCAAGGTTGATTTTCTCTTCAGTACCCCCGCGGCTGGAGGTGAAATTCACTTCTTTGAAGTACCCTGTCCTTTTCAGTCGGTCGCGACTCTTATTCAGATTGGCAGCGCTGTAAAGTTCCCCTTCGGCCACCCGGAGCTCCCTCCGGATCACCTTGTCCCGGGTCTTCGAATTCCCAACAATTTGAATCTTTTCAAAAGAGACCTGTTTCTTTTTTTCAATATCATAGGTGATGTGGACTAAAAGATTTTTATTATCCACATTGGTTTCGGGATTGACCTCTACATAAGCATAGCCCTGATTGGCAAACTTTTCGGTGAGGGCATTGACGTCCTTTCGAATGGCTGTGTTGCTATAGACATCGTTCCGATTCATTTTGAGACCTTTGAAGAGCTCCTCTTTGGTTGTGAGAAGATCGCCTTTGAAGTCGATATTTCCCACATGGTATCGAGGTCCTTCCACCATCTCGATCTCGATCCGAATTTTTTTGGGGTTGGAGAGATCGAGCTTGGGTTCAGAGATCTTTGCTTCGATAAAACCATGATCAATATAATAGGCGTTCAGAAGTTGAAGATCATTTTTAAGGATATCTTCATCTAACGTTCCGGTTTTGGTGATGATGGAAAATATATTCCTCTGTTTGGTCGTCATCACTTTTTTCAAATCGGAGGATTTGATAATTTTATTCCCCTTGAGCACTATTTTTTGAATGTGTCCCTTGGGCCCCTCGGAGATCGCAAAAGTGACCACCGCTTCATTGGTTTCCAAATAGTTGACCTTGTGCTCCACCTTGACCCCATAATAACCTTTTGAAAAATAAAGTTTACGGATCTGCTCGGAATTCTCCTTCACCTTTTCGAGGTTGAGGATAGAGCGCGGCGTGAGGGTCATCTTCTCTTTAATCGTATCCAACTTTACCTTTTCATTCCCAGTGATTAAGATCTCTTTGATGGAGGGCTTTTCTACAACAATGAAGATCACTTCTTTGCCCTGCGGGGTTGATTTGATATCGACTTGTACATCGGTGAAGTAGCCCAAGTCGAAAATAGATCGTAAATCCTCACGGAGCTTTTGGACAGAAAAGGAACCTCCTTCCTGGCTCTTGATCGCTCCTCGAATGGCCCCCTCTTCGATCTTCACATTTCCAAGTATCACGATTTTATAGATGTCTTCCTCGGCGCCATCGCAGATTCCCATGAGAAGAGAAATGACGAGGAGGATAAGCCCTATTTGTCTTAGGATCATATTTTTAGGCTCCTTCCCATTCTTTTGAATCCGAAACGGACCCCCAGGTTCCAATTTTTAGATGGAAGGGGATGGGATGAGAAAATTTTCATTTTAATATCAAATCCTTATCCTTTTGTAAAGGGGGCATTTGTCTATCTCAATGCTTTGCCATCGACGAGTTGGATCTGGTGGGTCATTTTTTCAGCCAATTTTAAATTGTGCGTCACGACAATGAGGGTGACCCTTTTGATCTGGTTCAGTTCTTGAAGAAGATCAAAAACCGAGTCACCTGTTTTGGTATCCAAGTTCCCCGTGGGTTCATCGGCCAGCAGGACTTTTGGTTCCAACACTAAAGCCCTTGCCACCGCCACGCGTTGTTGCTCTCCGCCGGAAAGTTCCCCCGGTTTATGAGAAAGACGTTCTTTGAGACCTACCAAAGTGAGAATCGCCTCTGCTCGGGAGGCCGCCTCCTTTTTCGGGAGGCCTTGGATCAGACAAGGCATCATGGTATTTTCCAAGGCATTAAATTCAGGGAGCAGATGATGGAATTGGAAGACAAACCCGATCTCACGATTTCGAAAAAGGGCGAGATCCTTTTCATTCAGGTTGAAGATGTCTTTCCCTTCATAGAGAACCTTCCCGGCGGTCGGTCGATCGAGTGTGCCAAGGACATGAAGGAGGGTGGTTTTCCCAACGCCGGAGGCTCCGACAATGGCTGCCTTCTCCCCTTGAGAAAAAGTAAGATCCACTCCTTTGAGAACCTCCACACGTTTGGTTCCATTTCCGTAAGACTTGAAAAGTTGTTGGACCTGGATCAACTCTTTCAAACCATTGCCTCCTTGGCCTTTTCAACTGCTTCTTGGGAGAGCAGTTCTTTCATTTGGACAAGGCGCTTTGAGGAGATCTCTTTCAGAATGGGTTGGAGTTTAGGAAATTTGAGGAAACAAGCTTCCATATCCTCTTTGGTCAACTCCAATAATTCCGAAGGCTGAGTGGTTTTGGCAAAGGCCATTCGAGGTTTGTTCATGACCACCCCAATCTCTCCAAAAAAATTTCCACTTCTCAATGTCGCCAAGGTGGTTTTTCTCTCACGACGGTCTTGAATAAATATCTCCACCTCTCCACTCTTAATCATGTACAGGGATTGAGAGGGCTCCCCTCCTTTGAAGAGGAGCGTGCCTTCAGGGACCTTACGGAGGTGGAATCGTTTAAAGACTTTTTCTCTTTCACCAGCAGTGAGGGAGGAGAACAGAGGAGAACAGGCGAGAAAGAGGTCTAAAACCCTTTGTTTAAAAAGGTTTTGAAGCACCTCCTTCAAGTGGGGATTTGTCTTCATGAGCTCATTCAATTCATTTCGAGAGATCTCAAAAATCTCACATTCCATTAGGGCCTTGACATTGGCATGCCTCTTTTGATCGGTGAAAAATCCAAACTCCCCAAAGAAATCTCCTTCTTTGAGGTTATGAATCCGCACCTCTTTCCCCTTCGACATTTGCTTAGTGATCGCCAACTCTCCGCGACTGATCACGTAGAGGGAGTCTCCCTCTTCTCCCTCACGACAAATGAAAGCACCTTGAGGAAAGGTCTTGGTCTCCACTTTTTTGAGCAAGGATTGGAGCTCCTGTTCATTCAGTTCAGAGAAAATAGGGATGTGCGGGAATGGACGAAGGGGTTTTATCTCCTTGGTTTTCTCCGCATAAAGTTGGGCCAACCGATCATTGATATCCTTAGAGGATGGATCAATCCTCAAAATCATCTTATTGATTGAGATAGCTTGAAGCAGAAAGCCATCCTGGGCATAGGCCTCAGCGACCTTTCGATACATTTGGACAGCCTCTTTCTTTTGACCCAAACGTTCCAGCAATTCAGCCACCTTCAGCTGGGATCGAAGATCCTCCGGCTCCTGAACACAATGAATTTGAAAACATTCGAGTGCTTTCCTCCATTCCCCACGGGAGAGAGCTTGCTGGGCCTCTCCTTTAAAAGATATCTTCTCCTTATTCATATCGCAATGCCTCCGCCGGGTCGAGTCTCGATGCCCTCCAGGAGGGGTAAAGGGTGGCGAAGAGACTGATGAGAATAGCGGTGATGACAATCAGCCCAATATCCATCGGATTGACCTGGGAAGGGAGTTTATCAATATAGTAGACATCACTTGCAAGAATTTTGAATCCAAATAAGTTTTCAACAAACTCTGTGATCTTCTCCAAATTGAAAGCAGCCCCAAGACCTAAAAGCGTTCCGAAGACTGTTCCGACAACACCGATCACCCCTCCTTCGATGACGAAGATCTTTAAGATTCCCTTGGAAGGGGCGCCCATAGATTTCAGAATAGCAATATCCTTATGCTTCTCCATCACCACCATGATGAGCGTGGAGATGATGTTGAAGGCCGCAACCAATACAATCAAAACGAGGATGATAAACATAGCGATCTTCTCCAGCTTCAGGGCGGAGAAGAGGTTTCTGTTCATCTCCATCCAGTCCTTCGTCCAGAAAGGAAATCCCATCTTTTGGCGGATCTCCTTTCCGATTTCTTTCACTTTATAGATATCGTTGGTTTTGATCTCAATCCCTGTCACACGGGCTCCCATGCTGAAAAACTTTTGGGCACTTTCAAGAGAGACATAGGCCATGGTGTTATCGTACTCATACATTCCAGAATAAAAAATACCCACGACACGAAAACGCTTCATCTTGGGCATCATTCCCATAGGTGTCATGGTGCCGAGAGGGGAGATCACTTGGATCACATCGTTGAGCGAGACGCTGAGATGCTTGGCTAATTCTACTCCGAGGATGATGCCTGAACTATCACTTTCTCCCCTTTCTTTCAAGTCCTGGAGGCGGCCGGCCTTCATATTGTGCGCCAATTCGGTCACTTTTCCCACTCGATCCGGGTCAATGCCTTTGATGACCACACCGGAAACATTTGACTCGGAAGAGAGCATCACCTGGTTGAAGATGAACGGGGCAGCAGAGACCACACCCTTCACCTCTTGAACCTTCTTCGCCATCTCCTCATAATGATCCATCCCTTCTTGACTGGCCTTGAGGAGGACGAGGTGAGCTTGGGTGCCTAAGATCTTTTCCTTTAGGGTTTTTTCAAAACCGCTCATCACAGCTAACACGACGATCAAGGCCATCACACCCACCATAACCCCGACGATGGAGATGATCGTGATGATGGAGATGAAGGTCTGTTTCCGTTTGGCTTTGAGATATCTCAGACCGATAAACCATTCATACTTCATAAGAAGCATCTGAATTCCACCAATACCTCTCCATTCGAAGCAAAGGGAAGAAGATGACCTCCCGGATGGAAGGTGCATCGGTGAGGAGCATGACCCAACGATCGATCCCAATTCCTTCCCCAGCTGTAGGAGGCATTCCAAATTCAATGGATCGAAGAAAATCCTCATCAAGGGTGAGAAACGCATCTGCCTCATCGCCCTTTTCTTTCAATTGTTGGACAAAGCGTTCCCGTTGATCGGTGGGGTCGTTTAATTCAGAGAACCCATTGGCAATCTCTCGACCGGCAATGAAGAGCTCAAATCGGTCTACCACCTCAGGATCCTTCCCGTTCCGACGAGAGAGAGGAGAGACCTCTGTTGGATAAAGAATGACAAATGTAGGTTGAAGAAGATGGGGCTCAACCATCTCTTTAAAGAGGTCCGCTAAAACTCTTGCGTGAGAGGTTCCCTTTTTCAGCTCGAGGCCAAGCTTTTCGGCTACTTCGATCGCCTTGGACGGTTCTCTCAGGACAGATGGATCAACCCTTCCATATTCTAAAAGAGATTCTTTGAAGGGAATTCTCTTCCAGGGAGGAGTAAAATCGAGTTCTTTTCCCTGATAGGTAAAGCGGAGTCCACCATGAATTTCTTTTACCATGGAACTGAGAAGTTCCTCGGTCATCTTCATCATCTCTTCATAGGTGGCATAACTCTGGTAGAATTCAAGCATGGTAAATTCAGGATTGTGTTGGGTGGAGATCCCCTCGTTTCGAAAACAGCGATTGATCTCAAAGATTCTTTCTAACCCTCCGATCACCAATCGTTTCAGGAAGAGTTCAGGTGCAACCCTCATGTAGAGTTCCATATCGAGGGCATTGTGATGGGTCTTGAAGGGTTTGGCTGTTGCGCCTCCGGGAATGGGGTGAAGCATGGGAGTCTCCACCTCGATGAAATCCCGCTGGGTAAAGAAATCCCGGATTTTCTGAATCACCTTGATTCGTGTGAGAAAAATCTCTTTGACTTTGGGATTTACGATGAGGTCCAAATAGCGCTGACGATAACGGGCTTCGATGTCGGTGAGACCATGCCACTTCTCCGGAAGAGGCCGAAGAGACTTCACCAGGAGCCGGAAGTTCTGAACCTGAAGGGTCAGTTCACGAGTTTTCGTTCGAAATATTTTCCCCTCCAATCCGATGAAATCTCCGATATCGAACGTCTTAAAGAGTTGAAAGGCAGACTCGCCAACGATATCCCTTTGTAGGTAAGCCTGTATTCTTCCCTTTCGATCTTGAAGGTGGATAAAACTGGCTTTCCCGAAGTCACGGATCGCCATAATCCGACCGGCAAGGCAGAAGGTTTCTCCAATTGATTTCAATTCTTCATCCAATAGAGAACCGAAGGTCTCATGAAGGTCTTTGGAGGTATGGGTCACCTTAAAATCGTTTGGGTAGGGATCGATTCCCTCCTTTCTCAAGGCCTCCAGTTTTAGGACCCTCTGTTGGACCAGTTCACTCGTATCATCCATTTTTCTTTTCCAAATCGTAAACTTTTTGGTATTTATCCTATTAAGATTTAAGATAATTTTAGGACTTACCAAACTAACCCATTTTCGCATATCCGTCAAGGGAAAAGGCGTCTCAAGGGGGTCAGGAGAGGACTCTTTCAATCTGGGCAACCAGGTCATAAGGAAGGGCCTGGATCATTCGGGCTTCTACCCAATCACCAGGCCGAGCTTTTCCATTCAAGAAGACAGAACCATCGATCTCAGGGGCTTGTGTTTGAAGTCTCCCCCGCAAGACCCCTCGTTCACGTTGTGAGCCTTCGACGAGAACCAACTTTCTTTGGCCTACCAGTGCTTGATATTTTTTCAAAGAGATCTTTCCCTGAATCTCCATCAGGATTTTTAGACGTTCCTCCTTAAGGGTCTCCGGGATGGGATGAGGAAGTCGGGAGGCAGGTGTTCCTTCTTCTGAAGAATATTTAAAGGCACCGAGGTGATCGAATTGAATCTCCTCCACAAAATCGAGGAGTGCTTTGAATTGGGTCTCTTTTTCTCCTGGGAACCCCACGATGAAAGAGGAGCGCAAGCTGACTTCCGGGATAAAGGTTCTGATCTTTTGCAAGAGACGCCGAATTTCTGCACCTTTCGATCTTCGCCCCATCCGTCTGAGAATCTCATCATCGATGTGCTGGATGGGAAGATCGAGGTAAGGGCAAATTTTATTTTCTTGAGCTATGAGCTCAAGAAGTCCATCGGTGAAATTGTCTACTTTGGGGTAAGAATAGAGGATTCGAATCCAACGAAGCCCTTCAACTTTAATCAAGGATTTCAGGAGCTTTTCCAAATTGGTCCCATCTCTTAGGTCTCTTCCATAGGCGGTGGTATCCTGGGCGATCAGGATGAGTTCTTGAACTCCTTGCCCTGCAAGTCTTTGAGCCTCATCTATGACAGATCGAAGTTTTCTACTTCGGTAACGACCTCGAATCTTTGGAACGGTGCAAAAGGTGCAGGCATTGAAACAACCTTCTGCAATTTTCAGGTAGGCGACGAAAGGAGGGGTGGAGAGAATTCGAGGCGTTTTTTCATTGTAGAGAAAAGTGGGCTTGGGAAGAAAACTCTTTCGCTTTGGTTTCTGAGACAGCAATTTGGGAAGGTTTTGAAATGCCCCCGTGCCAACGAAGAGGTCTACCTCCGGCAATTCTTTTTCCAGAACTTTCCCATATCGTTGGGGGAGACATCCAGAAACGATAAGAAGGCGACAACGACCTTCTCTTTTAAAACGGGAGAATTGTATAATGGTTTCGATGGCTTCCTTCGTCGCCTCTTCTATAAAAGAGCAGGTGTTGATGATGAGCATTTCAGCTCTTAAAGGATCAGTGGTTAAAAGATAACCCTCTTTTGAAAGGAGGCCGAGGATCACTTCGGAATCGACTAAGTTCTTTGGACATCCCAGGCTGACAAGGCAAACCGTCTCTTTCATTCCACTCCCATTATACCTAACCGATGGCTATTTTCCAATGAGAGACAGAGGAATCCTGAAGACATGTTTCATCGGTCAGGCCATAAAAAATTAATTTAAATCAACTAAATGATTATGATATAAATTTATGGGAAGGAATCATTCATGGAAGGTGTCATCATCGGTGGAGGAATTGTGGGATGTCATATGGCTTATCGTTTGGCCAAAGAGGGGAAAGAGGTTTTTCTCTTGGAAAAGGAGAAGGCCTTAGGGGAGCACACGAGCACACGAAACAGTGGGGTGATCCATGGAGGGATTTACTATCCCCAAGGCTCTCTCAAGGCCAGATTGTGCGTTCGAGGTCGCCATTTGACCTATGAATTTCTCCGGAACCACGACATCCCCCATTGGAAATGCGGTAAGATCATTGTAGCCCTGGTGACTTCGGAATTGAAGGCGCTGGGAGAACTTAAAAAACGAGGCGATGACAACGGTGTAGAAAACCTGAGGCTGATCGAAAAGGCTGAGATTCAGAAGATGGAGTCCCGGGTCAGATGTTTAGCAGCCCTCCACTCTCCCGAAACAGGGATTCTTGATATGGCTGCCTATATGAGGATGATGGAAAAAGTCCTTAAGGGATTAGGGGTAATCATTGTGAAACAATGCAAAGTCACGTCCATTAATGATCACAATACCCTGATGACCACACGAGGGCAAATGGAAGCTGAGATGATCATCAATGTGGCAGGACTTTACAGCGATAGCATTGCAAGAATGTGTGGGATTGAGGGATACGAGATCATTCCTCACAAGGGTGATTATTATAATACAACCGAGGAGGTGATCAGAGGATTGGTCTACCCTGTTCCAGATTCCCCTCACTCCTTGGGAATTCATCTGACCCGAACGCTCGGAGAAGAAACCCTGATTGGTCCTTCGGCGGTCCAGGTGTCCGATAAAGATGACTACGAGATTAAGACACCTCGTGAAGAATTTGAGAAAGGCGCCCTCGCCATGATTCCTGACTTTAATATCCATAGAATCTACCCGGGCTATTCAGGGAATCGGCCTAAAGTTTATTACCAAGGTGAATTGCAATCAGATTTTGTGATCCAGAAGCAAGAAAAGGGTAGGGTCCATCTTCTGGGAATCGAATCGCCGGGGTTGACGGCCGCCCCGGCCATCGCTGAATATGTTGCGAAGATGATAAAATAAGTGCCCACCAGGCATTTAATTTTAATTGACCTTTTTATCCATCCTGATAAAATCCTATCGAAAGCAAGTTACTTTCCTTCAACCTTTTAACCCTTATTTTAAAAAGAGGTGGTATATGGCTTGGAGGTGGATTAAACCCAATCCCTTAATGGGGAATTGGGTTTTTTTATCTCATTCATCTCCGAACACTAACCATAACACTTCTGATGAAGGATATAGAAAATGAAATGCCCAAAATGCCAATTTGATAATCGTGAGGGGATAAAGTTCTGTGAGGAATGTGGGGCAAAATGGAGTTGAAATGTCCCAAATGTGGGGCTGAAATCCCCTCAGGAAGAAAATTCTGTGGTGAGTGCGGTCACGATTTAAGCCTTCCTTCAAAACCAATCCCTAAAGAACTTTCCTTTGACGAAAAGCTTGCCAAGATTCAACGATACCTTCCTAAAGACCTAACTCAGAAGATCCTGGCACAGAGAGATAAGATTGAAGGAGAGCGAAAGCAGGTCACGGTGATGTTCTGCGACATGGAAGGGTTTACTTCAGCCTTACTGAAAAGCTCGGTTCTGAAGAAATGTATTCCGTAATGGATCAGGTCTACGAAATTCTCATCCACAAGGTTCATGATTATGAAGGGACAGTCAATGAACTGACTGGTGATGGGATTATGGCCCTTTTTGGAGCACCCATTGCTCTGGAGGATGCTCCCCAACGAGCTATTCGATCTGCCTTAGCTATCCATCGGGAGATAAATAAGTTCAGCGACCAACTCAAAAGCGAAAAGAGAATGCCATCCATTAAGATGCGGATCGGAATCCATACAGGTCCAGTGATTGTAGGCACACTTGGTAATGATCTACGGGTTGAGTTCAAGGCAGTAGGGGATACGGTAAATTTGGCCTCCCGAATGGAAGGATTGGCTGAACCAGGAACAACCTATGTGACTGAGGATACCTTTAAACTCACCGAGGGATTCTTTAGGTTTGAGGCTTTGGGAGAAAAGAAGGTTAAGGGCAAAGAAGAGCCTGTTAAGGTCTACCAGGTGATTGCCCCCAGCACCAGGAGGACAAAATTTGATGTCAGTGCAGAGCGGGGTTTGACTCCTTTTGTTGGAAGGGAGCGTGAGCTTGAGCTTTTACTGGATGGATTCCAACGAGCCAAGTTAGGTAAGGGTCAAGCCTTTTCCATCATATCCGAAGCTGGATGTCGGTAAATCGAGGCTTTTATATGAATTTAGAAAGGCTGTTGCCAACGAGGATGTTAACTTTTTGGAGGGGAAGTGCCTCTCTTACAGCAGGGGTGTAGCCTATCACCCAGTGATAGACATCTTGAAGTCAAACTTCGATATACAGGAGGGAGAAGGGGATCAGGAGATCAGAGAAAAAGTTAAAAAGGGATTGGAATTAATAGGAGTCGATGAATCCTCAACCCTCCCTTATCTCCTTGAGCTTCTCTCAGTCAAAGATAGTGGTATTGATCAGATCTCCATGAGTCCTGAAGCAAAGAAAGATAGGATTATTGAGGCAATAAAGCGGATTGTTCTTAAGGGTTCTGAGATGACGACCTCTGATCATAGCCTTTGAGGACTTACACTGGATAGATAAGAGTTCAGAGGATGTAGTAAGAAGCCATTTGGAGAGCATACCAGGGTCAAGGGTTTTATTGATATTCACCTATCGGCCTGAGTTTGTTCACACCTGGGGGGCAAAGTCCTATCACAATCAGTTAACTTTGCATCGGCTTTCCAACCGGGAAAGCCTTGAGATGGTGACCCATATTTTAGGCACAAAGGAGATTGAAAAGGCACTTGAGGAATTAATTCTTGAGAAGACAGAAGGTGTCCCATTTTTCATCGAGGAGTTTATAAAGTCCCTTAAAGACCTAAAGATCATAGAGAGAAAAGACAATACATATCGATTATCAAAAGATATCCAGCAACTGACCATTCCTTCTACAATCCAGGATGTGATCATGGCGAGGGTTGATTCCCTGCCTGAAAGAGCAAAAGAAGTGCTTCAGACTGGGTCTGTCATTGAGAGGGAGTTCAGCTATCCATTGATCAATCGTGTAACAGGTCTTCCGGAAAAAGAATTGCTCTCTTATCTTTCTGCTCTTAAAGGACTCAGAACTTCTCTATGAGAGAGGCATATACCCTCAATCGAATTATATCTTTAAACACGCCCTGACCCGTGAAGTAGTTTATGACTCGATATTGGCTAAGAGGAAGAAAAAACTTCATGAAGAGATCGGGAACGCTATCGAGGAATTATATAAAGATAATTTAAGTGAGCATTATGAAGTTTTGGCCGAGCACTATTTCTTGAGTGAGAATTATTTAAAGAGTGCTGAGTATTCAAGATTGGCAAGCAGGAAGGCTGAAAAGACAGCTTCGCTAAATGATGCGATTGCCTATGCAAAGAAAAGAGTAACATCTCTTGAACGATTACCTCAGACAGATGATGTGGAAAAACAGATTATTGATGCCAGGACGGCTCTTGGGCTCTACATGACTCAAATGAACTATCATGTTGAGGCAAAAGAAGCTATCGACCCGATTATTGATTTGGCCATAAAACATAATTATAAGAGGAGGCTTTGCCAGATATACACCATCCTTGGCCATACTATTGTTTTGTGGAAGAAAATTATCCAGAGGCATTTAAAGTTTTGGAAGAGGCCTTAAAAATATCAGAGGAAGTAAAAGACATTGTTACTTCAGTTTTGGCAAGCTATTGGTTTGGAGTTGCTTTAGGTTGGAACTGTGAATTTGAAAGATCAGCAAAATATTTCCAAAGAGCTCTTGATATTAATTTGGCAGCAAAAAATCTTTGGGGGATTGCAGCAATGAAGAGCACTCTGGCTTATTTTTCTTATTACTACGCATGGAAAAATAAATTTGCAATTCCAAACAACCCAGGAGGCTATCCGCATTGCCGAAGAAAGCGGGGATATTTATTCCAAAGCGATGGCGTATACAAGCCACGGAGTTTCCTGCTATGGAAAAGGATTACTGGAAGAGGCAGAAAAACATCTGCTAAAGGAGTCGAATTTTGTGAAAAGATCAATTTCCATTCTTGGAATGGATTGCACGATTTTACCTTGGAGAGACCTATTTTGAAATGGGAGATTTTCTAAAATCCAAAGAACATTACGAAAAAGGGAGTTGGGTTTTGGAGAATATTCGATTATTTCCTTCCTGGGCGAATCTTGGAAAAGTAGGTTTAGCAAGATCAAAGGTGATGAATAAAGAGAAAGATGTGAATTTAGAATCCTTATATGCCTATTCACGAAATAATAAGATAAAAGTATGTGAAGGCTGGATTCAAAGATATATCGGAGAGATTTTACTCAACATTGATGATCAACACATATCTGAGGCAGAACATTGGATTCAGAAGGCTATCGAAGCCGATCAGAAGAAACCGAATGATGTTTCACCTGGGAAAGGATTATGCCCTTTACGCAGAGTTGTTCAAACGAAAAGGCGATAGATTAAAAGCCCAGGAGAATCTCGGCAAAGCCATAGAAATCTTCAAAGAATGCGGTGCCGATGGTTGGGTCGAGAAATATGAGAAAGAACTGGCTACACTTTTATAATAAAAGGAGAATCCATACTTAGAAGGACTGGATTCGATATTTGCTCATTAAGAACTTACATCAAACGGAGGATGAAATGCTTTTTTATGTTGACGCAGAGAAGTGCAACCGAGACGGGATCTGTGTGGAGGCTTGTGGTCGGAGACTGATCGAGATGGGGAAGGCAGACTCGGTGCCCACCCTGGTAGCTGATGCCGAGGAGTTATGCGTCAACTGTGGTCACTGTGTAGCTGTATGTCCCACTGGTGCGCTGGCACTTCATACCATGAGGCCCGAAGATTGTCCTCAGATTAGGAAAGAGCTGCTTATCGATCTGGAGCAAGCTGAACAGTTTCTTCGATCAAGACGCTCCATTCGAAATTACAAGGACAAGCCTGTTGAACGTGACAAGCTAAACAAACTCGTCCAAGTATCGGGTTATGCGCCATCCGCACACAACGCCCGACCGGTTCATTTATTGGTAATTGAGAATAAGACAGAGGTAAGGCGCCTTTCAGGCTTGGTCGTGGATTGGATGCGTGTGACAATCAAAGAGGCCCCGGCTTTAGCTAAAACGTTTCATTTCGATCGGGTGGTTGCATTATGGGATGGGGGAAAAGATCCAATATGCCGCAACGCCCCGCACCTCATTATCGCTCATGCGGCTGAAAACGCTCGGTTGGCCCAGGTGGATTGCATCTTAGCCCTCGCTTACGCAGAATTGATTGCACTGCCTTTGGGCCTGGGGACAACCTGGGCGGGATATGTGATGACCGCAACAATTTTTTATCCACCTTTGATGAAAGCCCTGAACTTACCGGAAGGTCACAAGTGCTTCGGAGTCATGATGGTCGGATACCCTAAACTCAAATTTGTGCGGATGCCACTGAGGAATCCACCGGCGGTAGCATGGCGGTAAAGAAATTAAGATCGGGTTCAAATTTTGGGGAAGTGATTATTACTAAATTAGAGGAGAGATTGAATGGCTGCTTCGATATTTAAAGATAAAGTGGTTGTGATCACTGGTGCCTCGAGTGGAATTGGACGTGAACTGGCTTATCAACTTGCGGAGCAGGGGGCGTGGTTATCGCTTGCTGCTCGAAATGGAGAGCGATTAGACACTGTAGCAGGGGAATGTCAGGCACGGGGTGGAAAAGCCATAGCCATCGTCACAGATGTCAGCGAGCAAGCACAATGCGCTCAACTGATTCAACGAACAGTGGATCATTATCGATCGGATCGATGTGCTTGTCAATAATGCAGGCATAACGATGTGGGCAAACTTTGAAGATGTCAGCGATATCAGTTTTTATGAACAAATGATGCGAGTCAATTATCTTGGTAGTGTTTACTGCACCTACTACGCTTTACCCTTCTTGAAGAAGACCAAAGGGCAGGTTATTGGCATTTCCAGCCTGGCAGGCAAGAATGGAATACCAAAACGTAGTGGCTATGCTGCGAGTAAGCATGCCATGGTAGGTTTTTTTGACACCCTCCGTATTGAAATCGCGGAATATGGAATAGGTGTAACAATGATTTACCCTGATTTTGTGGCCACCGAGACTCGTAAACGAGCGCTCGGAGCAGATGGCAAGCCAATAGGGAAGAGTTCAGTGAGGGAAGACGAAGTGATGTCGGCTGAGAGATGTGCGAAATTAATCATCCAGGCGGCTGCAACACGTAAGCGTGAATTAATTATGACATGGAGAGGAAAAGTAGGTTTGTGGGTGAAGCTGATTGCGCCCGGCATAGTCGATCGTGTAGCCAAGAAGGCAATCATTGAAGGACGATAGCATTTTGTACTTCTTGACAAAATTTTTAATAGTTATACGATTTCTATAAATCGTACAACTTCTATATAAGAGGTTAAACTTTTATGGCTACCGTTAAAACATTATCAAAAGGACAGATTGTTATCCCTTCCGACATCAGAAAGAGGTACCGCATCGAACCTGGCACCGAGATGCAGATTATGGAATATGGGGGTATCATCTATCTCATTCCTCCTGTTCAAGACCCGATCAAAGCAGCCTGTGGCATTCTACCCCTTAAACCCTCTCTTTCGGAGAAACTCCTCAGGGAACGCAGGAAGGAATTTAAATAATGTCGAAGGGGCCTTTTATCTTTGACAGCCATGCGCTCCTCAAGTTCTTCCAGAAGGAAAAGGGATATGAAAAAGTTCTTCATCTTCTTGAGGAGATAGAGAAATCGGGTGCAACTAAATTTCTAAATGTCATTAATCTAGGTGAGATTATCTATTCAACAAAAAGGGAATTTGGGGACCAGAAGAAGTTGGAAGTCGTCGCAAATATAGAAAGGTTAAACTTTACCCTTCTTTCGGTTTCCAATAATCTGGTCTTTCAGGCCGCAGAATACAAAGCCGAATACAACATCTCATACGCCGACTGCTTCATTCTTGCTTCTGCCATGGAGCATAAAGCTATTGTCGTAACCGGAGATCCAGAATTTAAAAAAGTGGAACACTTGGTCGAGATCGTTTGGGTATGAAAAGAAGAACCGCTACCTCAAATGGGGTTCGCAATTTTTGATTCTTTCAATTTCCCTCCGGGCCTTATCATTTATTCTTAACAACATTTCCTTTGGCCTCTTTCCCATATACCTTCCTTTAGATTCCTACACATTGAAGTCTGAGAGTTTATATAAGTTAAGTATTGACAAATCTAAGTTTCATGGTAATTTTTAAAATTAATTTGGGATAACGGTGATGAATTTCGATTACGATGTCATTGTGGTGGGTGCAGGACCGGGAGGTTCGACAGCGGCAAGGTTTTGTGCCAAGGCTGGGTTGAAGACCCTCATCATTGAGAAGGAACAATTTCCCAGATACAAACCCTGCGGGGGTTGTCTATCTACAAAAACGGTTCATTTGCTCGGTTTCGATCTCAGTCCCGTCATTGAAAATACCATCTATGGTGCAAAATTCACTTATCGTTCCAAAGATCCCTTTTTCATCGAAACCAAAGATCCCATTGCATTTTTGGTAATGAGAGATCGCTTCGATCAGCTTCTCATCAATAAAGCCTTAGAAGATGGTGCAGAGATACTGGAAGGAGAGAAAGTTACGAAAGCAGAAGAGAAGGGTGACGGGGTTGAGGTGGAATTGGCGAAAAGGGAAGAGATTTCATTGTCGATACCTCATCGGTGCAGATGGAGCAGAGAGTGTTGTGGCCAGGTCTTTATCATTACCGCCACAGAGGAACGATGGAAATGGGATTGCGGTAGAAAGTGAGATTCCATTTGATTCATCCATCCATTTCCCACAAAAGGAACTTCAATTCATCCATTTAGATTTCGGAAGAATTCCTAATGGATATGGTTGGGTTTTTCCAAAAAAGGAATGGCTTTCCATCGGAATTGGCGGCATGTTTAAAGAAACGAAGAAAATGAATCCCCGCCAATACTTCAATGACTTCCTCAAAGGACTGGACTATATTCCAGAAGGAAAGACAGGAAGGGTCATGGGCCATCTCCTCCCTTCTTTTTATGATGAGAACCAGAAGGTTTCCCAGGGAAGGATCCTTCTTGTTGGCGATGCTGCCCATCTGATGGACCCGTTACAGGGAGAGGGGATTTACTATGCCATTCGAAGCGGGATGCTGGCTGCTGAGGCAATCATTGAATGGAAAAAGGAGGGTATTAGTTCCTTCTGATTTTTATCAAAGAGCAGTTTATGATGACCTCTACGGGAACCTGAAATGGGCGCTCACTTTTTCACGGTTTCGTTTTCCGGTTTACAAAATTGGCCTATCGAACTTTGAAACGCTATCCGGATTTGGGAGAATTCTATCTCCAAGTATTGGCGGGGAAGAGAAACCTACCAGGGATTTGTGACGAGGGTCAAAACAAGGATGAAGGACCTTCTCAAAGGACGACTGAGTGAGAAGATTAAAGAAGCCATGGCAAGGACGTAAGGATTTAAAAGCAAAAGTCAGTAAAATCACTCTTCTTCTGGAAAAGCAATATGGGATTCCCCGGAGAGAGGGTCTGGGAGATTCTCTTGATATCCTCATCGAAACCATTCTTTCACAGAACACCAACGATCAAAATCGAGACAAAGCCTATCAGAGATTAAAAATACGATTTCCACATTGGGAGGATGTCCTCGAAACAAGAATAAAAAGTATTGTTTCAGCCATCCGCCCGGGTGGATTAGCTGAACAGAAAGCAAGGCGTATCCTTGAGATCCTTCGCTGGATCAAAGAGCGTGAAGGGAGATTGAGCCTTTCATTCTTAACAAAGATGGATTCAGAGGAAATTAAGAAAACGATTGGCGCCCTGAAAGGGATCGGTCCAAAAACTCTTCACTGTCTCCTTCTTTTCGGCTTGGGAAGAGAAGCCTTCCCGGTTGATACCCATATCCTTCGGATTGGAAAGCGAGTTGGTTTCATTCCAGAACCGACGAATGCAGAAAAAGCGCATGAATGGATGGCCCCTCTCATCCCAAAGAAAAAGTCTTTGTCACTGCACCTCCACCTCATCCGATTTGGAAGATCGGTCTGTAAGGCAAAAAACCCTTCGTGTAGCACCTGTTTTCTAAAGATGAGTGTACCATGCTTGAAGCGATGAAGATGGTAGATGGGTAAGGGTTAGGAAGCCCGTATCGTATATGGTCAAAGGGTTACGGTAAAAAAAATTAAAGACGATCCACTTAACCCTTTAACGAAACGGGCATCCCTGCCTGCGGTAGGCAGGGGTGAGGGTGAATGGAAATTCCCCCCCACCTTAATCCTCCCCCACAAGGGGGGAGGAGATAAATTTTTGGAAATTATTTTCTTATAACAAAAGGATCGGATGTCGAAATGCGCCATTTAAAAGGTTTGATTAAGAAACTTCTCCATATCGAAGACACACCTGAACGAACGGCCCTGGCCTATGCCATTGGCATCTTCTTGGGATTTTCACCCTTTTTAGGTTTTCACACCCTTGCTGGTTTAGCGATTGCTTTTCTATTCGGATTGAATCGGGTGGCCATTCTTTTAGGAGTTTGGACAAACACTCCCTGGTGGATCATTCCCTTTTATATGATTGCCACATGGGTAGGGATGTGGATCACAGGATTTTGGATTGATTGGGCGACACTCAAGGAGATTTTTCAATTAGGAGAGGACCGAGGATTTATGAGTTCGGATTTTTGGAGTCATATTGCCTCCCAATGGGGTCTCCTCCTATCTTTTGTGATTGGTTCATTAATTCTCTGCACTCTTCTCAGTTTGGTTGCCTATCCTCTCTCTTTGAAATGGATTAAGTTCTATCGGTCACGTAGAAAATAACCTATAGAAGTCTCCCCTCCCTTGGCGGGAGGGGGTGCCTGCCGCAGGGAGGGAACAACGGGGTTGACACCCTTGCTACTTTAAATGGAAAATAAATGGGTATGGATGAATGGACAAAAGGAAATGTTTCTTCTATTGATTCGTGGCTCGATTCTGAACCAGGGAGGAAGTGGAAACGTATTGGATTGACCAGTCTTGCAGGTTCTTCCAAGGCCTACCTTTTATCTCATTGGAGAGAAAAGATGAGGGGGCCACTGCTGGTCATCGTCCCTCACCTGCGCAACGCCGAGACCCTCTTCCAAGATCTCCAATTTTTTATTAATGAGTCGGACGTTCCATCTTTTCTCTTCCCTCAATGGGAAACCCTTCCTTATGATGAAATTCCTCCTCATCCAGAAATCGTCAGGGAACGAGTGAGAGCCCTTTTTTCCCTACTAAAAGGAGAAGAGGGGGTGATCATCTCTTCCATCAAGGCCTTGATGCAGAAAGTTCTGGCCCCAGTCGATTTAAAAGAATCCGTTTTCTCTCTTTCTGCGGGAGATGAGGTAGATCGCGACCGATTGATCCATTTTCTTCAGGAAGGAGGATATACCTCAGCAAGGATTGTCGAGGAGAGGGGAGATTTTAGCGTCCGGGGGGCAATCATCGATATCTACACTCCATTTTATGAAGAACCCCTTCGATTGGAATTTGATGGAGATCGATTAGAGTCCATTCGCCGTTTTGAGATAGAGACTCAGCGTTCTCTTCCGCAGGGGATGATAGGAAATGCCATCCTCCTTCCAGCGAGGGATATTTCAAGAGATTCTTCTGTTCAACCTCTGAAGACTCTTCTGGATTATCTGAAGGGGAATGAAATCATCTTTATTGACGAAGGCGACGAAGTGGAGAGAGAGGTTCAGGCCTTTTCTCTTCTGATTCGAGAACATTATGAGAAGGCCTTGTTAAAAAAGAGGTCCGTCCCATCGCCAGAGACCGCTTATCTCAGTGATGAAGAGGTCTCGCTTTGTTTAGAGAGATTTCAAACAGTCACTCTCCAAGGAGGACCCCTTGCTCCTCCCTCATGTCAGCAAGTTTTTTCTTTTGAAATGGAGACCAATGAGAATCTCCAGAGAGAGATGAAAGCCGTCCTCTCTGCGAGAACCGGTTTTCCGGAGACTTCTCCTTTTTCGATCCTCCTGAAAAACCTTCATGATTGGCAGGAAAAAGGAAGGGGAGTCGTCATTGTTTCCCATACTCCAGGTCAGGCTGAGCGATTGAAGGATCTTCTCTCCCAGTATGGAGTGGAAGCACAACTGGAAAAAGCGAAAAGGTTCAGAAATGCCCTGGATCAATCCAAAGAAGGTCTTGTGCTTCTTGTCGGCTCTCTCTCCTCAGGGTTTCAAAATCCCAGGGAGGGTTGGGTGATTCTGACCGAAGAGGAAATCTTCGGTCAGAGAAGGAGGCTTCCTGAAGGAAAGGTTCGGACTTCACTCCCCACTACTTCATGGCAGAGGGGAAGCCCGACCCTCTCTTCATACCGTGAACTTCGAGAAGATGATTTTATCGTTCATATTGACTGCGGAATAGGTCGTTATAGAGGACTGAGGCATTTAAAGATTTGGGGAGTCTCGAACGACTACCTTCTCTTAGAATATCAAGATGGAGATAAACTCTATCTTCCCGTGGATCGGCTCAATTTAATTCAACGCTATATCGGAGGGGATGGAAGATCCCCCAGGCTTGATAAACTGGGAAGTCATTCATGGCAGAGGGCGAAG
>CAWFSX010000045.1:0-46465 GCA_963818595.1 uncultured delta proteobacterium
GGGGTTTCGACATGACAACTCAGAAGATCAGAGTTTGTTTAAAATCTTATGACCATAGACTTCTGGACAAATCGACTGCTGAGATCGTGGATACGGTTCGCCGAACAGGAGCCAGTGTGGCAGGGCCTATCCCTCTTCCAACAAAGATCAACAAATATTGCGTACTGAGATCCCCCCATGTGGATAAGAAATCGAGAGAGCAGTTCGAAATTCGGACCCACAAGCGGGTTCTGGATATTTTAGAGCCAACCCAACAAACGGTTGATGCGTTGATGAAGCTCGATCTGGCAGCCGGAATTGATGTAGAGATTAAACTATAAGGAAACGAAAAAGAATGAAACGGACACTGGGAATCATCGGGAGAAAATTAGGGATGACTCAAGTCTTTCTCGAAGACGGCTCGGTCGTCCCGGTGACGGTAGTCGAAGCCGGCCCTTGCTCAGTGATTCAGAAGAAGACGAAGGAAAGGGATGGCTACGATGCCCTTCAACTCGGTTTCCTTCCGAAGAAAAGCCAGAGGGTGAACAAACCACTCTCCGGGCATTTTAAGAAAGCAGGGACAGGAGCTTTTTATACTATAAAAGAATTCCGTGTAGAGGATTTAGGAGGGTATGAGTTAGGCCAGGAAGTAAATGTAAATCTTTTTAAACCTGGAGATGTTGTGGATGTCACTGGGCTCAGCAAGGGGAAAGGGTTTACAGGGGTGATCAAACGTCATGGATTTCACGGTTCCCCAGGATCTCATGGAACCCACGAATATTTTCGTCATGGAGGTTCCGTTGGTTCTGCTACTTATCCTCATCATACCTTTAAGGGTATGAAGATGCCGGGGCAACATGGGAATCGGAAAGTGACGCTTCAAAATATTAAAGTGGTAGATGTCAAAGAAGATCAGAACCTCCTCCTTCTCAAGGGAGGAATCCCAGGAAGCCCAACGGGATGGGTCCTCATTCGAGGTGCTACCAAGAGGAAAGGTTCTGCTGCCCCATCAGTTTAAGGAAAGGGAATGGGATGACCACGTTAGCCGTCTATGATATTGGAAATCAAAAAGTAAGCGATATCGAATTGGATGACCGGATCTTCGATGCAAAGATTAATCCTACGCTTTTCCATGATGTCGTCCGAATGGATCTCGCTTCCCAGAGAAAGGGGACGGCCTCCACAAAAAACAGGGCCCTTGTCCGAGGAGGGGGAGCAAAACCCTGGAGACAAAAAGGGACCGGAAGGGCCCGAGCAGGAACCCGACGATCTCCCCTCTGGAGAGGAGGAGGGACCATCTTCGGCCCCATGCCAAGAGACTATTCCTTCTCTCTTCCCAAAAAAGTAAAGAGGGCAGCTCTTAAGGCGGCTCTCAGCCTAAAACGTCAGGAGGGAAAACTGATCCTTCTGAACGATTTTCCACTGGAAGGATTTAAAACCCGCCAGGTTCTTGAAGTACTGAGAAGATTTCAAGTTGAGGATGCCCTGATTGTAACGGATGAAAAACATCTTTATTTGGAGCGATCGACTCGAAATATCCCTGGAATTGAGGTTCTCCGTTACGAAGGCTTAAATGTCTACGACATCTTAAATCATGAACATTTGATTTTACTCCGTCCAACGGTTGAAAAGATCGAAGGGGCACTCACATCATGAAGGAAGCACAGAAAATCATCCGAAGACCTTTGATTACTGAAAAAAGCACCCGGCAGAAAGAGGAGAGCCGTCAATACGTTTTCGAAGTTCACCGGGATGCGAATAAGATTGAGATTCAGTCAGCCGTTGAACGTCTCTTTAAAGTAAAAGTCCTCCAGGTAAGAACCTCCAATGTTTTGGGCAAGGTAAAACGTCTTGGGAAGAAGATACGGGAAGAGACCGGATTGGAAGAAGGCGATTATCACCCTGAAAGAAGGGGACCGAATCGATTTCTTCGAAGGAGCCTAAGAAAAGAAATTGCAGATTGTCGGATTGCGGATTGAAAAATTGAAATTAAAATCTGCAGGATTTGAAGTTTGGAATTTTAAGGAGTTTAAAAATGGCGATTAAAAAATTTCAGACCCACCTCTCCAGGAAAACGATTTCAAACCGTCTCCGAGTTTGAGGAAATTACCTCTACGACCCCGGAGAAAAGTCTTCTTCGTTCTTTAAAAAAGACAGGGGGAAGAAACGCTTATGGAAGAATCACCGCTTGGCATCGGGGAGGAGGTCACAAACGAAAATATCGAATGATTGACTTCAAACGAGACAAAAGGGAGATCCCGGCGAAAGTGGCCTCGATTGAATACGATCCGAATCGGTCTGCTCGGATTGCCTTGCTTCACTATGTAGACGGGGAAAAGCGATATATCCTTGCCCCTTCTCAACTCCAGCTTGGAGAACAGGTGATTGCAAGCCCAACAGCAGATATCAAACCTGGCAATGCCCTTCCCCTCCGAAATATCCCGACAGGCACATTGATTCATAATATCGAGTTGAAAGTGGGGAAAGGTGGCCAGATCATCCGGAGCGCAGGGGCCTCTGGCCAATTGATGGCGAAGGAAGGGAAATATGCCCATGTCAAACTTCCCTCGGGTGAAGTCCGATTGATCCTTCAGGATTGTTATGCCACCATTGGCCAGGTGAGCAACCTTGAACATGAAAATATCTCCCTCGGAAAAGCTGGAAGAAATCGTTGGTTGGGATGGAGGCCTACGGTTCGCGGAGTGGCCATGAATCCTATTGACCATCCTTTAGGTGGAGGCGAAGGAAAGAGTTCAGGAGGAAGACATCCTTGTACGCCTTGGGGAGTGCCGAGAACGAAGACCCGAAAAAATAAAACAACCGATAAATATATTCTGAAGAGGAGAGATTGATGGCCCGTTCAATCAAAAAGGGGCCTTTTGTCGATTCCCATTTGATGAAAAAGGTGGAGGAGGCCCGAAAGACAAAGGAAACAAAAGTGATCAAAACCTGGTCGAGGCGATCCACCATTGTCCCTGAAATGGTAGGGTTGACCTTTGCTGTCCATAACGGGAAAAAATTTATTCCGGTCTTCGTGACGGAGGAAATGGTCGGACACAAGTTAGGGGAATTTTCCCCAACTCGAACCTTCCATGGACATTCCGGTGACCGAAAGACCAAAATTAAAGGGAAGGCTACTCCATAGCAGGTGAACGGCAAGATGGAAGTGAAAGCAAAATTGAAGATTTGTTCGGGTTGGACCCAGAAAGGCACAATTGGTGGCCGATCTGATCCGGGGCAAGGGGTCGGAAGAAGCTTTAAATATTCTGATCTTTTACAAAAAAGGCAGCGGCTAAGATCGTTATCAAATTATTAAAATCGGCCATTGCCAATGCCACCCAAAAGAAGAACATCGATGTAGATCGGCTTTACATTAAAAAGATTACTGTGGATCAGGGGCCGACGATGAAACGCTTCCAGCCCAGGGCCTTGGGCCGTGCCACCACGATCCGAAAGAGAACCAGCCATATCACCATCGTCTTGGACGAAGGAGGAAGCTAGCGCAATCCGCCGAAGCCCCCCTGCTAGAGAATTTGTTCGGCGGGCAGGTTGGCGTAGGCACATAAGGGAGGACAAACCTTGGGACAGAAAGTACATCCAATAAGTTTTCGATTGGGACTGATTAAGTCCTGGGATTCCCGATGGTATGCTGAGAAGGATTATCCTCAACTTCTCATCGAAGATATTCGGATCCGTGACTATCTGAAGAAAAAACTTTACCATGCCGGAGTCTCCAAAATCGAGATTGAACGGGCTGCCAGCAAGGCCAAAAAGGCCAAGGTCACTATCTACACCGCCCGGCCCGGCATCATCATCGGGAAAAAGGGAGCAGAGGTGGAGAACCTGAAAAAGGAACTCCAAAAGATGACCAACAAAGAAATTTTTATCAATATTCAGGAGGTCAAGAGGGCAGAGATCGATGCCCAATTGGTGGCTGAGAATGTGGCCCTCCAGTTGGTAAGACGGGTTGGATTTCGAAGGGCAATGAAGAAGGCCGTGACTTCCGCACTCAAACTGGGCGCGAAGGGGATCAGGATTGCTTGCGCAGGAAGATTGGGAGGGGCGGAAATGGCCCGTAGAGAATGGTATCGGGAGGGTCGAGTACCCCTTCACACCCTCCGGGCGGATATTGATTTCGGCTTAGCCGAGGCTAAGACCACTTATGGGATTATTGGCGTGAAGGTTTGGATCTTTAAGGGAGAAGTCTTCCCGACAAAAGAAGGAGAAGAAAGAGCTGCCTGATGCAGGTTGATCGGAAGTTAGGATTAGCATTTTGCAAACTCATCTTACTTTAAGGTGACCAAGTTATGTTGATGCCTAAGAAAACAAAATATCGAAAACAGCAAAAGGGAAAGAGAAGAGGAGTTGCCTCGCGGGGAAATACCCTCAACTTTGGTGACTTCGGACTCCAGGCCATCGAATGTGGATGGTTGACTGCCCGTCAGATCGAAGCAGCACGAATTGCCATGACCCGATTCATCAAGCGGACTGGCCGAATTTGGATCCGCATCTTCCCAGACAAACCGATTACCAAAAAGCCTGCAGAGACCCGGATGGGAAAAGGAAAAGGCCCTCCTGAAGACTGGGTGGCCGTCATCCGGCCTGGCCGAATTCTTTATGAGATGGAAGGGGTTCCTGAAGAAAGGGCCAGGGAGGCATTCCTCCTGGCTTCCCATAAATTGCCGATTCATACAAAGTTCATCATGAGGGGGAGCCATCTATGAAAGCAAAGGAACTTCACCAACTGAGCGAAGGGGAGTTGCTCGGGAAGAAAAAGGAATTGGATGAGGAACTTTTCAATCTTCGCTTTCAGCATGCCACAGGACAGTTGGAGAATGTCATGCGAATCCCTCAGGTCAAGCGGGATATCGCTCGGGTGAAGACGATCCTTAAGGAGAAGGCTCTGAACAAAGGGAAATGAACATCTCTTCCCTCTCCCTTGATGGGAGAGGGTTGGGGTGAGGGTGGGAGAAATAGTTCCCCCTCCCCTTACCATGTTAGATCAGGTCCTCCATGCAGCCCTGTGATGCAGGAAATGTTCTATCTAACAGGGTGAATCCCATCCACGAGGAGAGGGGCAAATTTTGGAGGGAATTTTTAAATATGCCAATGGGAGAAAGAGGCAAACGAAAAACGTTAACGGGCGTGGTATCGAGCGATAAAATGGATAAGACTGTCGTCATCATGGTCAATCGTCTCGTCCTCCATCCTACTTACAAAAAATATATCCGAAAGAGGACAAAGGTGAAGGCCCACGACGAAAAGAATGAATGCCATATTGGAGACAAAGTTCTATTGATCGAAACCCGTCCGCTTAGCAAAGAGAAAAGGTGGCGTGTCAAGGAGGTCCTTGAACGGGCCGCTTAACCAATTGGAAAGTAGAAGGTGGCATGTGGAAGGTGGCCTAGAGATATCACTTTCCACTTACCACGCACCACTTTCCACTTTCCAAAAGGGAGTGGATCATGATTCAGATGCGGAGTATTCTCGAAGTCGCCGATAATTCAGGAGCCAAAAAATTGGGGTGCATTAAAGTCCTCGGCGGCACCCGTCGGAGGTATGCCACCTTAGGGGATATCATTGTTGTTTCAGTCAAAGATGCCCTTCCCAATTCCAAGATTAAAAAAGGGGATGTGGCTCGTGCCGTCATTGTCCGGACGAAGAAAGAGGTGAAACGTCTTGATGGTTCTTACATCAAATTTGATGACAACTCTGCTGTTCTCATCAATCCACAGGGGGATCCCGTTGGAACTCGAATTTTCGGCCCGGTTGCCCGGGAACTTCGGGCCAAACGGTTTATGAAGATCATCTCCTTGGCTCCGGAGGTCCTTTAAGAAAAGGAATTTAAAATGATCGTCCCAAAATATCACATTAAAAAGAATGACCTGGTGATGGTCATTAACGGAAAAGAAAAAGGGAAGAGTGGTCGAGTTCTGAAAGTCCTTCCCGAGAAGGAGAAGGTGCTCATCGAAAAAATCAATTTCGTTAAAAGGCATTCTCGGCCCCATGGGAAACAGAGACAGGGAGGGATTTTGGAGAAGGAGGCACCCCTTCATATTTCTAATGTGATGCTCCTGTGTGAAAAATGCAATAAACCAATTCGAATCGGACACCGCATCTTGGAAGATGGAAAGAAGGCGCGGTTCTGTCGGAAATGCGGGGAACTTTTAGATAAGTAGGTGATCGAATGGCTAAGTTAAAAGAGGTCTATCAGGAAAAAGCAGTTCCTGCTCTGATGAAGCGGTTCAACTATAAGAATCGGATGGAAGTCCCTAAGCTGGAGAAGATCGTAATCAATATGGGATTGGGAGAGGCCATCCAGAATATAAAAATTCTCGATTCCGCGGCTCAAGAACTTAGTCAAATCACAGGGCAGAAACCTGTCATTACGAAGGCGAAAAAATCGATTGCCCAATTCAAGTTGAGAACGGGGATGCCGATCGGATGTATGGTCACCCTTCGGAAAGAGAGGATGTACGAATTTTTCAACCGCTTAGTCAATGTCACTCTCCCGAGGGTGAGGGACTTCAAGGGTCTCTCTGGAAAGTCTTTTGATGGAAGGGGGAATTATGCCCTGGGAATGCGTGAACAACTGATCTTTCCAGAAATTCATTACGATAAAATTGACAAGGTAAAAGGGATGAACATTGTCATTGTGACCACAGCCAAGACCGATGAGGAAGGAAAGGAACTGCTGAAGTTATTGGGAATGCCCTTCAGAAACTGAAACCCTCCTTTGTAGGGAACGGTTTCAAACCGTTCCCTACGGGGGTTGGGGGGATTATTAGGAGGAGGAAATTGGCAAAATTATCCTTGATGAATAAGGCAAAGAGACCACAGAAATTTAAGGTGCGTGAGTACCATCGATGTCCTCTCTGCGGAAGGCCGAGGGCCTATTATCGAAAATTTAACATGTGCCGGCTCTGTTTAAGAAAATATGCCTCCCGAGGCGAAATCCCTGGGATGATCAAATCCAGCTGGTGAAAGGTACGGGGGTTTGTATGTCCATGACCGATCCAATAGCCGATATGTTTACACGAATTCGCAACGGGTCTAAAGCGAAATTCGAAAAGGTGGATATCCCCTCTTCCAAAATGAAACGAGAGATCGCGAAGATTTTCAAGGAGGAAGGGTTCATCAAAAACTTTAAAGTCGTTACGGATGATCAACAACATGAGATGATCCGAATCTTTCTCAAATATGATGCCAACCGAAAGGAGGTCATTCATCTCCGACGGATCAGCAAACCAGGACGGAGGGTCTATGTGGGAAAGGACAGCATTCCCTCTGTCATGAGCGGATTAGGATTTTCAATTCTCTCCACTCCGAAAGGAATCCTTGACGGATAAATCTGCTCGAAAGGCCGAATATCGGGGGAGAGGTTCTATGTTACGTATGGTAAGAGATTTCAAATTCGAAGCACGAAATCGGGCGAAGCATCCCGTTAGGGATCAATTCGAAACAAGCACCAATTTTCAAAATACAAATGACTCAAACAGAAACGAATGCTATAGAAATCAGAAAATTAGAATTAGGATTTGTTTCGAGTTTCGATATTCGGATTTAGGATTTAAAGAGGTGTAGGATGTCTCGTATTGGAAGGATGCCCATTGCACTGCCGAAGGAAGTCAAGGTCGCCAGTGACCTCTCAAGGGTGGAGGTGACAGGACCCAAGGGTCTTCTCGCTCACCCTCTCTCTCAGGGGATTTCGGTTTCGGTGGATGGGGAAAAGATTTTTGTTCACCGCGCCAATGACCAGCGCACCTCCAAGAGCGACTCCAGGGTTTGACGCGAAGTCTCATCGCCAATATGGTCACTGGGGTTACCCAGGGGTTTGAGAAACGGCTTGAGATCGTTGGAGTGGGTTTCCGGGCAGATCTTCAGGGTGACGCCCTCAAGCTCACCTTGGGATATTCTCACCCGATTCTCTATCCCGTTCCCAAAGGGGATCCGGGTGGAGATAGATAAACAAACCCTCATCACGGTGAAAGGGATTGACAAGCAACAGGTGGGTATTGTTGCTGCACAACTTCGTTCCATCAAACCACCTGAACCTTACAAAGGAAAAGGGATTAGGTATCTCGGCGAACGGATCCGTAAGAAGGTCGGGAAGACCAAAGCCTAAAAAAACAGCCTACCCCACCTTCCGGCCCCGGTCCCGACCGAGGGCGGGGCAGGCAGGCGCAGGCAGGGAGGAATACCTTGAAGGACAGAAAGAAGTTAGCCAGATCAAAAAGGAAAAAGAGAGTGAGGAGCCATGTCAAAGGGACCTACTGAGCGTCCTCGTCTCAATGTCTTCCGAAGTCTGAAACATATTTATGCCCAAGCCATTGAGGATACGACAGGAAAAACCCTGGCGAGCGCCTCCACAAAGAGTCCTGAGCTGAAAGGGAAGTCTTCGTTATCCAGGAAATGTGGAAGCCGCAAAGAAAGTTGGAGAACTGATTGCCAAGAAATGCCTTGAAAAGGGAATTCAAAAAGTGGTCTTTGATCGAAGTGGGTATCTTTATCACGGCAGGATTAAGGCATTAGCCGAGGCTGCAGAGCAAGTGGTTTGATCTCAGAGGGCCTGCCAGAGTCAAGTGGTTTTGAGATCTTCTAATGGAGGGAGTGACATTGCCGAAAATTGATGCAAGTGCATTGGAATTAACCGATCGGGTGGTTCATATCAACCGGGTAGCCAAAGTGGTGAAGGGAGGGAGACGATTCAGCTTCAGCGCCTTGGTCGTGGTCGGAGATGGAAACGGCCATGTGGGAAGCGGGTTGGGCAAAGCCAATGAGGTCCCGGAGGCCATTCGAAAAGGGATTGAACATGCGAAACGGAACTTGATCAAGGTTCCTATCATCAATAAAACGATTCCCTATGAAGTGATGGGGAAATTTGGGGCAGCCAAGGTCTTACTCAAACCAGCCTCCGAGGGAACAGGGGTCATTGCGGGTGCATCGGTCAGGGCCATTGCCGAGTCTGCAGGGATCCAAAACATTTTGACGAAATCTCTCGGATCAAACAACCCATACAATCTGATCAAGGCCACCCTCCAAGCCATCAACCAATTAAAGGCTCCTGAAGAGGTTGATTGACAAAAGGCGTGAAACGGCAACGGAAAACTAAGGGGTCCGATATGGAGAAAATGATTACCGTCAAATGGATCAGGAGTGTGATCGGACGAACCGACGTTCAGAAGAAGACCATTCGGAGCCTCGGGTTCAAACGACTCCATCAAACCCTTACCTTGCCGGACCGACCCGAGATTCGGGGAATGATTCATCGTGTCATCCATCTGGTAGAAGTGAAGGAATGATTTGAAGGGGAATGCGGATGAGATTAGATGAGTTGAAACCTCCGAAAGGAGCAAGAAAAAAGAGGAAACGAGTGGGGAGAGGAATTGGATCTGGCCATGGCAAAACTGCCTGTCGAGGATCCAAAGGCCAGAATTCCCGTTCCGGGAGGAGGAACCAAAGCGGGTTTTGAGGGAGGTCAAATGCCCCTCCAACGACGCCTTCCCAAAAGAGGGTTTCGTTCACCTTTTAAAAAACACTTTGCCATCATTCATGTGGGAGATCTCAATCGCTTCCCGAAAGATACGGTGGTGGAACCCGATCTCCTGCTTCAATCTGGCCTTTTAAAAAAAGAAGAACCGGTAAAGCTTCTCGCCGACGGGGAACTTCAGCATCCTTTGACCATTCGTGTCCATCAAGTCAGCAAGGCCGCCCTTAAAAAGGTGGAAAGCGCTTCAGGGAGGGTGGAGGTCATCGGCTCATGATTTCAGGGGCCCAGAACATCTTTAAAATACCAGAGCTCAAAAGAAGGATACTGTGGAGCCTTGCTTTTCTGGCGATTTACCGTATCGGTGTCCACATTCCCACACCCGGAATCAATGGAGATGCCTTAGCCTCCTTCTTTGCCCAGGCGAGGGGAACGCTCTTCAGTCTCATCGATATGTTTTCAGGGGGAGCATTGGAGAGGCTCTCGGTCTTTGCCCTGGGCATTATGCCTTATATCAGCGCTTCGATCATCCTCCAGCTTCTCACGGTGGTCATTCCCTATCTCGCACAACTCCAGAAAGAAGGGGAGATCGGCCGAAAAAAGATCGTCCAATATACTCGTTATGGAACGGTCGTTCTCAGCATGATCCAGGGATTTGGGATCGCTGTCGGCTTGGAGAATATGCGAGGGGCAGCTGGCGAGATGATCGTCATGGCTCCAGGATGGTCCTTCCGGATCATGACCGTCATCACCCTGACCGCTGGTACTGCCTTCATCATGTGGCTGGGCGAACAAATTACGGAAAGAGGAATTGGGAACGGCATCTCCCTGATCATCTTTGCAGGAATCGTCGCCAGAATGCCCAATGCCGTGGCCAGCACTTACGAACTTTTCAGGGTGGGGCAGATGAGTATCATCACCATCCTGTTCTTAATCCTCCTCATGGTGTTGGTGGTTGCGGTGATCATCTTTATGGAAACCGGCCAACGGAGGCTGCCTGTCCAATACGCCAAGCGGATTGTCGGGAGAAGGGTCTATGGCGGGCAGAGCACCCATCTTCCCCTCAAGTTGAACACGTCGGGCGTCATCCCTCCTATCTTTGCCTCCTCGATCCTGATGTTTCCCTTGACGATTGCCAATTTTATGCCCAAGCCTTGGTTGGAGGCACATCCCTGGGTTCAATCGATCCTTAATAGTTTAGGACCTGGCGCACTTCTCTATAATCTTCTCTATGTGGGATTCATCATCTTCTTCTGCTATTTTTATACGGCCGTCACCTTTAACCCAAATGATGTTGCCGAAAACATGAAAAAATTTGGCGGTTATATCCCTGGCATCCGTCCTGGACAGAAGACGGCTGAGTATATCGATAAGGTGCTCACTCGAATCACCCTCGGAGGAGCCATTTATGTTTCGGCCATCTGCGTCTTGCCTACCATTCTCTATCAGTAAATTTAATGTCTCCTTCTATTTTGGAGGAACATCCCTTTTGATCGTGGTCGGTGTGGCCCTGGATACAGTCCAGCAGATTGAAGCCCACATGCTCTCAAGACACTATGAGGGGTTGATGAAAAAAGGGAGATTGAAAGGGAGAAGAGGGTAAAGTAAAACTCATTGCAAATTGTAAATTGCAAAATGGAAATTGAAAATTGAAAACAGAGGGTTAAAGACTTTGCAATTTGCAATGCTAAATTTGCATTTTGCACTGATCCTTAAGTGGTGGGTGACGCTGGATGAATTTAATACTGTTAGGCCCTCCTGGGGCAGGAAAAGGGACTCAGGCTCAAAGGATGGTGGAACGCTATCACATCCCTCAGATCTCTACCGGAGATATTCTGAGGGCAGCGGTGAAGGAAAGCACTCCTTTGGGAATGAAGGCAAAGGGATTTATGGATCAAGGGCAACTCGTCCCCGATGAAATCGTCATCGGGATCATCGAGGAGCGTCTGAAGGCAAAGGATTGCGATCCCGGTTTTATTCTCGACGGATTTCCAAGGACGATTCCTCAAGCCGAAGCACTCCAGCCCATCCTCACCAAGATCGAGAAGAAAATTGACCACGTCATCAGCATTGAAGTGGATCCCGAAGAATTGGTGCGCCGGCTGACCGGAAGGAGGACCTGCAAAAACTGTGGGGCAATGTTTCACCTCCATTTCCAACCACCCAAAAAAGAAGGGATTTGCGATCGGTGTGGGGGAACGCTCTACCAACGTGCAGACGACAAAGAAGAAACCATCCGAACACGGTTGAAGGAATATGAGAAGCAGACCGCCCCTCTCATTCAGTATTACCAGGGGAAAAAAACGCTTCGCTCAATCCAGGGAGTGGGTGGACCCGATCAAATTTTTGATCAAATCATCCGTCTATTAGACGCAACGCCCGTTTAAGGGTGCGGATGGAGATGGAGACGCTATGCCAAAGGAGGATGCGATCCAAGTGGAAGGGAAGGTTCTGGAAACCCTTCCCAATGCTATGTTCCGGGTAGAACTGGAAAACGGCCACAAGGTGCTGGCCCATATTTCTGGAAAGATGAGAATGCATTTCATCAAAATCCTCCCCGGAGATAAGGTGACGGTGGAACTCTCCCCCTATGATCTCTCGCGGGGGAGAATTATTTTTCGGGAGAAATAGACGGTGAAAGTCAGGGCATCGGTCAAAAAAATCTGCGACAAGTGTAAAATTGTAAAACGAAAAGGGGTGATCCGGGTGATCTGTGAAAACCCCAAACACAAACAACGACAAGGCTAAAAGACGATGGAGGTTGGAGGAGCGTCCCGCAAAGTGGGACTTGAGGTTGGAGGCTAAAAATGTTTTGCCACTGCCTCTAGCGCAGCGATCCTCAAGCGAAGCGCTCCTTAAACCTTAAACGAAGGAGTGAACGGGGAGAATTATATTTCGGGAGAAATAGATAATTTCCCCTGTAGGGAACGGTTTGAAACCGTTCCCTACCACGGACAGGGGGATTTGAAAGGCTAAATCCAATTTCCTAAACAACTGGATAAAGAAAATGAAAGTTAGGGCATCGGTCAAAAAAATCTGCGACAAGTGTAAAATTGTAAAACGAAAAGGGGTGATCCGGGTCATCTGTGAAAACCCCAAACACAAACAACGACAAGGCTAGATTTGGACGGTGGAAGGTCGAAAGTAGAGATGTGGTTAGCTAAAACCACCCTGCCACTGCTTACCACTCTCAAACAGCGCTCTTAAATTTAACGAAGGAGCTCATTATGGCACGTATTGCAGGAGTCGATCTTCCAAAGGATAAGCGCGTGGAGATCGCCCTCACCTATATCTATGGTATTGGAAGACCCTCTTCCAATAAAATTCTCGAAAAGGCGAACATTAATAAGGACACCAAGGTCAACAAGCTCACCGAGACCGAGGTGGTTCGCATCCGAGATATTATCGAACAGGAATTCAAGGTGGAAGGAGATCTCAGACGGGATGTTGCCACTAACATCAAACGACTGATGGATATCGGCTCCTACCGGGGACTTCGGCATCGAAAATCTCTCCCCCTTCGAGGACAAAGGACTCACACCAATGCCAGGACGCGAAAAGGACCCCGCCGGGCCATCATCGGAAAGAAAAAAGAGAAGGAAAAGTCCAGTAAACCCCGTTAGAAAACGTGAACGGGGCTTGGGTCTTGGAAAGACATTTTATGAAATTCATCCACTGTAAATGACGAGATTTATTTCTAACAGGGTAAACCCTGTTAGAAAATTTGGAGGTGGCTCTTAAGTTGAAAAGACATTCCATGGGATTCATCCAACAATACATGATAGGGCTTCCTTTCTAACGGGGTAAAGGAGGAGTTATGCCCAAAGGGCAGGGAATAAAGAAAAAGAAGGTTAAGAAGAATATTCAGGTGGGAATTGCCCACATCCAGGCGACTTTCAACAATACGATCATCACCATTACCGATCCAGAGGGAAATGTGATCACCTGGTCCAGCGCCGGCACACAAGGTTTCAAGGGCTCCCGAAAAAGCACCCCCTTTGCCGCACAAATGGCTGCAGAGGATGCTGCCAAAAAGGCGATGGAGCATGGTGTTCGATCCATTGATGTCTATGTGAAGGGGCCAGGGGCCGGGAGGGAATCGGCCTTGCGATCGCTTCAGGCAGCCGGCTTGAAGGTCCACCTCATTAAGGACGTCACGCCTATTCCCCACAATGGATGTCGCCCTCCTAAACGGAGACGCGTCTAAGACCGCGTCTGATTACACAGATTCTTAAAGGAGATTACACAGATTTTTTGAGCAGATTACGCGGATGAAGAAAGAGTGGACCGATTAAGAGTGGATGTAAGAAAGTCATTCAATTACAAAGCGTATCATCGGATATTGTTTTGAAGTTCACAAAGAAATAGGACCCTGGATTTAATGAAAAGATTTATCATAATGCACTAAAGTTATTATTTGAACAAAAAGGACTCCGATACGAAACAGAAAAGGAGTTTGAAGTCTTTTACCTTAACAAAAAGATCGGTAGCTTTTAGGACAGATTTAATAGTCGAAAACCAAGTAATTGTGGAAATAAAGTCTTTGGCGGGCAATATTCCGACCGATTTTTGAACATCAATTGATTTCATATTTGAAGGCCTCTCGCCTTCATAGTAGGTTTGTTAATAAACTTCGGTAATAAAAGCTGTCAGGTGAAACGAGGGTGGTGGGTTTTAATCTGTGTAATCTGGTTTTTACTTAATCTGTGTAATCGTGTTATTTAATCGGTGTAATCAAATTTAATGAAATTAAATTAGGAGGTTAACGTTGGCAAGACATACGCAATCGGTTTGTCGGCTTTGTCGGAGGGAAAATCTCAAACTCTTTCTCAAAGGGGAGAGATGCTATACGGAGAAGTGCGCGTACGACCGGAGGAATTATCCTCCTGGACAACATGGTCAGGATCGAAAAAAGTTCTCGGCCTACGGAACTCAGCTTCGGGAAAAACAGAAAGTTAAAAGGATGTATGGGATTCTGGAAAACCAGTTCCGTAACATTTTTAAAGAAGCGGATCGACAAAAGGGCATTACCGGAGAAACCCTCCTTTCTCTTTTGGAAAGGAGATTAGACAACATCGTCTACCGATTCGGTTTTGCCAATTCAAGAAACGAAGCACGTCAGCTCGTTCGACATAACCATTTCTTGGTCAACCAGTCCAAAGTGAACATTCCTTCCTATCTCGTGAAGCCAGGGGATGTCATCGAGCTCCGGGAGAAGAGCAAGAAAGTTGTCCGTATCTTAGAGGCTCTGGAAGGGGTGGCTCGGCGAGGTGTGCCTCAATGGCTGGAATTGGATAAAGATCACATGAAGGGGAGTGTGAAAGGTCTGCCCACCCGAGAGGACATCACCATCCCCATCCAAGAGAAATTGATCGTCGAGTTGTTCTCGAAGTAATTTGGAGGCGATATGCAAAAAAGTTGGAAAGACCTGATTCGACCCAAACGGTTGGAAGTAGAAAAAGAAACACTGACACCCTTTTATGGAAAGTTCACGGCGGAGCCCTTTGAAAGAGGCTTCGGCATTACGATTGGAAATTCTCTTCGACGCATCCTCCTCTCTTCCTTGCAAGGGGCGGCGATCACATCCGTTAAAATTGACGGCGTGCTCCATGAATTTTCGACCATCCCCGGGACCAAAGAGGATATGACCGAGATTATCCTCAATCTCAAAGAGGTCAGGTTAAAACTTCATACCGAAGGTCCAAAAACCATCCGGGTGAAGACAGAGGGTCCCAAAGTGCTCAAGGCAGGGGATATCCTCACAGGCGATGCGGTAGAAATCCTTAACCCAGACCATTACATTGCCACGCTTTCCAGGGATGGCAAACTCTCCATGGAGATGGTGGTGAAGATGGGCAGGGGTTATGTCCCTGCAGAGCGAAACAAGGAGGAGAATCAACCGGTCGGGACTATTCCCATGGATGCCATCTTTTCTCCGATCAAAAAGGTGAACTACACCGTGACCAATGCCCGGGTGGGACAGATCACCGATTATGATAAGTTGACCTTGGAGGTCTGGACCGATGGAAGTTTGAATCCAGAAGAAGCCATCGCTCATTCGGCAAAGATTTTGAAAGATCAACTCTCCATCTTCATTACCTTTGAGGAAGAGGAAGAGGCGGAGATGTCCTATTCTGAAGATGAAGAAGAAAAGGAGGGCGTTAATGAAAATCTCCTCCGAAGCGTGGATGAATTAGAACTCTCTGTCCGATCCGCCAACTGTCTGAAGCATGCGAACATCAAGCTGATCGGAGATCTGGTTCAGAAAACAGAGGCAGAAATCTTGGCCACCAAGAACTTTGGCCGAAAATCCCTCAACGAGATCAAGGATATTTTGGCCGAAATGGGGCTTAGTTTGGGAATGAAATTAGACAATTGGCCTCCCAAGAAATCTGAAGAGGAAATGGAATCAGGAGCCATTGGATAGGAGTCAGGAATGAGGCATCGTGTTGCAGGCAGAAAATTAAGTCGCCACACTCAGCATCGGGAGCTGATGTTTCGTAATATGTTGGTCTCGTTGCTTCAATATGAACGGATCAAAACCACTTTAGCTAAGGGAAAAGAGCTTCGAAGTTGGGCAGATAAAATCATCACCCTCGGAAAGAAGGGAACGCTCCATGCCAGAAGACAAGCTTTTGCGCTTCTTCGGAATGAGGGGATTGTAAAGAAACTCTTTGATGAAATCGCCCCGAAGTTTAAAGACCGAGAAGGGGGTTATACCCGGGTTTATAGATTGGGATGGCGGCAGGGAGATGGGGCTCCCCTTTCCCTCGTTGAACTGGTTACCTATTCGGCACCCGAGGAGAAAAAGAAATCGACGATAAAAAAAGCCAAAGAGGTTCTTGAAAAAGTGACTCCCAAAAAGAAGGGAAAGGAAGAAAAGGGGAAAGAGAAAAAAGAAAAGAAGATGAAGAAGGAAGAAAAAGAAGCCCCAAAGGAGAAGAAGGAAAAACCGAAGAAGAAATCCTCGGAAGAAAAAAGTAAATAAAAAATATTAAGCTGGCCAAAAGGCCCGACGCTCAGCATGAGTATCGGGCCTTTCTTTTTTGACCCTGAATTCCCGCCTTACGCCTTGCGACTTACTCCTTACAATTAAATATCAACGCGGCGCCCTATGCACCCTGCGGTTTATCATTTGAATTGGGCCAACTTTTTATAATATCCCTACCATAAAGAAATAAAAAGACCTTGAAATTTTAAAGAGCGATATTTATTTCGACTTTTGCAAACACCATTGGTTAATTGGAGGAAAAATATCTTATAATTCTAAATTGTTAGTCAATTTAGATTTGAAGAGATTGTAGGAAATAACGAATGGCTGATTCTGAAAAAAAGTTTATCTATGAAGACGGAGTGTGTTTCGAGGTAACACCCTATGGGTTGATCTGTTGTTTAAAAGAGAGCAAGGATAAAAAACATGAATGCCCTGACTGTAAGTTCTGCCAATGGTGTTCTCATTCGCGATGCAGCCTCTGCCTTGATCAGGGGCAAGATAAAGGCTCCTGATCATTAGGAAAGGAATCTAAAAGAAAATCTCCGTAATCCCGCATGTCTGTTCCTATCTTTTTAATATGCGTAAAATCCCATTTTTATGAAGGTTTAGAAAATAGATGGATCCTCAATTCAGATATCAGTTGATCAGGAGCAAAAAGAGGAGGAAAACGATATCCCTCCATATTAAAGAAGATGGGAAACTCATCCTTTACGTCCCTTATCATACACCAAAAGAGGAGATAGAGGGATTTCTGAAGGAGAAAGAGTCATGGGTCATTAAAAAAATTTCGGAAAGAGAAAGATCAATAAAAGAAAGAGAAAAGGCGTTTATCCCAGGAGAGAAATTTTTATATTTAGGAGAATGGTATCCGCTGGAAATAGGAGAGACCGACTCGAAAGGGCTTCCGCTCAAATTATCTTTTGGTAAATTCATCCTTGATAAGGATCATTTAGAAGGGGCCAGAGATCTTTTTATCCGTTGGTATAAGAGAGAGGCAAAAGAAAAGATGGAAGGAAGAGTCCATTATTTCAGTAATAGACTTCAATTGTTTCCGAAAGGGTTAAAGATAACAAGCGCCAAGTACCGTTGGGGTTCCTGTTCCAGAGATAGTCGGTTATCTCTTTGTTGGAGGATTATTATGGCACCATTGAACGTTATGGATTATGTCCTGATCCATGAGCTTGTCCATATCAAAGAAAAGAATCATTCCAAAAAATTTTGGACCACCTTGGAGACGATCCTTCCTGACTATAGGAAACATAGGTTATGGTTGAAAGAGAATGGACATAGATTATGGCTATAAAAATGACTCAGCAGAGTTAAATTCTTAATTGTATATTTTTTTTATCTAATTTAGGTTTTATGTATAATTTTTTTATAATTAATTAAAACAAATAAATTTATACAGTTATAAATATAGTAGAATATAAACCCAAAAATATGTATATTTAAACTATTCATTTAGGCCTAAAAAACCCTTCCTAACAAATCCTAAATTTTTAAAAAATTAAATGATTTCAAACAGTTAAATAATAATTTACCCTTTGGCATGCCAAATGCATTATTAAGAGTGAACGTCAAAGAAAGAAGGAGGAATGAAAGATGGAAAAAACAAGAAAAGGATTAAAGGTTGGGTTGATGGTAGGTTTAATGACTTTGGCAGCTTCTCCAGCATTCGCTCGGTCGATTAGCCTGAAAGGGGCCGGAACAGCTCTCTGGATCTTCCTCATTATTGGGGCGATTATTGTTCTTCTTCAGTTGATCCCTGCAGCCATTCTCTTCTTCAGCTTCATCGGGTCCGCGACCACCGTAGCTCTCAAGAAAGAAAAGAAGGTTGAAGAGGAAGTGATTCTTCCAGGTGCTGAGCCTGTAACGGTCAAAGAGTAGAGGCAATCACTATAGAGGAGATGATCGCCATGTCTGAGAACATGAAAAAGGTCTTAACAATTCTGAGTCTGGTTCTAATCCTGTCGATCGCCTTGTTCTCTCTTGGAATTGCCTTTAAAGGAGGAGTTAGGGGAGTGGGACTTGTGGGAGTGATGTTTTTCCTAACTTTTGGGATCATCGTGGTTTTAGCTCAATTGATCCCAGCGGGTATCCTCCTCTCCTCTTTTATCGGAGCCACTGTCTCTCCTACAAGAAGGTCCGAGATTCCCATCCGTGTAACGTAGGAGGAATGAAATAGGGAGATAACCATGAAATCGAAGACAATACTTATAGCTTATCAGGATGACCTTGGAACGCGATCGCTGTCCACTTTTTTCCAGGGTATGGGATATAAGGTGGAGGCCACTAAAGCAATGAGTGAGATGATTCGGAGGATTCGAAAGGGAAATATTCAAGTCATTCTCATCGACGATGAGATCGAAGGGGTGAAGACTTGCGATGTCGTCCCCCTGTTGAAGAATATCAATCCGAGGATTCAGATTATTGTCATCTCGTCTGAAGAGTCCATTGGTTTAGTGAAGCGTCTTAGGGGAGCAGGGATCTTCTATCAGGCGATGAAGCCCGTTGATTTGGGAGAGGTCAAATCAGCCGTGGAATGTGCCTTTGGGAAGATTGAACGGGAGAATGTCAAAGAAGGATTCTTCTCCTTTCTTCTCGCTCCAGAGATGGTTCCAGCCTAAAGTTTAAAAAAAAGGGGATGTCCAAAAGTCTTCTAAAAGAAAGATATTTAGATAAAAGGGTGTGTGTTTAACGCCATAAATCCTTAGGTTATTTCTTCTGTTAATCAAGCCGCCAAGATAAGCGGCTTTTTTAATTTTCCGTCTTGTCATCAATCTTTCATTTTTCTATTCTGCCAGAATTTTTTGATAGTCAAAACCACCCGATGATGATTGCTAACCCCAAAAAAAACCATAAGGGAATCAAATGGGAGATCGGTAATTTTTGGAATTGGGGGGGCAGATCATCCCGATAGCCTCTTGCTGCAAGAGCCAGCGTGACATCTTCTGCCCGAGAAAATGAACGGCGAAGGAGAGGAAGTGCAAGAAACTTGGCCTTGCGAAAGGGATTCCTGATCTGATCTCCCAATCGAGCCTTGTGAGCGTGTTGAATTTCTTCGGCTTGATCCAGAATGATTGAGAAAAAGCGAAGGGTAAGAGAGACCATGAGTCCGATCCGGCGTCCTGGGAGAAATGGGATAGGTTTAAGAATCCATATGAGCGAATCCTGAAGTTTCTCGAGGACGGGTGACCCCGGTAAAAAGGACCGCATAACTGAGAATGAGCCCAAGACGCCAGCAGCTGAGGCTTCCTAAGCGGAGCCCTTCCTGGCTTATAGGAAGCCACGGGAAGGTAGAAATTCGGGCCCCTGTGAGTGAAGAAAGCTTGAAAAAGAAAGAGGATCGAAACAAAGATCAACCAAAATCGGAGATCACGAGAAAATTGTTTGAGTGGCAGTCTCGAAAGGATGAGAAGGCCGATGAGTAAAATGGAGTCGAAGATAAACCATGTGATTTTCGTGGGGAGGAGGGTCGCAGTAATCATCAGGAGATCCAAAAAATTTGCACCGTGCATCCCAACGGTGAAGAAGAGAAGTCCCGGGAAAATAGTGAAGTGCTATTCGCTGAGCCATGAAACTTTTCCTTTTCCAGGAAGGGCATAGCAGGGAGGTCGGATCCCAAATGGTGAGAGTTTCATGATAAGCTCTTCGGGTGGTATGCCATTTTGAGTTCGCCATCATGGAGGATGGCAATTTGATTGACGTGAGCAATCACCTTTTCTACATCATGGGTGGTTACCACCAAAGTGTGTCCATCTTGATGCAAATGGATCATATGTTTCAGAACTTCTTGAATGCCGGGATAGTCTAAAAAAGAAAAGGGCTCGTCAAAAAGAATCACCCGAGGTTTCATGGCAAGTACCCCGGCAATGGCAAGACGCCTTTTTTCCCCTCCCGAAAGTAGATAACAGGGTTTTTCTGAAAGATTTTTAAGCCCCATCACCTGAAGCGCCCAGTCCACTCTTGCATGGATTTCCGCTTTGGGAAGTCCCAGATTTCAGGACCAAAGGCAACATCTTCTTTTACTATCTCTCCAACGATTTGACTATCGGGATCTTGGAAGGACCATTGCCCACCAGACGTCGGACCTCACGGGAATCGTGTATGGGATTCAGGCCATTTATATGGATAGACCCGGCAGTGGGTTTCAAGAGACCGCTGATAAGCCGGATGAGGGTGGTTTTACCACTTCCATTCGGACCGCAGAGGAGGAGGAATTCGCCATCGGAGATGGTGAGGTCAATCCCTTTCAAAGCACGGGTCCCGTCAGGGTAGTGATGGTGAAGGTTTTTGATTTCGATCATATTAAGTACTTAGCGAGTGAAGTACCCCCCCGCAGCAGAACTGCGGGGGCATCTCTAATTCTCTAAAAAACTTTCCTCCCCCTTGATGGGGGAGGATTAAGGTGGGGGTGATGAAGTTTAGATCATTTCCCCCTCACCCTAACCCTCTCCTCCCAGGGGAGAGAGTAGGCCATTCATCCCCCCAGCGGGGCTCAGGGGGTATTCTGGCATATTTATTAGTTTATAAGCTGTCGTTTCAAAATAGGTCTGACAGACCTCGCCAGATTGATAGCCACCGAGGCTTTAATCGCATCTCCGAGCAGAAAAGGAACCATGCCCACCCATCAATGTCTTTGTCCATGACATTCGAGTCACCATTTTAAGCCAAGGGACCCCCAAGCCATAGATAGCAATGGACCCAACCAGGATGGCCAAAATATCCAGGATCAATAAACCTCTGGAACGTTCTGATATGAAACCAGTTAATCCTGCAGCAAGAACATAACCCAAAAGGTATCCTCCAGTGGGACCGAAAAAATGGGCGAATCCCCCTTTGCCTCCTGCAAAAACAGGTATGCCAATGGCTCCGACCAGAAGGTAGAGCCCCATGCTGGTCAGTCCCCAGCGACTTCCCAAAAGGAGACCGGAGAGGAGGACAAAGAAGTGGAAAGAACGATCGGCACAGGTGCCGATAGGAGACATGGATATATGCCCCCACTGCTGTTAGAGCGGCCATGAGAGAGGCGAGGACCATCCATCTCAGTTTTTCAATGGGCATCAGATCCCCTTTCTATAATGTCATTAAAAATCTTATTTTAAAAATTCCACAATCCCTGCCTGCGGCAGGCAGGCGCATTCCGAAATTCCTGTTCAGGAGGATTGTCAACCAAATTAGAAAATAAGGTTAACAAATAAGTGGCTACCCTGTCAACGACAAAATTCCTTTGACAAAATTCCTTTGGAATTTTTGGTGCAACTTGGTAAACTCTTACTGAAGTAAAAACATAGAGCTTCACAGGAGGGATTATGTTCTTCATCGCTCGGTTAATCATCAATATGGTGGCCATCCTGATTATCTCTTATCTCTTTCCGAAGATGATCTGGGTGGATGGTTTTTTAGCGGCTCTGGTCGCTGCCTTTCTCTTGGGGATCGTCAATACGATCATCCGGCCCATTTTGGTTTTGTCCACCCTTCCGCTCACGTTGGTGACATTAGGACTTTTCTTACTGGTTATCAATGGGCTGATGCTCTGGCTGGTCTCAGCGTTAGTGAGCGGATTCCATGTCAGTGGTTTTGGGGGCGCGGTGTTGGGTTCAATTTTAATCAGCCTCGTGAGTTGGCTATTGTCCAGGTTTTTACCCCATTAGTTATTCACAGGAGGGCTTGAGATGACTCGGAGGGCATTGGTCTTAAGTGGTGGAGGATCGAAAGGGTCTTTCCAAATCGGTGCCATGGAGGAATTAATTCTCAACAGGGGCCTCGACTTCGAAATCCTCTGTGGTGTCTCGGTAGGGGCATTAAACGCCAGCTTTCTGGCACAAGCCCCATTTGATCCTGTTCATCCTGATATCAGTCTTGAACATTTAAATAATACCTTTGCCACCCTTCGCCATCTCTGGCTTGAGGAGATCACCGGAAATGAAAGTGTCTATCTTCAAAGACTGGGGGTTGAGGCAGGAATTGTTTTGGGAGGGGATAGCATCTACGACCCTGAGCCACTCAAAAAACTCTTAAAGAAATACCTGAACCCCAAGAGTCTATCCAGATCAAAACGAATCTTGAAGGTTCAATATGTTTCACTCGAAACCGGAGAACTTAAGACCGCTAACAGTAAGGATCCAAAAATCGTTGATCATGTCTTGGCCAGTGGAACCATGCCATACTACTTCCCACCGGTCAACATCAGGGGAAAGCATTTAGTGGACGGAGGGATTCGGGATATCACACCCCTTGGTCAGGCATTTCAAGCAGGAGCTGAAGCGGTATATGTCATCTACGCTTCCCCATTCCATATCGAGCCCCAGGAATTTGTAGAGAATTGGATTGAAACCAAGATAAATGCCTTTACCTATCTTGGCCGTGCTGTCGAGCTCATGGTCAATGAGATTTACCGGACAGATGTCGAAGGTGCACAGAGGCTCAACCTCCTCAAGGAGAATTGGGATAATGTGAAGGGTCTTCTCCCGAGAGAATCCTTCACGAAAGAAAATCGAAAAGGTACTTAAAAAGGTTCGATTTGCCCCGATCATCGAGATCAAGCCTAAAAGATATATTATTCAGGATGCTTTAGATTTCTCACCACAGAAGCTGAAGGAGAACTACGAGTATGGAAGGAAGATCGCCTCAGCCCTGCCTCGATCATTGCCCTGATCGCACTTTACCCTTCGAAAAATCGAGACATTAACCTCCATCGAATGTATGGTGCTCTGCTTTACGATACCAAGAGGTGGGGTCGGTCAGATATTCTTCAGTATCTTTAAGGGAAAGATAGTGTTCATTCTCAATCTTTGCAAGGAGGTCAAAAAACTGTTTTTCTCTCGGGTCCGAAACGTTATCTCGAATTTCCCTATAGAACTTTGCCCCTTTTGACTCGAAGTCGAGAGCCGTCCGGACAGCCGCCAAATCATCCGAATCTCCCTTTGATGTTTCATCAACCATCTTGAGAAAGTCAACGAGGATATCCTTCACAACGGTTTCTTTCACTTTAAAAGGCACGGTTTCAGGCCATTTTTCTTGCGTGGTCCATTTATGATGAAGTTGCTTCAGCCGTTCATAGTGTTCCAGTTCTTCATCCCCGATCTGCTGAAACATTTTTTTCCCAAGAGGGTTTTTCGTTCGATTCGCATTTTTAAGATAGAATTCCCGCTCTCTCATCTCGTTATTGAGAGCTACTTCCAAAGCATTCAGTCTCTCTTTTTCGTTCATCATCCTTCCTCCCTTCCAGCACTCTCTACCCCTCACCCTTCCCCTCTCCCCCCGGGGGGAGAGGGGAAGGGTGAGGGGAATTCCAAATATTTTTGGTTAGACTTAAGGAAGACCCGAAGCAAATTTTTTGACCTGATTTTCCCATTCCTGAGTGACGAGATTCATTCGAATTTTCCCTTCCTCTGAACAAATCGTGGCGGTGACATGGCCCCCTCCGCCTTCAAAGGTAAGGCATTGAGGAGCCTCTTCGGTGAGGTCCAGGCCCAGGCCTCCTTTCCCGAAAAATTTTTTCAATCGTTGAATCACTTCCTCCTGAGAAAGCTTTGTCGTCACCTCCAAATTGAGCATGTTCACCCTCCCATCATTTTATCTTACCCCAGTTCTCCCTATCTATCAAGAAGTCTATTGGTTGAAGGTTCTTTCGGTTCACCGTCATTCTATCCCTGCTTCTTTCAGATGGGCGACGATCACGAGAATCGTGTTTTTCGGATGGAGATATTTTTGGGCAACTCGAAGCACTTCTTCACGGGTGATGGATTGGATGAGAGAGGGATATTTTTCCGGATAGTCCAAACCCAACCCATAATACTCCACCTGGGTAAGGAAATTGACCAACTTTCCCTGAGTATTGAGACGCATTGGAAAACTTCCAATGAGATATTTCTTTGCCCCCTCCAATTCTTTCTCTGAAACCAGCTCTTTTTGAATCCTCTCCATTTCCTGAAGGGAGAGGGAAATGGCTTCACGGGCAGAGGAATTTTTTGTCTGGAGAGCAATCTGGAAAGAACCCGGATATTTTCCAGGATCAAAGAAACTGACTACCGAATAGGCAAGCCCCTTCTTGTTCCGAATTTCCTCCACAAGTCGCGAAGAAAAACCTCCACTCCCCAAAATGTAATTCATGACGGTGAGGGCATAGTAGTCCGGATTGTCACGGCTGACTCCGGCATGACCCAGGACAATATTGGCCTGCGTGATTCCCCGATCAATCTTTACGGTCTTCGCCTCTTTCGCAAAGGCGGGTTTGAAGGGCATTTTAGAGACTTCACCCATTGGCCATTGTGTAAGGATGGGGAGAAGTTTTGTTCTGATTTCATCGGCAGAGATATCCCCCACAATGGTCAGGATGGCGTTATTCGGATGGTAATAGGTGCTGTAGAATCGAACGATGGCGTCCCGTTTTATTCGAAGGAGGGATTCCTTTATCCCTTCGACAGGATGGGCATAAGGACTATCGAGAAAGAGGTTTTTCCGGAACGCTTTTTCTGCCACCTCATCGGGTTGATCTTCAGCGGATTGAATGGCGGCCAACGTCTTTTCCACTTCTCTATGGATCTCCTCTTCAGGGAGACTGGGCCGGGGTGAGCGTTTCCATGAAGAGGTCCCATCCCTTGTCCAAATCCTTCTTTAAAACCTGGAGGCTGAGTGTGGCGTAATCTCTGCCCGAAGAAGATGAGAGAGCGGCACCCATGAAATCGAGCTCTTCATGGATTACTGTAATCGAACGCTTTGAGGTCCCCAGAAGAAGCCCTCTCGCGGTCAAATAGGATAACCCCTCTTCTCCGGATGGATCTCTCCGGGAACCGGAATCAACGAGGAATGTAAGGTCACAAAGGGCAGGGAGTGTTCCTCGGAAAAAAGAAGGATCAGTCCATTGGGAAGGACTGTTCTCTGTACTGGAGACATGGCCTCAGAGGATTGCTTCCGGCAGCCCGATGACATATCAGAAAAAAATGTGAGATCAAAAGGAGGCAATTTCAATTGCGGATGCGAATTGCGGATTGCGGATTAAAAAATCTAAGAGATGAAAGTCTCATAAATTATTGCCCTCATTAATGTTAACCTTTAATATTTTAACTCAACACTTATAACTCTTTCTCTCCCTATCTAACCATCTTTTCCTTTATAGGAGATCCTTCTGGTGAAGGCTTTCCTTCTTTCGGTGGGAGAGGAATCAATATCCCCACGGTTCGATGATCCGGGACGAGATATTTTTTTGCCACCCGTTGAATGTCTTCCGGAGTCACTTTTCGGATCGAAGGAAGGTAGTCATCGATGGCTTTCCAACTGAAGGCGATCTCATAGCGAGCAAGTTGCAGGGCTTGACTAAAGATGGAATCTTGCCCAAAAATGAAAGAGGCTTCGATTTGATTCTTCACCTTTTCCAGTTCTTGCTCCGCAAGAGGTTCTTTCTTGAGCCGTTCTATTTCTTGTTCTAAGGCCTTCTCCACGTCAGCCAACTCTTTCCCTGGAAGGAGATCTGCAGAGAGATAAAAGAGGCTGGGATCTCGGGAGCGAAGGGAGTGGCCTGCATCCGCACTAAGCACAAGCCTTTTTTCTCGAACAAGACTCTGATAGAATCTGGAACTTTTCCCTCCGGAGAGGATGGTGGTGATCACTTCCAGAACATAGCTGTCTTGCTCGCGAAGATTCGGAACATGATACCCCATCACCAAGAAAGGGAGTTGAGCCTCTTTCTTCACAGAGATTCTTCGTTCACCTAACTGGCCAGGTTCTTTATTTCTGTCTTGGTTGGGAGCGATTCCTTTTGATATGGAACCAAAGGCCTTCTCAATTTTGGGAAGGAGTTCTTCTTTCTTAAAATCTCCCACGACCACGAGAAAAGCATTGACGGGGTTATAGTAGGTCCGGTAACAGGCCTTTAAATCCTCGAGGGTGAGGCGGGCGAGGTCCTCCATCCAGCCGATGATGGGCCAGCGATAAGGATGGATCTGATAGGCGGTGGCCATGACTTGTTCGATCAGAACAGCTTGTGGGTTGTCTTCGGTTCGTAGCCTTCTTTCCTCCATCACGACCATTCGCTCGGTCCGGAAGTCCTCCTCTCGAAGAACAAGATTCTGCATCCTATCCGCTTCCAGATCAATAGCGACTTGAATCCTATCCGAACTGAGATTCTCATAGTAAGCCGTATAATCGTAGGAGGTGAAGGCGTTAAGATTCCCACCGTTCTCCTGGATAATCCTTGAGAATTCCTCAGGACCAATCTTTTCCGTTCCTTTGAACATCATATGTTCCAACACATGGGAGAGCCCTGTCTTTTCCCAGGATTCATTTCGGGATCCCACACGGTACCAGACCTGAAACGTGACGAGGGGTGCCTTATGGTTTTCGAGAAGGATCACCTTCAGGCCATTGGGCAAGAAAGTTTCAAAGACCTGCTCTTTTAATCCAGCCTCTGAAATAGAGGTGAACAGAAAGAGGAATAGGAGGGGGAGGAGAAAAATAACTTTCTTCCTTGATCTCATCTTTTGATTACATTCCGACATCCTTGTTTATCTCCTTTATTTAGTAAAGGTCATGAGCCTTCTCTCAGGAACTGGGCGGTCTCCTCGGGGAGGGAAATGTTGATGTAGATGCCCGATCCCATTTCAAATCCCGCGGGGGTGGTCAGTCTTGGGATGATTTGAAGATGCCAATGGTAGTAGTCCTCCCCCTCGTCTTTAATGGGAGAGGTATGGATAACAAAGTTATAATCAAGATCGTTCAGTTTGGAATAGAGTTTAAACAAGGTCGCCTTCAGGACGCTTGCAAAGGTTTTTGAATCTTCGACGGAGATCAATCCAAAAGAGGCCTGATGCTCTTTTGGGATCACCCAGGTTTCGAAGGGGAACTCGAGATGCAAAGGGCTGAAGGACGACGAACTTCTCCGTATTCATGACGATCCTCTTTCCAAAATTGAGTTCCTCCTGAATCGAATCACAATAGACACACCTCCCATGGTCATCATAGTAGCGGGCGGCTTCCTCCAATTTCTTTCGGATATTAGAGGGAACCACCGATGTCCCAACGAGCTGGGAATGGGTGTGGTCCAATGATGTCCCAGCAGCTTCACCATGGTTTTTAAAGATGATGATCAATTTGATCCTCGGGTCCCCCCTTAAGGCAAGATACCTTTCCCGATAGGCGAGAAGGACCTCCTCTACCTGTTTATCTCCCATCAGAGGTAAAATTTGATTATGAATAGGGTTTTCAATCACCACCTCATGGATTCCTACTCCATCCATCATCCTGAAAAATCCCTTCTCTTCCGTTCTCACCAGACTCCCTTCCGGAGAAAGGGCAGGAAATTTATTGGGAATGACCCTAATCCACCATCCTTTGCTATCGGCTGGACCACCCTTTCGATATGCAAGGGTTTCATGGGGGGTGAGGTGTTCATTGCCAGGACAGAAAGGGCAGTCCTTTTTATAAGTGGGTTTTTCAACCACAGGCTTGGTCTTTTTAAAATTGTCAGGCCTCTTTGCACGCTCTGCTGCAATGATGACCCATTCTTTTGTAGTAGGATCCTGTCTCAATTGGGGCATGGGAGCCTCCCTCTCAATTGCGGATTGCGGAGTAAAGGTTTCATCACGGTTTCCAGTTTTTCCATTCCGAAATCTGCAATCTGAAATCGCCGATTATGAATGCCTTATCCTAAGGCAACAAGTAACCCCACCACAGCACCCAGAGGGATGGAAAGGTAGGGGTTGCAGGTGAAAGCTCAGGAGCTCCCAATGTGGCGGAAGAGAATGCTTAAAATAAAACCCGCTGAACCACCTATGACGAGACCCAAAAGAATCTTCAGAATCATAAACCCTCCTTCCTATAAAGGTATCATCCCCTACCCAATAATTCAAGGAGATGATTTTTAAATATCCCTCTCCTCTTAGGGGAGAGGGAGGCGTGAGGGGAGATGAAAAGGCTTGTATTTGCGGGCAAGGGTGAGTATAATTTTCAAAAAATCATTGTAAAAGGAGAATTGAAATGAAGAGTTGGATGGGGTTCATTATTTTAAGCTTTTTCTTCATTTTTTTATTATGGAGTCAAAGTTTTGGTCAATCAGCGCCTCCTAAGAAGACGCCTGAACTTATAAACCAGGGTAAAAACCTTTATGGGCAGAACTGTGTGACTTGCCATGGCACCCAAGGGGATGGGAAAGGTCAACTGGGAGCGGCTCTCAAGCCACCTCCCCGGGACTTCAACATTCCATTCAAGCAATGGACCCATTCCAAAGGCGATCTTAAAAAGGTTTTTGCAGTCATCACCAAAGGGATTCCTAATACCTCGATGGTGAAATGGGATCAACTTTCTGAACAGGAGCGCTGGGCCTTGACTTATTTCGTGGCGGAATTTGCGGCTCCTCCAAAAAAGAAATGAAAGAAGTGAGTTGTGGAAGGAAAGATATGAAAGAGATAACCTCTGAAGAATTGGTATTATTTAATGGGAAGGATGGTAAACCCGTTTATATTGTCTTTCAAGGAAAGGTTTATGATGTATCCAAAAGCCCTCTCTGGTCCAAAGGCCTTCACATGAACAGACATCCTTCCGGAAAGGATCTTACAGGAGCCATCTCTGCCGCTCCTCATGGAACCGAAATCCTTGAACGATATCCGCAGGTGGGGGTTTTGAAGAAAGGTCCACCAGAGGAATTGAAACACTTACCTCTCCTTATTCAGAGTCTTCTCCAAAAATTTCCAATGGCTAAACGCCATCCTCATCCCATGGTGGTTCATTTTCCCCTCGCCTTTTTAATGGCATCCTCTCTCTTTGTGCTTCTCTATCTTATCTTTAAAAACTCTTCCTTTGAGATCACCAGTTTCTACCTTCTTCTTCTGGGAGCCATCGCCTCTCCCTTTGCCATGGTCACAGGACTCTTTACCTGGTGGGTTAATTATCGATTGAAACTCACCCTGTTTGTGAAGAGGAAGATTCAGTTATCGATTCTCCTTCTTATTTTTGAGGCTATCCTCATCCTCTGGCGTGGTTTTCAAACACAGGTATCCCATCCCATCTATTTCATCCTGATGGTCTTTCTCACTCCCATGGTGGGTCTCCTCGGTTATTATGGAGGCCAGATGACCTTTCCTAACGAGAAATCCAATTGACAGTTTGGAGTTAAAAATTCTTTTTAGTTTTAAATCATAGAAGGAGAGCAACGATTGAAAAAACTGAAAGATAAAGGAGAATGGATGATTAAAATGGATTCGGCGACGATCAATCAAAAACATCAAGAGTACTTATTTCCGTGTGTTTCAAATTATTACTCGACTCCACTCCCGATTAAAAGGGGGAGGGGCTTTATGTTTATGACTGGGAGGGGAATAAGTATTTGGATTTTCTTTGGGGGCATATTGACAGTCAGCATAGGCCATTGCCAGGATGAGATTGTTCGGGAAGTGGAACGATCAGATTCACACCCTTCAGCATACCTCCACGTTATATCCCACCCTTCCCATGGTGATGTTGGCTGAGAAGCTGGCTCAAATTACCCCAGGAAAATTGAATAAAAGCTTCTTTACTAATTCCGGGACAGAAGCAAATGAGATGGCTATTTTAACTGCCCAACTCTACACAGGGTCAAGAGAAGTTGTTGCCCTTCGCCATAGCTATCACGGTAGATCCTTTTCTGGCGATGACGTTAACAGGTCATGCGAATTGGAGAGTGGGTGGTAATTATATTGCCGGCATTACTCACGCTGTGAGTCCTTATTGTTTTCGGTGTGAGTTTGGGGCAACGTATCCGAATTGTGAGATCGAATGTGCAAGGATATTGACGCGCTCGATCAAAACCACCACTTCGGGAAAGATTGCCGCAATTATTGCGGAGCCGATCCAAGGGGTCGGTGGTTTTATTACTCCACCCAAGGAGTACTTCCAGGTCGCTGTTGGGATTATTAGGAAGTACGGTGGGCTCTTTATTTCGGATGAGGTTCAAACCGGGTTTGGAAGAACAGGGGGCAAGATGTTTGGAATCGAGCATTGGGAAGTGGAGCCGGATATCATGACCTTTGCCAAGGGTCTGGCCAATGGAGCTCCGATCGGAGCTACGATTGCGACGCAAGAAGTGGCCGACAGCTTTAAGGCACTTTCTATCTCCACCTTTGGTGGAAATCCTGTTAGCACCAGGGGTGGATTGGCCACCCTCACCTATATCGAAGAGCACGATCTTGTGAATCATGTCGATAAGGTAGGGAATTATCTCAAAATGAGGCTGTTGGAGCTGAAAGATAAATATCCATTGATTGGTGAAGTAAGAGGGAAGGGTTTAATGCTTGGTCTTGAACTGGTCAAAGAGAAGAAGGCGCCTGCCGTGAGGAGATCCTTCAACTTTTTGAAAATACAAAAAAGAGGGGGCTTCTGATCGGAAAAGGGGGGTTTATATGGAAATGTGGTCAGGATCACTCCTCCCATGACCGTCGATCAAGAAGAATCGACGAGGCCAGTTAAGATTTTGAGGGAGGCGTTTGCAGAGATATAATGAAGAGAATATAAGTTCAAAAAGTTCGGATCAATTTCAGGATTGCGAACGGCAAAGAAAAGGAAACCGGCCGAGAAAAATGGTGAGATTTATAAGAAATAAGAAAGGAGGAGACGAGATGAAAAAACAAAAAAGAATGTTTAAAATTATTGTGAGAGCCCTCCCTTGGATAATCGTTTTACTCGTTGTAGTTATTAATCCATGCACTGGTGCTGAGGATCCCGCAAAATTCCCATCAAAACCAATCACGATGATAGTCCCATGGCCTCCAGGAGGAACAGCTGATCTTTCCACCAGAAGGATTGCTGATTCAGCAAGCAAGGCGTTGGGACAAGCAATCGTAATCGTAAACAAAGGTGGAGGAGCAGGTGTCATAGGAATTAGTGCGATAGCAAAGGCTGACCCCGATGGTTACACCATTGGAAATATAACCCATAGCCCTGTTGTCATGATCCCTCATCTACGTTCGAGTCCCTTATAACACTAAAGAAGATTTTACATTCGTCATGCAATTTGCCGAATTCATGTATGCTTTTTGCGTTTTATCGGATTCTCCTTGGAAGACTTTAAAGGATTTTCTAGAGGATGCTCGGAAGCGCTCTGGGAAGCTGACCTACAGCACTCCGGGCCCATTGAGTGTCTGCCATGTTTACATGGAGCAGCTAGCTTTAATGGAGAATATAAAGCTGAATCATTTACCTGTACAAGGAGATGCGGAGATGGTTACGCAGCATCTTGGCGGTCATGTCGATGGTTCGTTGGGGGCTCCGTTGATTCCTTATATCCCGACCCGGAAAAGTTCGAGGCCTCGCGGTTATGAGTGAAAAGAGACTTGGAGCCATTCCAGATGTTCCTACCTTTTCTGAACTGGGTTACAAAATAGATTACTCTATTTTCTTTGTGGCCTTGTCGCTCCTAAAGGCCTCGACCCACGTATAGTTAAAAAACTCAATGATGCCTTCAAGAAAGGCTATGACGATCCTTCCTTCAAGGATTTTTTGGCCACTTTGGGTATGACACCTGTCTCAAAGATTCTATCTTTTGAAGAATAATGGTGTATTAAGGTTTTGACCGCTTAGGAGTGGCATTGAAGAAACTCGGCTTTGCCAAGTGATATTAGTTGGCGCGGAGGGCTGAGTGGATGTTGATGAAAAATAAGAAGGATTTTTTCAGTGGCTCTTTCTTGCCCTCTTAGGTTTTTATCTCGCTTTCCGGTCCATGCAGCTTTCTGTTTGGAGTAGATTTGGGCCCGATGAAGGGTTTATTCCTCTCTTGACCGCTTTCATTATTATTGGCATATGTCTGGTCATCATCATCAAGTCATTAAGTCTAACGCGGGAACGAAAGAGAGAGGAAACATCGGAAAAGCAGAAGAAGGAGATAGGAAGTCTTTTCAAGGTATCCCTTTACGTGTTTTGATAATGCTCTACGGGGTCTTGTTGGAAAAGGTAGGGTTCTTGATCACCTCCAGCACTCTTCCTTTTCATCATGTTGAAATACGTAGAGAAGCAAAGCTGGAGGATGACAACCTTCGTAGGAGTAGCTTCTATGATTACAAGTTATTTGTTATTTGTGTATTTTTTAGGAGTCCTTTTACCCAGAGGTTTAATCAAGTGGTAATGAAACTATTGATCAGAACCTCAGATGGAGGGAGCTATAGACCACTAAAATGATAGAGAATCTTTTAACGGGATTCCACATTTCACTGACTTTCCATAACATCATCATGTGCTTCATTGGATGTACTTTGGGACAAATTATTGGAGTGCTTCCAGGATTGGGGCCAACCGCAACCATTGCTATGTTACTCACCTTGACTTATAAACTGAACGTAACATCGGCCATCATTATGCTCTCTGGCATTTACTATGGTGCTCAATACGGAGGCACCATTACTTCAGTTCTTTTTAAAATTCCCGGTGAAGCCTCAACTGTAGTGACTACTTTTGATGGCTATCAAATGGCACTGCAAGGGAAAGCAGGAAAAGCATTAGGGATTGCAGCATTTGGATCATTCATTGCTGGCACTGCCGGCACGATCGCTTTAAGCATTTTAGCTCCCCCTCTTTCCAAATTTGCCCTCATATTTGGTCCCCCAGAATATACTGCCGTAATGATATTAGGTTTAACATTGGTGATCTATCTTGGGAGCGGATCGACGATAAAAGCGGTCCTTATGGGAGCAATAGGTCTAGCACTGGGTACCGTCGGGATGGATCCTTTGACCGCCATCGAGAGATTTACTTTTGGATCTCAGTCGCTGGTGGAAGGATTCAACATGGCCGTCTTGGCGATGGGTCTATTTGGAATCGGAGAAATTCTTTATATGGCAGAAAGCACCGAAACAAGAGCCTTGCGTGATGTCGTTAGATGTCCAACCAGGCTCAAAGAACTCCTACCTGACAGGAAGGATTGGAAGGTTAGCATCAAACCTATTGGGAGAGGAAGCGTGCTTGGCTTCTTCCTCGGAATTCTACCAGGGGGAGGAGTGATGATTTCTTCCTTTGCGGCCTATGCCTTGGAAAAAAGAATCTCCCGGCATCCTGAAAAGTTTGGGAAAGGAGCGATTGAAGGGGTCGCTAGCCCTGAATCTGCAAACAACTCGGCAGTGAATGGAGCATTTGTGCCGCTACTGACCCTGGGGATTCCATCGAATGTCGTCATGGCTGTCTTAATGGGTGCATTCATACTCCATGGGATCACTCCAGGACCTTTTATCATGGAGAAACATCCCGATTTATTTTGGGGCCTCATTACAAGCATGTACATTGGGAATGTGATCCTCCTAATTTTGAACATTCCTTTGATCAAATTTTTTGTCAAAATTATGGAAGTCCCATACGCCGTGCTTTCTCCCTTGATTATTATGGTTTGTGTCATAGGAGCTTACAGCCTCAATTACAACCCTGCGGATGTTATTTTTATGTTTATTTTTGGGTTGGTTGGTTACCTCATGAGAAAATTCGGCTATGAACCTGCGCCTCTTATGTTAGCTTTTGTTGTGGGAGAAATCTTTGAGAAATCAGTTCGTCAAAGCCTGGTCCTGTCCCATGGGTAATCCATTGATTTTCTTCACACGTCCGATCTCGTTAGTTCTAATACTGATAGCCCTAATCGTGATCATTTCACCTCTTATTACAAGATTACTAAAAGGTGGTCGCTTCGTTTCAAAATACAAACAAATCATAAAAGAAGAGAGCAAAGAAATTTGAGAGGCGAAATGGTAAAGACATGTTTCGGAACAGATACGGTGGTACTAAATGGAAGAATGGTGACCATGGATAAACAATTGTCAGTGGTTGAGGCCATCGCTATTTCGGGAGGAAGGATATTAGCTCTTGGCTCAATTGAAGATATCAAGCCCCTTATCGGACCCAATACAAGAGTGGTCGATGTCGAAGGAAAGACGGTATTGCCGGGGTTTATCGACGCTCATTACCATCTTCAGCTTGCCTCCTGTACCCTTGGTCTTATGGCCCAATGTCATACTCCTCCTAATAAAACCATCGATGATGTCATCCTGAGGCTTCAAGAGTGGGAACCCAACGTTCCACTGGGGAAGTGGGTTGTTGGGCAAGGTTGTCTGCTCCAGGAACGGAAATTGAAAGATCAGCGTTTTCCAAACCGTTATGATCTCGACAGGGTCAGCAGAGATCGGCCAGTAGCCCTTCGGTTTGGGATGCACGTAACCATTCTCAATAACAAAGCTCTTGAGATCTTAGGTATTAAAAAAGGAATTCACCCCCCAAAGGGTCAGCCTTTGACATAAATCCTTCAAATGGGGAGCTAACCGGAGTAACAAGAGATTTCTGGAACTATATTCCGTTTCCAAATCCGGACAGGGAGCAGGTTACTCAGGCAATAGAGAATCATATCCGTAATTACTGTCTCGCAAACGGCATAACAAGCATCCATGATCTACCAGAAACAACACTGGCCCTTAGGATATATCAAGAATTGCTAACCAAAGGAAATCTTCCCATTAGAATACGTTTCTTCTATGAAGTCCCTCACATGATAAGCATGGATCAAGTGGTCGCATCTGGGCTGGGAAAAGGATTTGGGAAACGATTTCCTTCGACAGGGAGGTATCAAAATATTTGTGGATGGAGGCATCACTTCGGCTGGTGCTTGTTTCCATGAAGCTTATGATTTTAACAAAAATCATTATGGAAACCTTGCCATGGATCAGGAGGAACTGAATCGTTACGTGCTCCAGGCCAATGAGGTTGGTCTTCAAGTCCTTATGCATGCCGCCGGAGATAGGGCAATGGATATGGCTCTTGAGGCTAGAAAAGGCACAGGAAACATGCTCCAAGCCGGATCATAGGCACCGGATAGAGCATATGGGTAACGTGCATCCCCAACTGCACAGGTTTAAAAGGACTAAACGACTTGGGGTACTGCCGGTGCCGAATATGGGATTCATTAACAGTTGGGGAGATCAGGTAGAGTACTTGTTGGGTAAGGAAAGAGCTCGATCTGGGTTTTGGTGTAAGACACTCATCGATGATGGATTTCCAATACCAGGAAGTTCTGACGCCACTGGAACTCATCCCGAAAATACCAATCCATTTTTCTGCATTTCTTGCGCAATTAATCGAAAGACCTTCTCTGGAAAGACGAATCTCTCCAGAAGAAAGAATCTCAATGACGGAGGCCGTGAAGATGTATACCAACTACTCGGCCTATGCGGGGTTTGAGGAAAATGAGAAAGGCCTCTTTAGAGGTCGGTAAACTGGGAGATCTTATCGTGGTCTCAGAAAATCCATGGGAGGTTTCAGATTCGGAGATAGCGGACATAAAGGTTATTTGTACAATAGTGGGGGGAAAAGTAATTTATAACCCTTCTGGGTTATAGTCTACGCCAGTTAGGTGTTGACATCTATCGCTTAGAGTAAAAAATAGAAAGATTCTTAGAACCCCCATTTCCCTGCGTCGGGGGTATGACTGACCAACCATTGCATTTGGTTGTTAAAGTCCTTGAGTAAGAAAATTGGCTTGCCTTCTTTCAGCCTAGGAAAGTTAAACTACCTTCGGTTAGAAGGATTAATCGGCAGGGATAGAGCATAGCAGGATTTCTGATTGGTGAGGCTGTTGTCCAAATAAGAAAAAAATGGTTTTCTCACTTTGAAATTGAATATGAAAGGAGGATTACTGAAATGAAAAGAATCTTGGTATTAGGTGGAGTTGGGGCCATGGCCAATGAAACAACCCGTGACCTGGTGGCAACAAGTAACTTTGATGAGATTACGATTGCGGATATTGATGTTAAGAAAGCCAAGGCCTTTGCCTCAGGGCTGAAAGATAAGCGGTTAAAGGTAGTTGGATTTGATGCAAACAAAATCTCAGATATGGTTCAGTTAATGAAAGGCTACGATGTGGTGGCCAATGGGCTCCCGAGAATTTATAGCGAGAAAGCGATAAAGGCTGCGATTGTGGCAAGAGTAAATATTTTAGATCTCATTAGTTTGGAAGAAGAGACATTATCCCTTGACGGAAAAGCTAAAAGAGCTGGGATTTCTGCTGTTGGGGGGGTGGGAATTACTCCAGGGATTACAATATACTGGCAAAACTGGGAGCGGACCGGTTGGACCGGGTGGAGCAGATCGATATCGATTTTGCGGCGTTTCGGTCTATTGCCCATTCACCAGCTCTTTTACACGTGATTCTATGGGAGTTTGATCCGAATACAAAGATACGTTACCGTTTCGAGAAAGGAAAATTGATTCCCAATCCCCCATTCTCTGGGGAAAGAACTGTCCATTTCCCTAACCCGATTGGAACCCAGAACGACCTATTACGTTCCTCATGGTGAATCGCAGACTTTGTCTAGGAGCATCAAGGGGGTCAAAAGGGTCTATATTCGAGGGACATTTCCCCCCAGGGCAATGCGACTGGTGAGGGGCCTCTACGATTATGGTTTTTACGAGTCCAAACCAATACTCTATCAGGCAAACGGGTATCTCCTTTAGATTTTTTAAGGACTTATCTGTTATCCGTTCCTCAGGGTGACCAGACTGAGCTTTGGGGGTATTCGGTTCAGGCTGAGATTATAGGGTTTTTAAGAAACAAAAAGGTGATGGTCCGGTTCAAGAACGAGCCATCCTCCCATGGAAGAATGGGGAGGCACACGTGCCTATGATAAAAATGTGGGCATCCCCCTTTCCATCGGTGCCCAGATGGTGGCTGCTGGAAAGGCCAAGCGAAAAGGAGTCGATGGCGCTGAAAACATGCTCCCCGCTCAGGAATTTGTGGATGAGCTGAGAAAAAGAGGGTTCCAGATTTTAGAAGAAGTAATCGATCTTTGAAATAGGATGCTTGATCTCTATAAACATTATACTGAGAGGATGAAATAGATGGATAACCCTATTTTAGAAAATATTCAGCGATTCCATCGTTAATTTAAACCGTGATTTGACAATAAAATCAGTTCAAGAAGCTTTGGAGAAGGGTCTTGAGCCGTTAGAGATCATTGAGCATGGCCTATCTGCTGGGATGAGGTCCATAGGAGACAAGTTTCAGAGGCTCGAAGTATTTCTTCCAGAGTTGATGTTAGGGGGCAGGATATTTACGGAAGCGATGAAGTTGATAGAACCTATTATTGCAAAAAAAGGGATCGAGAGGGAGGTTGAAGGGAGGGTCGTCATAGGAACGGTGAAGGGTGATGTCCATAATATTGGCAAGGATATCGTTGCGATGCTTTTAAAAACAGCCGGCTTTGAGGTCCATGATCTCGGCGTCGATGTCGAGATATCGAAATTCATTGAAAAGGCCCGTGAGGTGAAGGCAGACATTATTGGCCTTTCTTCCCTATTGACATCCACCATGCCAATCCAAAAAGATTTTATTGACATCCTTAAGGAAAGAAGGGAAAGAGATAGATACCTTGTGATGGTTGGGGGAGGTCCTGTCACTCAGAGGTGGGCGGATGAGATTGGAGCAGATGGTTTCGCCGGCAATGCGGAAGAAGCGGTGAGGCTGGCGAGTGATCTGGTGCGAAAGAGACGTTAGGAGGAGGATCAAATGATTCCATTTATTGAAGTCATAGACCGCTCATTGACTGGACCCTACTGCCTTCAAGAAGAATTTGATTTAAACGTTTTTGTGCCTAAGCTAAGGGAGGTGGCCAGGAAGTATAAGATAAAGTTTGACCCTGATATGTCCATCCCATGGGATGATGACTTGGCGGACAGGGTTTTTCAGACGGCGGTTCAGTTTTACTCTCAGGTTGGAACTTACTGTATCGATACAGAAAGAATCATCAAATTTAGTGAGTCAGAAATCCTTGAAGGATTGAAGACAGCCCCCTTCGAGCCCACCTTTGGTGAGGGAAGGGATTGTAAGAGGCTTCTTCCGAGAAAGCCAGAAAGCGAGATTCCACCTTGGTGTTTTCTGGGAGCTGCAGAGAGCTCCTGTCTCCTCAGAAGAGATTTTTTCCAAAGTGATGCAAGGGTATGCATCAATTCCTCTGGTGGATTCGATAACAACCCCTACCTTAACGAATATAAATGGTAGGCAGATCAGGGCTTCTTCTCCACTTGAAGTTCTGGCCTGCATTCGTTCGAGCATGTTATCGAGGGAGGCTCTCTCCATCGCAGGCAGGCCAGGGCTTCCTCTTATGAACTCGATTGCCACATCTGTCACGGATACTGCAAAGATAGCAGGGAGCCAATTCGGTCTTAGACCTTCAGACGGGTGGCTCATCGGTTCTATCGCTGAGATGAAGGTCAACTTCCAGAGACTGAATGAAGTTGCTTTTGTCCTGAGCTTAGGAGGGAAGAATTTGCGCAGAATCGGGTCCTCTTTTAGGGGGATACTGTGGTGGGGCCGAGGGGGTGGCAATCGCCAATGTAGTTTATCACCTCCATTGTATACTTGTTCTTCGAGGTTCCTGTCAGGTGACATTCCCTCTCCATTATCAAACCGTATGCACCTCAAGTCGGGATCTTCTGTGGGTCGTCAGTGTGAGCAGTCAGGCGATCAGTCGAAACAGTCATTTTCCTTTCTTCACCATCCCCAATACAGCATCGGGGCCTGTCGAAGAGATGTGTTTTTATGAAACAGCGGCCATTGTTACCAACCTTGTGGTCAGTGGAAGCTCTCTGGAAGCTTTAGGTGTATATAAAAATGCTACCGTTGATTTGCAGACTCCCCAAGGGCCAGAGTTTGCTTCAGAAATAGCCCGTACCGTTCCAGGAATATGGGGAGAAAGGAAGCCAATAGCATCGTCAAGCACCCTCCTCTCAATTTATGAAACCGAATTAATCCATCAGCTCCAGATGGCAAGCGATGCCAGGAAGAGTTGATGACGTAAAGACCGGAGGTCTTTCCGATGATACCAAGAGATTATATCAGAGGATGAAAAGGGAGATCGCTTCCTTCGGTTTTAAATTTAGATACTGATTGAACCAGATAGAGGCTTTGTGCTAAGAGTAAGTCAGGAATATAGAAAGCATCAGATGAAAAGGTGGACAAGGTGAATAATGATCAAATAAAGGTTTCTCTCAAAAATCTTGGAAAACGTTTTAATGAGGTGGTGGCGGTTGATCAAGTCACTCTTGAGATTTACACAGGTGAATTTTTAACTCTTCTTGGACCGAGTGGGTCCGGGAAGACGTCCATTTTGATGATGATCGCTGGTTTCGAATTTCCAACCGAAGGAGAGATCTCTGTAGAAGGAAAAGATATTTCAGATGTTCCCCCCTCCAAGAGAAATATCGGGATGGTTTTTCAGAATTATGCTTTGTTCCCTCACATGACAGTCTACGAAAATATTGCCTTTCCCCTTAAAATGCGGAGATTCAATAGGACGGAAATTTCAAAACGAGTTGGGGCAGCCTTAGAAGAAGTCAAGTTACCTGGCTTTGAAAGACGATATCCAAAGCAATTGAGTGGCGGCCAACAGCAGAGAATCGCTCTTGCGAGAGCTCTGGTCTTTGATCCTCCATTGCTCCTCATGGACGAACCGTTAGGGGCATTGGATAAGAAGCTCAGAGAGTATATGCAGCTTGAAATTAAAAATCTGCAAAGGGATCTGAAAATTACGACGATCTATGTCACCCATGATCAGACAGAAGCCTTGACCATGTCCAACCGGATTGCCGTTTTTAATGAGGGAAGAATCGAACAGGTTGGCACCCCTGAAGAGGTTTATGATCAGCCAGCCAATAAATTTGTGGCTGATTTCATTGGCGAAACTAACTTTTTGGAAGGGAATGTGATGCATGTGGCGGAGAGCAGGTGCCGGTTTAGGAGTTTAGGGGGAAGCGAATTTCTTCTCATCACGAAGAAAAATTTGGCTATTGGGGAAAAGATCCTCGTCGCCCTCAGGCCTGAGAAAATCGTTGTTTTAAAAGAGAAGGTCCAAGGCTTTAACCACTTCGAGGGGTTCGTGGAGGAAGCCATTTATGTCGGTGAAACACGTCGGTATAGAGTCAGACTGAACGACAGGGAATCGCTCTATGTGAAACAACAGGTTGATTTCGTAACGCAACCTGCAAGGGGATCAGACATGGTGATCATTGGCTGGCCGGTTCAAGGAGCGCAGATTCTATGAAAGGAGGTGATTCAAAAATAGTTTTTGAAATTTTCTTTGCCGTTTGAGAAATTTTCTGTGAATGGAGGGAAAATTATGAAAAGAAATGTGATCCTCATCAATTTAATTTGTGCGGCATTGCTCTTTACATGGACGACTCTTCCAATGGCCCAGGAGAAGAAGCTCGTATTAATCAGTTGGGGAGGTGTTTGGGAGGAGGGAATTAAGAAAGCATTTGGAGATCCTTTTGAGAAGGAAACGGGTATCAAAGTGGTTTATACAGGTCCTTATGATTTAGGGAAACTGAAAGCAATGGTGGAAGCGGGAAGGGTGGAATGGGATCTGGGTCAAGCAGGGACTGGGTGGATTGCCCAAGCAGAAAATTCAAATCTCTTGGAGCCGATAGATTATGCGGTTGTGAAAAAAGAACAGTTGGATCCCGGTGCGGTCCATAAATTGGCCGTAGGTGGGGAGTATGAGGCGATTGCCATTGGATACCGGGCAGATAAATACGGTAAGAATCCCCCGAAAAAGCTGGAGGGATTTTTGGGACCCAAAGGCTTTCCCGGGCCCCCGTTGCTTGCCCAAACGGCCGGATTTTACAATGGAGATTACCCTCTTAGCCGACGGTGTCGATCCGGCGAAACTTTACCCCCTGGATATCGATCGGGCCTTTAAAAGTTTAGACCGTCTCAAACCCAATATCCCTGTCTGGTGGACCGTCGGAGCACAGTCCCAGTCGGTTCTTAAAGATGGGGAAGTGGATATGGTCGCCACCTATAATGGAAGAATTATTGATCTCAAGGTCAAAGGTGCCCCCGTGGATATTGTCTGGGACCAGGCCCTTTACTATCAAGCTGCTTGGTTCGTGGTGAAAGGGACGCCGCGTAAGGCAGAGGCAATGAAGTTCATCGAATTTAGCAACAGACCTGAAAATCAAGCCATTATGGCAAAGCACATTTATTATGGGCCAACCAATCCAAAGGCCTTTCAATTCATCGATCGAGGAGGCGGCTAAAAACTTACCCAGTTATCCAGAGCATTTTCATAAGTGTGTGAAACTGGACTTCGATTACTGGCGTCCAAATAGGGAAAAAGTTTTGGAGCGAATGACACAATGGTTGATGAAGTAAAACATTAACGGAAGGGGAGGAATCCTTACCGAAATTGAAGGAGTAACTCCCCTCCATTATTTTATAATAAACCTTAACATTGCAATAAAACACCAAAACAGACTCGGCGGGGACACTGTAAGAGCCTTGTAGCGGAACCTTTTGAATGTCAAGTACTACGGTCCACCCACTTTGCTGGAGTTCACTTTTGGTGAAGTCCTCTGTGACCCATCCAATTCCAATAAAACCCGCATTACAAGGGTCTGAAAGTGTTCCCGGTGGGTCTGCTTAATGCAACTGTAAGGTAAAGTCATGCAAAAATTTATTAAAACAAAGGGAATTTTTCTTCTCTGTCCGCTGATGCTTTATCTCCTTATACTCTTTGTATATCCTCTTTTTCTTGGGTTTATTCGGAGTCTATTCGATCCCCATTTTACACTGACCCATTACATCCATTTTTTCTCTGCACCGGTCTATCTAAGGGTCGTCCTGAATACCTTTAAGATTGCAATAACCGTGACGCTTTTTTGCCTATTACTGGGCTATCCTTTTGCATACCTTCTTTCAAGTATTTCACCAAAGATAAGTAATCGTTTGATGATTATTGTCCTCCTTCCCTTTTGGGTGAGCCTTTTAGTGAGGACCTATGCTTGGATGGTGCTTTTAGGAAGGCAGGGAGTGATTAATTCCATATTATTAAGCCTTGGGCTAACAACATCCCCTGTTAAGCTTATCTATAATGCCGTCGGAATCAATGTGGGGATGGTTCATATTCTTCTGCCCTATATGATTCTCAACCTATATAGCGTGATGCAAGGGATTGACCGAAGCCTTCTCAAAGCCTCCGAAAATTTAGGGGCTAATCGGTTTCAGACTTTTATTAAAATTTTTTTTCCACTCAGTCTGCCGGGAGTAGGAGGAGGGTGCCTAATCGTCTTTATCATGGCCATTGGGTTTTTTATTACTCCAGCCCTTTTGGGAGGGACAAGGGATATTATGATCTCCCAATTGATCGAAGCCCATGTAACTACCCTCCTAAATTGGGGCTTCGCCTTTTGTTCCTCATTCATTCTCCTTGGGCTCACCGTCTTAATTCTAATGGTCTATAATCGTTTCCTTGGACTCGATAAGCTTTGGGGAGGAGTATAAAAGAGAAACATATGAAAAGGCAGCAAAGGGATCCTTGGAGAGCAATCCTTTATTGTGTCTGCGGCCTCATTGGTTTCTTTCTAATGCTGCCGATTTTTATCGTGATCCCTATGTCTTTTAGTTCGGCTACTTATCTTCAATTTCCTCCTCCTGGTTTATCCTTTCAATGGTATCAGAAATATTTTCTGGATACCTCTTGGACCAGGCCAACATGGGTTAGTTTTCAAGTTGCCTTCGCGACCATGTGGCTTTCGACTTTTCTGGGCGTGCTTGCTTCATTTCCTCTGGTAAGAGGGAAATTTGGATTTAAGGGTCCCATAAATACTTTCATCGTTTCACCGATCATCATTCCTGTCATAGTTATTTCTGTTGTTCTCTATGGATTCTTCTCCAAAATGGGCGTGGTGGGCACTAAAGTTGGGTTGGTTCTGGGGCATAGTCTGCTTGCCATTCCATTTGTCGTCATTACAGTATCCGCTTCTCTGAAAGGGTTCGATGTGACCTTGGAGAAGGCGGCTATGAGTCTGGGGGCTTCTCGGATCCAAACCTTCTTTAAGATTACATTTCCGCTCATTCGACCTGGTGTTATTTCTGGTGCGCTTTTTGCTTTTATCATCTCCTTTGATGAGATCGTGATTTCGATGTTCATTTGTGGCATCTCTTCCGTGACCCTTCCAGTAAAGATGTGGGAAGGAATTCGAATGGAAATCAATCCGGTGATCGCGGCGGTATCCACCCTGCTTATCTGCTTTTCGCTCATTCTATTGAGTTCGGTTGAATACCTAAGAAGTAGAGCAGAAAAGATAAGAGGGTCTTCTTAAGCGGCGGGGGAAGCTCAATCCATCATTGCGTCAGGGAGCCCAAGAGAAAGCATATACTGAAAAAATAGATAGAGTTAATGAAACTTTACCTGAATAGGGTGAAAAACCGATGATCATTGTAGGAGAATCGATTAATGGAACAATCCAAACCATAGGTCAGGCCATTTTGGATCAAAACGAGGCTTTACTTATAGAAATGGCAAAAATTCAACATGAGCGAGGTGCCCAGGTTCTGGATATCAATGCGGGCGTGGCGGGTGGTAATGAGGTGGAAGATTTGCCCTGGTTGATTGAGATTATTCAGAAAGAAATTTCTGTCCCTCTGATGATCGACAGTGCCAATCCAGAGGCCCTCAAAGCAGCCTTGTCCGTTTATAGCCATCCAGAAGTTCCGATCATCAACTCCATTTCTGGTGAGGGAGAGAAGTGGAAAAAACTCTTTCCTATTATTACTGAGAAAAAGTGTAAGATTGTGGTTCTTTGCATGGATGATCAAGGAATTCCTCGGACCATCGAAGAAAGGTTGGCCATTGCTAAAATGCTCTTCAAAAGATTAACGGAAGGGGGTGTCTCACCCGACTATATTTACTTCGATCCCTTAGCTCTTTCAGTTGCGGTTGAGCCGGAAGCCGCTCTTCTCACTTTAGAAACAATAAAAACACTTCGACATGAGTTCCCCAATTCTCACACCATCTGTGGCATCAGTAATGTGAGCATGGGACTTCCTGGTAGGGGATTGATCAATAGAACATTCCTGAACATGGCGATTCACGCTGGACTTGATACCCTTTTGATCGATGTCCGAGATCAACCTCTTCTGAATTCTGTTTATGCGAGCAAAGTACTGATCAACCAAGACCCCTACTGTCTCGAATATCTTCAGGCTTATCGTCATCAAAAGATTTTTGTTTAAAGATTTCTCCCAAGCTTTCCTGCCTGACACAATGTAGTGAACCCGTTTGAAAGTACGAAACACTATAATAGGGCTTCTTAAAATAAGGGTTCTATTATTCCTGTTTGGAGAAGGCATAGAAAATCAGACTGACTACCATTCCCACAAAACAAATCCAGAAGGAGAGGTGAAAGGCCTCGGCGGGGTAAGATTGGTCGACCCTTCGAAAGGATTCAATGATTTTTCCCATGATCGGCATGAAGAGGGCTGCCCCAGCCATGGTGAAGAAATTGATCGATGTCATCACCGTGCCCGAAATAGTGATCGGAAAGAGTTCCTTGACATGGGGGTAAATCCCTATTCCAAAGGTGTTGAAAAATCCAATGGCAAAGAAGAGAAGGGCATACCCCAAAGGGCTCTCGATCTTCCATACGCCGGTCAAAGGAAGTAGACTCAGGGTGTAAAGACCTAAACCCCACACGGCGGTGTCCCGTCTTGAAAGAAAGGCCCTATCGGAAAGATGGCCCGAGATAGGACCTCCAGTGATCACTCCCAATGCGAGGAAGATGAGAATATTTCCTGTTTTTACTGGAGAGTATCCTTTGATGTTTATTAGATAAGGCCCCAGCCATAATCCTTGCAAACTGATAAAGGTTCCATATCTGAAAAAAGCGGCGATGGATCCCTGCCAGAAGACAAGCGATCCCAAGACAATCTGAGAGATTGAAGAATACCAACAGGCGGCTCAAAGAGACGGAAGGAATTGTTTCTTCCTGTTTTTCTTTTCCCTCTTCCTAATACCCAGAAGGCCACGACAGGCGAGGAGGAGGCAAATCCCTCCGGTGAGGCCGAAGGTCATTCTCCACCCGATCGTGGAAGTGAAGTAAGCCAGAGGAGAGGCAGCCAGGATATTGCCGAGGGTTCCAACAGAGATGAGAGCGCCCATGAGGGTGGCAAATTGTTTTGAAGGAAACCGGAGGGTGAAGATTTTGAGGGAGCTCATCAAAATGGATGCCACGCCTAACCCAATTAGGATCCTTCCCCAAAAGGCGGCGTAAAAAGAATGGCTGGCGGCAAAGAGAAATGCACCGAAGGCTCCCATCAGTGCAAAGGAGGAAATGACATGGCGAGGCCCGAGGCGATCGAGCATTGGCCCCATCGGGATCTGAACAAGGGCAAAGGAGTAGAAGTAAGCGCCTCCGAGAATGCCAAGGGTCTCTGCATCAAGGCCTAAATCCTGGATGAGATTGGGGGCCATGACCGCATTAGAGACGCGGTAGAACATAGAAAGAATATAAAGAGCTGAAAGAATGGAAAAAACCAGAAAGAGCCTGTAGGTTTGAGAAGGTTCTTTCATTGAATCATCTATTGAGTCGGGTCATTTTTTATCAGATGATCTCTTCCCCCTTTGGACGTTTATTGAATCGAGGGATCAGAGGGAGAGCCAGCAGGAGGATCGCCACTCCGATTAGAATTAATGAGATGGGGCGGGTGAAGAAAATCGAAAAACTGCCGTGAGACATGAGAAGGGACTGACGGAGCGCATTCTCAAGCATAGGGCTTAGAACGAAGGCCAAGATTAAAGGCGCTGCCTCATATTTAAATTTCTTCATCAGATATCCCACGATCCCGAAAATGATCATGATGACTATTTCTGCCATGTTGTTGTTGACACTATAAACCCCGATCAAGCAGAAAAGCAGGATCAAAGGGAAAAGGATGGGATAGGGAACCTTTAAAATCTTCACCCAGAACCCGATTAAAGGGATGTTCAGAATCAGGAGCATCGCATTTCCAATATACATGCTCCCAACCACCCCCCAGAATAAATCAGGATGATTCTTAATCAACAAGGGACCGGGCTTGATGTTGTAGATCATCAGGCTCCAAGCAAGATGGCCATGACCACATTGGCAGGAATCCCCAAAGTCATGAGAGGGATGAAGGCCCCCTGGCTTGCTGCGTTGTTGGCTGATTCTGGTGCAGCCACTCCCTCAATTGCGCCCGATCCAAATTTTTCCGG
>CAWFSX010000046.1:0-26919 GCA_963818595.1 uncultured delta proteobacterium
ACCCCCCTTCCTTTTAATGTTCGGTTCTTAGTAATTGTTGAATCCTGGATAATAGACATCCTATAACTCTGGGCAGGGGCAAAGGATGAGACCGCAGGGAAGCCCAGAGGAATTGGACCGGCGTCGATATCATGCAATTAGATTGTTGAAAAAAAACTATCCATCTGACCTCGTATCTCCCATGTTCAACTTCTGATGGATTCTTTCCTGATAATTAAGAATATCTTCCTTCAATCTATTCAAATTGTGGATTCTGTTCATCAATCTTTCCCATATGATTGTTTAGTAATTCCAGAAGCCGGGGTAAAACCTTTCTGTTTGTCCGATGGATTTGATAAATATCTCCCAGCTCATGCATTTCGGATAGAGTGAGGCCGAGGTGTTTGAGCCTTTTAACAAATTTTAGACGCTGAAGATCTTTATCCGTATAAACCCTTCTTGTCCCTTCGATCCTTTTGACGGAATCGAGGAGACCAATTTCCTCGTAGTATCGAATCGTTCGGGTGCTCAATTCCAATGAATTGGCCAACTCACCGATTTGATAATACTTTGTCCCATTGCTTTCCATATGAAGACCCTGATTGTGCCACTTAACGTAAACTGTCAAGTTTCATCCAAAAAAATTTAGACTAAAAGGAGGGCCATTTGCCTATAGATAAAACATCATAGCCTGCTTTCTCTAAATCCTTAACAATATCCTTGTAATCTTGAGTCTTAATCCGGATGGCAGCGATCCTCTTCCCTTCCACCATAAAAGAAGGCGTGACAATGCTGATCACATTCACGTTATGTTTCTTAAAGACCTGAAGGATTCCAAGCATCGTACCGGGTTTATCTTCAATGGCGAGGGTTAACCGGGTACCTTTCTGCTTGAAACCAAAGATTTCCACAAAGTGGTCTAAGACATCCGTTTCGGTGAAGATTCCGTATAGCTTCTCCCCCTCCATAACAGGAAGAGACCCGATCTTATGGTTGTGCATCAATTGGACCGCCTCTTCGATCAATGCGTCAGGAGTGATGGTGATCAACTTATCCTTTGGCGTCATAAAGGCCGAAACTTTCAGTTTTCCTAAAAGGTAGTTGAGTTCTTGGACGCTGAGCAGGGTTGCATCGGAGGGTGCGGCTTCCCGGATATCGCGGTCGGTAACGATTCCAACCAGTTTATTGTTCCTGCCAACGACTGGGAGATGTTGGATTCCTTTCTCGTGGATAAGATTCCGAGCTTCAAAAAAGGTTGCCTCAGGACTAATGGTCACCGGGTTCTTTTGTATCCTTTCCCGAATAAACCCTTTATAATCAATTTTCATAGCCTTTCCCTCCTCCTTTTAAGGATATATGCACTGTACATCGTCGTTCAATAATTGGCAAGATGATCATCGATGCTTCTGAATTGCAGGACCTAAAGACATTGAAGGGCGTTTGCATGTTCGTTTTTGCTCATCTATTCCGGTATTCCATCGGGAAGCGTATTGGTTCCTATTCCCAGGTGCGCTGGTCTTCGATCTTCTTCGCCCCATCTGGGATCGTGCCCTTCGGAACGAATTGAACATCGCCCCTCACCTTCATCACATCCCGGACAGATCTTTCAATCTCTTCCTTTAATTTTTCAGGTTGGGAAACCTCCTCTTTGAGTTCGATCCGGAAGGTCATCTCATCCTTATGTTCCTTTCTTGTGACCACCACCTGATACTTTGCAATCTGTGGATGCTTTGAGGCCACTTCATCGACTTGACCGGGATGGACGAAGACACCCCTGACCTTGGTCACTTGATCCACCCTTCCCAAGATTTTGACCAATCGTGGTGATGTTCTACCGCAAGGGCAGCGGGTCTCCGTAAGGATAGAGGATATTTCCTGTCCCGAATCGAATCAATGGATAAACTTTATTAAAAGTGGTAGCTACAATCTCTCCCGTCTTTCCTGGGGGTAATTGTTTCCCTGTCTCCGGATCCACGATCTCCACAATCTTATCATCCGGGACATGCATGCCGTTCTTTAACATGCATTCGTACCCCAGAGAGCCGATATCGGCCGTACCGTAACTCTGTCTGAGAATCATTCCAAATTTTTCCTCCAATTTGGAGCGCAGAGATTCTGGAAGCATTTCTGCAGCCACAAAACCGACTTGAATGTTTAAATCTTTTCTTAAATCAAGCTTCATCTCCTCAGCTTTTTCTGCAATGTTGAGGAGAAAACTGGGAGTTCCGCAGTAGGCATTAGCCTTTAAGTTTTTTAAGATATTGACCTGTTGCTCGGTGTTGCCCACTCCTGTTGGAACCGTAACACATCCAACCATATGAAGGGAGTTGTCAACCATCTCCATGGCAAACGGCATCATATGGTAGCTGAATGTATTGATCGCAATGTCTCCGGGGCGAAACCCCCCGGCAAATAAGGCCTGGGCCCAACCCAGCTCATCGTATTCCATATCACCTGGCTCATTAATAGGACCGGGAGAGACATAGATTCTTCTCATTTCATTCGTTGGAACTCCTTCAAACCCACCAAAAGGTGGATTTTTTTTCTGGAGGTCAACTAATTCGGCTTTTTTAGTAATGGGAATTTTTTCTAAATCTTTAATCGTCTGGATGTCCTTCGGTTTCAATTTAACGGAGTCCATTTTATTTCTAAAAGCAACAGAATGTTTAAAAGCATATTGTATAATTGTTCTCAGTTTTTGATTCAGATATTCGAGACGTTTTGCGTGGGGCATGGTTTCAAGATTCTTCTTAAAGAAACCTATACTGCGTTCCATCACATCTTGTTTGGGCATATTATTTGTCCTCATGGATCATCTACCCAATGCCCCCCCCTTTATCCCGAAGAGTAGGAGTGATTAGGGGGGGAGTTCATTTAGTTTTTGATATTAACCAAGAATGGATTAAATCAGGATGAAAAAAGCTCATCCGAAATTTGGTTAATTTGATTTTCAGAACCTTAATTTTCTTACATCTCCTAACCTAACCAGCGTTTCCGGCGCTTATAATGTTTTACGTCTCGATAACTTCGCTTCTGGCCCATTCCGGTGAATCCGAGATAGAATTCTTTAACATCCTCGTTGTTTTTCAATTTTTCCGCCGGGCCATCCAACACGATCCTGCCATTTTCCATCACATAACCGTACTCTGCCAACTCTAAGGCAATATGAGCATTTTGCTCAACGAGGAGGATGGATACCCTTGTTTCCACATTGATCCTCTTTGCAATATCGGCGATTTCCCTGACCAGCAAAGGAGACAAACCCATGGAAGGTTCATCAAGAAGCATAATTTTGGGGTGTCCCATCAGGCAGCGGCCCATAGCGATCATCTGTTGCTCCCCACCGGAACAATATCCCGCTGTATTATCTTTAATCCCTACAAGCCTTGGGAAATAGCTGTAAACCATTTCCAAGTCCTTTTTAAACCGTGTCCCATTCCCTGGGATGATGAGGCCCCCCGCTCGTAAGTTTTCCTCAACGGTGAGGTGCTCTGCTAAGCGCCTTCCTTCCATGACCTGAAGGATTCCCATCCTTGCAATGTCTTCAGGATAGAATTTATGGATGGGTTTTCCCTCATAATAAACCCCTCCATCCGTCACCTCACCCTCCTCGGTGCGGAGTAATCCGGATATGGCCTTCAGGGTCGTTGTCTTGCCAGCACCATTGGCTCCTAAGATGCAGGCAAAGCCCCCTTTTTCAAGTTGGATGTTAACCCCTTTCAATACCAGTATGGTATTGAGATACTTCACCTCAACATTTTTCAATTCCAACATGATGGGTCCTCTCGTCCAAAAAGTGAAGAAAGGGTAGGGAAGACTCGAGCCTCGCATTTTAAGGGTGACTTAAGTCGCCCTACCCGCCAAACCCCTTTTCCTTAGTTATTTCACAACTTCGTAATGAATGTTGATCTTCTCGTCTTTGAACAGACCTTTTGCCATCATATCGTCTGGAACAAGCCGAGGAACCTTGTACCACGGAGAAAGGGCGACCACTTTGCCACCCTTTACACCAATGAGTCGGTCATGGTTTGCGAGGCGTCGATCATCCTTACCCGAAGGCGCACTTTGGAATTTAACCGTCGTGTCAAAGGCTGTATAACCGGCTAAGGTCTGCATGCCGAGCTCTTTGACGTCCTTTCCACTGATCTTTTCACAGGCCTTCGCCAGATCGACCTTATCCCGCTTCATAATACCCACTAAAGCCCGTTTCACTGCCTCCAACATATTTGCCTTCATCCGGACACCACGCATATATTGGATATTGGGCATGGATGGGTCTTTCCGGTATTTGTCATTGAGCATCTTGGCGAATTTGACACCCGGTTCATTCGGGTCAGCTGCCGGTACAAAAACCGGTTGAGGACACATATAACCTTCTGCTGATCCAGGGCCGACGATATCCAGTAGTTGATCGGCTGGCGCCCAAAGGTTGGCCATATGGACCATCTTCCCAGCTAATCCCAGCTTGTGAATACCTTTCATGATAACGGCTGGAGTTTGCACAATGGAATTCGACCAGATGATGTCCACCCCTCGTTTCTCAAAATCGGAAAGGAAGCCCATAATCTCTGGGTCGGTCGGCATCATGGTGCAGAATCGTTCTAACACGACCTCGTATTTTCCGGTTTTCTCTCCATGTCTTTTGGTCGGTTCGTTTGCCGCACGACCATAGGCTGAATCCCAGGTTAAATGGGCTACTTTGGCCTTTGACTCCTCTGCCCTTCTTTGGCCAGAGATTATCGATGTAATATTCGATCGCCCCTGCTGCCGACTCACCATAACTCCAGCAGTCCATATAATTCCATGCAGGCGGATAGAGTTGTGGGTCACTAAAACCGATCCCATAGCATACGATCCGTCCCGTTCGAGAATGGGTTTCATCATCTCCTGGTTCGGAGAGGACCACATCTCAATGATGGTGGGTTTGGGTGTTCCCCATCCTGAATCTCTTGTAGGCTGACATGAACCGTGCATCGACATTCCCAAATTCAGCCCACGATATTTTACTTCGACATCGCCCTTCCCATCTCCATCGATATCGAGTCCTCCCTTTTCAGCAATCCACGCCATATAATCTTTCCCTCCCTTTTCAGAAGGAATCGAAATAGGAGCATAGGCTCCGGTGAGGTCAATGATATTGTGGATGGTGATGGACGGTTTACCAGCGGTTAAACCCTCCGAAGGAGCAAAAAGAGAAATGAGAATTGCAAGGCTCCCAACAAACATAAAAGTCTACTTTTCTGTTTCATTTTCCTTACCTCCTTGTTAGAAATGATATTTTCCTTTAGACCTCAATCTCACCCTACTTAATAAGGGAAAGGATGTAGACGATAGGACCTTTTTATCATTTCCCAACGATGGGCAATTCCTCTTGGTTCAAACACTAAGAAGACAATGATGATCAAAGAATAAATGACTAAGGAGAAGGCTGCTGAGGCATAGAAAGCAGCACCGCCCAAAAAAATTTCTGCCAGAGGGGTTACCAGAGTGCTGAACTCATCCATGATTTTCCAAACGGTTGCCCCTGCTATGGCACCAAAGATGCTCCCGAAGCCCCCGACGACGAGGAATCCCAGATACCAGATGGAATCATCCAGGCCAAACCATTCGATATTGACATATTCGTAGTAGGCCCCTCCTAGTGCCCCAGAAATCCCTGCAAAAAAGCAACCAATGCCAAATGCCATGATCTTGGTATAGGCGATATTAATTCCCATCACTTCAGCAGCGATATCATTGTCTCTCACTGCAACAAAAGATCGGCCCAGTTTACTTCTGGCTAAATTCGTTGCCAGATAAGTCATGATGATTGTGATCGTCAATACTAAGAGATAATAGTTTCGTCTTTTGCAAAGTCGATTCCAAGAAGGGTGCCAGGGCGTTTCATCCACATCCCATCCGTCCCATTGGTCACAGAACGCCAATTGCTGATCACATAGACAATGACAAAATGGGCGGCTAAGGTGGCAAAGGCAAGGTACAAACCTTTCATTCTTAGAGCAGGGAGACCGAACATCATCCCGATGAACATGGGGACGAGTCCAGCAAGAGGTAGGCAGACCCAAAAGCTAAGTCCAAAATGCCTCTGGAGAATCCCAACCGTGTACATCCCGACACCCATAAAAGCCGCATGCCCAATGGAGATCTGACCGCAATAGCCAGTGATGATCTGTAAACCGAGCATCCCGATCGTAAAGGCACAGATGAGGGTGAGGATAGAGATTCCATAATCGCCGGACAGGAAGGGTAGAAGATACATTCCGATGATCAGAAGTACCAGTAATACCTTCCGCAGTGGTGTTCTGTAAAGCTCTTTGGCTTGAAAATAGTTCCGGTCAAACGTACCACAGGGTCTATTGATATTCATCGCTTATAACCTCTCTATCCTGACTAAACCAAAAAGACCATAGGGTTTAATAAAAAGGATCAACAGTAAGAAGACGAAGGGAATCATCATCGTCGTTTCGCCGGGCAGAAGGGGTGCGATATAGGTAATCGTCAACATTTGAAGAATGCCGATGGCGAGACCAGCGATAATCGCACCTGTAAAGGATTCTAATCCTCCAAAGAGCACAGCGGCGATCGCTATTAAACCATTCGCATCCAGAGCCAATCCAACGCCCTGAATGTTCCCCAGCAACATCCCTGCTATAACGGCAATAATACAGGAGATCACCCAACTATACTGAAAGATTCGTTTGACATTGACACCTAAGTTCTGGGCGACCACATGATCTTCATGGACAACCTCATTCCAGACCGTCGACTCCTAAGTTTTGAGCCACGACGTGATCTTCATGGACGACCCTCATTCCCAGACCCGTTCTTGTTTTTTCGTAGAATAACAACAGGGCCGCGATCAGACACCGCGCAGAGTATAAATCCATAAACTTGAATCTTGGGAAGGTGCAGAAACCCAACCGGCCAAGCCCCTACCGGCAAGAAGGATTCTCCAAAGCCTTGAATATCTCCTTTTCCCATCAAGATTCCTATCCCCCGCAAGAAAAGCATGAGACATAAAGTGACGACGATAGGGGCCAGGATGGGCTGCCCCACAAGGGGACGCATGAATGCCCTTTCGATGAACATTCCCAAAATCGCCCCCCCCACGCAGGTGATGATAAATCCAAGCCATATGGGTAGATGCCAGGCAATCAAGCAGTACCACATGATATAGGCACCGATGATGAGAACGGCTGCCTGGGAAAATGGAAATACGCGGGTGGATTTATAAATGACCACATAACTGACGGCCAATAGGGCATAAATCCCTCCGCTGCAAAGGCCTAAGACGATTGATTTAATGGTTTCTTCCATTTTTTATCCTACTCCTAAATAAGCGGCAATGACCTTAGGGTTACTCTTGATCTCTTCAGGAACGCCTTCAGCAATCATATTGCCGAAGTCAAGCACGACAATCCGGTCTGCAATGTCCATGACCACACCCATATCATGTTCGATCAACACAATGGGGATCTTTAAAAATTCATTGATATCGATGATAAACCGGGCCATGTCCTCCTTTTCATCCAGATTCATCCCTGCCATGGGTTCATCGAGGAGGAGAATTCTTGGTTCCAGAGCCAATGCCCGGCCCAATTCGACTCGTTTTCTTAGTCCATAGGCGAGCATGCCCACCACCGATCCCCTGACGTGTTCCAACTCTAAAAAGTCAATGATGTCCTCTGCAATGGCGCGCTGGTAGGCTTCTTCTTTGTTTGCCCAGGGGAAATAGATCATTCCGGTAACAAAATTGTATCCGATATGGGGATGCCTTCCAGCAATGATGTTGTCGCTCACTGACAAGCCAGTATACAAAGCAATATTTTGAAATGTACGGCAGAGGCCGAGTTCAGCAATTTTGTGGGAGGAGGAATGGGTGATTTTTTTCTCATCCAAATAGACCTCACCCTGCTGGGCATGGTAGAAACCGCTTATCACGTTGAGAAGGCATGTCTTTCCCGCACCATTGGGTCCGATGATGGCCAGGATCTCACCCTCTTTGACTTCCACCATTACATTGTTGAGAGCTTGAAGCTTGCCAAAGGCGATGCTGATGTTCTCGGCCCGAAGCAATACTTTCCTTTCTTTGGGATTGGGATTGGTCAAAGGACGTTTCTTCTCAATGCATTCCCGAAGCAGCGTCAACCCGTAGCTATATCTCTGTTCCCGTTTTTTTGTGATATCTCTGGTAATTTCTGCCATGTGTCCTCACCCTTGGATCGTTTCAATATAGATCGGAAGCCTCATGACCGACTTCCTGCCATCTCGGTAGGTAATCGTTGTTTCAATATCTACCTGATGATCACCTTGATACATTGCGTTCACGATATTCTCGTAACGCTTCTCCACAAAATCTCGCCTCAATTTGCGGGTTCGAGTCAGTTCCGCCTCATCCGGGTCAAAATCCTTATGGAGGACGATGAATCTTTTCACACGAGTTGTCTCAGGCAGGGTCGTGTTGATCCGTTGGAGGATCCCGGCTAAAAGCTTTCGGACTTGCTCCTTTTGTGAAAGGTCCGGATGAGAGGTATAGGCGATATGGTTTCGTTCAGCCCACCTGCCTGTATTCTCAAAATCCATGTTGAGGAGCGCCGTCACGAAATGTTTGTCGTTTCCAATCACCATCGCATCTTTAATAAAGGGGCTGAACTTTAATCGGCCCTCAATATACGTCGGGGAAAACTTTTCACCGGTCTTCGTGGTCTGCATGTCTCTCACTCTGTCGATAATATAAAGCTCTCCCTCATCATCCATATACCCACCATCGCCGGTGAGGAAATAGCCTCCCTTAAAACTTTTAGTGGTCTCTTCAGGTCGCTTATAATATCCCTGAACGACTCCCACACCGCCGAGCAGTATTTCTCCATCTTCGGTGATCCTTACCTCCACTCCGGGGAAGGGTTGTCCTGATCCTTCAGAACGATAATAATCCTTTTCAAGTTGGAGGACATCGAGGCCGGAGACCTCGGTGGAACCATATCCCTGTGCAATCGGGACCCCGATTGCCCGAAGAAGCCGGAAATTATCCGGACTCAGAGCCGCTCCAGCCGTGATCGGGGTTCGGGTCCTTGTCATACCGATTTTGTCCTGTAAATGTCTGAACACGGTCCAATATGCAAAGAAAAAGAGGAAACGCCAAAGCCAACTCACTTTTTTCCGTTCTTCTTGGCCTTGAGCAATCTTATAGCCCACAGGGAGAAGCAGATTGTAAAGAAATCTTTTCCAGAAAGGAGAGTCGATCATTTTGGCCTGGATTTCGGAACAGGTCATCTCCCATTGTCTTGCCCCGAGGAGGATAACTCCAGGGGCTATTTCGCGGAGATCGGAACGAACGGTCTCAGCCTTTTCAATGAAGTTGACGACAATTCCCTTTGCTAAATTTGGCGCTACAGTAAAGATCTGTTCCCCGATCCAAGCCGGTGGCAAGAAGGAGAGGTTTTCATCTTTCTCATTCCAGGGCAAAGAGGCATCCCAGCCATTGAATAAACTTAGAAGATTCCTGTAGGTAACAGTGGATCCCTTTGGCTGGCCTGTCGTCCCTGAAGTATAAAGAAGAACCGCCACATCATCTATTTTTGTCTTATCGATATGTTCATCAAAAAAGTTGGGATGAGTGGCTTCATAAGCCTTTCCTAACTCCATCATATCATCAAAGCCAATGAGCCAGGGGTCATCGTAATTCCACATCCCTTTAGCGATCCAGTAGATAACCTTTTCCACTTTAGGGATCTGTTCTTTGATGGAGAGGATTTTATCCACCTGTTCTTGATCATCTACCATTACAATTTTTGCATCAGAATGGTCAATAATATATTGAAGCTCAGAGGGAATGGAGTCGGTATATAGACCCACAGAAGCCCCTCCAAGACTTTGGGCGGCGGTCTGTCCCCAGAACCATTCGGGAGCATTCTCACCACAAATCGCAATCTTATCCCCCGGTCCAAAACCGAGACTGGCCAACCCTCCGGCAAGCCATTTGGCTCGCTCATAGAAGTCTTTCCAGGTGAGTTCTCGCCAGTATCCATAATCTTTATAACGGTAGGCAACCTTCTTATCTCCCCATTGATAGTAATTGCGCTTTAATAATTTAGGGAAGGTATCCTCTTCTGGGAGAGGGTTGGAACTTGGCCCACGTCTCTTGTGTGATTGATTTAGCCACTCTTCTCTCCTCGTGCACCTATAATTTCGGGATAGTGAATTCACTCTTGAATTGATTGCGAACAGTTCCCAGATTGGGGAAATCGGGGAGGGAATAAGTGAGGTTGCCGTCGATGAAAAATTTTCTTTTGTCAGCCCCCAAATCTGTCCAAAATTCCTCACGTTTTTGCATCGCACCTTTCATCCCTTCTCCCCCATCGAGACCACGGGTGATGAATAGCACCGAGCACTCCACCATAAACAAAAATGTCTGTGGAGGACCAAAGGGGCTCCCCACCTGCTGGAATTAACATACTCGGCATGGAAGCGGCCTGCACGATCGTCTTTGCAGGAGTGCCATCCTCCACTTTTGCCTCAAAATAGAGATCGTCCACTTTTGCCAGAACATTGTTTGGATTGGTCAGTTTGAAATTAACCCTGTATACAAGGACATCCGTAGCTGGGTAAGGAGGCTTAGCGGGTATGGCATTGAGCCTCTCAATGCTGTCGACCGTAACCTTAACAGGTAAAATTTGAGAGGGAGCGGTTTTGATCATCGCTTTCTCCCCAGCACATCCAAAAATGCCCAATCCTAAAACCACTACCATCAATAAAATAAATACCTTTTTATCCATAGCACCCTCCTTCATTTTGTTTGCCATCATGCAAACAGAAGCGACTCAACTTTTTATTGAGTCATTTACCCACCCGAGAAAATACATCTTCCTTGTAAGCCTCACACAACGCACATCCCTGGGGTCCATGGCATGAGAACCCACCGGGATTTTCTTTGGTGACAACCTGGTGCCTGTAGTAATAACCACAATTGGTCTTTCCATCTTTGTAAACCATGATGGGGACCCACTTTTTCACCGTGTCACAAAACAATGTTGTCGCCGTTATTTTCCAATCCATAAATCTTTCACCTTTTTAGGTATTGATATCTTATTGACGATTTTGAAGAAGATGATCGAGAGGAATGATTGAAGAGGTAAATGTCCTCTGCGTTCAATCGGATAAAATGTTGCGTGACGATGAAGACCTCCCCTGTCTTACCCGTCAAAATTTTTATGGCAAAATAAGGAATGAATTAATCTGATGAGAAAACCAACACCCCAAGTTTCAAACCTAATTAGCAAAACTTTATTTTTTTGTCAAGTAAAAAATATTCCAGTTTACGTAATATGCAAATAAAATGAAATTTTATATATATTTCAATATGTTATATTTTAAAAAAAGGAAACACCATTTCGTCAAGGAACAATGCCTTTGATGCGAATCGCCTCTTCAGGACATACGTCTTCGCATTTTCTGCAACCGAAACAAGCCTCTTCATTGACGATTTCGATTAAACCATTATTGAGCCTTAAACAAAGGACAGGGCAGATCTCTACACAAGCCCCACAGGCTGAACAGTGATCGAGGATTTCTATAATGGGCTTCAGGAATTTCGGATTTGAATCTCAGAACGATGACACATACAGTCCACGGGTTAGTCAGGGCTCGACCGGATCCAGTGTCTTCCGGGTTTGGTACAGTGAACGATGAACGATGGACAATGAACAAAAAAGATAACATCCTGTTCATCGTTTAATGTGCTAACGTTCAAATCGTCACTAAGCGTCTACATCAGGTTCTTAGACCCTTTCCAGAGTTTCCAAGCGGGTGAAGGTTTTTCCTTCAACAGTTCATCATAAGTTCCTCTCTGGGTAAGTTCCCTCATGATTTCATTTGTACCCGTATAGATCTTGGCAACTCGGACATCCCTGAGAAATCTTTCAATAGGATAGTAATCCGTATAACCAATGCCTCCCAAAATTTGGAGGGCTTGATCAATGATATTCCAGGCTGCCTCCGTAGAATAGAATTTTGCCATGGCCACTTCTCTGTTTGGTCTTTTTTCTTCTTGGTCAATGACTTTGGCTGCACGCAGGCAGAGAAGCTGACCTGCGTCAAGGGTGGCAGCCATATCGGCGATCTTAAAGTTGATCCCCTGAAATTCTCTGATTTTTTGCTCGAACTGTTCCCGTGCATCAGAGTACCGTATGGCAATCTTCAGACATTCGCGGGCAGAACCCAATGCAGTGGCTGCCTCCATTAAACGTTCTGTTTGCAGGAGATACATGAGGACCTCAAATCCTTGGCCTTCTTCGCCTACTCGGTTCTCTTCAGGAACAGCCACCTCTTTGAAGAGGAGATGAGAAGCGCCCATGCCTCGCCATCCTAAAAGGTTGAACTGTTCCACGACCTGAACCCCATGGTTTCTTTCGGCCACAAATGCGGTAATCCCCTTGTGAGGGGCGACATCAGTATTTGTCCTGGCAAAGGTAAGAAACCAGTCTGCACCGATTCCTCCTTTCTGGAAGCGCTTCTCCCCAGTGATGATATAATGATTCCCTTCTTTTTTTGCGGTGGTTTGCAAACGAGCAATATCAGAACCTTTTAGGGGTTCGGTAATTCCCTCAGCACAGATAAGATCTGCTTTCATAGTGGGAATGATATATTTCTCCCAGAGCCCAGGATGACCGTATTTATAAATGGCACGACAGAGATAGGTTGACATTCCCATTGCACAGCCAAGAGGAAAAGCCAATGCGCCCAGTTCTTCCTCAGCGAGGATGGCGCAAACCGTGTTGAGTCCTCTTCCTCCTACATTCTTAGGCAAAGGGATGCCCAGATAGTTGTTCTGTCCAAGGGCCTTGACGAAATCCTTCGGAAACTCTTTTTCATCCTCTCTATCCATCCTGAGAATAAAGGAGAGATCCAATCCTTCCAGAAAAGCCTTGAACTCATTTCGAAAAGAAATCTCCTCCTGAGAAAGCATCACTTCAATAGACATAAGCCACCTCCATAACTGCTAAATTTCTTTTGCTGAGCATGATCTATAGAACCTGATCAATGGTTGATTCGTGAATTTGATACACCATGAGATTTTTTTGTCAAGTGGTTTTTGGGAGATTTCTGAAAAAGTCCAAAAATCTCTGATTACACCGATTAGGAACTGATTACACAGATGCAAAATAGATTGGAAAATCAGGGAAATCTGTGTAATCAAGAGAGCGTGCAGTAGTTTTTCAGAGCTCTCTTTGGATTTTTGAAATTTTTGTTGCATCAACATTGATTTACAATTGACTTGAGGTTTTTGATCATGTTATATAATCGATAATTTTAATAAATTCATCAGGGGGAAAAGGAGGAAAAACCCATGAAAAAGACGAGACGTGATTTTTTAAAGACCTTGGGAGCCACTGCTGTTGGGGCAGGGGCGATGATGTCGGGCATGGGTGTAGTCCATTCCCAAGCCAAGCCGATTGTAGTGGGGTGTCCAGTTCCTCGAGCAAGTGCCTATGGCCAGAATGGTGAAAGAGGTATGATCTTAGCGGCAGAGGAGATCAACGCTGCAGGGGGTGTGAAAGTAGGCAATACCCAAAGACCTTTAAAGCTCGAAATCATTGATACCCGTGATGAGGAGCCAGGCGTTCCAACCAGTGAAGTACTTCTCGCCATTGAGAAACTGATTCTACAGAAAAAATCGGATATGATCGTTGGCGGACCTTGTATGTCGGAATGCGGTCTGGCAGCTATCGATCTCTATGCCAAATATAAAATCCTTGATATCGTCTCCATTGGTTGTTATACACCTGGCTGGGATAAAAAAGTGGGCTCAGATTTGAATAAATATAAATATTCTTTCAGAGAAAGTGGAAGCGTGGCGTGGTATATTAAAGAAGGAGTTGATCTGCTCCATGATATTAAAGAAAAATTTGGTTTTAACAAGATGTTCATCTCCATTGATGATAGCGCCATGTGCCGGGGAGCGGCTGAGATCGTGAAGAATCTGGCTGTGAAAGATGGTTGGGAGGTCGTAGGTTTTGACAAACACCCCATTGCCTCTACGGATTACTCTATGGCTCTGGGAGAATGTAAGAATTCAAAAGCTCAAGTTTTATTTATATGGGCCTATTCACCTGAAACTTCTATTATGTTGAGACAATGGGCAGATATGGAAATTCCTGCTCTACCCATTGGATTCATAGGCGCCGCCGAGGATCCGGGATTCTGGGAAGCCACAAAAGGGAAAGGGGCCTATACCATCGTCACTCTCTCCGAAGCTGGCTGCACCCCGTCGAATGTGACGCCCTGGACAAAGAAATATTATGATGCCTTTCAGAAGAGGTGGAAAGTTCCGCCACGGAGCACAGGATGCGTGAGCGCCTATGAGGGGGTTTATGTATTAAAGGATGCAATTGAGCGCGCGGGATCAACCGAGACCGATGCTCTGATCGCAGCTTTAGAAAAAACGAATCTACCTGCTGTCCGTGGAACGATTCGGTTCGATCAGAATCATCAGATCGTTTATGGCTATGATCCAAAAACAAGCGTGTTGGGCAATTGGATACAATGGCAAGATGGCAAGAGGGTGACCATCCATCCCCAAGCAGCAGTCATGGGCTCAATCAAGATGCCGCCTTGGTTAAAAAAATAGCATAGAGTAGAGCGCATGGCGCAAAGCGCAAAACCTGGAAATCTAATCTTTATTCACCCTATGCTCTATGCACTTAGCGCTATGCGTTTCTTTGATTATGAACATCCTTATCTACGGAACAGTCAATAGCATCATCTTTGCCCTCGTTGCAGTAGGTTTTACGCTGGTCTATGGGGTAAGCCGGCTCCCCAATTTTGCTCATGGCGCATTATATGTTTTAGTTGGTTTTCTCACCTGGAGTTTGGTTAACGATTTCAAATTATTCTATCCATTAGCCATTCTTATCTCATTAGGTATCTCGTCAATATTAGGAGCATTGATATACCGTCTGGTTCTTATCCGGCTGAGAGGCTTGCCTACTTCAGAGATCATCGCTTCTTTTGCTGTTGGATTAATCATATTAGAGGGATTACGGTTACAAGGGATTGGTGGTTTTAAAGGATTCATCGGACCTTTTTATGTTCTCCCTTCTTTTATTGATGCTAAGATAAGGATCGCAGGAGTGCTCATCGATGCACAACGACTCATTGTGATTTTGGGAGGATTAGCGGTCGTGGCTTCCATATGGCTCTTCACACATTATACCAAAGTGGGTTTATCGCTTCGAGCGATCGCTCAGGATGAACAGGCCGCGATGATGCTCGGGATTGATTCGGATCGGGCAGCCGTCATCTCCCTTTCCATTGGATCAGCTTTAGCCGGCTTGGCAGCAGTCATCATCCTTCCTTTAGGAAGTGTGACGGCAGAGGAAGGATATCGAATTTTAATTAATGCCCTCGCCGTATGTATCATCGGAGGACTTGGCAGTTGGGCTGGTGCGGTATTGGCTTCCTTTGTTCTGGGTTTTGCGAGGATTATCAGTACTGCCTTGTTTGGTTCAGTATGGGAGTCGGTGGTATTGGTGGGGGCTATTATTTTGATATTGATTTTTAAGCCTTCAGGCCTTTTAGGAAAGCAAAAGGAACTCGAGGAAAGAGTGTAAACACACCATTGCAAATTGCAAAATGCAAAATGATAAATGTAAAATGGTTTTAATAAATCGGAGATAAAATCTGCAAAATCAAGAGAGACGCAAGGAAAGATTAGATCGAGGCATCAAGGTACGAACCGAGGGATTGTATGCCCTCACTTCTTGGAGGGAGATGTTTTACCTTCTTGTGCCAAGAATTGTACTGATCTTTGGTCTCCTTCTATCCCCTTTCTTTTTAGAATGGATGGATTGGATGTACTGGCAAAGAGTTCTCTGTCAGGCAGGCATCTATGCTCTGCTTGCTTTGAGTTTTGACTTCCTGGCTGAATATGTTGGCCTGGTTTGCTTGGGCGGGGCTTTCTTTATTGGTTCGGGTGCTTACATCTCAGGGCTCTTAAATGCGAAATTGGGTTGGTCACCCTTTCTCACCATACCCATTGCAACGGTTGCCGGTGCTGGCATTAGCACATTAGTTTTTCTGCCCTGCCTCCGTCTGAGAGGCATCTACTTTGCCATCATCAGCTTCATGTTTCCACTGCTAACCGTTTATATTATTGTTGCCCTTAATATCTTCGGTGGTACCGAAGGCATCACGGCTCTGGCTACCTTTCCTAACATCTGGGTGGATCAGTATCTCATATTAGGGGCCGTGATCATTGCGCTTTTTGCAGTGAGGAGATTGGTGACCGAAGACATCGGGTTGATTTTGCGTTCCATTAAAGATAACGATCAGGCCGTCAAGGCTTCTGGCATCAGCATCACTTCCTATAAGACCAAAGCCGTTTTCATCGCAGCCTTGTTGGGGTGTTTTGGTGGTGCTTATCTCAGCCACCTCTATGGATGGGTTGGGATTTCACAGTTTGCGTTAGACTATTGCATACTTCCCATCGCGGCGACTGTCATGGGTGGGATGGGTACCCTGGTGGGTCCTGTCATAGGAGCTTTTATTTTAACCCCCCTGTCTGAGGCATTGCGTGGTTTTGGTCAGATGAGGGTTGTGGTTTATTGCCTTATTTTGATTGGCTTCATCGTCTATAAACCTGAAGGATTGATGAACGTCCTTCAACGAAAATATCATCAATTTGAGCACTGGGAAGAAGTATAGGATGGGTGAAGACATCTTTCTTCGAGTTAAGGGGATCACCAAATCATTTGGCGGAGTGATGGCTGTCAAAAATATGAGTTTTGAAATAGCCAGAGGCGAGATCCTCGGTGTAATTGGACCCAATGGCTCAGGGAAGACCACTCTGGTCAACCTGATCACAGGTTTTGTAAAGCCTGATTCAGGAGAAGTTTTTTTCAAGAATAAAAAGATGACGGGCCTGCAGCCCCATAAAATTGCTGATCTCGGTGTGACTCGGACATTTCAGGTCATGAGGCCCTATCATAGTCTTCCTGCTTTTAAAAACCTGATTGTACCCCTGAATTCACCGAGGATTCGTCGAACCCGGGGAGGTAAACTCGGGGATAAGGATGGAGTCGCGATCGATATTTTAGAAGAGATCGGCTTTGAACGGGATGCCTATGTCCCATATAAAATTGCCTCTTCTCTTCCACTCGGATATTTGAAACGTCTTGAACTTGCCAGGTGCCTGGCTTTGAAGCCTGAAGTGGTTATTTGCGATGAAATTTTTTCGGGGCTCAGCATGAGTGAAATTTCTACGATGGTGCCCTTGATTGAAAAGCTTCAGATGGAGGGGATGACCATCATGATGATCGAGCACCGGTTGAGAGAGCTCTTCCGACTGGTCAATCGGGTGATGGTCATGAATTTTGGGGAAAAACTTGCTGAAGGACCCCCTGAAGAGGTTATGAAAAACAAGGAGGTCAGAGAAGCTTATCTCGGAACGGAGGCTGTGCCATGTTAGAGATCAAGAACCTCATGGTATTTTATGAGAATGCCATCGCCATCAATAATATCAATATAAAATGTCAAGGTGGAAAAGTGACAGGCATCTTCGGCGCGAACAGCGCGGGCAAGTCCACGCTGATGTACACGATCTCAGGAATCATTTTGGATGTGAAGAAGAAGGAAGAGATGAAAGGCGGGGAGAGGATCACCGTCCTTGGTAATATTACTTTTGAGGGGACGGATATCACTTACATGAAACCAAGCGATAGGGCCAAGAGAGGAATCATCCTCTGTCCTGAAAGACGGAGGATCTTTGCTGAAAGCAGTACCTTGGAGAACCTGAAAATAGGGGGCTATTTGGCCACAAAGGCTCAGGCCAAAAAGACCTTGGAATATATTTATACTATTTTCCCGCCCTTAAAAAATCTGAAAAAGAGAGAGGGAGGGTTTCTCAGCGGAGGGGAGCAACAGATGCTGGCCATCGGGAGGGCTTTGATGGCCCAGCCGAAACTGCTTCTCCTCGATGAACCATTACTCGGATTGAGTCCGATGATGGAGGGCATGCTCGCCCGATCCATTCATGATATTAATCTCCAGACAGGGATAACCATCCTTATCTCGGAGCAGTATGCCCGTCCCATCTTACCGATCATCCATCATGGCTATGTCCTTGAGAACGGGGGAGCGGTTTTGGAAGGGAGTTCCCAGGAATTGATGGAAAACCCAGATGTAAAATCAGCTTACTTCGGGTTATAGGGTTTTATTTGTCCCTTTAAAAGCTCCTTGCCTGACGCCTTGATATAAAGACCCAACCCTAATGATCCTCTTCATCCTTCTGGAATGGTTGTGATATCCCATTCCGTTCAAGCCATCTCCACGCATCATAGTTGAGACCCTCAGAAAGAAAGTATCCAGCCTGAAGACGGCACCTCGTTTCCATGTCTGTTCCAGGAGGCAAAAGCCTGGGTAGATTATTGACAATTTCCATTATTCTGTTTGACTCATTTTTTGAGAGCAGCGTGAACGTCGCACGACATTTTTCCCCTGTCTCCTCTTCCAGCAGGAACCATTCATATCTCCTCCCCGGCTTGAAGATTCCGAGAGGAACATCGATCTTTTTCAACATTGTTTTTTCCGAATAGACTGTAGCGTTGTTTCCAAATTCCTTTATCTCCAAAGAGAAATGGGTCCCCTTTGCTCCCCATTTAAAAGTAATCGGCTCTATGGGCATGATGTCTACAATATCGGGTGGCCAGAGGTATTTACATAACCCCTTTTTTTGAAGTCCCCTTGTCTGTAGCTGCACTTTTGAAACTGGTTTAGAATCGGGGTAGACAAAATATTTAAGAGAAGTTATGAACTGGTTCAACATTTCACTTGTTGCAGGGCCTTCTTTCTTGAAGTCCTTCATCTTTACGACATAGGGACTGTCTTTGTAAGTTAAATTTAATATTCTACAACCACCACATGTCAGATAGATGGAAGCACCTTTTTCGATCTCCAGTATGGTACCAGGGGAAATGAGTTCCATCCTCCGTATTTCTTTCCTGACCGTTTCTTTTTTATCCCCTGTGGGCTGTTCCATTCTTCGATAGACCTTCCCCTCTTCCGACTTCAGGAGGTAAACATATTCTTCTGATGAATTTTCCTTTGAAATGGAAACGGAAGAGAGAAGAGAGAAACTAAACCAAAGTGTCCAAAGAAAAACGAAAGATGTTCTCACTGAAGGTCCTCCTTATGATCTAAAGGTATCGTCCTTTTAAATAAATTTTACATAATAGGTTCATCACCCGCGAACCATGAAAATTGTTAATCCCCCCTCACCCCCCTTTAGTAAGAGACTGTGTCGTAATGGCGGATAGGGGACAGAGAGCCAGCTTCGGAAGCTTTAGAATTGCGGTTATTCGAAGGTTATGGGTAACCGTCCTAATGATTGAAAATGATGTCTGCATGGTGAACAAACGTATGATTTTATTCGCTAAAAGGTTCCGCTCTAAAGCTCTCTCAGCCGCCTCTCTGTCCCCTATCGAACTTGTAGGCGGCGAAGGATAGCCTTTGATTTTCTGCCTACTCCCTATTGCGACACAGCCTCTAAAGGGGGGGGGCAGGGAGGATTTGAAAGTTATTTTCTACGGAATTCTTATGTCTCACTCGGCTTTCATGTTTTTAACTCTTTTTTTCCCCAATCGGGTTTTGAGTTTATATTTCATTTTTTTAAAGACCTCTTCCGCTTTGCTGATCTGTCCATAAAGCATGACCCCAAAGATGGTAGGAACAAAATCAAACCAATAATGGGAAGAAGAGAAAGACCAAAGGCTTGCTATCGCCACACCTGGAACAAGAGCCAAAAGACAGATGATGGTAGCCCAGCGGCGAGAAAAAAAGATAAATATCAAAGCCACAGCAATTCCAAGGATGACCTGCATGATAAATGCCTTCCAGAAGCTGGCAGGGGTAATGAGACTGCCATTGATGATACTCTGTGTGATGTTCGCTAAGATTTCCATCCCAGACATCCAGCCTACGGGTGTCATGTGGAAGTCCTTCTTGTCAAAGGTTCCCCCTATGATGACGATCTTATCCTTAAATATCGTCTCCCTTCCAACCTTCTCAGAGCGGTATGCTTCTAAAAGAGGCTTTAGATTTACTTCACGATCGAAATGTTCATAATTGCCAATAAAATTAGGGATAAACCTGTTTCCTCTGACCATATGGATATAAATATCTTCCCGATGATCTTTCCTTGGGTTCGAAAGGATAATTTTGTTATCCTGAATATTCAAGAGGGCTTCCGTGAGTGCATCCTGTGACATGCCCTGATACGCCGCGGCCACAGCGACCGGAAAAGAGGGCACAGGAAGATAAGGAAGCTTTTTCCTTAAATCATTATTCTTGATCATATAGAAACCATCCGCCATCCGGAAAACCCAGTCATTATCCAACCTGAAGAAAGTTTCACCATAAACGACCTTATCCACCCATTGGGACCTTGGATTCATCCCTTCGAAAAGGGGAAAGCCATCTTTGGTCGTGTGTAATTTTTCGTCCGAGTAAGGACGTAAGTCAAAAGAAGAGTCATCCTTGGCACGAGGTTGATCTTCAATGGTCTTGAGGTTTCCAACCACCACAATGGGAATGCTTGCAGCAGAAGCGTGATCCATCGCCTCTGATAGCTTGCGATCCTCAGAAGATGGGTCGGATAGGTCGATGTCCAAAGCAATGACTTTGGCCTTTAGTTTCACCATCAGGTTGACCAACTCCGCCAGACGTCCCCGTGAAAGGGGGCTGATTCCATGAAATCCCTGTTTATATTCCTCCTGAGTAATAAACAGGAGCACCACATCGTGAGCCTTCTTTTGAGTCATGAAATGTAAGAGATTGGTCAGTGGGTTTTGGTATGGTTTAAATTGTCCTAACCAGGCCAGGGTCGTTACGGCCACGCTGATGGCTAAGCCAATGAGAATGGCTCTGACGAGATAGCCTCTATGAAGCGGAAACGTTTTTAAATATAAATTTCGTGGCTGAAGTTAAAAAACGTTTAGCGAAGAGGAAAATATTATGAAAAGGATAGATAGGCTTCATGGGCAGCTCGATAAGGGAATTAGATATTTTTTCTATTTTTCCACATTCAAGACAATTTCCATCATTGTTTTCTCTCCTGAAGTGTAAGCGATGAATAATCGAAGACGATGTTTCCCTTGGGGGACTTTGACATCTTTTACGATTAACCTATTGTTGTTCAAAAAGGGTTTTATTCTACCCGTGAGATCGATGGATATGAGTTTGAGATACTTAATGCTCAACGTGTCAATATCAATGATTTTATCGGGAGGTGCCTCGAAGACGATATCCATGAGAAAAGGAATTCGAAGCGGTTCATCCAGATTAGGAGAATGAATCTTAATTTGAGGTCCATTCCCTTCCATTCTTGTGAATTTAATTCCTCTCGGTGTAGGGGCGTCGGGTTGTGCGGCCTCTTCAGATGTAATAAGGGTAAAACAATTTCCGGCACACGGATAAATAACAGAAAGCAGGAAGAAAACCCAAAAGTGGAATATAAGCTTTTTTCTGATGTGGATCATTTTCTCCGCTCCTGTGAGCTTGGAAAAAAGAGGATTTATTTAATAAGTCTACTAAATAGACTCAAAAAAGTCAAACAAGATTTTATTGACTTACTTATCTATATTTAGTAATTTGTAATTCAATGAAAAAAGCCACTCTATCAACATGTTGGATCTTTATATTTCGGAGAGGGTGAAGGAGTTGACCAAGGGGAAGCAGACGCCCTGCCACGGCCAAACCCAAAACCATCCCTGACTTCCCATTGGCCCTGAAGAAATAGAATTTCTTGTTGAGAAGTTCTTGGCAAGAACCCGTCCCCGATTTGGAAAAATGGGGCTGAAATGAACTGGAAAAAGACCTGGTTTCTTCTTGGCATGATATGGATCCTGGTGTCGGGCCAAGGGTCATGGCTGAGCGCATTGGCCCAGACCCAAGAGCCCATCCTGCGGTTGGATGTGGGCACGCACAACGCGGGCGTTTGGGGCATTGCCCTCGACCCTTCCAACCGCATCCTCGTGACCGGTTCAGAGGACAAGACGGTGCGGGTGTGGGACATCTCGGGCCGAGGGGAACTCCTGCGCGTTCTTCGGCCCCCCGTGGGCGAGGGAGAGGAGGGGCATATCTTCGCCGTGGCCCTGTCCCCGGACGCAAGGACCGTGGCGTGTGGGGGGCGAACCGGCTCGCCTAAGCAAGGCGATGCGTGCGTGTACCTGTTCGATCGAGCCACCGGCGCCATGACCCGCCGGCTTGGTGGATTGCCCGGATGGGTCCAACACCTTGTATACACCCCAAACGGACGTTTTCTCGCGGTCGTAACAGGCGAGGGAGGGGGCAAGGCAAGCTGGTCAGGCATGAGGATATTCCGATTGCCGGATTATGCGTTGGTAGCAGAGGACAGAGACTACGGGGATTTTGTTAAATGGGTAGAGAGCAATCCCACAGGCTCTCAAGTGGCGACCAGCTGTTACGACGGTTTCGTTCGCCTCTACGATCTGACCGCCTTGTCTGGTCACGATGCCTCTTCGCCCCGGCCCATCGCGCCGGTGTCCAAGATCCGGCCGCCCGGGGGCCAGCATCCATGGGGACTCGCCTTCTCGCCCGATGGCACCCGCTTGGCAGTGGGATTCTACTTGAGCCCCAAAGTGGACGTGCTTGAGGTCAAGGGCAATACTTTGGAGCATGCGTACTCGCCGGATACGACAGGGGTAAGAGGGGATGCTCATGATCTCAAAGCAGTCGCGTGGTCATCCGACGGCCGCTTCCTTTACGCCGGTGGGGGCCACCGCTTGAAGGGAGTCGGCCAGATCCGCAAGTGGGCTGACGGTGGCCGGGGAAGGTACAGCGACCTGCCAGTGGGAGTTGATCTGGCCCTCCTTCACCTCCTGCCGCTCAAGGCAGGCGGGGTGGCGTACTCTTCTCGCGACGGATCCTTCGGGCTGCTCAACGCCCGAGATGAGGCTACTCTCTTGGGTCCCCAGGCGATCCCTATCTACGAAGGCAATTATAAAGGGTTTCTCCTTTCCCCGGATGGCGCCATGATCCAGTTCGCATACGAGAAAGGAGGTAAGTCGCCTGCGTTCTTTTCGGTAAAAGAGCGGCGACTCACGGATGCCTCCTCCAGCCTCTGGGCCGGCCTGAAGGCAAGTTTCACCCTTCAGGCACCCATCACCGAGGGCTTGGGGGTCACCGATTGGAGAAACTCCCTCACTCCCAAGCTGAAGGGTTATCCTCTCTCCCTGAAACAGGAGTTGGCAAAATGCCTCGCCATTAGACCGGACAAGTCGGGGTTCCTCCTGGGAACCTCCACAAGTCTTTTCCTATTCGATTCCGCAGGAAAGGGGGTGTGGAGGGTCAGAACGCCCGGCGGGGTATGGGGAGTGAACACTAACGGCCAGGTCGCTGTGTCAGCACTGGGTGATGGTACGGTGAGGTGGTACCGGATGAAAGACGGAAAGGAGCTCTTAGCTTTCTTTCCTCACGCAGATAAGAAGCGATGGGTTCTCTGGACGCCATCGGGTTATTACGACGCCTCTCCTGGGGCAGAAGAACTGATTGGTTGGCACGTAAATAACGGAAGCGACCAGGCAGCAGACTTCTTTCCCATCTCGAGGTTCAGAGCTGCTTACTACAGACCGGATGTGGTTGCAAAGATCTTAGAGACACTCGATGAGGGAGAAGCGATCAGGCTTTCCAATGAAGAGTCAGGCCGGAAGAAAGCGGAGATTTCTGTCGCCAAGATCCTTCCTCCTGTCGTCAGTATCCTTTCCCCCAAGGATGGTTCTGAGACATCCGCGAAGGAGATCGAAGTAAAATTTGAAGTACGCTCCCCTTCAGGGGAACCGGTGACCAATGTGAGGGTTTTGGTTGATGGGAGACCCATCGGGAGAGGGTTGACGATCAAAGAAATCCAGAAGGATCAGGGCATCCAAACGACGAGAGCTCCTATCCCGGAGAAGGATACGGAGATCTCGATCATTGCAGAAAATAGGAACGCAGCCAGTGAGCCGGCCACGGTGAGTTTGAAGTGGTCGAAGAAAGTGAAAGAGGATGAGTTTACTATCAAGCCTAAACTCTATGTCCTGGCCATTGGTGTGAGCAAATATGAAGACAAGAACCTGACCCTCCAGTTTGCTGCCAAGGATGCCAGTGACTTTGCAGAGTCCCTCCTCAAGCAAAAAGGCGGGCTGTACCGCGATGTGGTGGTAAAGGTCCTCACTGATGAAAAGGCGACCAAGGATGAGATCATCGATGGATTTGAATGGATATCGAAAGAGACCACGAGCAATGATGTAGCGATGGTCTTTCTGGCAGGGCATGGGATTAATGATAGTGGAGGGGTGTACTACTTCTTACCTGTGAACGCCAATTTGGAGAGATTGAGGAGGACCGCTGTGCCATTTACGGAGATGAAGAACACGGTGACTTCTCTGGCAGGAAAGACGATCCTCTTCATCGACACCTGCCATGCTGGAAATGTGATGGGGGCCAGAGCCGTGGCGCCTGATATCACGGGCATTGTTAATGAGCTGGCCAGTGCGGAAAACGGGGCAGTGGTTTTTGCCTCGTCCACAGGAAAGCAATATTCATTTGAAGATCCTAACTTGGGGGAACGGGGCTTTTACGAAGGCGGCGGTGGAGGGGATTGAGGGCAAGGCGGATTATACGGGGAAGGGGAAGATCACCATCAACATGCTGGATCTTTATATCTCGGAGAGGGTCAAGGAGTTGACCAAGGGGAAGCAGACCCCAGCCACGGCCAAACCCAAAACCATCCCTGACTTCCCACTGGCGTTGAAGAAATAGAATTCCTTGTTGAGAAGTTCTTGACAAGAACCCGTCCCTAATTTGGAAAAAGATTTCTTAAATAAATAATCTTTAACTCATAAAGGGGAATATGGAAGAAGATCAAGATTTAAATTCGTGGAAACAAACCCTTTTATGCCCGTGTCGCTACGGAGGGGGTGCGGACCGCTCCAGTTTGCGCTTGAGGTAGACACGCTCCACCAGGGAAGAATGGTCCCATGGTATCTGCCTGTCCAGGGTCTTCTTGATTACATGCTTGCGAACCTGTGTTAAGATATCCCGAATCTCGACCCCCGGCGACTCAATGTATTGCAAAAGGCCATCCGCAAAAGGGCTGTGGTTACCATCACCATCGGCCGCGACGTTTCCCGGTTGGGTCGCGTAGGCGATGAGCGTCCCCACGCCCCCCTTGATCTCTGCCAGCCCCTTCCCTATAATCTGTATGCCCCGATCGCCAGAAAGAGTCATGTAACGACCGCTCTTGATTTCCGCCGAAAGCTTGCTCGCCAAGGGGTTGTCCCGGCAGGCATCCAGGATGACGATACTGATACTCTGTCCCCCGGTCAAATTGTTGAGGACTTTATCCATGCCCACGAGCCCAGCCCCCAGAGTGCTTTTTCCACTGGGGTCGAAGTCCACGGGGACGAGGTAGTTCCTGCCGTCAATTTGCATCCCATGACCGGCGTAATAAAAGAAGACGACTTTCGCCCTTCCTAAGCTCTCAGCGAACTTGGAGATCTGGAAATCCATGGCTGCCGAGGAAAGGTCGAAGCCCCACACCACAGTGAACCCGAGGCGTTCTAAAGCTGCTGCGAGAGCCACGGCGTCGTTGACGGGATTCTTTAGCGGGGACGTGAACCGGTAAGCACTATTTCCTATAATGAGTGCCATATAGTCCGACATAGGTGCAGCACAGGCTGGGAGTGACAATACCGCAAAAAATGTCAGTGCAGCGATGATGGAAAGGACACTTGTCACTGAATTAACCTCTTCCTGCTCCCTTAGTTTTCAAAATCGAAAAGACAACCCAATTTCCGGGCCGTGGAAGAGCGACCATCGTTTCAGCCCGAAATCGTTCTTCTCACGGAGGGCAAAAATCCGGTAACGCAATGATGCGCTCCATTCCTTCGTGAATAAATACTCATAACCTAAGTTTGCATCTACAAGCGGTTGAGTATCGTGGCCGGACCGCGCTCTTTCACTAGGATCGTTTGAGCGCCAATCCCAATCACTATATGCAATTCCCAGCGTAAGGTTGCTGAAGAGGCGGTGCTTGCCGGACTCTCCGATCGCATGGACGTAGCTAGCGCCAACTTCGCCCACCCAGAGATTTGATTTCCCTTTGGTGCGGTAGTTGCCCCAAGCTTTGACATTTTGCTCCCGCTGCCACTTCACATAGCGCGGTCCTAAAAAGAAACTTAGGCCCGTCCCGGGTAATGTATAGCGGACTAAGAATTCGATGTCGAGTCTTTCGTAGTCCGCCTTACCCTTATAATGGGGTACACTTTCCGTGACGACGAAGTCGCCATTGGACGTACCGTAAAGGCCGGTGAGTAAAAAGGACCAATTCGGCATGAAGCGGGGCGCTACCGTTGCAGTTAGGCCGTACATCGGTATGAAGAATGACTCGGCATTATACCACCCTTCATCGGCCACGTCGGCGAAAGCAAACCACACGCGTGGCGTGAGAGTAAAGACTGTTTTCTGCTCCGCTGCTTCCTCAGCGTAAACTAAAGATCCGGATGTAACGAAAAGAGCCGCCAAGAGAAAAAAAAGTAATTGTCTTTTCATCTGTCCCTCCTTTTCCCACTGCTATATTCGGCTATCAACGTGGTTTTTATCTATGCTTTAATTAGTGTTTTTATAGACCGTTTTTCTGGTACTGTCAAGATTTTTTAAAATAAAACGAATAATCCTGAAAACCAGTAATTTCTTGAATAAATTATAGATTTTCAATCAAATGTTTGTGAAAAAAGACACTGATAAAAGTGGAAACGATTTAACCAAAAGTCCTAAATTACTTCTACTCCCTATCTCGACCCTTCCTTCCTGTAATCGTGATTTTCTAGAATCCTCCTTTAATACAACCTTTCAAGTTGTAATCAATTCTAATCAGTAATCCTCGAT
>CAWFSX010000047.1:0-252475 GCA_963818595.1 uncultured delta proteobacterium
GTAAGATATTCTGTGTAAAAAGAGAAAGAGGGGTGTTATCCTCTTGGGAGATTTTTGGGCAAAATCAAATCCCAATTGAAAGGAGGACACACCCCATGTCAGGATTTTTGTGGAAGGCAACCGTTCCTAATGTAAATCGAGCGCTGAAAGAAATCAATGCATTTGAGTGGGAAGGAGACTATCGCGCTGAAACGGCGAATCGTCTCAAGGCGCTCTTAGAGGAGAGGATGGATGAGGAATTGGAGCAATATTTGGGGCGAGCCAAACACGAACGGTGGGAGAAGGGAGACCTGGAGGATTATCGGAATGGGTCCTATCTTCGTCACTTTTTAACGGAAATAGGAGATCTATTGTTCAGATTCCACGGAGTCGGAAGGGATTTGTATCGAGGGTGTTAGAGGCTTATAAGAGGCGGTCACGCTCGGTTGATCAGCTGATCATGGCTTGTTTTGTATTAGGGATGAGTACGAGGAAGGTCTCCACGGCCTTGTTTTCTCTTTTCGGGAGAACGGGTTTCGGCATCGACCGTGAGTCAAGTGGCGAAGACTTTGGATGGGGAAGTGAAGCGGTATCACGAGAGGAAATTGAGTGATGGGTATCGGTTTTTATTCTTTGACGGAGTAGTGCTCAAGCAGAGGGGGGCGGCGAAGGTTCAGAAGAAGATCATCCTAAGCGCTTATGGGGAGACGTGGGAAGGGAAGAAAGAGATGATCGATTTTCTCTTGGCCACTTCAGAATCACAGAATGCCTGGGAGGGGTTTTTGAGGGATCTTTACGGGCGGGGGTTAGAGGGGAAAGGGTGTGAAATGATCACGACCGATGGAGGCAACGGGCTTCGGAATGCTTTGGAAGTGGTCTATCCTCGGATTCCCCGGCAACACTGTTGGGCTCATAAGACGCGCAATGTTTTGGACAAGGTCAAGAAGGCGGATCAGGAGAAGGTCAAAAAGGATCTTAATCGGATCTCTCATGCGAAGAATCGGCAGGCAGCCACCCAGGCTTATTGGTCGTTTTGTCAGAAGTATCGGAAGGCCTATCCAGGGGCAGTAAAGAGCTTAGAGTCAGAGATTGATGATTTGCTCTCTTTTTATCAGGTGAAGCTTTCTGCAAAGGAGAGACAGGGGCTGGATGCCCAGGAGCTTCAGAAAGCCCAGATGGCCTTGTGGCGGAAGATTCGCACCACCAATCTTATAGAAAGAGCGTTTCGAGAAGTAAAGAGAAGGACCAGACCTATGGGTGTCTTTGGTAACAGAAACAGTATGGAACGGATTCTCTATGCTGTTTTCTTTCACTTGAATTCTAAAGGCCAAGAGATCCCCTCTTTGCTTTTTACACAAAACGCTTGACATAACCTAAATAGACAAGCTAATTGACAACCTTTCTTCATGTATGTTAACTTATTTTCGAACCAGGTGGGGCTGTAGCTCAGCTGGGAGAGCGCTTGAATGGCATTCAAGAGGCCGACGGTTCGATCCCGTTCAGCTCCACCAAAGATGATAAGGGGTTGGGTGACGGCATGTTACCTAGCCTCTTCTTTTTTTGATCTTCTCTGGTCCGAGATCCGGAGGACGAACTCTCCATAGATCATTGGCCGGATAGATCCTCTCCCTGTGCAAAAAGAATCCGGTGGACCATAACAAAGGCTAAGATGAGCATGTCATATCCTCCTGCGCCTTATTTTGCCACTATTCATTGAAAATGGGACATAATTAGATTATGATTATCCCAAAAATGAGAGGATAGGATGCAAGAGGAGACGAAACAAAAAACAGCGATCGACCTTTTCCATTGGGATAAGCTTTTACAACTTCATCCAACGGATGTGTGTAACCGGACGGAGGCCATCTATAATCCTACCCGAGAAGGTTTCCTATTGCCGGTCTATAATCTGCGGTACCTGATCCTCCCGAAAGAAAAAAAGATTCTGAGGATGGAATGGAATGATAAACCCGTTGAAGAAGAGCTTCCTCCCTACTTCCATCTCATGGTCCTCGTGTATCTGAATGAAGCCAAAGACATCAAACCTATTCATACCTGGGTGAGCGAGAAAGATCTGAAGGGAGGATCCACTTTTTTCCGGGGCCCTCATAGCCTTCAGGTGGAAGAACTGATAAATCTTTTTGGAAAGGATCCAGAGGTCTTTCTTAAGACAGGCAAGAAGCTGGGGGGGAGTGAAATCCTTTATGGGGATAAGGGATTCGCGATAGAGGTATTTCCTAAAGTCCCTCTGGCTTATATTCTATGGAAAGGGGATGCAGAATTTCCGCCAAAGATCAATGTTCTATTCGATTCCACGATTGAGTTACACCTACCTTTAGATATCATATGGTGCATGGTTGACGAAACAAGCCGCCGCCTGGTCGAACATGTTCATTCCAAGTAAAAGTCCCAAGGACTGAGTAACGGAGTTCGGAGTTTTGAGTTCGGAGGATAATTATTTCTCTGAACACCGAACTAATGACTCCGAACTAAAACAGGTCTTGATTCCTTTCTCAATCCGTGATAATGGAAAAACAACTAACCCTTGAGAAGGGGGAGCTTTTTTGATGGGAGAAGGGGCTGGCCTACCCAAAAGGTTATTGGGAAAGACAGGGGTGGAGGTGACGATCCTTGGACTGGGTGGAGAGGGTGTCCTGAGAACCTTTGGCCAGGACCGGGAAGCGGTGTCACTCATCCAGCGCGCCATCGATTTGGGTATCACCTATTTCGAGACGGCACCGGCCTATGCTGGTAGCGAATCCTATTATGGAATGGCCCTGAAGGAAAGGCGCGGGGATATCTTCCTCGCTAGCAAGTCGCATGAACGGACAGGGGATGAGTGCACTGAAACATTTAGAGACAACCCTCAGTAGGATAAAAACTAATTATCTCGATCTCTGGATGATTCATGATGTGAGGACGACCAAAGATCTCGAACTCATCTTTGGGCCAAAAGGTGCCATGAAAGCTTTTGAAGCGGCAAAGCGCAATAAACTGGTTCGATTTATTGGGATCACCGGGCACAGGAATCCAACGATTCTCTCACGAGCCCTTGATCTCTTTTCCTTTGACACAGTTCTCATGCCTGTCAATCCAGCCGAACCTCATTATTGGTCCTTCCTCAAGGATGTCTTACCCAAAGCACAAGACAAGGGAATGGGAATTCTTGGAATGAAGACCCTTTCCCGAGGAGTCTGTATCAAAATCTTTGGAACCGAATCAATAGAAAACTTCCTCCGCTATGCTTTGACTCAACCCATCTCTACCGCCGTGGTTGGCTGTGAGTCCATCGAACAACTGGAGATGAATGTCCGGATCGCCCAATCTTTTCAACCGATGCCTATCAGAGAGCAAGAGATCCTTCTCAATCGAGTAAAATCTTATGCCCGCGAATTGATGTATTATAAGTTATAGTCCAAATTCCCCCTTACCCTTCACTTGTGAAACAACCTCCCTTTCATTTGAAATCACATAGTGGATTGGGTTATGATGAATTATTAAAATGAGGAGAAAAAATCATGAAACCCATTCGGTTGGAAATTGTTACAAAAGTGGTCACCTTTTTTGATCACTGCCGCCGTTGTCAGATCCTCTTCGATCAGGCAGGGCTCGATAAAAAGATCCATCAAAAAGAGATGGAGGAGTATCCTCCGGATTTAAAAGAAGAGTATATGAAACTCTCAGACTGGATCCGAGAATTAAGCCGACTTTATAAACATCGTCTCCTGATTAAGTTGATCGATGTTCAATCTCCTCTCGGCATTTATAAATCCCTGCGTCATCGGATCCGAACTTACCCTGGTTTCATTGTGGAGGGTAAAGAGACCTATATAGGATGGGATAAAAGCCAGCTCGAAAGCCTTCTGGATAAGTATATCCAGAGCTCTCTCCGATCAAAACACCGAGGCCTTCAACCTTCACTTTCTTAGGGAATGATTCATTTTGATTGCAGGAACTTCATTGACAGGAGGCCACTCTGCATTTTCCGTAAGTAGTCTTGCCCATCCCCACCTTCGGGTAGGCAGGGACACGTGGAGCAGTTTTTAAAGATAATGGGTTTGAAGTCTATAAGGTCTTGAGCATCTCTTCCGCAAAATCTCTTAGATCGCTGTCACTGGCGGTCATGGCTAAAATGTCTACCTTGGCTCTGAAGCCCTGCTTCTCAACCAGACTCCTGGTTTCATAGAGATCTTTCATCACAGCGAGGGCCTGCAATACACTCTCAGAATTCGAATAATCCAATAAAAGGGAGAGTGTGCTCCAGTCGTCGGGTAGACCGTATTGATCTAAATAGGTCTTGACCGCTGTTTCAAACTGATCGGTGCCGTGATAACGATCGATGTCGTTACGGGCCTTTTGATGTTTCTTCGTTCCTTTCTTCCCCATGAAGAGTTTGTCGGCCTCCTTTCGATACTTTTTCATCACCCATTCGGAACGACGAGATCTCACTTGATCCGTGGGAATTTCTTTTGGAGCGTATGGACTGCGATCTTTTCTCCGATCGATCTCTCTCCAAGATAGTTTTTCCCTTTCATCTCCGTCGTGATGCTGAACCATGTTCTTCTCCGCCCTGTCGGAACTTTCATTTCTTTATATCACCCTTTTGAAAAAAGTCAAACGTTTTGAGTGATGAATGATGAGTTATGGATTGTAAATTGTGAATGATGAATGATGAATTTGTTCCGAACTTCTAACTCATAACTCTTCACTCTAAATTCTCACATTGCTATTTTTACAGCGAGAGAGTACCATCTTATTGATTTAAGTGAGCGATCCCATCGTTCACTGGAGGTCTCTTCAATGGAAGAAAAGAAATATTTGAATCAGGTAAGGGGAATCACCAATCGTTCTCCTTTCTACCAACTTCTCGGGATGAAAGTTTTAGAGATCCAAGATGGAACGTGTAGAATTGAAATGCCCTTTAGAAAAAAACTGACCCATCCCTATGGAATTGTCCACGGAGGAGCCATTGCCTCTCTGGCCGATTCTGCGGTGGCCATGGCTTTGATCAGCCTGGTAAAACCGACTGATAGAATTACAACCATTGAATTCAAGATCAATTTTTTTAATCCCGTCAGCCAGGGAAAACTGATGGCGGAGGCCAAGATTATCTACAGGGGTTCGAAAACAGCCGTCGGGGATGTGGAGGTACTTAACGAGAAGGGTAAATTAGTGGCCAAGGTGATTGCCACTTACAACATAGCAAACCCTGTTTCAATGCAAAATGTAAAAGGAAAAATTGAAAATGCAAAATGTTGTTAGCCTTAATTTTAAACTTTGGTATCATTTTAGCTCTTTGAAAAAGGTTATCTAATCCCCCTTCACCCTGTTAGATAGCAGGTCAATATCCAATTATTGAAAGTGAAAAAAATTTATCTAACAGGGTGAATCCCCCTTTGTCAAAAGGGGGAAACATTTCTCCTCCCTTTGGCCTTTTTAACCTGCCAGAAGCAGGCAAAGGAAGGTGGGGAGGGATTTTAAAAGGTTTATTTCAACCCGCTAAATTGATACAAACTTTGCATTTCACAATATTCAATTTGCAATGATCTTTGGGTTTACTCCTGCACGGGCTTTGGTTTCTCGGGACGTTTTACCTCCACCCCTTTTGAGGTGAAGATGAGAGTGACCACCTCTCCTGACTTCCCAAATTTATCCAACTGGCTTTCCATCCACGATAAGTTCGAGACCACCTGCATTTCCAATAAGGATACGAATCCGATTCGATGCCTGAAAGGAAATCCCTTCCCCTGGCTTGAAGGTCATTTCCTTTTCAGGTTGATCGTCCACCTGAAGGCTCACCCATGTCTCCTCAATGGCTTTGAGCTGGAGGGGAAAAGGTTTTTTTTCTGGAACAGAAGTTGCTGCCGTGATAGGAAGAGACGGAGCAAGGGGCTGCTTCTCATCGACAACAGGTTTTCCTTCTGGAACAGAGGTGGTCGCAGTGACAGGAGGAGAAGGAGCGACGGGAGGTTTTCCAAAGACAGGTTTTTCAGGAACGGGTTCAATGGGAAGTTTAGTAGGGTAAGGAGAAAAGAAATAAAAAATGATGAGGCTCGCCACGATGGCTCCTCCGACCACCCAAATCTGTTTTTTATTCCATAAAATCTTCTGTCTGGATTTTGAAGGGCGAGGAGGTGGAATCTCCTGCTCGGGTTTGGGGGGAGGAGGTGGGTCTCCTGCTTGGGTGGGGGGGAAGGAGGTGGAGCCTCCTGTTTGGGCTGGGGGGAGGAGGTAGTGGAATCTTTGACTTGGGTTTTGGGGGTCGTGGGGGTGAGACCTTCTGCTCTCGCTTTGTGGATTGAGTGGGTGTGGGAGTGACAGGTTCTCCTTTTAGAGACCTTTCGTAACGTAAGCAGAACATCATTGGGATTAGGCCGAGAAATTTCGCATAGGCAAAAACGAATCCTTTGACGTAGGTGGTGGGCGGAAGAAGGTGATGTTGATCTTCTTCGATGGCCTTGAGGATATGCTCTCTCACCCTTCGTACTTTTTGGCCACCTCTCTCAAGGAAATCTTTTTAGACTCCCGTTGCTGTTTAAGATATTTCCCTAAGGTCTCCTTTTCATCCACAGATGAACTCCTTCAGGATAACGGGTTAAAGTGGGTGGATAGCCCAATCGATTCAAGGCTTGGGGGTTTTGGGTCCAATTTCTTTCCACAGTTCACCCACAATTCTAAAAAGACCCTTGTCCCCAAGAAGGCCTCCACTTCTTTCCGGGCAGCCTCTCCAATGCTTCTCATTTATTTCAGTCCACCTTTTCCAATGAGGATCTTCTTTTGAGAATCCCTTTCGACATGGATCGTTGCCTTGATGACCACAAGGTTCTTTTCGGAATGCTCTTTAAACTCTTCAATGGTGACAGCGGTCGAATAGGGAATTTCTTGATAGGTTTGGTGGATCACTTTTTCTCGAATCATTTCGGAAACCCAAAAGCGTTCTGTTTGATCGGTGACCATGTCTTCCGGATAATAAGGTGGGGATTCGGGAAGGACTCTCAGGATTTCCTCCAATAAAATATCTATCCCCTCACCGCTCATGGCTGAGATGGGGATGATCTCTTTGAAGGGATGAAGCTTTTGATATTGATCCATGATGGGCAGGAGGTTTTTTCTTTTCACCAAATCCATTTTATTGATGACCAGAAAAGAGACACCCTTGCTTCCTGTGAGGGATTCTATCATCTGTTGATCTTTTTCCACGAGTGGGGAGGCTGCCTCGATGAGAAAGAGAAGAACATCTGCATCTCGACCCGAGGCAATCGCTGTTCGGACCATCCTTTGGCTCAGTTCAGATCTTCCTTGGTGAATCCCCGGGGTATCCAAGAAGATGAGCTGACCTCCCTCTACATGTTTGATGCCGAGAATCCGGTTCCGTGTGGTTTGGGGTTTTTCAGCAATGATGGCAATTTTATCCCCGAGGAGACGGTTGAAGAGGGTCGACTTTCCTACATTGGGTCTTCCCAAGATTGAAATAAAACCAGATTTGAAGGGTGCCATTCTCAATCTAAGATAATAATGTTATTAGTTCGGAGTTCAGAGTTCGGAGCAATTAATCCTAAGTTCGGTTTCAGGAGTTTACAAGGTTAGGGTTTCGCAGACAAAAATCTCCGAACTCCCAAACTCCTTACTCCGAACTTTGTCTCTATGAGGGTAAGGTAAGATCTAACACCTCTTGGATGTGTTCGACTAAGACGAAGGTCATCTCTTTTTTGATATAATCTGGAATATCTTCAAGATTCTTCTCATTCTTTTTAGGAAGGATGACGGTCTTCACCCCAGCCTGACGGGCAGCCAGGATCTTTTCTTTGATCCCTCCCACCGGAAGCACCCTCCCACTCAATGTCAACTCTCCGGTCATGGCAATCTCATGAGGGACAGGCTTTGCTTTTAAAAGAGAGAGAACCGCTGTGGCAATGGTGATTCCAGCAGAAGGACCGTCTTTGGGAGTTGCCCCGGCCGGAATGTGAATATGAATATCATATTCCTGATAAAAATTCTCAGGGATATGGAGGGAAGGAGCATTGGTCCGAATATAAGAGAGAGCGGCCTGAGCCGATTCCTTCATCACCTCTCCCAGGGATCCCGTCAAGATGAGGCCTTTGTCTCCTCTCATCTTAGAGGTCTCGATAAAGATGATGTCACCTCCGTTTTCTGTCCAGGCCAGTCCCGTGGCCACGCCGATGCGGTCTTTCTCCTGGGCAACCTCACGGAAAAATTTTCGTGGGCCCAGAAGCTCCTCGATGGCCGTTTCATCAATGACCTCTTTGGGTGTATTTCCCATGGCTAACTCTTTGGCCATTTTCCGACAGATGGTCGCAATCTCCCTTTCTAAATTTCGGACTCCGGCTTCCCGAGTATATTCCCGTATGATCCTGTAAAGAGCCTCTGGAGTGAAAGAGAGAGGATGGTCTTTCATACCATTTTCTTCTTTTTGGCGGGGGATCAGAAATTGAAATGCGATCTTCTCTTTTTCCTCCTCCGTATATCCTGCCAGATGGATGACTTCCATCCGATCCAACAAAGCAGGAGGAATCGGCGATAGGGTATTGGCCGTCGTAATGAACAAGACATGGGAGAGATCAAATGGAACATCTAAGTAATGATCGGCAAATGAAAAATTCTGCTCCGGGTCAAGCGTTTCAAGAAGGGCGGCCGCTGGATCTCCCCTTACATCCTGACCGATCTTATCTACCTCATCGAGCATAAAAACTGGATTGGAGGTCTCCGCCCTTCGGATCTCTTGAATGATCCGGCCTGGAAGTGCTCCCACGTAGGTTCGACGGTGTCCCCGTATCTCCGCTTCATCCCTTACCCCTCCTAAGGAGATACGAATAAACTTCCTCTCCAGAGCGCGGGCGATGGAGCGTCCCAAGGATGTCTTGCCCACTCCAGGGGGGCCAACAAAACAGAGAATGGGTCCCTTCATGGAATCCTTCAATTTTTTAACCGCTAAAAACTCTAAGATGCGCTCTTTCACCTTTTCGAGATCATAATGGTCTTCATTGAGGACAGCCTGAGCCCGGCTCAGGTCAAGGTTGTCCACCGTCTTCTTATTCCATGGCATCGTGATGAGGTAGTCGAGATAGGTTCTGGAGACAGTGTATTCTGCCGAGATTGGATTCATCCGTTCCAGTCGGTTGATCTCTTTATAAGCGATTTCACCCACATTTTGAGGCATCCCGACGTTTCGGACTTTCTCCCTGAGTTCTTGGATCTCAGCCAGATAAGGATCCTCTTCAGGCGCCTCCCTCTGCCCTCTGAGAGGAGGACGAAGGGAATGATCCTTTTGAAATTTTCCCGCCTCTTTTCCAGCATGGATCAAGGGATGGGGTCTGGTTGGGGAAGATTGGATTTCTCGATTGAAGTGGTGAAAGACTTTTTTCAAACGTTCCAGGGGATCGATGGTCTCAAAAATTTCTTGCTGTTCCTTCAACCCCAGATGAAGGGTAATGGCAATCAAGTCAGCGAGTCGCCCTGGATGGTCAATCTTATCCAGAGTCCTCAATATCTCCTCGGAAAGGGGTTTCCCCATGGAGAGGGAAATTTTAAAAAGGGTTCCAATACTCTGGACAAGGGTTTCGGAGAGGACGGTCCTCTCTTGATGTTCGTTGATCTCATTGACATCTGCCATGAAATAAGGGGTTTCATGGGTAATGTTCTGGAGAAACACTCTTGAAAGCCCTTCTACAAGGATTTTCATCCCCCTATTGGGCAACTTGACCAATTGGAGAATTTTGCAGACCGTACCAATGGAAAAGAGGTCCTTCGGTTGGGGATCTTTAAGATTAGGGTCACGAAGACCGACACAGCCAATGAGACTGTTTTCCAATAATACCCTGTTCAAGATCGCTAGGGCTTCATCAGACTGGAAAAAAAGAGGGGCCACCACGTAAGGAAAGATGATCGTCTCTTTCAGGGGGATGAAGAGAAGTCTTTGCGGGATAGAAATACTTTCTGACTTGTAGAGATATCTCACAAAAAACTCCAGCTCCAAATTGAAAATCAGGAATTATTATACGAAAATGATGGCATTTGTCAACGAAGTTCAAAAAGCTCTTTGAGGCAAGACCAAGCTTCCGGTGAGCACCAATCCCTCTGTCCCACAATCTTCCCAACTAACACCCCTTCTCGATCGATGAGGAATGTTTGAGGGACCCAACCCCTGACCATATAATGGTCCATGACCTTCTCCTTCAATAGCAAGAGAACAGGGAGAGTAATCTTATTTTCGCTGATGACCTTTTGAGCGGCTTTCTTTCTTTCACCATCGATGGTAATTAAAAGGATGGCCAACTGATCCCTCTTCCCGGCAAAAAATTTTTCCAACAAAGGCATCTCCTCTTTACAGGAAACACACCAAGTAGCCCAGAAAGTTAACAGGACAGGTTTCCCTTTGAAGTCGCTGAGGGAGACTTGTTTCCCATCCAAACTATTGAGGGAAAAAGCAGGGGCTTCTTTCTTTTCTTGGAATCTCTGTACGCCAAAAGAAGAACAAGAAGAAGAATCGGGTTGGGAGGGAGAGGCAGTTCTTCCAACCTGGAGAGGCGGGAAAAGCAACGTAGCAATCCCTATCACCATTGACACGAGAAAAAGTTTTCTTTTTATCATCTTCATCTCCAGAGATAAGATTTAACAAAACATTATAATATATTTCTCACCCCGTCAACCCTTTGATCTCTCCGGCCAAAAGGCCTCCGCTTTCTTTCGGTCTGAACGTTCGACTGAGCCTTCGGCTCGAGCTCAGGCCGAGGGTTCCCGCTGACGTCTCGGGGTTGATCCTGAGCGATCCTTTTCACCTTTTCAAAAAACATGACATGGACCCAGTCGAAGGACCAATTTCATCTTGAAAAGAGGTTTTAGAAATGATAAGGTGTGAACCATGTAAGGTTCACCCCGTTTGAAAGCCCCAGCATTTATGCTGGGGATGGTAGAAATAGAAAGCATCAGCTCCTTAATGAGGGCGGGGTCAAAGCCCTGCCCTTTCTAACGGGGTTCACACTGGAGTTAAATCATATTGGGTCCTTGCCTAAGAAGGAGGGTTTTATGGCAGGAGTGAACAAAGTCATCCTCATTGGTAATCTGGGCGCAGATCCAGAGGTCAAGTATTTAAGCAGTGGCACCACGGTAGCCAATTTTCGGATGGCGACGACCGAAAATCGGGTTAACCGGTCTGGGGAGAAGACCGCCCTCACAGAATGGCACCGCATCGTGGCTTTCGGCCGATTAGCTGAGATATGTGGTGAATATTTAAATAAGGGGAAACAGGTCTATATTGAAGGTCGGCTCCGGACTCGAACATGGGAAGACAAAGATGGAAACAAAAGGTCGACGACTGAGATTGTGGCAACCCGAATGCAAATGTTAGGAGCGCCCGGAGTCTCTGGCGAGGTCCCAGATAAGGGGGGGAAAGATTTTGATGTCGACCAGGAAGCCCCCCCCGGACCGGATGATGATGTCCCGTTTTAAACGAGTTCGTAGGATTCGGAGTTCAGGAGTTCGAGTGAATTTAATCTTGAACTCTAGAACTCGAACTATGACCCCGAACCCTTCTAAAATAGATACCTTCTCATGCTGACGTTTAGAAGAAGCCCAACTCCGATGAGCGTAGAAATCATGAAAGACCCACCATAACTGACCAGAGGGAGAGGAATCCCTACCACCGGCATCATACCCAACACCATTCCGATGTTGATGAAGATATGCCAGAAGAGCATGGCCACCACACCGAAAGCGAGGATCGCACCAAAGCGGTCTTTCGCTTGGACGGCAATGCGGAGTCCCCAGAAGATCAAAACAAAATAGAGTCCTATGACGAAGAGAGAGCCGATCAAGCCCCATTCTTCTCCCAATGCCGAGAAGATGAAGTCGGTTTGCTGTTCAGGGAGAAATCCCAATTTGCATTGCGTCCCTTTCATAAAACCCTTCCCAATGATTCCGCCCGAGCCCACAGCAATCTTCGATTGAATAAGATGATACCCGGCACCCAATGGATCCAAGTCCGGATTAAAAAAGGTAAGGATTCGCTTCTTCTGGTATTCTTTGAGAAAACCCCAAAGAAGCGGCACGGCAGCCGCTCCCGCCAATCCAATCGTCAATAACGAAGACCATCGAATTTTAACAAAGATCAAGATCGAGAAAAAAACTAAAAGAAGGATGATCGCTGTTCCGAGGTCGGGTTGTTTAAGGATCAAGATCATCGGCAGAAAAAGAAGGAGAAAAGGCAAAGGGAGATGCTTCAATGGATAGTCTTTCCGTTCCGGAGGTCGATGGAAAAATTTTGCCAGCGCTAAGATGAGAGAGATCTTGACAAACTCCGAAGGTTGAAAAGAGAGAGATCCAATCTTCAACCATCGCTGGGCCCCGGAGGTGATGATGCCGTAACCGAATACGACGATTAAAAGAAATAATGCAACCAAATAAATAATATAAGCAAAATCCGAATAAAAACGGTAATCGATGAAGGCGATCGTCACCATCACCGTCAATCCGATCAGCAACCAAATTATCTGTTTGAGGTAAAGCGGGGTTCCGGACATCTCCATCTTTGCCGTGGCGCTATAGAGGTTGAGGATCCCGATCGAGGCAATGGCGAGGGCGATCCCCAACAAAGTCCAATCAAAATGAATGAAGAGGCGTCGGTCAATCTGCATAATCCATATCCCTTTGCTTCTCCGTCACCTTTAAGGGAGGCGAAGGTTCCGCGTTGAGATATTTTGCGATCACCTTCTTAGCAATAGGGGCGGCAGCGGAAGCCCCGAACCCTCCGTGTTCAACCAGGACAGCGATTGAGATCTTGGGGTCTTCAAAAGGGGCGTAGGCCACAAACCAGGCATGATCCCGAAATTTTTGGGGCATCCGATTCATATCCCCCTTCTTAAAATTTTCGGGTAATCTGACGACTTGGGCCGTGCCCGTTTTCCCTGCTACTTTCACTTCTTTCAACAAACAAGTCCAACCTGTTCCATGGGGATCGTTCACCGCTCCCCTGAGAGCTTCCTGGATAATTTGAAGGGTTTTCTCCGACACATCGGCTCTTCCCAGTTCCACAGGTGGATACTCTTTTAATTTGTTTCCATAGATATCCTCTACCTTTTCCACCACCTGAGGCAGGTAGAGCTTCCCACCATTGGCAACACCTGAAATGAGCATCAAGAGCTGTAAAGGGGTCGCATTCAAGTATCCCTGACCGACAGAAAAAGAAAGGGTCTCACCGCTATACCAAGGAACTCCAAAACGTTTCTTTTTCCACGAACTGGAGGGAACGGTCCCTGGTTTCTCGTAAGGCAGAGAGATCCCTATCACCTTCCCCAACCCAAATTCATTGGCATAATGAGCAATGAGATCCACTCCCACTTTCAATCCAACTTGATAGAAGTAGACATCACAGGATTCAACGATGGCCCGATGGAGGCTGATCGCTCCATGGCCGCCTTCCTTCCAGCATCGAAAATCCCTATTCCCATAATGGAAAGCCCCTGTGCAGTTGAACTGTGTGCTCGGGGTAATCATTCCTGATTCCAGACCCGCAATGGCGGTGATGATTTTGAAGACCGACCCAGCAGGATATTGCCCCTGAATCCCTTTGTTTTGAAGGGGGTGATGAGGATTTTCGACAAGAGACTTCCATTCTTCTTGTAAAATATTTCTTGCAAAGATGTCCGGTTCAAAAGAAGGTTTGCTCACCATGGCTAAGATACGTCCTGTTTTCGGATCCATAGCGATGAGGGCTCCGTTCTTATCTTGATAGGCTTCCTCCGCAGTTTTCTGGAGGTCTAAATCGATGGTGAGAAAGAGATTGTTCCCTGGAAAGGGTTCAACGGTCCCCAAAGGTCTGATCTCCCTTCCCAGGGCATCGACCTCAATCTGCCGACCCCCATCCACTCCTCTCAGATCATCTTCCCACCGATACTCAACCCCATATTTTCCAATCAGGGCACCCATCCGATAGGTAGCCTCCTTGGCCTGTTTCAATTCATTTTCGTCAATCTCTCCGAGATAGCCGATGAGATGAGAAGCCAACTCCCCATAATCATAAGCCCTCCTTGGTCTGACATCCACGATAAGTCCTGGTAGATGAACCCGATTCGATTCGAGGAGGGCCAGTTCATTCCAACCGATATCCGATTTAATTTTCACCGGTTTGAAGGGCGCCCGCCGTTTTTGAGTTTTCAATCTTTCCTCAATCTCTTCAGGAGGTATATTCAACAATCTCCCCACTTCGATGACCACCCCTGGGTTCACCTTCAGGTCTTCGGGAACAAGATAAACTTCATAGGAGGGGCGATTGTGCGCTAAAATACGCCCTTTTTGATCTAATAGCATTCCTCGATCAGCAGGGTTTTCTCGGAGTCGAATGCAGTTATTCTCAGACAAACGTCGAAGATCACTCCCCTTGATCACTTGAAGAGACCACAACCGGATGAAGATCAGAAAAAAAGCTAACCCGATAAAGACCACAAGGTATTTATAGATCCCTTTGAAGTCTTCCATCCTTTGGGTATTTAATTCCATCATGATTTATACCCTCTCTTTGATTCCCTCTTCCGGTTGACGAAATAATAACAATGACCCCTTTTTAAAGAGGAGAAAAAAGAGCGGGGTGACAAGACCCGTGAAAAAGGATTGGGGAAGAAGGAAAGTGAAGAATAAGGGGTAGAGTTTTCCAAAAGGAACGAATTGGAAGGCGTTCATCAGAATCAAAATCAGAATTCCTTCTAATATGGCAAAGAGGAAAGCGAAAAGGAATTGGGAATAAAACCCCTCCAGGTAGATTCGTTCTTTGAAAAAGTGTGCGGTAAAAAAGACAAGGGACCTGGATAAGGCGTAAAAGCCCAAAGCATTTCCAGAAAAAAGGTCCGTGAGATACCCCATGAAGAATGCCAAGATTCCACCGGAGATGGGCGGAAATAAAAAAGCCAGGTAAAGGGTAAAGATGAGAAGGAGGTCAGGCCTGACCCGGTGAATGGGAAAGAAGGGTAAGAATGTCGCCTGAACGACGAGAAAAAGAATTCCTACCAAGAGTGGTAGAACGATTCGTTTCATTTTTTGGTTTTCTTTACCTTTTTTCCCCTTTCTTCTTGAGGCGGGGAAGGGAGGAGAGGTTCCATAATCACAAAGACCTCCTCCAATTGTGTCAAATCCACACTGGGCACCAACTCAGCATATTGGAAAACACCGTGCCCCTTCTTGTCCACCTTCTTGACTTCGCCTATCATCAATCCCTTTGGAAAATTTCCGCCCAACCCCGAGGTGACGACGACATCCCCGACAGCCACCTCATCGGCTCGAAGAAGATATTTCAGTTGACATCGGTTCTCTCCTTTTCCTTCGACGATGGCCTTGGCACGGGTCCTCTGGACAATGGAATCGATGGCACTGTTGTAATCGGTGAGGAGAAGAACGATGGCATAATGGGAAGCGGTCTTCAGGATCTGACCGATCACCCCTGCCGGCGAGATCACAGCCATTCCCTTTTTCACCCCATCCCTTTCCCCTTTATCAATGGTGACGCTCTTAAACCAAGAAGAGGGGTCTTGACCAATCACTTCAGCCCCAATCATCGAAGAAGGGTTTTTCTCTCGAAATTGGAGAAGTTTTCTCAGGCGTTCATTGGCTAACTTCATCTCCTTCATCCGATGATTCTGTTCTTGAAGTTCACCGATTTTCTGTTTAAGCATCCTGTTCTCTTCCTCAAGGTTGATTAAAAAAACATATTGCTGAAAGGTTCCCTGAACGGTCTTGATCACAAAGGTTGCACCTTTCTGAAAAGGAGAACAGATCTCCATTACAAGGGCATCGAAAAAATCTACCCCTTTCCTCTGTTTCGCTCTCAATGACATCAAAACGAGGGCGAACAACAAAAAGAGGATGATAAAAATGGGAAGGCTAAATCTCCGGAAGAGGAAAAAATCACGGATCCTCATCAATCTCAATATTGAACGGTTACGGTACGGAGTAAGTGTTCGTTGTCTAAAACCATTCCTGCACCTAAAACGATGGACGAGAGCGGATCATCGACGATGGTAATGGGAAGGCTGGTGACTTCGCGGAGTAACACATCGAGGTTTTTTAGAAGAGCACCCCCTCCCACCAGGACAATCCCTTTGTCCACGATATCCGCAGCCAACTCTGGGGGTGTGCTTTCCAGAGTGATCCGGACGATATCAATGATGGTATTGATCGACTCAGCCAAGGCCTCCCGGACCTCCTCGCTATTGATCTCCAAGGTTTTGGGGATACCCGTCACCAGGTCTCTTCCCTTGACCTCGATCGTTTGAGGATTCTCTTCGGGATAGGCAGTCCCAATATTAATCTTGACCAATTCAGCTGTGCGTTCGCCAATGAGAAGATTATATTTTCTTTTGACATACTGGACGATGGCTTCATCCATCTTATCTCCAGCCACCCGGATCGATTGACTAATCACAATCCCTGACAGGGAAATGACAGCGACTTCCGTCGTCCCCCCTCCGATGTCAACCACCATATTCCCGGAAGCTTCGGTGATCGGGAGTCCTGCCCCAATGGCAGCCGCCATCGGCTCCTCGATCAAGTAAATCTCTCTGGCGCCAGCAGATTGGGCCGATTCCCGAACGGCCCGTTTTTCTACAGGCGTGATGCCAGAGGGGACAGAGATGACCACTCGAGGGCGAAGCAGGGTTTTTCGATTATGAACTTTGGCGATGAAATATCGAAGCATCTCACCGGTGATTTCAAAATCGGCGATCACCCCATCCTTCATCGGTCGGATGGCAAAAATGTTGCCTGGGGTTCGACCCAACATCTCCTTGGCTTCACGACCCACAGCCAGGACGTGTTTCTCTCCTCTCGAATCCCTCTGAATGGCCACCACGGAGGGTTCAGAAGAGACGATTCCTTTCCCTTTCACATAAACAACGGTATTCGCCGTTCCCAAATCAATGGCCAAATCCGACGAAAACAGACCCCACAACGAATCAAATACCATTCCCTTCTGTCCTTTCTGATGATTAAACATCATCATCTTAACAAATACTTCAATTTGATTCAAGAAAATTCATTATTAAAAATTTTCGTCATCTTTTATGAAAGCAAGATTCATGCCGAAGATGGGTCCTCCGGTGGAAGGCTTTACTTCCGAAGGCGGGCCTTCCTGCCGGTAGGCAGGCGTTGACCCCTTCCCATGGAATGGGTTAAATAAGGAACCATGAAGATCCTTTTGATCTCACCTGAGCGGGAGAGAAAAAAAGAAGAGGCCTTCCTCTTCAGGCTGAGTTTCTTAAACCTTCCTTATCTTGCAGCCGTCACCCCTCCTGGTGTGGAGGTGAAGATCGTGGATGAAGCCTTTGAGAAAATCAATTTCGAAGAAAAAGTGGATTTGGTGGGTGTGACTGCCCAAACCCCTGTTGCCCCTCGCGCTTACCAGATCGCAAAAGAGTTCAAAAAGAGAGGGACTCCCGTGGTCATGGGAGGTGTTCATGCCAGCATGCTTCCTCAAGAGGCACTTCAACACGTCGATGCAGTCGTCGTGGGAGAAGCAGAAGAGGTCTGGCCAGATTTGATCGAAGACCTGAGAAGAGGTCAAATGAGACGGATTTATGTGGGGAGTGAGTTTGTCAATCCCTCTCATCTTCCCCTTCCTCGAAGAGATCTTCTCAATAAAAAATTTTATTTCCCGTTGAAGCTACTCGAAACCACGCGAGGATGCCCTCATCACTGTGATTTTTGTGGTGTCTCAAAATTTTTCGGCTTTCGATACCGTCATCGCCCCATCAGCGAAATTGAGCGGGAACTCAACACCTTTTTCCAAAAGGGACCCGTGATGAACCCTGTTTTAAAAAAAATCGTTTCCTTATTTAGCAAAGACCTTCCCTACTTCCTCAAAAGAAGGCTTCTCTATATCATCGATTCCAATGTCGCAGGGGACAAGCGGTTTTGCCATGATCTTCTCTCCCTCCTTAAAGAATTCGATCTCCTCTGGTATGGCCATGCTCCTGTTTCCATCGCCTTTGATCAGAAACTCCTGGAAGGATTTTCAAAAAGTGGTTGTATCGCGATCAACATCGGTTTTGAATCCTTCTCAGCAAAGAATCTGAATGCCATGGGAAAAGGATTTAACCAGCCCTCTCGTTATGCCGAGGCAGTCAAGAGGATCCACGATCAGGGAGTCGGTATCATGGGAACCTTTATCGTAGGTTTGGATGATGATGACCCCGGGGTTTTTCAAAGGACCATCGATTTCTGCATCGATTCGAAGCTCGACTGGGCCCTGACCTTCATCATGGCCCCCTATCCCGGAACGGATTCCTATCTCCGATTGGAAAAAGAAGGAAGGATTTTTTGCAGGGATTGGGAGAAATACGATTCTCTTAATGCGGTTTATCAGCCTCTATGGATGTCTGTGGAAGAATTAGAAAATGGGATGAGGAGAATCTGGAAAGAGGTTTTTTCAATCTCATCCATCTATAAAAGAATCCTCAAAAGACCCTGGATCCATCCCCTCTTCTACTTAGGGATGAATTGGCAGTTTCACAAATTGACAAGAAAATGGTAAGATTGCATCGGAGTCGTGGGTCCGATCGTTACTGAGTCGGGTTAGTCATATGGCCTACTAAAAGACTCAAGACTAACGAGCTATAGACCAAGGATAACCTAACAACAAAACCAGACTATTTCCCAATTAAAACATAAAATTATGTTAGAGTCATTCAATATGAATATCCATTTTTTTAAATTTGCTGCTTTTCTTTACCTTTTGGGGACATTGGCCTATTTGGCATATATCATTTTTCTTAAAGGGACTCTCTCTAAAATAGGGCTCACCCTCGTCTCCATTGGATTCGCCTCACATACCTTGGCCCTCCTCACAAGGTATTGTCGAAGCCGGCTATACTCCTGTGACCAATCTCCATGAATCCCTCTCCTTCTTTGCATGGATGATCATCGGCATACTCTTGATGGCGAATCTCAAATATAAGGTCAAGGTTTTGGGTTCCTTTCTTGCTCCCATTGCCCTCATCCTCATGCTCTTTGCTTTTGCTCTTCCCAAAGAAATCCTTCCCCTGGCCCCGGTTTTAAAAAGCTTCTGGCATCCTTTTCATGTGATCTTTGCTTTTCTGGGCAATGCGATCTTTACCCTCACCTTCTGTTGTGGGGTGATGTATCTCATTCAAGAACATCAACTTAAATCGAAGAAGATGGGAGCGATTACCAAAAGGCTTCCTTCTTTGAGTCTTCTGGATGATCTGAGCTACCAGTCCCTCAAGTTCGGATTTCCGCTGTTGACCTTGGGGATCATCACAGGGGCAGTTTGGGCAGAATATGCCTGGGGAAGATATTGGGATTGGGATCCTAAAGAGACATGGTCCCTGATCACCTGGTTTCTCTATGCAGCTTTGCTTCACCAGCGTCTGACCGTTGGATGGAGAGGACGGAAGGCAGCCATCATGGCCATTGTTGGGTTCCTGGCTGTCCTTTTTACATTTTTAGGCGTCAACCTCATTCTGCCGGACTCCATACCTATTCGAATTGGTAAGGTTTACGGGAATGGGGTTGGGGTAAGGGTTAGGAGGCTCGTTTGGTGTTATGTCTATGGGTTAGGGTAAACAGGTTAAAAGACCCATTACTTAACCATTAGACAAAACCGGCGTCCTTACCTTAACCTCAACCTTAACCTTTTTTATTTAATATGGAACTCCTTGTCGTTGGATTAAATCATAATACGGCACCCATTGAGATTCGTGAATGCTTGGCCTTTCCAGAAGATAAAATGGAAGATGCCCTCTCCAAGGTTCACGCCCTTTCTTCTCTTAAAGAAAATATGATCCTCTCCACCTGTAACCGTGTAGAGGTTTATGCGGCGACTCGAGAAACAGAAAAGGCGATCTTTGATCTAAAAAATTTTCTCTCTCAATATCACGGCCTTCCCTTAAAAGAATTTGAAAAAAGTCTCTACTCTCATATTGGAGAAGAGGCGGTCAGACATATTTTTCGAGTCGCCTCTAGCCTCGACTCCATGGTCCTCGGAGAACCTCAAATTTTGGGGCAGATCAAGGAGGCTTATGATGTGGCTCAACAGGCCAAAACCTCTGGCCTCATCCTTCATCGACTTCTTCACCGGGCCTTTCATGTGGCCAAAAGAGTGAGGACAGAGACGAAGATTGCCATCAGCGCGGTATCGGTGAGTTCTGTGGCGGTTGAGTTGGCTAAAAAAATTTTTGGAACGCTTGAGAAAAAAACCGTTTTGCTCATCGGAGCGGGTGAGATGTGTGAACTCGCCGCCCGACACCTCGTCTCAGCAGGTATAGAAAAAATTTTGGTGACGAACCGAACTTATGAGCGGGCCGTGGCACTGGCTCAGGAATTTCGTGGAGAAGCCATCCCCTTTGAAGAGATGGCACAGGGTCTGAAAAAGACCGACATCGTGATCAGCGCTACCAATTCACCCCAGTATCTCATCGAACACAACCAAATCACCAAGGTGATGAAGGATCGAAAACAGAAACCCATTTTTTTCATTGATATCTCTGATCCTCGAGATATCGAACCCAAAGTCGGCGATATCGAGAACGTCTACCTCTATAATATCGATGACCTTCAGAAGGTGGCCAACGAAAACATCAAGGATCGCGAAAAGGAGGCCCAAAGAGCAGAGTGCATTGTCCAGGACGAGGTGGTTAAATTCGTCAACTGGTATCGATCTCTGGATGTGACTCCTACGATCGTTGCCTTGAGGGAAAAGTTTGAGGAGATCCGTAAGAAGGAACTCGAAAAAACTCTTTCCCTTCATCCCAACCTATCTGAAAGAGAAAAACAATCCTTGGAGGCCCTCACGTCTGCCATCATCAATAAAATTCTTCATAGCTCCCATCACGCCTTCTCAAAAGAACCGATGAGGAGGCCATGGCCGACCTTTATCTTGATGCGCTCCATGCTCTTTTCGGATTGCTCAGAAAATCCCTTGAAACAGTGCTAAAAAAATTCGAAGAGGAGAAAGAAGAAGGAGGATCCCAAACTCGAAGATGTCCTCTGAACTCAGAATTGGGACTCGCGGAAGTCAGCTCGCTCTTTACCAGGCCAATTGGGTGAAGGAAAAATTGATGGAGGCCCATCCCCATCTCAGTGTCACCCTGATCAAAATCAAAACCACAGGAGATAAAATTCAGGATGCCCCTCTGGCGAAAATTGGCGGGAAGGGTCTCTTTGTCAAAGAAATCGAGGAGGCCTTAATCCAAAAAAAGATCGATCTTGCTGTTCACAGCATCAAGGATGTCCCCACAGAATTACCTCGAGGGTCTTCATCTCTCTCGCCATGACGAAAAGGGAGGATCCCCGGGATGTCTTCATCTCAAAGGATGGAAAGAGATTAAAGGATCTTCCTCCAAAAGCAAAGATCGGGACAAGTAGCTTGAGGCGGCAGTCCCAACTGCTCCATTTCAGAAGGGACTTTGAGTGCATTCCTTTAAGAGGAAATTTAGATACGCGGTTGAAGAAGCTTAAAAACGATGGATTTAGATGGAATTGTGCTGGCGATGGCAGGCGTGAAGAGACTGGGTTTTGAGGAAAGGATCACTGAAATCATTCCCACCTGAAATCTCTCTCCCTGCGATTGGACAGGGTGCCTTGGGAATCGAAACAAGATTGGATGACAAGGAGGTTGAAGAACAAATTCAGTTCCTCAATGATCACGAATCATGGATCGCTGTTTCAGCCGAGAGGGCCTTTCTTAAGAAACTGGAAGGAGGGTGTCAAGTCCCCATCGCTGCTTTTGCCCAGAATCATCGGGACGTCCCTTCAAATCGATGGATTGGTGGGAACGGTCGATGGAAAGAGGCTTGTCAGACACCATATCGGAAGGACCCATTGAGGAAGCGGAATCGCTGGGGATCGAATTGGCTGAGATCCTTTTGGAAAAAGGAGCAAAAGAGATTCTCGATGAAGTTTATCAGAGATCAGGACCGGCCATCAGGATATCACTGCATTTTGAAAATTGCAAATTTAGAATAATGTTGAGAATGCACTCCTACCCCGTCAGAACATCCCCTTTTCAAAGGGAGAAATTGATCCTTCCTTTGGAAAATGGAGAATGGGGAGGATAAGAGAATCCTCCCTTACTGGAAAAAAAATTTTGATCACTCGTGCCCGTGAGCAGTCGGGTGAATTTGCGACCCTGCTTAAAAAAACGGGGGCAGAGGTGATTGAATTTCCCACCATTGAGATCGTCCCTCCCCTTCGTTGGAAAGAACTTGACCAAGCCATCGATCAGTTGAAATCTTATGACTGGATTATCTTCACCAGTGCCAATGGAGTTCATTTCTTCTGGCAAAGGTTGAAAGAGAAAGGGAAGATATCGTCTGCCCTCTTCCATTAAAGTGTGCGCCATCGGACCTGCTACGGCTAATCAATTAAAGGAAAAGAAAATTTCTGTTGACTATATGCCGAAAGAGTTTATCGCTGAGGCCATCCTCGATGGATTTGAAAAAATGTTTATCAAAGGGAAACGGATCCTTCTGGCCCGGGCGAAAAAGGCACGGGATATTCTCCCGAGGGGTTTAAGAAAAATGGGGGCAGAGGTTGATGTGGTGGAGGCCTACCGAACGGTCAAGCCGAAGGGAGGATCGAAGCGATTGAGGCAACTCCTGACAGACGGAAAAATCGATGTGATCACCTTTACCTCTTCTTCGACGGTCAATCATTTTGCCGAACTCCTTAAAAAAGAAGATCTTAAAAAACTGTTAAAGGGAATCGCCATTGCTTGTATTGGACCGGTGACGGCCAGGACAGCAAAGGAATGGGGAATGAAAGTCCAGATCCAGCCCAAGAGAATATACGATTCCTGGCTTGACCAAGCCATCGCCGAGTATTTTGATACAGAAATTCCCATAATCCCCCTCATCGCCCTTTAAAAAGGGGGATTTATTTTTCTCCTCCCTTTACGAAAGGGAGGTTGCGGAGGGATAGAGATTGGCCAAATGCCTGATTGAAGTCATCCTCTTTGATCTGGGCAATGTCATTCTTCCTTTCAACCATTATCAGATTGCAGAAAAACTTTCTCGATTTACTCAAAAAAAAGAATTTCAAGATCCCCAAAGAATATTTTCCTATCTCTTCGACCATCAAGAAGGGATCATCAACGATTTTGATGTTGGGAAAATCTCACCTCCGGAATTTTTTCAATCTGTTAAAAGAACACCTTGATCTTTCGATCTCCTTTGACGAATTCACTCCCTATCTGGAACGACATCTTTGTAGAAGATCAGGAGGTCTCCCAGATCATTCTCTCTTTAAAGGAAAGATGGAGGCTCGGCCTTCTTTCCAACACCGATCCTCTTCACTTTAACTATATTCTCTCAAAATTCCCCATCATCAAGATGTTTGATCAATGGATTTTATCCTACGAGGTGGGGTTTAAGAAACCTGCCATCGAGATCTTTCAAAAGGCCATCGAGTGGGCATCGGTCGAACCCAAAAAGATTCTTTTTATCGACGACATTAAAAAATATGTCGAAGTGGCGATCTCCTTAGGCATGCACGGAATCCATTTTATTTCTTCTGACCAACTCAAAGAAGAATTACACAAAAAACTGTAAAATTTTCTCTTCAACCATATAGCCATAACACTTTATCCATGTATGATGAATTCGTAAAAAGTCCGATCGCGTGTCATTGCGAGAAGCGTAGCGACGAAGCAATCCCATGAAATCAAGCACTTACAAAATACGAGATTGCTTCGCTTCGCTCGCAACGACCACTTTGGGGACTTTTTACGAGACCATCATATATCCTTGTTGAAAAAATGTTTTAATTCTCTAATTAATAAGCAATTTTTTTATACCCATTAATTCCTTAAAATTAAAAGGTTTTTTCTAAAAATAAAAGAAATCTGACTTTTTGTACTAAATTTTTTAGCTTCTCCTATCTTTCCATAAAAGACTCGCTTCAATTCCTAACTACAATTTCTTACTTCCTAACATCTCAGAACCATTTACAATTTTTAACTGATGTTTATTGGCCCCTGACAATTCATTGTTGATAACCTATTGGCATTATTCTTGCCTATTTATCCACTAAACACTAAGTGGAGGTTGTTGGAATGAATGATTCCATAAAATCAAGAGGGTTTTCGTTAATTGAAATGCTAATTGCCATAGTTATCTTATCTATCTCATTATTGGCGCTTGCAGGTTTAATGGTGACGACAACTCAAAACAATTCATTTGGGGGGCGTATGACAGAGGCTGCCACATTCGCTCAGGACAGACTCGAGGAATTGAAAGTGACTCCCTGGGTAAACATAGCTGGAGGAGCTGACTCAAAACCCTACCAGGACATATTAAATTATTATACTCGAACCTGGAATATTACAATTTTACCGAATCCATCTCCAATCCCGGCCGGTGGTCCGTGGCCTAACAATGAAAACCAACTTCTAAAGACAATCAGGATTACGGTGACTTGGAACGACGGGATCAATCGTTCGATTAATATAATTTCGGCAATACGAAATCCGGCTGTTCCAATAATTTAGGCAATACGAAAACCGGATGCTCCCTGAGAATGAAAAAGAAAATACCATAGAAAGGAAAATATGAAGGCCAGATCAATAATAAATAAAAAAGGGATTACTCTTATCGAATTGCTGGTGGCGCTCGTTATTGGGGGAATCATCATTGGTGGAATCTATAACCTTTTTGTTGCCCAGACAACGGCTTATACCGTTCAAGACCAGGTCGTAGAGGTTCAGCAAAATATCAGAAATGGCATGGAAATTTTATTGAGAGACCTTCGGATGGCTGGATTTGACAATGATAGTGACCCCAGGTTCGCACACCCTCTTGCTCCCGTGGGTCAACGCGATGCTTATACCGTTAATGGCAATAATTCTATTACTATCAATTATAAGTATTTCGACTCGACGACTTTACAATATCAAATACATAGCGTGGCCTACTGGAGAGATGATACAGATCCTGATAATCGGAAACTAACCCGACAGCTAACTAATCTAACTACTGGTGTCGCCAGCCCACAAGAAACCTTATTGGAGAAAGTGGAACCACAAGTCCCAATATTTACTTATGGTGTTGACGCGAATAGCGATGGAGTACTGGACGCGGTTGTGGCGAATTGGCCGACTGGGCCAGCAGGGTTATCAAATGTGATTGCCATCCGTGTGCGTTTAACCGGAGGCCCGGAGCAGGTCAATCCACAAGATGACCGCTTCAAGAATTTGAACCCGAGAGCCTTGGATTCCATCGTGAAACTGAGGAATTTGAAGTGATAAGAGATGAAAAACGCTTTTCATAAGGAGAATGGATGATGGCAATGAAATTAGATCACACTCTAATAAACCAATCCGGCGCAGCCTTAGTCATCGCCCTGATCATGATGATTGTCTTAACGTTGATCGGCCTTGCTTCCACCTTTACTTCCACATTTGAAATCAGACTTTCAGGGAATAAAAGGGGAACAACAGATGCGTTCTATGCAGCAGAAGGGGGGATTCAGGCGACTTTAGCCACCCCTGCAAATTTTACCACCTCGAGTTATACCTTAATACCTAACTCAAGCGGGCTTCCAGTAGACCTTCGGAACGAATCGATTGACAAAAGACTTACAGCACCTGTGCTTTCGTTACCTGCTGGTGTAAATTTTGATGATCCACCCCGGGTGACAATTTATCACTCGCCAGCGATAGGAGGGCATGGGCAAGAGGCTGGGATTATCTCTGATTCCTATATCATTGATTCCACTGGAAGAGATCAGATAGGGTCGGGCCTATCCAGATCAACCTCTCAATTGAGAGAAAAATGGCTGATGCACCGACTTGACGATCCGAATATCCCAAGGAGGGATTAATTAAATGAAAAATTCAATAAAGGTATTCTATATTTTAGTTTTATTTTTATTTTTTCTTATCCCCTTCACTTCCTATGCAAAAGATACAGACCTTTACATGGCAAGTGGGGAAGGGGTGGAACCCAACATCCTGATCATTTTTGATAATTCAGGCAGCATGAATGATGAAGTGCAGACCCGTTATTATGACAATTCGATCACCTATGACCCATCGGTGGTTCCTATTACCAATCGCAATACTGTCTACTATCGAAGGAGCGGCGGGGGATGGAGTCTGTTCGCCACCGATATCTCTCTTGTCGCTTGCTCAACGGCTCGAACCGCTTTAACCAACTATGGGCACTATGAGGGGAATACAAGTGCCAGTTGTACATCCTCCAACCGCACACTGCGGACTGGAAATTACAGGAACTACATCGCCTCTGGAGGAGACCAGTTTGAGACAAAGTTGAGCATTGCCAAGGGGGTGATCACTGATTTTTTAAACACGATCAATGGAGTGAGAATTGGCCTAATGGTCTTCAACCGAGCAGTTACTGACACCTCCTCAGAGGGGGGGCCGAGCGACTCCAACTCCCATGGAGGCCGAATCCACAGCACAATTAAGAGTTTAACGGATTCGAATCGAACTCAATTAATTACTGACGTCAACTCGATTGCCGCCGAAACATGGACTCCCTTAGCCGAAACACTCTATGAGGGAGGGCTTTATTTTAAAGGAGGCGCAAGTCGTTTCAATTCCGGGGTCACTTATATTAGTCCCATCCAATATTATTGTCAGAGGAATTACATCGTTCTTATTACAGATGGGGACTCAACCCGGGACCAGGGGAAAAGAGGAAACCCGAGCGAAGCTTCGATCTTACAGACGGTCATTGGTGACAGGGATGGTGATGGAAGAGAACCTGGAGGGGCTCACGAAGTCCACTACATTGTAGATGGCGAGGATATGTTAGGGACGGATTATCTGGATGATGTAGCCAAATATCTTTATGACTCGGACCTCCGGACTGATCTGACCGGTCAGCAGAATATTACCACCTACACCATTGGATTTAACATCCAATCACAACACAATCTTCTCGATCGGGCAGCCGCTCATGGGCATGGAAGATATTTCTATACGGAAAATGCCCAGGAGTTAGCCGATGCTTTCCAGAACATCATTGGCGAAATCTTGGAGAAGACATCTTCTTTTGTGGCTCCCATTGTCCCGGTCAGCCGAATGGAAAGGACAACTGCTGGAGATAAGATTTATTTAGCGTTATTCCAACCCAAAAAGGATAGGATGTGGAATGGGAACATCAAGAAGTTTGGGGTGGTTCAATCAGGAAGTAACATTGGGCAAATCATCGATATCAACAGCGTGCCGGCCTTGGATGATCGTGGTCAAATTCTGCCCACGGCTTATTCTTATTGGCCGAGTCCTTTCCCTGAAAAACGAATGGATGGAAGCGATGTGGAGAAGGGAGGGGTAGGCGATATTTTAATGAATCGAGACTTCTCCACCAATCCTCGAAAAATTTATACTTATTTGGGGTCGAATACCAATTTAACCCACTCTTCCAACACCTTTAACACAACCAATATCACACCCACGATGTTGGGGCTCTCATCAGGGGACACTACAGGAAGAAATAACCTCGTCCAGTTCGTTTTAGGGTACGACGTCTATGATGATAATGGGAATGGAAACACCACTGAAAAACTGGATTGGATATTAGGGGCCTTCATTCACTCAAGACCTCAGGTGATCCATTATACATCGCAATCCGTTATCTTTGCAGGTTCAAATGATGGGATGCTCCATGCCTTTGACGATGAGACTGGAGAAGAACTCTGGGCTTTTATCCCTCCTGATCTTCTGAACAAACTTCAAGCCCTGCATCAAGATGTCCTGGAATCTTTTGTGGATGGCTCTCCAAGGGTGTATATTTCTTTTAATGTAGATGGTTCGATATACCAAGCGATCCTTTTCTTGAGTGAAAGGAGAGGGGGAAATCATTATTACGCGCTTGATGTCACCAATCCACTCGTCCCTCAATATATTTGGAAGATCAATCCGGCGACAGCCGGGTTTTCCGAATTGGGACAAACCTGGTCCACCCCGAACATCGGGAAGGTCACCATTGGAGCAGAGGATAAATATGTAGCCTTTATCGGGGGAGGATATGATGAAAATCAGGACAACGATACCCCCGGGGCCGACACCAAAGGCAGAGCCATCTACATTGTAGACATATTTAATGGATCTCTCATCAAAAGGTTTTCTGCTTCAGACACTGGATATTCAAACATGACGTATTCGATCCCGAGCGATATCGCCAAAGTCGACACAGATGGGAATGGAAAGATCGATCGACTCTATGTGGGTGATATGGGGGGACGAATGTGGCGGTTCGACATTGGGAATTCCAGTACGGCGAGTTGGACTGGAAAGATCATTTTCAACTCCAACCCAGGAAGGGATGGAACGACCGGACGGAAGATCTTCTACCCTCCTGACGTCACGCTTGAAAAGGATACGAGTCGATATGAAATGTTGTTCTTTGGCACAGGGGACCGAGAGCATCCCAAGGAGCCCACCGTCATTAACCGGCTCTATGCCGTCAAGGACAGGAACCCTTCCACAGCCTTAACAGAACAGGTAAGTGACCTGCTGGTGGACGTCACTCAGGATTTATTGCAGGATCCGAGTACATCTCAAGAGGATAAGGATGCCATTTTAGAACAGTTGAGAACCGGGAAACGGATGGTTTATTAAACTTGACTCAAATACCGGAGAGAAATCTCTTTCACCTCCAGTGGTCTTTAACAAGATCGCTTACTATACAACTTTCTCTCCAACCTCTGAAGGAGCAAGTGGTGACCCCTGTTATGTAGGTGAAGGGACAGCCAGAGTTTACATCTTAGAGTACAACACGGGAAACGCAGTGTATAATCTGGACCTTACGAATGATGTAGGCGGAACTGTTATTTCCAAGACTGATCAGTCTCAAACTATCGGGACGGCCATTCCATCTGGTGTTGTCATTACGTTTATTGGAGGGAAAGCCATCGCGTATATTGGCGTCGGCGGAGGTGTAAACCAGCCTCCTATCTCGGGGGATCAAAATGAACAAAAATATTGGAAAATTGTCTTATTTAAGGAGGGAGAAATTGTGAGAAATACAAACGTTTATCGATTCGTCATGTTCACGAGTCGTCTTGATGTTCATCTTCTCGCCTTTGGCTTTTACCCAAGGGCAAGATGCAATTTAAGATCCAAGGCCTGATCATGAATGTAGATTTACAAAAAAAGGTGATGATCGTCAACGAGAGCACTTTTATCTGGTACCAGAATACAAAGTTTTATAATGACAAGGGTTCTCCCAGTGACGGTTGACAACTTAAGGGCCAAAACTTGGGTCTATATCCAAGGGGTGAAGGACAGTGCCGGAAAAAGGATGATGGCAGAAAAAATCTACATTCTTCCAAAGTATATTGACAAGAAAGAAAAACATCTCTATCCCTTCTTCAATGAGACGAGGTCGACGAATAATGATTAATCACAAAGGAGTCACATTAATTGAGTTAATTGTTGTGATGGTAATTATTGCCATCGGGGCCGTATTATTGGTTCCCAGTATTGGTGCGTGGCTGCCGAATTACCGCCTGAGAAGCGGGGCCAGAGATGTTGTCTCAACACTTAGATTTGCCCAAATGAAAGCGGTTTCGACCAATATGCCTTACGGGGTGGCTTTCGATGCAAATTCATGCCAGCTTTATCGATCGTCAGGTGGATTAATTCCTGAAGGGAGTCCCGTTAACCTTCCGAGTGGAGTGCAATTTAACAACAATACGTTTCCTGTCGATGGCACCTTGCTTAAACCTTTTGCACAATTTGATCCTAATTCTTCTATGCCTTCTGGCGGAATAATCACATTACAGAATCCCAAAGGAACCGAAAAACAGATCACTTTCAGCCCCTCGATTGGCAAGGTTAGGGTTAATTAGGTCTGTTGCCTAAGTAAACCCTGTACATCCCGTAAAACCCCGCCCTAAAGGACGGGGTTTTTCTTTATCCTTAGATTTGAAATTGCTTTCATCCCTATTCTGAAGACTGGGGCTTTCGGGATTATACGGGGTAAACCTTTGACAAAATTTATATTTTCTCCAGCTTTTCGCTGACTGATCCGTTTGAAGGCTTCGACCACTTTAGGATCGAACTGTTTCCCGGCTTTAGATATGAGTTCGTTCAATGCTTCCCAAGGAGGCATACCCTTACGGTAGGGACGATCGGTCGTCATGGCATCAAAAGCATCCGCTACGGCAACAATACGAGCCCCTAAGGGTGTCTTCAGTTTCTCCTCATCTTGCAAGTCTAATGTGTCAACGAAATACTTGTGGTGAGCGACAACGATAGGGACCACCTCCTTTAGCACGGACCCCACCGCGGAGAGGATGTATGCCCCTTTCACGGTGTGCAAATCCATCAACTCCTTTTCCTCCGTACTCAGCTCCGCCGCCTTCAGGAGAATTTCGCCGCTGACTTCGATCTTTCCGATGTCATGTAATAGCCCCGCCACCCGAATCGTTTCCACCTCTGCCCGAGGTAATTCCATGGCAATGGCGACCTCCATGGCCAATTCCGAGACTCTTACGGAATGGCCTTTGGTGTAACGATCTGTCGATTCAAGATATTTTGAAAGAACCTCAAGGATGCCAATATAAGCACTTCTCAGTTCTTGAAGCTGGCGCTCGTGTTTCTCGTATAACGTCCCGACGGCGACACTTGCGAGAATGAGAAATCCACCCCAAGATAAAAGCTGTGTAACATTTTCCAAAAACATTTTATCCATAAAGAATTTTTTGGGGAAAACGAGGACACAGATCAGTACCGCCAAGATAGAGAAAACAGCAGTCAGAACCCCCATCCGGCGTCCTAAAAAATAGGCAGAGAAGAGGACAGGAAGGTAATAAAAGTTGAGGACAATGGATTTTTCATCGACAAGGTAGGTTCCGGCAAACGCGGCTAAGAGGATGACGCTCACCAGAAGCTTTTCGAAGTGCTTTAAAATAAGTTCTTTGAATTCTTCCATATTTTCCCCTCGTTTTAAGTTCAAGCCCTTCTCAGGCCTTTATTTTAAATAACCAAATTTTTTAGGCAGTGGTGGATTGATAATGCACCATTTTTCTTCTTTCGATTGGTAATATTAAAGAGATAAGGGTTATGGGTTTCTCGTCATCGACTTTAAATTTTATCATGCCTCGGTTCTTCTTGATAATTTCTTCTATTAATCGCAATATAAAATCATCCATCCCTTCCCGGTGAGGGGGTCGGTTGACTAATACGGTTTCTAATGGGTCACTCCCCTTTTCATAACCCGTGAAGGCAATCAGAATCTCGATGTATTTCCCATCACTCTGCAGTGGAATCTTCCCCCCTTCCCTGATTTCCTGTGCCTCGAAAAATCTTGTTAGGAATCCAATGCTCCCATGGGGAGGTATGGAGTGGATGGCATATTGGAGAACGGAATTTAGGATGAATTTCAATTGTTCATCATGAACGCTGGTTTCGGGAAGATTTTCTTCGTATTGTTTTTTAAATATTTTAATCTTTTTTTCTTCTAAAACATTCCCATAATTTTTTAAGACCTCTTCCAGAATGATATGGACTGTATTCGTTTTGGGAATGGGCGAATTGATTTTTAGATAATCAGCGAAACAATCTAATACCGAGTCAGTTTTAGCAATATCTTTTGTAATCGTTTTATAAAAATACTCCCCATACTCTGCATCGCTAAATTTTTCACGTGAATGACGAGCAATAGATTTTATTTTTTCAAGAGTATCTTTGATATTACAAAATAATTCAGCAAAAAGTGTGAACCAAGAAGGGATATTCTGTCCATCGAGAGGGTCCCTTTCTTTTAACTCAGATATCTTAGCCCCTCCTTTTAGAAGTGAGATAAAAGAATTTTTTCCATTTTCTTGTTCAAGAAAACGATTTTTTTCCATTAAATCTTAAGCGTTTATTCCCCGATTTGAATTACTCAATAAATCATAGAGCAATTTTTGTTCCAAGTAGATAAGATTAGCTTAACTAACTGTAATTAAATAACTTTTAATAAATTAAATCATTTTTTAATTAGTCGAAAGTGATAAACTTTTTACCACTATTGAATAGAATTGTAACCATCTTTTGAGCCAATTGTAGGATTGTAGTTAATCCTGTGAGAAGACCTTCGGCCTTCTCACGGGAAGGCTCATATGGGGGCATTAAACCCTGTGCTCCCTCCTTAAAGACCTCTAACGGGATAAAGTCTTTATCGGAAATTAGGAGAAATAGTTCCTCGGGACTTTAAACTAATGAAGAATGGGAAAACTTTTCGCCATTAAGGAGAAAGAGGTCGGGACTTTTGTGTAAATTCCTTCCACTCTTACCTTTCATTAATCGTAAACAGTATATTAGAAATTGAGAAAAATTTTATTTGAATTGTCATGAATGATCATCTGTTTTCAACAATTGAAACGAAGGGAGGAATTGAGGTTATTCGGTACGAGTTTTGCTCCTTAACAAATGAATTGAATTTAGGAGGATGTATCATCATGAGTCGGGTGGGCGAGAAGGTTGTGTATAAAGTTTTTTACAAGAACTATGACCTTAAAAAAGGGGAACTGGTGGGTGTGTTGATAGAGAGAAGGAAAGACCTGAGGGGAAGAAACCGAATTGAATCTGGGTTGAGATGGGCAAAATTGACTTTTGGCCATTTGGTAAAAGATAAACAAATGATCTTCGTTGTTCCAGATGAGATGAACTTGGGGACGGATGCCATCGTCTTTTTGGAGAAAGGGATATTAACCAACAAGGAGTTTTGGGAGTTGATGAAGGGAAAGGGCAAGGAGATCAAGAGGAAAAAAGAAGGTGGAGGGTCCTGCTATCCCTTCTGTTAAAAAATTCAATATGATCAATTGATGATTGCAGGACGGTTGGAGAAGTTCAGAAAATAAATCAATAGGTGATTTCCAAAGGGGGGACGTTGGATATGGTAGCTTATGAATTTTACTGGCGTGATCCGATAAAGGGATACCAACTCATCGGGAAACTTCCGGAGAGAAGAAAGAACCCTATAAGAATAACCCAGGAATCTGTCATAAATTGGGGGAAAAAGATTTTAGGTGAAAATGTGGATTCCGATGACATCTTCTTTATTAAGATGACGATAGATAAAAATACAAAGAGAATTCCTCAACCTAATCCAGTTTACAGACCACTAAAAGAATTTTAAAAAGTGTATCATTTTAGCTCTTTGAAAAAGGTTATCTAATCCCCCTTCACCCTGTTAGATAGCAGGTCAATTTCCAATTATTGAAAGTGAAAAAAATTTATCTAACAGGGTGAATCCCCCTTTGTCAAAAGGGGGAAACATTTCTCCTCCCTTTGGTATCTTTTCCCTGCCGAAAGCAGGCAAAGGGAGGTGGGGAGGGATTTTAAAAGGTTTATTTCAACCCGCTAAATTGATACTAAAAAATAAATTTTTTTTCTCTCCCTGTTACTTTATCCATTCTATCCGAATGATTCACCAATTCCGCTCAATTAACTTTTTAATTGTCAAACTGACATTTATGCAATGAAGACAAGGTTTATAAGGCTTCGAATCAGGGATGAATCTCTGGTGTTGTTTCCAACTCTTAAAACTAATAGAAATGCTGAGTGATTTGTATTATATTTGATGTTAGGAGTGCAGATGGAGAAAGTCAGGCTGGGCAAAACAAATCTAATCGTGACAAAACTAGGATGGGGTGGGATTCCGATTCAACGGGTTGATGAACGCGAAGCGGTTTCTGTCATACAAGGTGTAATTGAGATGGGAGTAGACCTCCTGGATACAGCCCGTGCTTACACGAACAGCGAGCACCGGATTGGATTGGTACTCCAAAAAATAGATAGACCCGTCATCCTTTCAACAAAATCTCTCGTCAGATCCGCAAAGATTTATAACGAAGTGCAGGAAAGCCTCAAACAGATGAAGGTAAAAAAAATCAATATTTACCATCTGCACGGTGTTTCTAACTTCGAGGATTATGAGAAGGTCATGGCTCCCGGAGGAGCCTATGAAGGGTTAAAACGGGCACGGGACGAAGGATTGATCGATCATATCGGCATTACAAGCCATAACCTCAATGTATTGGAGAGGGCGGTCATGGAGGGACAGATTGAAGTCATCATGGCTTGCTATAGTTTTTTAGAACCCGATGCAGCCCAAAAAGTGTTCCCTATGGCTAAGGAAAAAGATATCGGGGTATTGGCGATGAAGCCTTTTTCAGGCGGGGTGATTGAAGAGGCTGGCCCAGCCTTGAGGTTTGTCCTCTCAACGGCGAACATCGTGCCCATCCCAGGATCAGAGACATTGGAAAAGGCCCGCGAGAATTGGAAGATCTTTAGGGAAGGTTACTCCCTAACAGAGCAAGACAAAGAGCGAATCGAAACCATCAAGAAGGAATTTGACCGTCAATTCTGTAGACGCTGCGACTACTGTCAGCCATGCACGGAAAAGATCCCTATTCAGTTTGCAGTCGGGTTAAAGTCTATCATTAAGCGATTTGGTCCCAATGCTGATGAGATTGGGTGGATGAAGGATTTAATCGAGAAGGCCCGAAACTGCTCGGAATGCGGAGAATGCCTGCCACGCTGTCCTTACCATTTACCCATCCCCGACATGATTAAAGAGAATTTGGCTTGGTTTGACAGTCTGAAGAATCAATAACCCTCACTCCATTCCCGATACATTCACTGTCCCCTTAAACACATCTCCTAACTTGAATCGATATTCCTTCATCTCCTTACCCGGATTGGCCATCTTCAAATAGAGCAGAGCTTCGCCTGAGGGCACTTGATGGACGATCCAGGTGGCAAGTGTCCGGGTGGAAGGTGGTCTGCTACCGGTACGCCAAAGCGAATTGTCTGGGCCGGCATCGGTGGAAGTGCTGATTTGGATGAAGTCATCAAGTTCGAAGATTTCTTTGCTCACCAAAAACCGTTGTATTGTTCCGAGCCTCTTAACGCTGCTCACCCCCGGTTTGTCCCGGTTCAAATTGACAAGGTCAGGATGGATGTAATGATTCGTGCTGGACAATACCCCTGATTTTGTTGACTGCATGCGGAACATCCCGTCAAGCCCTATTTCCATGATTGCGATTTCGTTGCTATCGGCCAACATAAGAAACTGTGGTTTATCAAACCATGGGTGGCGTGACAGGGCTTCTTTTACGGTTTTGCAGTCTGCAAGAAGTTTTCGACAAATCCCAGAAACTCGCTTTAAGCTTTTATCTTTCTCCAGATAGGACGGTGGCGAGGCTGAGACGACAACGAACCCTTTCGAATTCACACCGGCCTTCAATCCAGGGCTGTCGTTTCCATAAGCCACCAGCCCCAGGGTGCGGTAACCTGGGTCACGTGTTGAACTAAGTTCGAGTCGTTGCTGGTGATCGGGCACCCAGTCCCTGTTTTTAGCGATAAGTGTTCCACCGCCAACGACACTCTCCCCTGCGGCAGACCATAAAGTACAAGCGGGTACTCTTGGAACAAGAGAAACCATCACGATTAACGAAGTAATCCAAGAAACAACCACCCCCCGTACGCTCTTTGAAAGGTCGATTTCCATTGGAAAACTCATCTCTTCAAGTTGGTGGGCGGGGTCATCCATAATTTTACCCTCATAGGTTTTTACTCCACCATTTCCACTTTGATGAGGTTAGTGGTCCCGGGAATGCTGATGGGAACTCCGGCGATGATGACGATCTTATCTCCTTGAGTAGCCATTCCCAATTCTTTTGGCATCCTTTTCGACCTCTCTAACATATCATCTGTGTCTTTCCAGCCGGAGATCAGAACTGGATAGACTCCCCAGCAGAGATTGAGTCTTCTGACGGTTGAAAGATGCTGGCTCAAAGCGAGGATGGGTTGACGAGGTCGAAGTTTCGACACCCAGCGTGCAGTGCTTCCCGATTCAGTCGGCGTAGTGATCACCTTCGCTCCCACATTGTCAGCCAGCAACGAGGCAGCGTAGGTGATCGCCTTTTGGAGATTCATCCCTTCGTCTGTTTCCCTTCGTAGAAATAAAGGGTGAGGAAATTCTTCTTCTGCTGACTGAGCAATCTTCGCCATCATCTGGAAAGCTTCGACAGGAAATTGGCCACTGGCTGTCTCCTCCGAAAGCATGACCGCATCCGTCCCGTCATAGATGGCATTGACCACATCTGTGACCTCTGCCCGAGTGGGTTGGGTATGGTCCACCATGGAGCGGAGCATCTGGGTGGCCGTGATCACGGGTTTCCCTGAGGCGTTAGTCTTCCGAATCAGTTTCTTCTGAACATTTGGAATTTTTTCAATCGGGGTCTCCAAACCTAAATCACCTCGGGCCACCATCACGCCATCTGAGGCTGAAATAATTTCATCGATATTTTCTAAAGCCTCTTTTCTTTCAATTTTAGCAATGACCGGAATATCGGCTGACTCCTTCTCCAAAATTCTTTTTACTCCTTCGATGTCATCGGCCCTTTGGATATAGGAGAGACTGACCAAATCCACTCCATGCTGAATGCCAAATAGAAGATCTTTATGATCCTTCTCTGTAAAGGCTGAGGCCAGAGGGGTTCGGGTCGGAAAGTTCATCCCTTTATGAGAAGTCAAAATTCCCCCTACGATCACCTGGCATCGAATATTCTTCCCGTCACTTTCTAAGACTTTAAGTTCAATGGTTCCATCCGCAAGAAGAATTCTATCCTCTGGTTTTACCTCTCCGGGAAGAGCAGAATAGGTGACGGTTGCCTTGGTCTCATCACCGATGAGCACCAGATTGGTGAGACAAAATTCCTTCCCTCTTTTTAACTCACCTCCACCTTCTTTCATCATGCCAATCCGAATTTTAGGGCCACCGAGATCCTGAAGGATGGCAACGGGCTGTTTCAATCGCTCAGAGATTTGCCGAATGGTTTTGATCTTCTTCAAATGCTCTTCGTGAGTCCCATGGGAAAAGTTAAGTCGCGCCACATTCATCCCGGCCTGAATCAAGGCTTCGAGGATCTGAGGCGATTCGCTTGCCGGACCAATGGTACAGACGATCTTCGTCTTCCGTCTTTTTTCTTGAACCACTTATTCTCTTCTCCCTTTTTGGAACAAAAAGTCTCTTGGAGGATCAGGTCCCATATCGTTGTAAAATATTATCCTAAAGTTTTTACTCTGTCTATCAATTTATTGACCTAACTCATATTGGCAAAACTCATTTTTGTGGGTATAATTTGACAAAATCAAGAGGAGGTCATTCCAATGGTATGGAAACCCAGTGAAAAAGAAGAAGAATATTTTGCGAGAATGGAGTTTGAGAAAAAGAAGAAAGAGGAAGAAGAAAAACAGAAGAAACTCGCAGAAGCAGAGAAGAAAAAGCTTAAAGAGCTTCATCAGATGAAGTGCCCAAAGTGTGGTATGGAACTGATCGAAATTGATTATAAAGCGATTAAAGTAGATAAGTGCTCAGGTTGTGAAGGAGTGTGGTTAGATGCCGGGGAATTAGAAATGGTATCAAAACTCGAAAAGTCAGGCCTCGATAAATTGTTCAGTGTTTTTGCAAAATGAAGACCTCACCTCAACGGCCTTAAACTCTTGCTACGGCTGGAGAGCCGATCTTCCTCTATGGGCCTTTCTCTTTTCTATTAAAAAAGTGACCTCCCCTCCCAAGATGAGGATGACCGAGGAATAGTATATCCAAAGAAAGAAAATCGCCATAACGCTTAAAGATCCATAAACCATAGAAAACTTTCCCAGGTGAAGGATATACCATCCAAACAGTTGTTTGGCTACCTCCCAGAATACACGGGTGAACAAAGCGGCTTGAAGAGCGTTTTTATAGTGAACGACCCTGAAAAGTAGTCATTGCAAGGAGGGAAGCGACGTGCCTGCACGCCGAAGTGGCGTTACGGCACGCAGGCGTGGAAATCCATTGAGATTGCTTCACTTCCTGCCTGCCGGCAGGCAGGCGTTCGCAATGACACATGGTTAATGTCAATTTATTTATGTCGTTCACTATAGGTTGAAGGAATTTTTTGATCTGTCATTTTCGGCCGAAACGACCCCCGTAAGGCTCTTGAGATCCAAAAAAGAAGAGTTAAAAGAATCCCTAAGACGATTGATCCCAAGATGGTATAGACGAGAGAAGTTTCAAATTTCCATATAAGGAATTTTATGATGACCGATGGAGCACTTGAATTTTGTACAGCGAAAATAGCGATACCAATGGCTATTAGGAAAATCAACCAGTAAAGGAATTGCATCGGTTTCCCTCCTTCCAGGTAAATTTGGATAAAATGATTAATAGGGATTGGAAAAGAAGGTATCGAAGACATCGGTCAAGGTTTGGTTGATCATGGCTTCTACCTTTTCAGGTGTCGACCTGGCAACGGTCATCTCCTTTTCCACCTCCACATTTCGTGTAAAAACCTTTGCTTCCTTCTTCACCCCTAAATGAATAACCAATTGAACCGTAGCTTTCACAGTGGTTTTAAATGAGGATGACTTCCCGTCCGTCCAGAATTTTTTGATCTCGATCATCAGCACAGAATCGGTCTCCAGGGGCTTCAGAGATTCAGGTTTCCCATCCCAATTGGAAATGGAAATGGTTTTCACCCCATAACGGGAAAGAACATCCGATAAAGACTCCTGGATCGCCCTATCCAATGGAAAGGGGTGGCTCTTAAAATAAATGGAATCTCCTTGGAGGTTGGTGTGAAGACCAATATAGTAAGTATCTGGCCTCTCATCTTTAAACGGCGCCAGGCCCAGGGTGGAACCCACCTTTGTCTGAAGAGATGAAAATTCTTTTGCGGGTTGATACCGAAGAGAGAGAGAATGTGTTCCTGCCTTAGCACAACCCAGTACAAAAAACCCTAAGCAAAGGACAAATAACCAACGATTCGATTTCATGGACCCCCCTCCTTTTCCTAAGTCATTTTATCACATTTCTAAGAACTGCTGAAAAAGTCTTCCTATCATTAGGGTGTCTTTCCTGCGGAAGCAGGAATCCAGTTTTTTCATATCTTTCTGGACTCCCGCTTTCGCGGGAGTGACAGTGAATTGGTATTTTATCACACTTCATCCACCCAGGTGGATTTGACGATCAGTTCATCCTGGTATTCAAACAGGACTAAATCAGCAGATCTCCCTGGAAGTATTTCTCTTCTCAATTCTGGGAATAGTTTTTGAGCATTTTTCGTTGCCATTTGAATTGCTGAAGTCAGATCAATCCCTGCAAACCGGATGACATTGGTAATGGCGCGATCCATCGTCAGGGTGGAACCTGCCAGACGAGAATTTCCAACTAACCGAGCGGTCCGATCAAGACCCACCTCTACTTCTAACTCTCCCAATGTGTATCTCCCCGGGAACGCTCCTGCTCCAGCCACGCTATCGGTGATAAGGATGATATGATCAACTCCCTTTGCTTCAATATAATCCTTCGCCACATTCGGAGGTAAATGAACCCCATCCATAATCATACTGGCCATCAGTTGATCCATGGCCAACTGTTTTTGGATGAGGTTCTGATATCGGGAAGAAATAGCTGAAGGGGCATTCCCTAAATGACAGGAAAGGCGAGCCCCAGCCTGGACTGCTTCCTCAATGATCTTTTCAGAGGCATGGGTGTGTCCGATTCCAATCACTATTCCATATGCCACTGCTTTCTCGATGAAAGGAATCGCTCCTTCCACCTCCGGCGCTAAAGTGATACACTTGATCCGGTCTTCGCATGCCTCTTGAAACTTCTCCAATTCTTCCCACCGAGGGAGCCGGACAAATTCACGAGGATGAACCCCTCTGGGACCATCCTCATGAGAAATATAGGGCCCTTCGAGATGGATCCCGAGACACATCTTCTGGAGAAGAGGGTCGTTCCTTAAACCTTCCGCAATAATTTTTAACTGGTGAACCATCCTGTCATGGGAGGAGGTGATGAGTGTAGGAAGAAAACGAGTGACGCCCGTGGAAGCCAAGGAGCGGCCTGCCTGATGAAGTCTTTCAGGAGTAAGAAGAGGATGATTGAAATCCACACCGGCAAACCCATTCACTTGAGGGTCGAAAAAACCTGAGCAGAGGTACAGGTCCGCTCCACCAAAGTCACAGGAAGAACCTTTTTGACACGGTTCAATCCGGGTGATCTTCCCATTTTCAACAATGATGTTTACCGGAGATCGTGTTTCTGGTATTTTCCCTTGAAGGATCATGGCGATTCCTCAATAGAATTATATAGGATACCGGATGGTTTGAAAACATTTTCCTTCACTTCATTTATAGACAATTACCTTAAAATATTGTAAAAAATAAGGAAAGATAAAAGAGATTTCTCTTTTAAAGGGCATGAATGGTAGGATATTTAAGATCCATCAATGAGCAATATTTAAACCCCGTATATCCCCGCCCTAAAGGACTGGGCTTTTCTTTATCTTTAGATTTGAAATTGCCTTCATTCCCAGTCTGAAGACTGTGGCTTTCGGGATTATACGGGGTAAAGGAGGTCAAATGAAGTTCCCCCAATACAGACCGAGAAGATTGAGAAAAGATGAAATATTTCGAAAAATGATTCGAGAAACACACCTCAGGGCGGATGACCTGATCCTTCCTCTTTTCGTCCGCCCTGGGAAAGGAATGAAACAGCCCATCTCTTCCATGCCTGGGCATTTTCAGTTTTCTATTGATCTCTTGGTCAAAGAGGTGAAGGAGGCAAAATCCTTGGGGATTTTGGGAGTCATCCTTTTTGGTATTCCAGAAAAGAAAGACGAACTGGGATCAGAGGCCTATGCAGAGGATGGGATCATCCAGAAAGCGATAAGGCGGATTAGAGAAAAGGTGGAAGGCATTCTTGTTATCACCGATGTCTGTCTTTGTGAATATACCAGTCATGGGCACTGTGGTGTCGTAGAGGGAGGGAGAATTTTGAATGACGAAACCCTTGATCTTCTCGCCCGTCAAGCCCTCTCACACGCCAGGGCAGGAGTTGATATCGTTGCGCCGTCGGATATGATGGATGGAAGGGTGGGGGCTATCCGAAAGATCCTTGATGAAAATCAATTTGAAGACATTCCCATCATGGCCTATTCAGCAAAATATGCCTCCAGCTTTTACGGGCCTTTCCGGGTCGCCGCAGAATCGAAACCCCAGTTCGGTGACCGAAAATCCTACCAAATGGATCCATCCAATGGGGATGAGGCTTTGAGAGAAGTTCGACTTGACCTGGAAGAAGGTGCGGATATCGTCATGGTCAAACCCGCCCTTCCCTATTTAGATATCATCTATCGGGTGAAGCAAACCTTTAACATACCCGTGGCGGCTTATAATGTCAGTGGCGAATTTGCTTTGGTCAAGGCTGCTTCGCAACTGGGCTGGGTGGACGGGGAACAGGTGATGATGGAATCGCTGACCTCCATTAAAAGAGCAGGGGCTGATCTGATCCTCACTTACTTTGCCAAAGAAGCAGCCAGGAAGTTATGAGTGAAGAGTGATGAGTGATGAGTTAAAAGTTAAGAGCCACAATTCAATCAATACAACTCAAGCTTCACAATTTACGCCTCACGCCTCACGCCTGCGTGCCGGAACGCCTTCCTCTTCGGAAAATAAGCACTCCGGCGTGCAGGCACGCCTCACGAGTCATCCATTAAGGATGATCGCATGGGAGTTGACTCGAAGCTGCAACCTTGCCTGTGTTCACTGTCGTGCTTCTGCGGAGTATGGACCATACGAAGGAGAACTCTCAACTCAGGAGGTCTTCAGGGTGATGGATGAAATTGCCTCCTTCAGCAAACCCGTTATCATCCTAACAGGGGGAGAACCTTTGCTCCGACCGGATATTTTCGAACTGGCATCCTATGGAACAACAAAAGGGTTCCGGATGGTGATGGCGACCAATGGAACATTATTCAATGAAGAAATTATCCAAAAAATGAAGACATCTGGGATTCAGAGGATCAGTATCAGCATTGATGGCCCCACGGCTGAAACACACGATGCCTTTCGAAAAGTGAAAGGTTCTTTTGTGGGCTCCCTTCGGGGAATCGAGATGGCCAAGAAGGGGGGCATCGAATTTCAGATCAATACCACCATTACGCAGGTCAATCTCCAACGGATCCCGGAGATCCTCCGTCTGGCGGTTGATCTGGGGGCAGTCGCTCTCCATTTCTTTCTTTTGGTTCCAACAGGAAGGGGAAAGGAGTTAAAAGATCAGGAAATATCTGCTCAGGATTATGAAAAGACCCTCCACTGGTTTTACGATCAGATCGATAAAGTTCCTCTCCAACTCAAGGCCACTTGTGCCCCCCACTATTACCGCATTCTACGACAGCGGGCAAAAAAAGAAGGAAAAAAGGTCACTCCTAAAATACATGGATTGGATGCCATGACCCGTGGATGTCTCGGGGGTATCTCCTTCTGCTTCATCTCTCATGTCGGCCAAGTTCAGCCTTGTGGCTATTTAGAGTTGAATGGTGGAAATGTCAGGGAAAAACATTTCAGGGAGATCTGGGTGAAATCTGACGTCTTCCAAAATCTTCGCAATACCGATGGTTACCAGGGAAAATGCGGAAGGTGCGAGTTCAGAAAGGTCTGCGGAGGTTGTCGGGCACGAGCCTATGAACTTTCCGGAGAGGTCATGGCTGAAGAACCCTATTGCGTCTATGAACCGATTTAATCAACTGGATATTACGGATACGATTCCTATAAACGATAAACAAAAGATATTCGATTCATTCACGATCATCCGTTTGACTCGCTAAGAATATCACCCATTGAGCATGAAGATATTTTCTAAATCCTTTTTTCATTTTCGAATCAGTCTAACCTTCAAATTCATCATTGCCATGTTTATTTTGGTCTTGATGAGTGCGGTGGCATTTGGATATTTCTCTGTGGCGAGGGAAATGACTCTATTTCGAAACCATTGGGAGATCTATGGACGATCCATGGCCAATTCCTATAGTCTTCTCATCGAGCATGGAATGAGTCTCTCTGATCAATCCTTCCTACAAAATGTCGCTGATAGAATCGTTGAGAATGAAGATGTCGTTTTATGCTCGCTTTATGGTCATGCGGGTGAGAGGTTGGCCCATGCGGTGAAAAAAAGAAGGCTCCCCAATCCTCAATTGACCTATCAAGTTACTCAAACGATCCACTCCAAAGAGGGTCAAATGATCGGAACCCTCCAAATTGGCCTTTCTCTCCTTAAAATGGATAGCCAGATCAATGGATTAAAAAGAGATATTCTCCTTGTCACATTAGGGGTGATCGGAATGGGCATTTTATTCACGCTCATCCTGACTCGGATTCTCCTCCGGCCGATCGAAAAGTTAGCGGAGGCGACGGAGATGGTGGCCATGGGAGAATTGGCTCAGACTGTTGATATTCGGTCCAAAGACGAGATTGGAGACTTAGCCAAGGCCTTTAACCAAATGACCCTTCAGTTGAAAGAATCGAGGAATAATCTTGAAAGAAAAGTCGAAGAAAGAACTCACCAGTTGGAGGAGAACATTGCGGAACTGAACCAGGCGAGGACCTCCACTTTGAAGATGCTTGAAGAGCTCCAAATTGCCAAGAAGGAATTAGAAATGGTCAACCGTGAGTTAAAGGAAATGGACGAGACTAAAATGAAATTCATCGGGATCGCCTCCCATGAATTGAAAACACCCCTCACGGCTGTTAAGGCCAATATTGACTTTATCCTTTCCGAAAAAGAGGAGAAAGTCCCCGATTACCTGAAAACCTATCTTCTCACAATCCAGAGAAATACAAATCGCATACAGATGAGAATGGACCAAATGTTAGATCTGAGTCGGATTAAATCTGACCGTCTCCTCTTCAACCGAGAACCAATCCAACTCTCCGAGCTCATAGGAGGGTATATCAATGAGGTAACCCCTGTGGATAAAACCCTCTCGGTTCAGATTGACATTCCGCAAGACCTTCAACTTTATGCCGATAAAAATGCGCTACACGATATTTTCATTAACCTCCTTTCCAATGCTTTCAAATTTACAGGTGATGGAGGCCAGGTTTCGATCATTGCCAAGCCGAACGATCAATCGATTCTTCTCGAGATTAGAGATACCGGGATGGGCATCCCGAAAGATAAACTTCAAATGATTTTCGATGAATTTTACCAAGTCGAGGGCAGCAAATATGGTGGGGCAGGTTTGGGGCTTGCCATTGCCAAGCGATTGATCGAAGAACATGGTGGAAAGATCTGGGCAACTTCTGAATTGGGAAAGGGTTCTACCTTTCATTTTACCCTCCCCCTTTCTGTGGAGAATGAAGATGGAAGAATCAACCGTTCTTAGAGAAGTAAAGGGAAAGGTTCTCATCGTTGATGATGCACCGGATACCTTGGAAATCATCCAGAGACTTCTCCATTATGAGGGATACGATGTCACGATTGCCTCTAGCGGTGAAGAAGGGGTGAAGAAGGTGGAGCAGGAAAAACCCGAGGTGGTCTTAATGGATATCAACCTTCCAGGAATCAGTGGCACGGAAGCCTTGAGGAGAATACGAACGATGAATCCTATCCAATGCGTCATCATGCTGACCGCCTTTGCGACAGTGGATAATGCCATCCAGGCCCTCAAAGAAGGCGCTTCCGACTTCGTCAAGAAACCTTTCGAGAATGAGCATTTGATTCACATCGTCAACCAAGGTCTGGAAAAGTATAAGACCCTGATGGAGAAAGAAAAATTAGAGGAGGAGGTGAGAAGGCTTTCGATCACCGATGATTTAACCGGCCTTCACAACCACCGCCATTTCTTCAAGACCTTAGAAGGCGAGTTGACTCGTTCGAAACGTCAAAAAACCTCCCTTTCCCTTTTGATGTTCGACCTCGACAATTTCAAAAGATATAATGACCTCAATGGTCATTTGGAAGGGGATAAGGTTTTAAAAAGAATCGGCGAAATCGTCAAACATTGTATTCGATTTAATGTGGACTCTGGTTACCGTTACGGAGGAGATGAATTTTCTGTCCTTCTCATCGGTGCCTCTTTGGATCAAGCCCTGGCCATTGCGGAACGTATCCGATCTTCCATCGAACAGGCTGAATTTCAAAACATCACGGTCAGCATTGGATTATCCGAATACAGAGACACTTATGATCTGGAGGGGTTCGTCAAATCCGCTGATGATGCGATGTATCTGGCGAAGCATTTAGGTGGGAATCAAATTCATACGAATATCCCGTAACAGTCTATCCCTTTCTAAAAAGGGCTAGACTTAAATGCAAAATGCAAATTTAAAATTGCATATTGCAAAGTTTTTGAGTTTTTTCTCTCCTGCCTATGGAGTCAGGCGAATTTGCATTTTCCATTTTGAAATTTACAATTTTCAATATGAGTCTTTCCTATGTCTGATCGCCCTAAACTTTTTTTAATCGACGGCTCTTCTTATATTTATCGTGCCTTTTATGCCATCGGTCATCTCTCCAATTCCAAAGGCCTTCCCACCAATGCCGTCTTTGGCTTTACGCAGATGCTTCTCAAAGTGCTCAAGGAGCATCAACCCGACTACCTCGCTGTCATCTTCGACTCCAAGGCGCCTACCTTCCGAAGCGAGGTCTATAAAGAATACAAGGCTAACCGGCCGTCCATGCCAGAGGGACTTGTCCCCCAAATTCCTTATATCAAGAAGATCACCAAGGGATACCGCATTGCCGTCTTAGAGATGGATGGATATGAGGCGGATGATCTCATCGGAACGGTGGCCAAAAAAGTGGATCCGAAAGTGGATGTCGTCATCATCACGGGGGATAAAGACATCCTTCAACTGGTCAATGATCGGGTCCAGGTCTATGACACCATGAAGGAGAAAAAGTTTGGAGTGGAAGAGGTCGTCCAGCGTTTTGGTGTTCATCCCGAACAGGTGGTAGAGGTGATGGGGTTGGCGGGAGATGCCATTGATAACATCCCGGGTGTCCCTGGGATCGGAGAGAAGACGGCCATTCAATTGATCAAGACTTACGGATCAGTTGAAAATCTTCTGACCCATGTGGAGGAGATTCCTCAGAGGAGATTGAAAGAAAATTTAAAGACCCATGGAGATTTAGCTCGCCTCAGCCGAAAGTTGGCAACGATCCATACGGATGTGCCCATCCTTTACCAGCTGAAAGATTTTTCTCTCTCCCCCCCTGATTTGAAAAACCTTAAAGAAATTTTCAAAGAATTGGAGTTCAACAAACTTCTGAGAGAGCTCCTTGAAGAAAGGGAGTCCCCTCCGACAACCCGAGACTACAGCTTGATAACGGAGCAAAATGAATTCCTTGCTTTAATTGAAAATCTGAAAAAGGAAACCCCCTTCTCGATCGATCTGGAAACCACCTCTCCCTATCCGATGTGGGCTGATCTCGTGGGGATCAGTCTATCTTACGCCCCACATCAAGCCTTTTATATTCCCATTGGTCACCGGCAACAAGAAACGAATGATCAACTCCCTCTTCTTTGGGTCATGGATCAGCTAAAACCTATTTTGGAAGACAGAGAAGTCAAGAAGGTGGGTCAGAACATCAAATATGATTGGACTGTTTTGAAACGATATGGGATTTACTTACAGGGGATTCTTGGGGATACGATGATCGCCTCCTACCTCCTCAACCCCACTAAGCACAATCACAACTTGGGTGAAATTGCCCAGGAACATTTGAATCGCTCTGTCAAGAACTATAAAGAGGTCGTAGGGAGTGGAACGAAAGCAGTGACTTTCGACCAGATCGAACTCGAAAAAGCAAAGGATTATAGTTGTGAAGATGCGGATGTCACGCTCCAGCTCTCTCACCTTCTTTTTTTGAAATTGAAGGAGGAGGGATTTAAGGACCTTTTCGACCAGGTGGAAATGCCTCTTGTCATGGTCTTGGCCAAAATGGAGATGAATGGAGTGAAAATCGATTTGGACCTACTCCAAGAATATTCGAAAGAGATCGAAACTCAACTCCAGCAAAAGGTGGATCGAATCTATGGATTAGCCGGAGAGGTCTTCAATATTAACTCTTCCCAGCAATTAGGAAAAATTCTCTTTGACAAACTGAAGTTGCCTGTGGTCAAAAAGACCAAAACAGGCACCTCCACGGATGTCGAGGTGCTGACCAAACTCTCTCTCAAGCATGACCTCCCCCTCGAGATTCTCGGTTATCGCAATTTGACGAAGCTCAAATCCACTTACATCGATGCCCTACCCAAATTGGTCCATCCGAAAACCGGGCGTGTCCATACTTCCTATAATCAAACGGTGACCGCCACAGGACGGCTCTCTTCAAGTGACCCCAACCTCCAGAACATTCCAATCCGCGGAGAGGAGGGAAGCCGGATTCGCCAGGCCTTTATTCCAGAAAAAGGATGGTCTATCGTCTCCGCTGACTATTCCCAGATTGAATTGAGACTTCTGGCCCACCTCTCTCAAGACGAAACCCTTATCAAAGCCTTTCAAAATGATGAAGACATCCATGCAAGAACCGCCTCAGAGATTTTTGGCGTCCCATTGGAAAAGGTAACCCCTCCCATGAGAAGAGAGGCTAAGGTCATCAACTTCGGCATCGTCTATGGAATGAGCCCTTATGGCCTTTCGCAACAACTCGGAACAGAACCGAAAATTGCACAGGCCTATATTGATGAATACTTTAAAAAATATTCCGGTGTCCAAACATATATTGAGAAGAGTTTAGAAGAAGCCAGACAGAAGGGATATGTCATGACCCTTTTGCATCGTCGTCGCTATCTGCCGGACATTCACTTCCCAACAGTAGCCATCCGGCAGGCTTCAGAGAGGATGGCGATCAATACGCCTCTCCAGGGGACAGCGGCGGATATCATCAAGGTCGCGATGATCCGCATCCAGAATCGGATTGAGGAACTCGGTCTTTCCACTAAAATGACCATGCAGGTTCACGATGAATTGGTCTTCGAAATTCCAGAGGAGGAACTTCAAAAAACACTCCCCATGATCCAGAATGAAATGGAGACGGTGATGGAGCTCTCTGTCCCGCTCAAGGTCTCCATCCATTCAGGGAAAAATTGGGCAGAAGTGCACTAAAACATCAGTTCGGAGTATTTAGTTCGGTGTTCGGAGTACTTCATTCGGTGGGATGGGTCAAGAGTTTTTTCTCCGAACTCTCTACTCCGAACTCATTACTATGAATGAGGAGATACCAATGAAAAAAAGAGGTTTGTTAATTCTAATCGGATTAATCCTTTGCTCAGTTATCAGTGCAGGCCAGGATGTTTACCGCTGGGTGGATGAGAAAGGAACAGTACACTTTACAGATGATCTGGGTCAGGTTCCAGAAAAATATCAAGAAAAGGTCCAAAAGGAGATATCTCCCAAAGAGCCTGCTCCACCTCAACCTGCTCCTCTACCCACTCCATTACCTAAAAGGGGGGAGGCTGTGAAGGAGTCCGGGCAAATGCCATCTTCTCAGCAGAAAGATAGGTTAGGTCGTGGAGAAGAATGGTGGAGGGCAAAGGCCATCGAGTGGAATGAAAAATTGAAGACCTCCCGGAAAAATTATGAAAACGCCTATAGCGAACGGAAAGCAAAGGAGCAAGAATTAGAAACCTCAAAATTCAAGCCCGACAGCTTTAAAAGGAAGTTAAAGGCTGAGCTCAAAGCTCTTGAAGAGAAGGTAAAGGATTGGGAGAAACAAAAGGAAGAAGCAAGAAACATGCTCGAGAATGTTCTTCCAAAACAAGTTCAGGATGATCGGGCTAACCCTGATTGGCTCAAAATCGAAGAGAAAAAATGAAGCAGGGTTCAAGGATTCAAGGGTTCAGGGTTCGAGTGTCCGTTTTCTAAAGATCCCTTAATCCTTTAGCTTTGTATACATGAAACAGATATGCTCCCTTGCAAAATGCCAACTTTCCATATTTCTTCGTTTAACCACTTGGACCCTAGAACCCTCGAACCCTGCTTAATCATCGATTCGTTCACTTTGAAGGAGTGGTCCATATCCCTTTGATGGAATGGAGAGGAAATTGATCAATGTAAGGAAAGAAGGCTAAACTTACTTTTCCGTGATTTAAAATACCAGCACAAAATTTTCTCCACCTCTTTTTGTGGAAGGACCTCATAATTCTTCCAATCAAGAATCTGGACTTTCATCAGTACCCTGGAAGGGTCCCCGACTGACTGAACCGTTTTTTGTGCCACCTCCGCCATCAGATCCATAGCCTCCTTCAGTTCTATCTTCCGGTCTTTCATCGCCTGCCGATGGTAAGCCATGACGGCATAGTAGTCAAAATCCTTTCTCAGTGCCTCTGAAAGGGTCTGTGAAAACCAGGCCATGCCATTAAGATTGTTGATGACAGCCTCAAAATAGAGATTGATGGCGAATTGTAAGTTGGGGTTCGATTCTTTGGCGGCCTTCATCAGTTGTTGGGCGACATTCATTAACCAGCGGTTCTTCCAGTTTGCCCAGGACTTAAAACGATCGGTATACTCTTTGGCGTAATATTTTCCAGAGTCCGATTGATAAGGATCAATATAAAAGAGGTCCGGATGGGGCAAATATCCGAACTCTCTCAGAAAGGATTTATTCGCTTCAGTGCTGAAGTCTTCATTATGATAAAGGATCAAATCGTCCTGAAATAAGATTCCTTCAATAGGATAGCGGCCCAGGTCTCGGAAAAGGCCCTCAAGGCGTTTGAGGACATCGGGATGAAAGAGATTGAAACCCCTGGCCACCTCCATTTTTTTTGTTTCGAAATTATACCTCTTACACCGATATTCAGGAGGCCCTTCTAAGCCATAGTTGGCATAACGTGTGGTGATCCAGGCAAAGATTTCAAGTCCATTCCGGTGAACGATCTCTGCAATTTTTCCCAAGATATCATCAACGATCGGTGCATATGCTGTTTTGAAATAAACTCCCTCTTCACGATGAGGCGTCACAAATTTATAAACACGGTCCCCTTTATTCTGAAAAACCCTGAAGAGTATCGTATCCACACCAGCATTTTTTAACTCCTTCACCTTTTTTTCCACTTCTTGAAGGTTCTTTCCCTCGAGATAGGAGATCTGAGCACAAATCCGTCTCTTTGCCCTCTTCTCCTCGGGGAGGGACTTTTCCTCAACCGGTTTAGAAAGGGAGGACTGAGGAGGAAGCTTCTCTTCCAATTGTTCCTTTGCAATCTGGATCCCCTTTTCTGCCTCTTTTGCCCGGTCACCGTCTGGATAGGCTTTCAAATAAACTTCAAGTTGTTGAATGGCCTCTTCATGTTTTTTCATTTTGAGATAGCAGAGCCCGATCATATATTGGGAGTAAGAGACCAATGTACTGGTCGGAGCGGATTGGATGATTTTCGAAAAACCGTTTATAGCCTCTTCACATCTTCCCTGATAATAGAGTTCCATGGATGAATCATAAAGTTCCCCTGGATTCTGAAGTTTCTCTTGCCTATAACCAAGAGGTAAACATAAAAAGATGAAAAGGACCAAAATGAATCCGGTTGTCCATCTTTTCATAAACGTTTCTCGCTCCATGAGGGGGTATCGTAAAATTCGAATATCGAAATTCATGACTTCAGCCGGAGCGCCTTGCCTATCGTTGAAGCTTTATCGCAAGCTAGATTTCGCGCAGGTTGGAATTTGCGCTTCGGATTTTTTAAAAAAGTATTTTCATTGCTTCTTGAACGGTCCTGATTCCGATCAATTCAATGCCCTTCACTCCCCTCATCTTCTCCTGATTCTGTTTCGGCAGAAGGCATCGTTTAAATCCCAACCTGGCTGCCTCCTTCGCTCTCACCTCCGGTTGGCTCACCCCTCTCACCTCGCCACCCAGCCCTACTTCTCCAAAGACCGACTATCTCTGGATCAATCAATTGATCTCTAAAATTTGAGGCAATGGCAGCAACCACTCCTAGATCAGCCGCAGGCTCTTCCACTTTCATCCCACCCGCGATATTGAGAAAGATGTCCTGATTGCTAAGATGGACTCCCAGACTTTTCTCCATGACAGCGACCAAAAGGGACACACGATTGGCATCTATCCCCTGGGAAGTTCTCCGTGGGACACCAAAATGAGTAGGAACAACCAAAGCTTGAAGTTCAATTAAGATAGGTCTTGAACCTTCTAGGCTGGGCATGACAACGGAACCAGAGGTGTGTTGGGTTCGTTCAGAGAGGAAAAATTCAGAGGGGTTGATCACTTCCACCAATCCGGAGTCCTTCATCTCAAAGACTCCAATCTCATTGGTGGAGCCAAAACGATTTTTGACCGCCCTCAAGATACGAAAGGCGTGACTGGCTTCGCCCTCGATGTAAAGAACCGTATCCACCATGTGCTCTAACACTTTGGGCCCTGCGATAAAACCCTCCTTGGTCACATGACCGACAAGAAAGATAGGAATGGAGAGATGTTTTGCCAAATAGAGAAGCCGACTTGATGCCTCTCTGACCTGGCTGATCGAACCAGGGGTTGAAGGAAGTTCAGAGGAATAAATGGTCTGAATCGAATCAACTACCACGGTTGAAGGTCTGAGGCTTTGGATGTCTTGAAGAATTTTTTCTAAGGATGTCTCTGAAGCGACAACGAGGTGTTCGGATGAAACACTTAACCGATCTGCCCTCATCTTGGTCTGCTGGAGAGATTCTTCTCCTGAAATGTAAAGGACCTTTTTCCCCTTTGAGGCCAAACGGCTCATCACCTGAAGGAGAAGAGTGGATTTGCCAATACCTGGATCTCCTCCAACTAAAATCACCGAACCGAAAACAATCCCCCCACCCAGGACCCGATCAAACTCTCCGATCCCGATTTGAAATCTTCCCCTCTCTTCACCAACAATTTCAGTGATAGGCGTTGGAACAGCCTCTGTCTCGAAACCGAGGAGGTCTCGTTCAGGGATTTTTTCTTCAATCACCCGCTCTTCAATAAAGGTGTTCCATTCCTGACATCCCGGACACCTTCCCAACCATTTTGGAGTCTGGTATCCGCAAGACTGACACACAAAATGGGTCTTTGCTTTTGCTCATAAGATATCCCCCTTTATCCTCTCCCTTGCATGGGAGAGGGCGGGGTGAGGGTGGAGGCATTGTAACAGAAAAACACTTTTTAGGTCAAAGAGAAATGAGTGGATGACCTTGGGTGTTCAGAATTTAACCAGGATACACCGAAGCGCTGGGGTTAACATAGAAAATAAATTTGAATGATTGACAGAAGAAATGATAGCCCTATATACTGAAAGAAAACATTCCATGTTAAATCATTTTTGGAGGTGAATATGGCAACGGCTCCATCACCTCTTTTGATTGCGAAAGGGAAAAGCAATATTTTCTTATGCCAAAAATGGCAAACCGTCATGGTCTCATCGCGGGGGCCACAGGCACGGGTAAGACAGTCACCCTGCGAGTACTGGCCGAACAGTTTAGCAAGATAGGTGTCCCAATTTTCATGGCGGATGTAAAGGGCGATCTCTCCGGCTTGCCTTTCCCAGGAGGCGAAAATCCAAAAGTGATCGAAAGGGTTAGCAAACTCGGCCTTAAAGATTTCAGCTTTGAGAATTACCCAGTAACCTTCTGGGATGTCTTTGGAGAACAGGGCCATCCCGTCCGGACCACTATCTCGGAGATGGGCCCTCTCTGTTGAGTCGTATCCTTAATCTTAACGAAATCCAAAGCGGCGTGCTCACCCTCGTCTTCAAAATCGCGGACGATAATGGTCTCTTACTCCTTGACTTAAAGGACTTAAGGGCTATGGTCCAATTTGTGGGTGACCATGCAGAGCAGTTCAAGACACAGTATGGGAATATCTCTGCAGCAAGCATCGGCGCAATTCAGCGTAGTCTTTTGACCCTTGAGGAACAAGGAGGAGACAAATTCTTTGGAGAACCCGCCCTGAACATCCAGGATTTCATGCAGACCGACTCGAACGGCAAAGGAATGATTAACATTCTGACTGCCGATAAGCTGATGCAGTCACCAAGGGTTTATGCTACCCTCCTCCTCTGGCTCCTTTCAGAACTTTTCGAGCAACTTCCTGAGGTAGGAGATCCTCCGAAACCCAACCTCGTTTTCTTTTTTGATGAAGCACATCTACTTTTTGATGACGTTCCGAAGGCCCTTGAAGAGAAGATTGAGCAGGTCGTCCGCCTTATCCGCTCAAAAGGGGTGGGCATATACTTTGTGACACAGAACCCACTCGATCTTCCGGAGACGGTTTTAGGGCAATTGGGCAATCGGGTACAGCATGCCCTCAGGGCTTTTACTCCTAAGGACCAGAAAAATGTTAAGGCGGCTGCTGAAACTTTCCGTGCCAACCCCAAGCTCAACGTAGCAAAGGCAATCACTGAACTCGCTGTCGGTGAGGCACTGGTTTCTGTGCTCGATGAGAAAGGATCTCCAACCATTGTGGAACGGGCTCTGGTCTGTCCCCCTCACAGCCGTCTCAGTCCCCTTACTCCGGAAGAACGTGGCCAATTTATTCGGGGCTCGGTGCTATACGGACATTATGAGAAGACGGTGGACCGTGAGTCTGCTTACGAAAAACTGAAGGCGAAAGCCGAGCAGATGAAGATGGATACCCAGGAGGAAGCGGCTCAGAAACGCCGGACCGCTGAGCCCAAATCGCAGACAGAACAACTTTTAGGGGCTGCCGTAAAGAGTGCAGCCCATGCCATTGGCAGCCAACTCGGACGGCAGATCATTCGGGGAGTACTGGGCTCCATATTTGGTGGTGGCCGGAAGCGATAGGTTGCAATTTTATAGCTCTTGACAATCTTTTTTTTATCGTAATACTATTATGTATTAAAATCCCAATCAAGGAGGTCTATTATGAAACGTGCTTTAATCGTAATCGGTGTGATTTTAATTGTAGCGGCTTTTGCCTTTGCCCGTCCCCCAAAGAGCGATTACCAGTGGACAGGAGCTGTTTTGGAATCAGATGGTGACCACCTCATCGTCCAGAAAGGAGATGAAAAGTGGGAATTTGCTTATGACAAGGATACGAAAATAACTGGAACCCTGAAAGTGGGCTCAAAGGTGACCGTCAAATACTTGATGAAGGCCACAAGCATTGAGGTCAAGGAAGAAGCTAAAAAGGCAGAGCCTAAGAAGGAAGCACCCAAAAAGAAATAACACATTTCCTTTTGAAATAAAAAAATTGGCGGCTCCATGAATTCAAGGGAGCCGCCAACAATCCAAAATCCTTAAACCAATCTACCCAATTTCTTTATTTACTACCAAATACCTCCTTGAGAAGGTCTGTGGTTCGAGCGGCTGGATTTTTTCGGATTTTCTTTTCCTCCTCGCCCACCATATGAAATAATCCATCGAGAGCCTTGGTCACGACATATTGGTCAAGGTCAAAACTCTCTTTCTTGACAAACGGGATGCTCTCATAACGCCCCACGAGCTCTTTGTATTGTCGAGTCACCCCCACCTCATTCATCGACTTGTTAACGATCGGCTTGAATGTGGATGTAAGTTTGTTTGTGGTTTTACCTTTAAAATACTCTGTGGCCGCTGTGTCACTGCCGGACAAGATCTTTCGGGCATCGTCAAAAGTCATCTCTTTAATGGCGCCCCAGAAAATATCTTTTGCGAAAGGGGCTGCCCTTTCAGCCGCCCGATTCATGCTCAGGATGAACTCGTCCACCTTCGGACCATAGCCCACAGCCCTCAAACCCTTTTCAAAGGTTTTTAGTTTTTCGGGCATGAGGATTTTAATCACCTGGTTCAGAAAATATCCATCCATTTTCCCCGTCAGATTGACGGCGTTGTCAGTACCAACCTGTAGAGCTTCCTTCAAACCCGATATAATTTTTGAATCGCTCAGTACAGACTCCTGTTGTCCAATCCCAAGACCTTTGAAGATTTTGTCTAACTGGGCTGATGCAGGGTATGCGGTGAACAAGACGACCATGCCTACTGCGAATATTCGAAAGATCATAACCTAACTCCTTTCTTTTTTTGACTTCAAATCTTGCCCGCTGAAAAGGATTGCTTGATCCTTTCAACCTCCTTGTATGGTGTGACTGAACTCTTCCAGACAGGACAGAAATCCTTGGGAAGTTCTCTCATGGAATCACTTTCTTTTAAATACCATTCTTCCTAAAGTCTACTCAATTTGGCCAAATGATTCAATAAAAATTCGAAAGGCTCATCTATTCGATTCTTTTTTAAAAGATGATAAAATAAAGATACATGACTTTCGTCTAATGATATGAGACGTTATAATAGAGTAAAATTTTGGGCTTCATCATTTACACCGGACGTAGAAAGGAGGATCAACTAATGAAAATTCTTAAATATATAGCATTGGTATCCATACTCTTGCTTTTCCCTGTTTATGGTTACACGGCACCCTTGGGATCTTTGCGTATTAACCTGATTGAAGGGGATGTCCAAGTAATGACAGAAGAAACCGGCGAGTGGGTGCCGGCTTCGATCAATATGCCTCTGGTAGATGGCGATCGGGTATGGGTCCCCGAAGGGGGTAGAACCGAATTCCAACTGGGAGACGGAACGTTTTTAAGGCTTGATGAAAACTCCGGCCTTGACATACTGACTGCCGAGAAGGACTCTTTTCAGTTCTATTTAACTGAGGGCCGTTCTTACACCAACTTTAGAGGATTAAAGGGAAGCCTTTTCCAGATCGACACACCGGTTTCATCGATACGGGCTTATGACAGGTCCAATTTCAGAATAGATATAACCCCGGATGGCTATACGGATATTTCTGTATACAGGGGTTCCGTCTATGCAGAAAATAGGGATGGAAGAACGAGAGTGGATGCAGGTAAAACCCTATCCCTCAGGGAAGGAACTGATGCAGAACTCTCTCCCTTGGGCCCCTCGGATGAATGGGAAAGATGGAACAGAGAAAGGGATCGGAGATTTGCCGACCTGAGACCTCCTTCCCGTTATCTGCCCAACGAATTGCAGTCCTATTCCGGCGACCTTGAGGAGAATGGAAGGTGGGTCTCCACAAGAGACTATGGTTACGTCTGGACCCCTACGGTGATCGTCTCTGTTGGATGGGCTCCCTACAGAATTGGCAGGTGGGTATGGATCCATGGTGATTATGTGTGGGTTTCTTATGAACCTTGGGGGTGGGTACCCTATCACTACGGAAGATGGGCCTTTGTTGCCTCTATTGGATGGTGTTGGATTCCACCTACACGAGGGGCTGTCTATTGGGGGCCCGGTTTTGTAGGTTGGGTTTATACCCCCACCCATGTATCATGGGTACCCCTGGCTCCAGGAGAAATATACTATGGCCATGGTTACTATGGTCCCCACAGTGTCAATATTACCCAGATCAATATCACGAATATCGATATCCATAAGGTTGTTTATAAGAATGTTCATGTCCACAACGCCGTAACCGTTGTTCACCACGATACCTTTGTCAAAGGGAGGCCTATGGAGGTCAAGGTTAAAGAGAATCCATTTCTCAAAGAGAAAATCAGTCTTGGCAGGCCAGATATTAAACCGGAGAAAGCTACGGTGATGCCCACGATCAAAGATATTCCCCAGACAAAACGACCACCTGAACCGATCAGGGAAATCAAGATGAAGGAATTAAAAGAGAAGCGTCCGTTGGTGAGAGAAAAGGAGTCCTCCGTTTTCAGACCTGGGTCACCATCGAAGGAAATGCAATTGAAAATCAAAGAAGGCAAACCACCGGAAAAAGGAGGACCTGGGAAACCTAAAGAGATCAAACAACCGGAAAGAGAAAAAATAGAAAAACCAAAGGATGCTCAACCCTCTGGGAGAAGTCCAGCAAATAATTAAAGAATCCAGACCTCCAGAGAAAGGAATAGAAAAAGGGCCTGCTGAAAAGGGAGTAGAGAAACCCAAAGAACTCAAGCCTGCCCAAAGAGGAACTGAAAAACCTAAGGAATCCAAACCAACTGAAAAAGGAATTGAAAAACCCCGTGAGATGACATCCCCAGAGAGGGGAGTAGAAAAAACAAATCCTGTAAAGAAAGGGGTCGAAAAATCAGGAGATCGGAGACCGCCTGAGGTGGAAGTTGAGAAACAGGGTGAACGCAGGCAGATGGAAAGAGGGGATCAGAGACAAAGAGAACCTAAGGAGATAGAGAGGGAGAAAGAAAAACCTCCGAGATAAACAGCCATTTCCAGCATCTAAAAATTTTAAAGGGGAAAACAAATTCTGTTTTCCCCTTTTTCATTGTAATTCTAATACCCCTCTTTTAGCAAAAATGAAGGTAACCCTCTCCCCTCGAACCCTTGAAGCCTTTTAATAGAAATAGTTTTATGATATGAGTCTTCCAATGGAGACTGCAAATAAGGATCTCCTCATTGAGGGGGCAAAGGTCTTTGGAATTCATCTGGATGAAAAAGCGGTTGAAACCTTCGATCTTTATCTCCAAGAACTCCTCAAATGGAATCAAAAGATCAATCTCACTGCCATCCGATCAGAGAAAGGAATTGTTCTAAAACATTTTCTCGATTCCCTCTCTGCCTACCCTTATCTCCCTAAATATTCCTCTATCTTGGACATTGGGTCAGGGGCAGGCTTTCCCGGCATTCCCTTAAAAATCATTCAACCCACTCTTGAGATGACCTTGATTGATTCTGTTCGCAAGAAAGTCGATTTCCAAAGACACATCATCCGAACGCTGGGTTTAAAAGGAGTGGAAACAATTCATGGTCGTGTTCAAGATAAGGAAATCTACCAAAGTTTAGGAGGGCGTTTTGATGTCATCCTCTCGAGGGCTTTTTCCGATCTTCAGACCTTCCTTACCCTGAGTTTCCCCTTTTTGAGAGAAGGAGGAATGGTCATCGCCATGAAAGGCGAAGTGGAGAGTGGTGAAATTCGACTCCTCACTGAAACCGAGGGACCCCGATACTGTTTGCAAGGAACCGTTTTCCTGACCCTTCCTTTCAGCACTTTTAAAAGGACGATTCTCCTGTTTAAAAAGGAATGATTTTCGCCTTTTCATCTATCCCTTTTTTATGCTATAAAAAGCTTAACTTGGAATACTGGAATAGTGGAGTGGTGGAATAATGGGTTTTGAAGATTAACAAATAATATTCCATTATTCCAATATTCCACAATTCCATGGGGATCATCATGGCAAGAGTGATTTGTATTGCCAATCAAAAAGGAGGGGTGGGGAAAACCACGACGGCAGTCAATCTTTCCGCTTCCATTGCTGCCGCAGAGAGGAAAGTTCTTCTCATCGACATTGATCCACAGGGAAATTCAACAAGTGGTATGGGTTTAAGCAAAGAGGGGGCCGATGGGACTATTTACCACGTCCTACTCCGTGGTGCAGGTCTGAAGGAAATAATCCGTAAGACCGATCTTGCCTTTTTGGATGTGGTGATTTCCAATACAGATTTAATCGGTGCGGAGGTGGAACTGATCCAAGAGAGAGATCGAGAGAGGAAATTGGACCGGCTGATCAAGGAGGTCGAGAAGGACTACGATTATATTTTTATTGATTGCCCTCCCTCTCTGGGCCTTTTGACCATAAACTCGCTGACGGCCGCCCACTCCGTCATCATCCCTCTCCAGTGCGAATACTATGCCCTGGAAGGGCTGGGTCAACTTCTCAAGACGATACGTTTGATTAAACAGTCCCTTAATCCAAAACTAGAGATCGAGGGGATTCTGCTCACAATGTTCGATAGTCGGAATAACCTTTCTCATCAGGTCGCCGATGAAGTGAAAAAACACTTCAAAGACAAAGTATTCATGACAATCATCCCTCGAAATATTCGATTGAGCGAAGCCCCGAGCCACGGAAAACCTGTTCTCTTATATGACATTCATTCGAAGGGCGCGGAAAGTTATTTGAACTTGGCCAGAGAAATCATGACGAATGGGAAGATCGATGGCAACTAAAAGAATGGCTTTAGGAAAGGGCCTGGGAGCACTTCTCCCGGAATTTGGACAAGCAGAATCCAAGACACTCCTCTATTGCGGGATTGAAGAGATCACCCCGAATCGATCTCAGCCCCGAAAGCATTTTGAGGAATCAAAACTCCAAGAATTGGCGGAGTCCATCAAAGAGAAAGGGATTCTGGAACCTCTCATCGTCCGAAGGATGGACCAGGGTTATGAACTGATTGTTGGAGAACGCCGCTGGCGTGCGGCCCAAAAGGCAGGGCTGAAAGAAGTTCCTATCGTCGTCAAAGACGTGGAGGGAAGGGAGGCTTTAGAAATCTCCCTCATCGAAAACCTACAGAGGGAGGATCTCAACCCTCTTGAGGCAGCCGAGGCTTTCAAGCATCTGATAGAAGAGTTCAACATCAGTCAAGAGGATTTGAGTAAACGGATTGGAAAGGACCGAACCACCATTACCAATACCCTCCGCCTATTAAAACTTCCAATGGAAGTAAGAAATCAACTTCTCCAAAATCGCATCACCTCTGGACATGCAAGAGCCATCCTCAGCCTCGAAAGCAAAGAAAAGCAGAAGGAACTCTGTGCTTTGATTATTAAGAGGGGACTTTCGGTAAGAGAGGCGGAAGCCTTGGCCAAGCGATGGTCAGAGAAATCTAAAAAGACGACTCCCCCGGCCAAACGAAAAGGGGATTTGGAGAGCCAGCTCAGCAGCCTCCAGGATTCTTTAAGGAAATATCTTGGGACAAAAGTTCAGATCATCCCAAAAGATAAAAAGGGGAAGATTGAGATCGAATACTATTCCCATGAAGATTTAGAAAGGATTGTGGAAACAATCCTAAAAAACGCATAGAGCATGGAGCATAGCGCATAGTGTATTTTGAAAAACAAAACCTTGTTCAGAATTGAGTACGCTATGCCCTTTGCGCTTTGCCTGCCTACCGCAGGCAGGCGCTTTGCATTATTTGAAAGGAGCAACCCATGTCAGGAGGAAAATCCCTTTTTTCAAAAAGCAGTTCCCCCCCACCACCTACCTCAGAGGAAATTAGCGCTTATTTGGGAAAACAAACCCTCTTTGAGGGGAAGATGACCTTCGAAGGCGTGTTTCGTCTGGATGGGAAATTTGAAGGGGAAATCTTCGAAAGCGGAACATTAATCGTGGGTGAAGCAGCCAGCGTTAAAGGTAAGGTCGGGCTCCACACGATCATCATCAATGGCATCGTAGAAGGAGAAATATATGCCAAGGTACGAGTGGAGATCCACTCGACGGGTAAAGTATATGGAAATCTGTATGCCCCAATCCTAACAATTATCGAAGGAGGAATCTTCGAGGGTCATTGTAAAATGGAGGGGGGCGTTGATAAAAAAGAGGACCATTTAGACCTCCTCTCAACAAAAACGGATCATCCTTTATCCCCCCTTACCCCACCCTCTCCCCCAGGGGGAAAGGAGTAGGGTGAGGGGAAAAAAAGAGATTTCTAAAAAAGTCCAGAAATCTCTGATTACATAGATTATGGAACGATTACACAAATAAGAAATCCATTTAAAATAGAGAAAATCTGTTTAATCATTTTTTGAAATCTGTGTAATCAAGAGAGCGTATAGTAGTTTTTCAGAGCTCTCTAAAAAAATAATTGACAACATTTTGCTACTATGTTAACTAATTCACATTTTACTACTCCTTAATGTCTCCCGATCAAAAACAAAAGGGAACTCTTGGCGAATGGATGCGCTATGCCAATATCGGCACAGAGATGATGGCGTCAGTTTTGATCGGGACATTTGGCGGATATGGTTTGGATTACCTGTTCCATACCAAACCTTGGCTGATGGTCGTCGGTTTCATTTTTGGATCGGCTGCAGGCTTCGTAAGTCTCTTTCGCCTCCTGAAACAGGAAGAGAAAAAAAAGGATTGAGATGAATCCATTTTTCTTGGGGGGGATGGCGGGAATCATCCTCGCCGTTCTCAACTTTTATGCTTCTGTATACGTTACCTCTAAGACCATTTCCACCCTGGGAATATCATCGGTTGCTCTTACCGTTTTAAGTTTTTTCGCCCGCTTGTTACTTCTCGGTGTCATCTTTTACGGTCTTTCAAGTGTGAAGGAGATTCATTTTAAGACGGCTTTGATCAGCTTCGTCACCGCCTTTACGGTCTGCTTGATCTTGAAGGCTTACCGCCTTTACCGGAAAACGCGACCGATGGTCACTAAACAAACTGAACCCTGAGGGAGTTACCTATGAAATTAATGGAACATCTCCAGCCTCATGTCCATATTCCTCTCCAAATCGGAGGCGTGGACGTCTCCATTACGAACGCTGTTGTGGCAATCTGGGTTGCATGTTTCCTGGTCTTTCTGACCCTGATCCTGGCCGGACGTTCGGGAAGATTGGTTCCCAGGGGGATCCAGAATTTTATGGAGACCCTGGTTCAATTTGCAAGGCAGGGCCTGGTCGTCGAGATCCTGGGAGAAGAAGGGATCGCCTGGTTTCCATTTATCGCCACCCTATTTTTCTTCATTCTCTTCTGTAACCTTCTTGGACTCGTTCCGATTTTCCCCGGATTCACTGCAACCTCCAATATCAATGTCACGGCCTCCCTTGCGGCCGTGGTCTTCATCTGCACCCATAGTGCTGGAATTGCCAAGCATGGAATTGGAAGATATTTTAAAACCTTTATCCCAAGAGGGATGCCCCGTGGCATCGCGGGCATCGTTCTCTCCGGCTTTATGGTTCTCATTGAAATCATCAGTCATTTCGCCCGACCTTTCTCTCTGGCCGTCCGGCTCTTTGCCAATATGACGGCAGGTCACCTTGTAATCCTGGTTTTCATTTCGCTGATCTTTATGATCAGCGCCTTCATCACTCCTGTTTCCGTGGTGATGGCCGTGGTGATGATGGCTTTTGAGATTTTCGTCTGCGTTCTGCAGGCTTTTATCTTTGCGATACTGGCTTCGATCTATATTCGACTGGCCACCGCAGAGGAACATTAAACCCACCTCCACCCTCGCCCTGCCCTCTTGAGGGGAAGGAAGGGAGGAGGGAGGAACCTTTTTAAAGGAGGAGGAACACGAATGGAAGCAACGGGTTTAGCTCAATTAGTCCCAGGTCTTGCGAAATTAGGTGGAGGGCTGAGCATCGGGTTAGGAGCCCTCGGAACTGGAATCGGCATGGGAATCCTCGTAGGAAAAGCCATTGAGGGAATGGCCCGGCAACCTGAATCCGCAGGGCTCCTGCGAACCACCATGTTCATCGGAGTGGCCTTCGTGGAAGCCCTTGCCCTTTATGCCTTGGTCATTACCTTCTTGCTTATCTTCTAACCGCTTTTAGGTCTAAAATGGAGACCCTGAAAAGGGCCTCCGGTGGGATCGGGATGAAAAACCACGTCCCGACCACATTAAATGAAAAATTGGGAGGGGCATAACATGGAAATGTTTAAGCCAGAACCTGGATTGATCATCTGGACGCTTGTCTCTTTCTTCATTCTCCTCATTCTGTTGAAGAAGGTGGCCTTTCCACCGATCCTCAAGGGAATGAAGAAAAGGGAAGAAACGATTAAACAACAATTGGAGGAGGCCCAAAAGACGAAAAAGGAGGCGGAAAACCTCTTAGGGGATTACAAACGCCAGCTCGCCGAGGCCCGTTCTGAGGCCCAGAAGATCATCAATGAGGGAAAATCATTGGGCGAGAACATGCGAAAGGAAATCGTCCAGAAGGCCCAGGAGGAATCCAACCAGATTGTCAAAAGGGCCCAGGAAGAAATCGAACTTCAAAAACAGAAAGCGATCCTCGAACTTCAAGAGAAAATTGCTGATCTTTCTATCATGGCGGCAACGAAGATCATCAACAAGTCTCTCAATACGGAAGATAACCGCCGCCTGGTGGAGGAATACGTCTCTAAGGTAGGTGAGCTCTATGGCAAGTGATCCCTTGGTGAAGTCTTATGCAGAGGCTCTCTTTCAGGTAGCCCGTGCTGAGGAGACGCTCGATCGGGTAGAAGAGGAACTGACCCGACTGAACAAATCCTTGGATTCGAATGCTGAGCTGAGGGAGTTCTTGAGCACTCCCCAGATTTCTTCCGACGGGAAGAAAAGTGCTCTCTTTCAGATTTTCGGTGGGAAGATCTCCCCGATCACCCTCCACTGGATGAACATGGTGATTGATCAAGGAAGACAGAGGAGGTTACCGTCGATCATCGAGGCCTTCCTCACATTAACTGAAGACGCCCGTGATAAGGTGACCGCAGAGGTGATCACCTCGATTCCTCTTTCAGAGGATCTGGCAAAGCGTCTTGAGCAGGAGCTCTCCAAAATCACCAAGAAACGAGTTTTCCTCAAACCGATGGTCGATGATTCAATCCTGGGTGGGGTGATCGTTAAGATAGAAAATAAGGTGATCGATGGAAGTGTTAAACATCGACTCGAAGAGATTAAGAATGAAATGATCAAAACTGCTTAACCAAAATACCCTCTCCTTATCCTCCCCCCTTGAGGGGGAGGGAACGGGTGGGGGGGGAGGAGTGCAGACCGTGGAACTGAAGATCAATCCAGAAGAAATATCAGCCATTCTAAAACGACATATCGAACAATATCAGGTCAAGATGGAAATGGAGGAGGTGGGCGAGATCATCGAGGCCGGCGACGGGATTGCAAGGATCAAAGGTCTTCCCAGTTGTATGTCTGCTGAGATGCTCGAATTTCCAGAAGGGATCTATGGGATGGCCCTCAACCTCGAAGAGGACCAGATCGGAGCCATGATTCTTGGCGATATCGCCCATATCGAACAGGGAGATCCGGTCAGACGGACTGGGAAGGTGCTCTCTGTACCAGTAGGGGATGCTTTAGTCGGAAGAATTGTCAATGCCGTGGGCCAGCCCATTGATGGAAAAGGCCCCATCCATACCGATAAATTTCGTTTGATCGAAGGTGTGGCGCCCAATGTAGTGGAAAGACAGCCGGTGAAGGAACCCCTCCAGACAGGATTGAAATGTATTGACTCCATGATTCCCATTGGAAGAGGTCAACGGGAGTTGATCATCGGTGACCGCCAGACCGGAAAAACAGCCATTGCCGTGGACACGATCCTCAATCAAAAGGGAGGAGATGTCTTCTGTATTTATGTTGCCATCGGGCAGAAGCAATCCACCGTTGCAGCCGTTGTCAACACCTTACAAGAGTACGGAGCCATGGAGTATACGATAGTGGTCGCAGCGACGGCCAGCGACCCCGCACCCATGCAATATGTGGCTCCTTATGCAGGCTGTGCCATGGGTGAAGAGTTCAGGGATAGTGGCCGCCATGCCCTGGTCATCTATGACGACCTCTGGAAGCATGCCGTGGCATATCGACAGGTCTCGCTCTTACTAAGAAGACCACCTGGACGAGAAGCTTTCCCAGGCGACATTTTCAACCTCCATTCCAGGCTTCTGGAACGGGCTGCGAAACTGAGTGACGAGAAGGGAGGAGGATCTCTCACAGCGTTGCCCATTGTGGAGACACAGGCAGGTGATTATTCGGCTTACATCCCTACCAATGTCATTTCGATCACAGATGGTCAGATCTATCTGGAGACCGACCTCTTCTATGCTGGAGTTCGACCCGCTGTCTCAGTGGGTCTCTCTGTTTCTCGTGTCGGTGGAAATGCCCAGATCAAAGCGATGAAGAAGGTAGCGGGAATGCTCAGGCTCGACCTTGCCCAATACCGAGAACTGGTCACCTTTGCAAAGTTCGGCTCTGAATTGGACAAGGCAACTCAAGCTCAGATCACCCGTGGAGAACGTCTCGTGGAGGTCTTAAAACAACCGCAATACGTTCCGATGCCGGTCGAAGATCAGATCATGATCATCTTTGTGGCGGAGAACGGTTATCTCGATGACCTTTCCATGGATAGGGTGAAGGACTTTGAGGCAGGGTTCTATCCCTTTATAAGAGAGAAATACCCACAGATTCCTCAAGGGATTCGGCAGAACAGAAGGAGCTTCCAGAGGAACTTTCAAAACTGCTCCATCAGGCGGCTCAGGAGTATAAGAAGAATTTTGTAGCAACATAAGAGCTGGAATAATGGAATGATGATTGAAATTTGTTTCTGAAGAAACCCATTATTCCAGTATTCCAACATTCCATTCTTCCATTGAGGTTTTAGAGAGATGCTCGGAACTAAAGAAATCAAGCGAAGAATTCGAAGTGTTATCAGCATACAGCAGATCACCCGCGCCATGCAGATGATTGCTGTCTCCCGCCATAAAAGGGCGGAGGATCGACTCCGTTCTGCAAGGCCTTATGCCCAGAAGATCCGGGAATTTATGGAAACCCTTGCTCCCTCCCTTTCTTCAATCCGCCATCCCTTACTTATCAAGCGCGAGGTGAAAAAGATTGGCCTCGTCCTCATCACCGCAGACAAAGGGCTTTGCGGCGGCTATAATGCGAATGTGATCAATCATGCCCATAAATTTCTGAATCAACTTTCTGATAAAGAACTTCATCTTATCCTCATCGGAAAAAAGGGGTATGATTTTTACAGAAGGAAAAAATTTCCCATTGACCACACCCTTCTCCAAATCTCAAAGGATATCACCCTTCAGGAGGTGAAGGAGATTTCCGGAGTCGTTATCAAAGGCTTTGAAGAAGGACGGTACGATGAGGTGGACCTGATCTACACCCGTTATCTCTCTGTCATGCATACACGACCCACGACGATGAAGTTATTGCCCCTCGAGAAATCAGAGGTTCTCAAAACAGGGGGCAGCATCAAAGGGGAACCCCTTTTCGAACCCGACCCAGAGGAGATCATGTCTCTTCTGCTTCCAAAATATCTCGAGGCCCAGATTTACAATGGTCTGGTCGAGTCCGTCGCCAGTGAGCAGGGTGCCCGGATGGTTTCGATGAAGTCGGCCACGGAGAATGCCGAAGAGATGATTTCTTTTCTCTCCTTGAGTTACAACAAGGCCCGACAAGCTTCGATTACAAAGGAACTCTTAGAGGTCACCACCGGTGCAGAAGCTCTCCGGTATGCCAAAGGAAAAAAATAGAAACGCTATGCGCATAGCCTGCCCTCCGCAAGGCTTCTGGAGGCGGGCGCTAAGCGCTTAGCGTTATTTTGAGAAAGGGAGGTAGGACATTGAAAGTTGGAAAAGTCCTTAGGGTCATCGGTCCGGTAGTGGATGTGGAGTTCTTCGCTGAAGAATTACCTGCCTTATACAATGCGATTCGAATTGACAGACCGGATGGGACGAAATTGATTGTCGAAGTGTCCCAATATCTCGGTGAGAACGTGGTGCGTTGTGTGGCAATGTCCACAACCGATGGATTGGTTCGTGGAATGGATGCAGTGGATAGTGGAGAATCGATCACCATGCCCGTAGGAAGAGAAACTCTGGGAAGGGTCTTTAATCTCCTGGGAGAGACCATTGATAAATTAGGCGACTGCCCGGCAAAAAAACGATATCCCATCCATCGTCCCCCGCCACCTTTTGAAGAACAGGTCCCTTCGAATCAGGTCTTTGAAACAGGCCTCAAGGTCATTGACCTCCTTGAACCCTATGCTAAAGGTGGAAAGGTCGGCCTCTTCGGTGGTGCAGGCGTGGGAAAGACTGTTTTGATCATGGAACTGATTCGAAACATTGCCACTGAGCACGGAGGGTTCTCTGTTTTTGGCGGCGTGGGTGAAAGAACCAGGGAAGGAAACGACCTCTGGCTCGAGATGAAGGCATCCGGTGTTATTGAAAAGACCGTTCTCGTTTTTGGTCAGATGAACGAACCACCAGGAGCAAGGCTTCGGATTGGTCTCTCCGCCCTCACCCAGGCAGAATATTTCCGGGATGAAGAAGGCCAGGACGTGCTTCTCTTCATTGATAATATATTCCGTTTTGTCCAGGCAGGTTCTGAAGTTTCCGCTCTTCTTGGCCGAATGCCTTCCGCCGTGGGATACCAGCCTACGCTTTCCTCAGAGATGGGTGAACTTCAGGAACGGATTACTTCAACCAAAAGAGGCTCGATCACATCCGTTCAGGCCATCTATGTTCCTGCAGATGACCTCACTGACCCGGCACCAGCCACTACCTTCTCCCATCTGGATGCAACAACAGTGTTGTCAAGGCAACTGGCCGAGTTGGGAATTTATCCGGCTGTCGATCCTTTGGATTCCACATCAAGAATTCTTGATCCTCGGATCGTTGGTGAAGAACACTATCGTGTCGCCCGTGGGGTCCAACAGGTTTTACAACGCTATAAAGAACTTCAGGATATCATCGCCATCCTTGGAATGGAGGAACTTTCTGAAGAAGACAAGCTAATCGTTGCCAGGGCAAGAAGGATGCAGAGATTCCTCTCCCAACCCTTCTTTGTGGCCGAACAGTTCACTGGTTCTACGGGAAGGTATGTCCCATTGCCTGAAACGATCCGTGGATTCAACGAAATCCTTGAAGGAAAACACGACGAACTCCCGGAGCAGGCTTTTTATATGGTTGGGAATATTGATGAGGTAGCTGAGAAGGCAAAACGATTGGGAGAAGGAACACATTAAAATAGTTCAATAGACAATAATCAATAGTCAACTATCAATTGTCAGATTGAAAATTAGAATATGGAACAACGTACCTTTCACTCTTGATATTGTAACTCTGAAGAAGGTGGCTTTCAGCGAGGAGATCAAGTCTGTGAATGCACCAGGAACGGAGGGTTATTTCAGCATCCTGGTCAATCATACTCCCTTTGTATCGAGCCTTAAAGCAGGGAGTCATCAAGGTCACCCGGCCCACTGGAGAAACATTCACCTTTTCTGCCAGTGGCGGTTTTCTCATGACCGATGGCAAAAAAGTCATCCTTTTGGCCGATGCAGTGGAACGTCCTGATGAGATTGATGTCGCACGGGCTCAGGCTGCAAAAGAGAGAGCAGAAAAGCGGTTGGCTGAAAGAACTCCGGATATTGATATCGATCGAGCAAGATTGGCCTTACTTCGAGCCCTCAACCGCCTCAAAGTCGCCGAATTCACTAAGATGAGGCAAATATAGATTCCTACCCCATGGTTTTATATGCTAATTTAGCGTTCCGGTAAATATCGGAACGCTTTTTTATTCCTTCAAGATCTTCTTTTCAATTCCCGTTGACTAGATCGCAAGGATTCTATAGACTCCCGCCATATAAAACCATTTGCGGGGGATGAAATATGATTAATCTTTTAATTACCATCATCGGTATCATTTTACTGGTTGGGGTACTCTATTATGAGAAAAAGAAAGACAGACTGCCTTTATTAATCACGAAGTCCATTCTCTCGTTGCTCTTTGTCATGACTGCGCTACTGCAATCTCATTCCATTCCAGCTTATTATCATTATCTCCTTGTTGGCTTGATCTTTTGTCTAATCGGCGATGTATGTCTGGCTCTGCCCCAGGAAAAAGCGTTTAGGGCAGGACTGGCCGCTTTTTTGGTTGGGCATGTTCTCTACATATTTAGTTTTTCATCTCTCGTCCCAATTTCTTATTGGATTTCATCAGGGCTGTTCATCATTTTTGGAATGAGTGCTCTTATTTTTTTCTGGCTTCATCCTCATCTAAAATCCATGCTTATCCCCGTATTGCTATATATCGTGGTGATCACTGTGATGGCATCTGGAGCCTGGGCGGTTTTTTGGAAATCTTCCTTCCAAATTTCCGGAAGGACATTTATCTTAACCGGATCCCTCTGTTTTTATTTCTCAGACCTGTTTGTCGCCCGAGACAAATTCATAAAAGAGGAATACCTAAATCGACTCTTGGGCTTGCCACTCTATTACGCGGGCCAATTCATGCTGGCCTTTTCTATAGGCCTTTTGAAGTGAAGTTAAGAGGGACACTTCCCATATTCTTTAGAAAGTATCCCTTTTATTTTTCTATTTAGCTTCTTTGTATTGAATCTTTCCTGTCAGCTTTCCGATCCAATCCTTAAGGCTATCGATGACGGTTTTCCCTTTGACCGTCAGTTTGGTTTCTGCGGTATGCTTTGAAATCATGCTTTCCACTTTAGCCGTATAAATGCCTTTTGGAATGGGTGGTTGACTGATCACAACGACATTTTCAAATTTATCATTAAACGTCACATCCGCCCTTAAAAACTCCATGATCTTCGTTAAAGCAGGCACTGGTGCATTAAAAGTCCCATCAGGTTTAATCGGAGCTTCGGCTACGATCACTTTCGTTTCATTCGGCCCTTTGAGAGTGATTAATACAGAATCTCCAGCTTTAGATTGAAATCCAGATCCCTCGAAAACGATATTTGTATCTCTCATCTTTACGACCCCAAGGCGAACGGTTTCTGGGTTCACAATCAACTGCGGTCCAGAAATGGAAGGATCCAGGGCTTTAGGTGGACTGGCACAACCAGAAATAATAATGAGACAAGCCAAAATTATTAACTTCCAGTAACTAAAATTTTTTTGATTATACATTTTAATCTCCCCCTTTCACTCAGAAAATCGCAGAGCGCAAAGCGTCCAGCGCACAACGAATTAGTCATCTTGAATATAAAAGGGATTAACGCTCTGCGCTATGCGCTATGCTCTATGCGGTTTTTCCAATGATCGTTTCCAACAATCTTTCCACCAATGGATTGAGCCTCTGCCTCAGGCAGACAGTATTTCATTTCAGTAAATTTTTTTCTGAATTGAGAGATCTCCTTGGCCACGGGTCGGTCATGGAGGATCACCTGACTCATGTAATCAGCCAGTTGACCGAAGTCATCCTCCTTCATCCCGAAGCGCGTCATCTCTTGAACACCCATCCTCAGACAGCTTGCCGTCGTAAAAGCTTCGTCATCCGGTGCCCCCTGATAGTTGACGATGATGTTATTTTCTTCCAGTCTTTCAGCCATCATCGGTCCTTTCCCGTACCCGACCCTTATGATCACTTGATGGGTTTCCGTATATCCAACTTTAGGATCTCCCTCCACCATTAATCCTTTTTCTTTAAGAAATCGAGCAAAGGCCTTGGCATTCGCGACAACAGCCTTCTGATAATCTAACTTATAGGCATTCATTTCATAAGCAGCAAGTAAAAGACCTACCAGTGTTCCCAAATGATGGTTGCTCACGCTTCCGGGAAAAACCCGACGGACAATCGCCTCCCAGAGCTCCTCGTATTCCGTCCCCTCTGACATGTTGCTTGAAATGAGCCCTCTTTGTGGCCCGAAGAAAGTCTTATGGGTGGAACCCGTGACAATATCCGCACCTTCTTTAAAGGGCTCCTGGAAATAAGGTCCGATCAATCCCAGGACATGGGCCATATCGTAAAGGAGGATTGGTTTTGGATTCATAGGGGCAATCATTTCGGCAATCTCCCTCAAAGGCTCTCTATAAATCACCATGCTTTTGCCCATAACGATCAATTCGGGCTTATGTTCTTCCAAGAGTTCCCGGGTTTTCAGGAGATCAATCCTGTATAGATCATCTTTCATCACGGGAAAAGGAACAGCCGCCGGCCTCTCGGTCATTGGGTCATGAGCAATGAAGTCTTTCAAGGCACCCATGGGTTGGGCGCTTAGATGCCCTCCCCTCCCGATATGGTGGTTCATCACCTTTCTGATCCTGCGAGGTTCGCTTCTCCGGTCCAAACGGTTGAGGTAATCTACAATGCCGCTGAAGACAGCGGTATTGGCCATCTGACCGCTGACCACCCTCGCCTCAACTTCTGAACACCCGATGAAGCGCCGAAGCTCTTCTGCGAGAAGAACCTCGACCTCTCCGATCAATTTGGTCCCTTGATAATAGAAGACATCGCTCTCCCTGAAAGCTTTCATCAACCGGTGTTCAGCATATCGACAGGAAGGATCAGAAATCGTAAGAAGCCTGACGAGAAGAGAAGGGGTCGTTTCCGAAGGGATAAGATTGAACGTTTCTCTCTGCCTCCAATGAGTATTCCCAGCCACCTGACGGACCAGACTTTCAGTTAAATCTTTCAAATTCCCTGCCGGCACAGGTTTCTTCTTCGGTTCTTGAATCAGAATAGGGTGTGCGTAAGGCGGAGCTTCACTGGAGAGATGCCTCTCCACGATCACCCCTGCAAACTTCTTTCCCCGATGAAGAATTTCTATTCCCTGTCCCTCCTTCAAATCTGAATCGATATAAGCAAGCGCAATGGACCTCATCTTTTTTTCATCGGTGGGTTCCGAAAGGATTCCCCGATCAGAAAAAACCCAATGGGGAACCATTGTTCCGCTCGTCACATGGCCAACGAGTACTTCACCAAGAAAAACCTCATAGCCCTGTCTGGCAATCCCCTGCCCGGTGATGGTGATTGGGGATACCCTTTTGGGAACCAACTGCCTCTCTTTAGGAGGCAAAGGTTTCTTACTCTCTCTTGCTGTTACTTCTTCAAATTGCCTTCTCAGAATATCCTTTCCGATGAATTGTCCTTTTAAACGTGAGAAACTCATTGCTAATCTTGCTGCCGAAGCGACTGCATAAATGGGGATCTCTATTCCCTGTGGATCGAACCCTAATTCGTGACCATAAAGGGGAAGTCCTGCCTCTAATCTCAAGGTATCCCTCGCTCCTAAACCGACTGGAATAATCCCCTCTTCCTCTCCAATGGCAAGGATCCTTTCCCATATGAGCCTTAGCTTTTCCGCAGGTAAAAATAATTCGAAACAGATGGGTTCACCTGTATATCCTGTTCTTGAGATGGTCACATGGACATGCTCCCCCTCTAACTCACAAACCTTTAAACGGTTCCTCCAGGGATCAGGAAGTTTGGTATAATCCTCTAAAAGAATCTTTTCCAAAACCCTCTTGGTGTGAGGGCCTTGCAATGCGATCATTCCGATCTCATCGGTCTTGTCCTCAATCACCATATTCTTGAACCGTCTCTTGTGATCGAGGAACCAATTCCATACCTTCTCCTTATTCGCGGCATTCACTACAAGGAGATAATTTGACTCCATGGAGGGGTGGCCTTCTTCCAATCGATAGAGGTAGGCATCATCAATTGCACCTCCACCCTCATTCTGAACCAAGGTGTACTGGGCCACACCAGGATCAAGGGCCATGGCGTTGTTCGTCAAAACATGTTGCATGAAAGGAATGGCATCTATTCCCCGAATCAAAAAGCGTCCCATATGAGAGATATCAAAAAGTCCACCGAATCTTCTGGTACCAAGGTGTTCTTCGAGGATCCCCTTTTCATAAGCAACGGGCATCTCCCACCCGGCAAACTCAATCATCTGCCCGCCATGCTCCTTATGCCATGAATAGAGGGCCGTTCGCTTTAAATCCTTTGGCATACTTCAACTCCTCTCAGTTCTTTCGAAAAAATTCATAACATAAGTTCAGATGTGGAATCAAAGGAAAGGGTATCATTCCCCGATGATCTTGACAAGAACCCTTTTCCTTCTCCTCCCGTCAAACTCCCCGTAAAAAATCTGTTCCCACGGACCAAAATCGAGTTTCCCCTCTGTGACTGCCACAACCACTTCTCTCCCCATCACCTGCCGCTTTAAATGGGCATCAGCATTATCCTCACCGACATTGTGACGGTACTGTTTAACCGGCTCATGGGGAGCAAGTTTCTCGAGCCAGACCTCGAAATCATGGTGGAGACCGGATTCATCATCATTGATGAATACCGAAGCGGTGATATGCATGGCATTGACCAGAACAAATCCTTCTTTAATGCCACTCTCTCTGAGACAGGCCTCAACCTTTGGAGTGATATTGATCAAAGCCCTTCGTGTAGGCACCTCAAACCACAGTTCTTTTCGGTAGCTCTTCATCGACCTTTCCCTCTAATTGAGCGATGAGGTTTCTTTATTTGATGTAATAACCTGAAACCCTCCATTTGCCGTCCTTATCTAACATCGGAGTCACAGTTTCAACCGAAGACTTCTTGTTCTCAAACGTTGTTTCATACTGAATCACAACATACTCTCCATCAGGGGCCCCCGGCAGCGTCTTTGTGTATTGCTTCGATTTAAGCTTTCTTGCCACTATTTTCCCGAGAGGAACCCTGAAAGCCTGCATCGAATTCAACCACTGTTCTTTGGTCACGGCGTTCTTGAATAACGCTGCTGCCTGGTTCCAGCTTTCCGCATAGTTACCTTCATCCACCAAGGCTAACCATGCGCCAGCTGCCATGATGGCAGCTTTTTCAGCAACCTCATTCGCCCGCAAGGCACCTGTCAAGACTATGCTAGTTAACACGGTGATGATCAGTATTGTCCTCCATCTCTTTCCCATTGCTATTCCCTTTTCTTAATTATCGATATAGCCAACGTTCCACTCCAGCCTTCCTTCTTGCCGGAGTTGAGTGATGATAGCCATAATCTGAGGAAGCGCTTCGATCGCTGCTTTTTCTCCCTCAAAAATCGCCTCATGTTTCTTTGAAAAGTCGGCTAAACCAATATGGCCCACCTTCAGCTTGATCACCACGCCTGCCCCTAACAATATTTAGTTTTAGTTAAGGATGATTTGAATATTTTCCGCAAGTTTCTTCTGGTTTAAACTTCCAATCATTCCCAATCTTTTAAGAAACCGCCGGTTGTCAATCGCTCTTAACTGATCCGCCATGATATCTGATCGTTCCGTGAGCCCTGCTTCTCCTTTTCGAAGATGGACTCGGAGGATGTCGGATTTAGGATGGATTTGGGTCGTCAATGGGCAAACAATGGTAGAGGGATGGTGATTGTTAAGGAGGTCAGTTTGGACAACAACAACTGGCCTCGTTTTTCCTGGCTCAGTTCCAAACCTTGGATTTAAATCGGCAAGGTAAACATTCCATTTTCTAATTTCCATCGCTTTCTCCAGGCAAACCTTCTTCAAATTTTTCAAATTCCTTTAACACCGCCATTGAATCAGCCGCCACAATATTCGATTCTCTGATCAATTTATTTTTCAGCAGTCTTCGAGCTATAAGCTTGTTATAAAAATGAATCGCCTCATTGATGTAAGCGTTTCGAGGGCGCTTGACTTTCCGCAGCACCTGTTCTGTCTCCTCGAAGATATTATCTTGAAGCTTAAGCGAAAGATTCTTCGACATAATATCCACCTCCACAAGTAGTATCACTGTCAGTATATACTAAAATGCTTTTCTAATCAAGGATGCTTTGATGGGGGGCTTCGACAATTATATTCAATTGCTTGTAGAAGTTATCAAATTGAATTTGTTTCAAACATCTGGGAGGCGTGAAAGGAACTTCGAACAAAGGGACCGGAGGCAATCGCTCTAAAACCCATCTCTTCCCCTATCTTTTTATATTCTTCAAACTCTTCTGGAGGAACATATCGTACCACTGGCAATCGATCCGGACGGGGTTGAAGGTATTGGCCGATCGTTAAGAAATCACATCCCACCTCTCTTAAATCTCGAAGAAGATCCAAAACCTCTTCCTGGGTTTCTCCCAGTCCAAGCATAAAACCTGATTTCGTGAAAATCTGAGGATAAAGTTCTCTTTCGATTTTTTTAACAAATCAAGCGACCTCTTATAGTCCGCCTGAGGTCGGACTTCAGGATAAAGTCGAGCAATGGTTTCGATATTGTGATTCAGGACATCCGGACCTTCTTTTAGAACCATTTCTAAAGAGGTAGGATCACCCTGAAAATCGGGGATCAATACCTCAATTTTAATCTTTGGGTCTAATGCTCGAATGGCCTGAATCGTCTTTAGCAAACAGGGATGCCCCACCATCGGGAAGATCATCTCGTGTTACAGAGGTGATGACGACATACTGAAGGCCCATCTTCTTAACAGCCTGGGCTACTTTTTGTGGCTCTGTTGCATCGGGCGGAGCAGGAACTCCATGTTCCACAGCACAAAAACCACAATTTCTTGTGCATATCCTTCCCAGGATGAGAAATGTTGATGTCCCTCTGGAGAAACATTCTCCAAGGTTTGGGCACCGGGCCTCTTCGCAGACCGTATGAAGGTCGGTTTGTTCCAGGATCGACTTGACCTTCTGAAGATCCTGAAAAGGAGGGATTCGTTTTTTCAACCAGGGAGGTTTCTTCAAATTCTTCAATTTTCAATTACCAATTAGCAATTTTAAATTTGCAATGATCCTTTTTGCTATGCCCTTTTCCTATCCGCCTTACTGCCTTCTACTCTTTGCCCTTATGCTCTATTGGCGTCCGGAGTGGTCTGGGGAGATGGATGGCCAAACCATCCACATCGAGAAACGCCTCTTTCAGAGCCTCTGGAGTGGTTGGATGGGCTTGAATGAGTCTGGAGAACTCCCTGGCTTTAACATTCTGTTCCATCAGAGAGGAGGCGATCGAAATCAGAGTGCTGGCATCATGGCCAATGATGTGAACTCCTAAGATTTTATCATCTTCTCGACCGACAATCACCTTAATGAGACCATCGGTTTCTCCTGAGATCAAGGCCGTTGGATTGGAACGAAAAGGAAAACGACCGATCTTTATCTGTCCCTTTGCTTCTCGCCTCTTTCTCGGTAAGACCAATTGAGGCAATCTCTGGATCGGTGAAGATGCAGAGAGGAATCAGGTGATCTTCGATTTCTGATCCATCCCCATCGCATTTTCTGCAGCCACCACTCCTTCTTCCATCGCCACATGGGCCAGGAGGGTTCCTCCAATCGCATCACCGATCGCATAAATATGGGGTGTGGTTGTCTCCATCCGACGGTTGACCTGAATGCCTGTTGAAGAAATCTCAACACCTGCCTTTGGAAAATCGAGATCTAAATTGGGGTCTCTTCCAACGGCTAAAAGCAACTTTTCAGCTTCTACTTCCTGAACTCCTTGCGGGGTGTTTACGGTCAATCTCAATCCTTCTCCACAGAACGGAGATCATCGACTTTGGACTTTGTTAAAATCTTTACGCCATCCCGTTCCAAGAACCTTCGAAGATTTCGGACCAGTTCATCTTCAAGACCGGGCAGAATATTATCCAGAATTTCAACAATCGTCACCTTTGAACCCAATGCATTGAATATCGTAGCAAACTCAACACCAATATATCCTCCGCCAACGATGACCATTTCACGAGGGATCTTTTTGATATCCAATGCTTCATCGCTGGTGATGATTTTCTCACCATCAGGTGTAATGTTAGAGAGGGTTTTCGACTTTGAACCAGGAGCCAGGATGATTGCATCGGCCTCAATGGTCTCCTTCTTCCCTTCGCCATATAAGAGAACCACCTGATTTGGCCCTAAAAGGTCAGCCTGAGCATGCTTGAACCGTCACCCGATGGGATTCGAGGAGCATCTCCACTCCTTTCACCATCTCCTGAACCACCTTATTTTTCCGGTCCATCATGGATTCGAGGGGATTAAATTTTTCGTTAAGAAGGGATTGAAAGACCGGGGAACGTCTCAGTGAGCGAAGCATTTTGGCATCGTGGAGAAGTGCCTTGGTAGGAATACATCCCCGATTGAGGCAGGTTCCTCCGATCTTATCCTTTTCTATCAGAGTGACTTTGGCTCCCAATTGGGCAGCTCGAATGGCTGCCACATAACCACCTGGACCTCCTCCGATGATGACTACCCTCTTAGAACCCATGTTTATTGCGTCCTTGTGTTTTTGGGTCTTTGTGTTTCAACATCTCAAAACTTAATAACCTAAATCGAATATCTCCGATAAATCCTTTTCCTGCCCAGTCTCTTTCGAAGATCTGCTTAAAATGGAAACATATTCTCTCAACCAATTGTTCCCGGAAGATTTCTGTCCCAAGGATCTTTCCCATGGAGGTCATCTTTTTCCCTTCGAGACCGCAGGGATTGATCAGTTCAAAGTATTTCAGGTCGGTTTCGTAGTTTAATGAAAGACCGTGGAATGAAACCCATCGTTTGATCGCCACACCTACAGAAGCAATTTTTTCTCCATTCACCCAGACACCTCGGTTCAAAGGGTCTCTTCTCCCCTTCGATTCCGAAATCTTTAAGAACACGAAGAATGACCTCTTCAAGTTGGCCAATATATCGGATGAGACGATATCCATAATCCTTTAAATCAAGAATGGGGTAGACCACCATCTGGCCCAGGACCGTGGTAAGTGACATCCCCACCCCTCTCCACGTGGAAGATGGGAATCTTCATCTCCTCCAAAACTTCTGGAGAGGCGATCAGATGGGATCGGTTTCCACGTCTTCCCAGAGTGATCACATGGGGATGTTCGAGGAAGAGTAATAAATCCGGCAATTCTCCTTCACTCGTCTTCGACCAGAGGTGATGCTGGAGCTCCCAGGCCTTTCCGTAGTCAATCGATCCCAGATCTATGATATATCCACTGCGGTCCATGTTAACTCATTATAAGATTCCAAATCCCATGCACCAATCTCAAATAACTCCGATGACCAGTGTTCAAAGGAATTCGACGATTGGTCGTATTTGGAACTTGGGATTTGGTTATTGGAATTTCCCCCTACACCTTATTCCTCTCCCTGTGGGGATTGTGGTCTGAGTGGCGGTCCATTTCAATTTCGGTTTTCTTGCAGCCAGGACTTCGTCGAGTCTTCTCACCTTAACTCTTTGAGGTGCCTGCCGAAGGAGATCTGGATTTTCCTCTGCCTCTTTGGCAATCTCGATCATCGTTTCGATAAATCGATCAATGCTCTCCTTGCTCTCTGTCTCGGTGGGCTCCATCATCAGTGCCCCTTTGACAACCAAAGGGAAGTAGATCGTGGGGGGGTGAAAGCCATAATCGATCAACCTTTTGGCAATGTCGAGGGTGCTGACATGATGTTTTTCCTGAAATCGGTCTGTAAAGACACACTCGTGCATGCAGGGTCGATCATAGGGAAGATAATAATGGTCTTTTAACTTTTTCATCAGGTAGTTGGCATTGAGCACAGCCATCTCACTCACCCTCTTGAGGCCCTCTGCTCCCATTGAAAGGATATAGGCATAAGCTTTGATCAAGACTCCGAAGTTCCCATAGAAGGCCTTCATCTTTCCAATGCTGTGCGGCCGATGGTCATTAAGCCGGTAAACTTCTCCATATTTTTCAATCACGGGATCGGGAGATAAGGAGCCAGGTCTTTCTTGACCGCCACAGGACCAGCTCCAGGACCTCCTCCACCATGAGGAGTCGAAAAGGTCTTATGAAGATTGATATGAACCACATCGACTCCCAAATCACCCAGTTTTACAATCCCCATCAGGGCATTGAGATTAGCTCCATCACAATAGACAAATCCTCCTTTGCGGTGGACGATCTCAGCGATCTTCCCTAAATGTTCCTCGAAAAGACCTAATGTGTTGGGATTGGTCACCATGATGGCTGCCACCTCTTCATCCATCCATTCGGCAACCTTTTCCGGAGGGATGATCCCTTTTTCATTCGATTTAATCTCCACCATCTGATAAGAAGCAATCGTAGAAGTAGAACAGTTGGTTCCATGGGCAGTATCCGGAACCAACATCTTTTTCTTCTCTCTCCGCGTGCCTGAAGACATGCCTTGACCATCATCAAACCTGTCAGCTCACCGTGAGCCCCAGCAGCCGGCTGCAACGTCACATCATCCATTCCTGTGATTTCGGCAAGAAAGCTTTGTAATTCATACATCAATTTCAGAATCCCTTGAGAGAGGTCTTCAGGCGTGTAAGGATGGATATTGGAAAATCCACTCATTCTTGCAATTTCTTCATTCACCTTTGGATTATATTTCATCGTACAGGAACCCAGTGGATAAAGCCCACTATCCACTCCATAGTTCCAATGAGAAAGTCGGGTGAAGTGACGAACCACATCGACCTCACTCAGTTGGGGAAACCCTTCCAGTTCCTTTCGTAAGAGATGGGAAGGGATGAGGTGATTGAGTCTCCACTTCCTCAACATCCCATCGGGGCAAGGAATATCCCTTTCTGCCCTTTCCTCCTTGTTCAAAGATCAGAGGTTCATCCTGAATGAGACCGGTATCTTTTATTTTTCCCATCGCCTTATCCTTAATATCAAATCCCTCCTGTCATACTCCCAAACTTTACTATAAGGTTTGAGTGAAATACCATCTGACGGTGACTTCATGACTTACGCGCTTTCCAAAACCTCAGCCCACCGATCGATCTCTTCTTTAGTGTTCATCTCTGTAACGGTGACGAGAAGATGATGATGGAGTTCAGGATAAAATTTTGCCAAGGGGAGACCCCCTAGGATCTTCTCCTTTTTAAATTTCTCCAAAACCTCTTCAGGTTCCTTTTCAATCTGCAAGACGAATTCATTAAAAGTAGGAGCAGTGAAATTCGGTTTGCAACCACGAATTCGGGAGATGGCTTTCTTTGCATATTCTGTCTTGCTCAGGTTCATCATGGCTAACTCTTTCAACCCCTCTTTTCCAAGGCAGGATAGAAAAACCGTTGCCATCAAGGCACAAAGCCCTTCATTGGTACAGATATTGGAAGTAGCTCGTTCCCTCCGAATGTGTTGTTCCCTGGTCGCAAGGGTGAGGACAAAACCTCTCTTCTCTTCTAAATCAACTGTTTCGCCAACCAATCGGCCAGGCATATTTCTGACAAACTTTTCCTGAGTGGTAAAGATACCCAGATACGGACCTCCATAAGAAACCGGAATCCCCAAGCTCTGGCCTTCGCCTGCAACGATATCAGCTCCCAAGGCGCCCGGAGGTTGTAAAATCCCATAGGCCATTGCTTCACTAAAACCTACAATCATTAATCCCCCTAAGTCGTGGACTTTTTTCCCAATGGGATGGAGATCTTCAATGACACCAAAAAAATTAGGGTTCTGAATGACCACTGCGCTGACCTCTTCGTTGAGGAGATCGAATAAAACCTTTTCATCCGTTCGGCCTTCATCTTTCTTAAAAGGAATCAAAACGATCTCCTGTTGATCAGGGTCGATATAGGTCTGGATCACCTTTCGATATTCAGGATGAATTGCCTCCGAAAGAAGAATTTTCTTCCTTCTTGTGATCCGGTGGGCCATCAAGACAGCTTCTGCTAAACTTGACGCTCCATCGTAAAGGGAGGCATTGGAAACCTCCATCCCTGTCAATTGACACATCAACGTCTGGTATTCGAAGATCGCCTGAAGCGTTCCCTGACTGATCTCAGGTTGATAGGGAGTATAGGCGGTGTAAAACTCGGAACGAGAAATCAAACTCAGAAACAACAGCAGGGATGAAATGATGATAAGCCCCTGCTCCGAGAAAACTGCTTGTCACGGGAACCTGGAGCCCTTGTAAGTGACGAATGAGATCAGGTTCTGAAAGAGGCTCGGGAAGGTTCAAGGGTTTAGAAAGTTTGGATTCTTTAGGAATGATTCGAAAGAGATCTTCAACCTTCTTGAGGCCAATGACTTCAAGCATTTTTTTAACATCTTCTTCGGTATGGGGGATATAGCGTTTAAAATCTTGCATTTACAATTCCTCGGGTAAACCCCGTTAGAGAGGATAGGACTTTAAATCTCACCTTTTCTAATAAGATGAATATTATTTTTTATCCTCCCCATCCATAAATGGGGTTTTCTAACGGGGTAAAAACCCTGATAGGCTTTGGAAGAGAGGAGTTCTTTTAACTCTTCTCTGTCTTGGATCTCCATTTTAACCAACCACCCCTTCCCATAAGGATCTTCATTGACAAATTGAGGATGATCCTTGAGGGTAAAATTTGTATCCGTCACTTTACCGGTGATCGGAGAGTAGATATCGGCAACAGTCTTTACGGATTCGACCACTCCAATGCTATCCCCTTTCTTAAACTCAGTTCCGATTTCGGGAATTTCAACATAGACAATATCCTTCAATTGGTTTTGGGCATAGTCTGTCAGTCCAATGATCACTTGACTTCCTTCATTTTTTACCCATTCATGACTCTCAGTATAAAGCAACTCTTCTGGAAATTTCATCGGCAACCCTCCTTCACCAAAACTTACCATTGAAAAATGCAAATTGCAAAATGAAAAATGCAAAGTAATGATCAAACTTATTTTAATTTTTCCAATGGAATATTGATGTCCGCTTCGAGGACAGAAATGTGCTTTAGCTCACCTTTAATCATGATCATATGTTTAGAAGTTTTGGGAGGCATCCTTCTGCCTGCTAAGGCCGTTTGAATAATCATCTCTTTGGTGACCGTTTCCCCCTCCCTGTGAGGAAGTACCTCTATTTCCGGGGATTGGTAGTCGAAAAGAATCACCGGAATCCTCCTACACCCCATCTTTTTTAAAGCATGCAATCGGTGATGCCCATCCAAGATAATATAAGTTTTTTTATCCACGGCAATAGGCATTTTAAGAATCCCATCCGATAGGATTTCGTTCTTCAATTGCTCCAGGTAATCGGGTCGAATCTCCTCGTGTTCTTTTAAATCTTTTAATTCGATAAAACAAATGTCATCCGTGATTTGTAAACTAATTTTTGGTGACCTCTTTGACGGATGAATCTTGCTGAGAGGTTTTTTCTTCTTCATGGCTTCCCATCCTTCTTAGATTTTGCCCCAAAATAAAAGGAGGAAGACGATTTCATTCATTTCGCCTTCCTCCTGTCTTTTGACCTGAGAGATTATTCCTCGACAAGCTCGGAATTTTTCCCCTTCGGTGTCCAACCCTTCGATTAACACTCAGGGTAAACCCCGAGTGAGGGTCGAAGGGCTGAATCTTTCCAGGATTTTAGTAAGTTACAGTCCTTTTGCCTGAGAGTTTCGTCCCAATCTTACCGGGATTTGCCCCTTCGGCGCCCCTTTGAGTATGGGGTCTCTCCTGTAACCTATGAAAAATTTTGTACCAATTATGAAGCAATGTCAAGAAGAATTTGGATTCCCCAAATGGAGTTATACTTCCTTTTTCAGGACCAGGTCAATCACCAGTTCATTGGCGAGACGATGAAGTTCCTCCCTTAACCCCTGCTCGGAAACGGATTGGGGGACCTCTACATCAATATCCATCTCAAAAAGAGGGGTCCCGCTCTCTGCGGAAAGCACACGATGGGTCTCCATATCGATGATGTTGACCTTACGGTCGGCTAAAAGTCGACATACTTTGAACACTATTCCAGCATGATCTACCCCTGAAGTGGTGATTTTGAACCGGTCGGTCTGTTCCTTGGCTTTAGGGTAAGCCTCTTCAAAAGTGATCGGAGAATAGAAGACGGTCAAGTTCTTCTCCCCTTCGAGTCGCTTCAGGGTAGAAGCGAGTTTTTGATTCACCTCCTCCCTTTCCGTGGAAAAAAGAAGGAGAAGAGCAAAGTGGTTTCGAAGAAGACTCATGCTGGAATCTTCGATATTCCCCCCACATTCATAAATCACTTCTGAAACATCAGCCACAATTCCCGGCCGATCCTTCCCCATCGCCGACAGAATGAAATAGGTTTTCATGGTTTCCTCCTAGGCTCCATCCTTCTTCCTACATTGGTTCTCCTGCCATGTCAAAATCATTCAACCCAAGCAAAATTGGGGAGATGGGGAGATGAGGTGATAGGGAGAACTTCAAAACCGAAACTATTTCACCCCGTCACCCTACCATCCTGTCTCCCTATCTTTTTACTCAAGGATCTCCAGGTGAGCAGAGCAGACCTTCAGACGTTTGTCGCCCACGGTTCCAAAAACAATGGTAGCCTTTTGATTCTCCTCCATCCCCTCCACAGATTTCACCCTCCCCACGCCAAATTTGGGGTGCCTCACCCGCATCCCTATTTTAAGTGGAAAGAACCCCTCAGGACTTAGGACAACTCCATCCCCTTCTAAGAAGGAACTCTCTTGGGACAGATCATCCATCATTCCTCCAGTCTGGTGAACATCATCCCTCCATGGTAGTTCCTGAGAAAATAAACTTTCCATTCTCCTCCGCTTTTCTTCAAAATGGATCATTTCCATAGGGAGTTCATCAAGAAAACGAGAAGGAAGATTGGCCCGACCCACACCAAAAGTGGAGCGCTCCTCTGCTCGTGAAAGAAAAAGTCCCTGTTTCGCACGCGTCATCCCCACATAGAAGAGCCTTCTCTCTTCCTCCATATCCTCAATCTCTTCGCCCCGCCGGTAGTGGGGCAGGAGTCCTTCTTCTATTCCCACGATGAAAACCATGGGAAACTCCAGTCCTTTTGCACAATGAAGGGTCATCAGAGAGACTCGATTCCCCTTGTCTTCATAAAGATCCACGTCGGTCACCAACGAGACCTTATCTAAAAAGGTTTCCAACGTAACTCTTTCTTCTCCCTGCTCCAGTCCCATCATCACATTGATGAGTTCGTCAATGTTCTCCATCTTAGAAAAGGCCTCATCCGTTCCTTCCTCCTTCAACCTTTGGAGGTACTCCGTCTTAGCAAGAAGGGCTAAAGTGAGTTGGCTGAGGGTGATGGATTCTGCAACTTTCCGGGACTCTTCTACCAATGAGATAAACTCCTTCGTCTTGGCTTTGACAGCAGGAGTCAGCCAATCTTCTCCGATCGCCTGTTTTAAACCTTCGTAAAGGGAAACTCCTTTCTCCCTCGCGAAGGCCTCTATCTTCTCGATCGTTTTCTCCCCGATTCCTCTCGAGGGAACATTGATAATTCTTTTCAGACTGAGACCGTCTAAAGGGTTGTTCATCAACTTCAGGTAGGCCAGGACATCCTTAATCTCCTTCCGTTCATAAAACTTCATCCCTCCCACGACCGTATAAGGAATCCTGTTTTTAACCAGTTCGTCTTCCAGGGCACGGGACTGGGCATTAATCCTGTAGAAGACAGCCATATCACGATAGGGTCGGATGGACTCCCCCGTGGAGATATGTTCTATGATTTTCTGGACGACGAAGCGTGCCTCATCCATTTCATCCTCGGCCACATAAAAGGTGAGAAGTTCACCTTCAGGATTCTCCGTCCAGAGTATCTTCTCTTTTCTGTACCGATTTTTCCGTACGACATGGTTGGCCGCCTGGAGGATGTTCTGAGTGGAGCGATAATTCTGTTCCAGGGTGAGGACTTTGGTCTCTGGAAAGTCCTTCTCAAAATTCAAAATATTTCCTACCTCTGCTCCTCTCCAGCGGTAGATGGACTGGTCATCATCTCCGACCACACAGATGTTCCGATGGGCCTCGACCAACTGTTTGATGAGTTGATATTGGATCAGGTTCGTATCCTGAAATTCATCCACCATCACATAGTGGCAGAGTTCTTGATAAGATCTGAGGACCTCTGGAAAGCGCCTGAAAAGAATCGTCACGAAGGTGAGGAGATCTCCAAAGTCGAGGGCGTTGTTTCGTTGGAGATCCTGCTGGTAGCGTTGATAAACCACTGCCAGTCTCTTTTGGAAAATATTGTAGGGGTTTGGAGAATATTGGTCCGGCGTGACTCCTTCATTTTTCAGTTGTTCAAGACCGGATTGAATGGCCCGTGGAGGGAACATCTTGAAGTCAAGGTTCAATTCCTTCATGATCGTCTTGAGGTGTCGTTCCTGATCCTGGTCATCGTAAATGACAAAATTTCTTTGAAAGCCAAGATACTCAATATGTTGTCTCAAGATGCGGGCACAGGCTGAATGAAAGGTGGAGATCCAGGTCCCTTTTGCCGATCTTCCGAGAAGTCTTTCGACTCTTTCGCGCATCTCATCGGCCGCTTTATTGGTGAAGGTGACTGCAAAGATATTCCAGGGCTGGACTCCTTTTTCTTGGATGAGATAAGCAATCCGGTAGGTCAGGACTCTGGTCTTTCCACTTCCTGCACCCGCAAAAACGAGAAGCGGCCCTTCTGTTTCCAAAACCGCCTTCTGTTGAACAGGATTGAGATCGTTGAGTAGAGACATTTATCTAAACATTATTGCAAAATGCAAAATTAGCAATGCAAAGTGCAAAATTATAGGAACTTTTTTATTCTAAATGTTAACTTTGCATTTTACAATTTATAATTTGCAATGATTTTTGATTTACTCCACGGTCACGCTCTTGGCCAGGTTTCTCGGCTGATCCACATCCGTGCCTTTGAAGTCGGCCATATAGTAGGCCAGGAGTTGAAGAGGAATGGTGAGGAGAATGGGAGTGAGAGAAGGAAGCGTCTCGGGGATGAAGATGACATCATCCACCTTCTTGATAATCTCTCGATCGGATGGGGAAGCAAGGACAATCACTTTCCCCTCCCTTGCCTTCACCTCTTCGATATTCGAAATCACTTTCTCATAAACATCATTCTTGGTGGCGAGAACGACGACTGGCATCTCTCGATCGATCAAGGCAATGGGCCCATGCTTCATCTCACCGGCGGGATAGCCTTCTGCATGGACATAAGAGATCTCCTTCAATTTCAGTGCTCCTTCCAATGCAATGGGGTAGTTGATTCCTCTCCCAAGATAGAGAAAATCCCTGGCATGAAGGTACTTTCTGGCAATCTTCGCTACTTGATTCGAATTCTTCAAGATTTCTTCCATGAGGTGTGGAACTCTGACCAATTCTTCAATGAGGGTCTTCCCTTTTTCGCTGGAGACGGACCCTAATTCTCTCCCAATTCGAAGGGCAAGGAGGAAGAGGATGACCAACTGGGTGGCAAAGGTCTTGGTGGAAGCCACGCCAATCTCAGGGCCTGCATGGGTGTAGATCACATGATCCGCCTCTCTTGCAAGGCTCGATTCCACAACATTGCAGATAGCTAACGTCATTACCCCTTGTCGCTTTACCTCTCTTAACGCGGCCAAGGTATCAGCTGTCTCCCCGGACTGAGAGATGGCCACAAGCAAGTCATTCTTTCCAATAATTGGATTTCGATATCGAAACTCAGAGCCGATATCTGCTTCCACTGGAATCCGGCATAACTCTTCAATAAGAAATTTTCCCACCAGGGCAGCATGGTAGGAAGTACCACACGCAATCAGGTTGATCCTTCGAATTTTCTTCAGAAACGTTGGGTCAAAGTGGATATCTTCGAGAACCGCATCGCCTTTCTCTTCTGAAAGCCGACCTCGAATGGTATCGGTCACTGCCCTGGGCTGTTCAAAGATCTCCTTGAGCATAAAATGTTTATACCCACCCTTTTCAGCCATCAAGGGGTCCCAGTTCACACGCTTTGGTTCCTTCGAAATTTCCTCTCCCTTGGCATTAAAAACCTTCACCCCCTTAAAAGAGAGCAGGGCCACTTCGCCATCGTCCATAAAGATAAAGTCTCGGGTATAAGGAAGAATCGGAGGAACATCCGAGGCAATAAAATATTCGTCCTTCCCAAGGCCGACCACCAAGGGGCTTTCCTTTCTGGCTGCAATCAAGCACTCGTCATCCCCTTCGAAAAGAATTCCCAGTGCATAAGACCCTTTGATCTTATCTAATGCGATCCTCACTGCCTCCAGGGAGGAATATCCTTCCTTTACGAATTCATCGATCAGATGGGAGATAATCTCCGTATCCGTTTCCGAGGTAAAAACATGCCCCTTACTTTTTAGAATTTCTTTGAGGGGAAGATAGTTTTCAATGATCCCATTGTGGACCACGGCGACTTTGCCTGCCTTATGGGGATGAGCATTCTCATCTGATGGTCTTCCATGGGTCGCCCATCGAGTATGACCGATCCCTACCTTCCCATCGAAGGTCTCCCTCCCGATCAACTCCTCCAGCTTTGTCAACTTCCCTTCTTTTCTTCGGATCTCGACCTTGCCCTGATGGAAGATGGCGATGCCTGCGGAGTCATATCCTCTATATTCAAGTCGCTTAAGCCCCTCAATCAGAACTTTCGCCGTTTCTCTATGGCCGATATATCCAACAATCCCACACATTTTTCAACCTCTCTTGTTCCTCATTTTTTTGCGGCGGTACACTACCTTTTTACTCCACCCCTTTATGTTCTTCTGTTTCACCCGACTGATCGCCAGTGCCCCATTTGGAACATCTTTTGTGACCGTAGTGCCTGCACCGATGGAAGAATCGTTTCCCACCTTGACCGGAGCAACCAACTCCACATTCGATCCCACAAAGACCCGATCCCCGATGATGGTCTGATGCTTTTCAAATCCATTATAGTTGCAGAAGATCGTTCCAGCACCGATGTTCACACTTTCCCCAAGGAATGAGTCTCCGATATAAGAAAGGTGGTTGGCTTTTGAACCCTTTCCAATGATAGATTTCTTCACCTCCACAAAGTTCCCAATTTTGGCTTTCGCCTTAATCTCGCTTAATGGTCTAAGGTGGGCAAAAGGCCCAATGATCGCTCCATCTTCAATCTTGCTTTCGGTGATGACAGAGTTCGCACGGATGGTCACCTCATCGCCGATGAGTGAATCTGAAACCTTTGAATTGGGCTCAATGATACACCGTTCACCGATTCTCGTCTTTCCTTGCAAATGACAATTTGGATAAAGGATGGTGTCTTTTCCCACTTCCGCAGTTCGATCGACATAAGTGGTTCTGGGGTCGATAATCGTCACTCCAGAAAGCATCAAATCTTTCAACTTTTCCTGCCTGAGCACTTCATTGGCCATGGCCAGATCAATCCGAGTATTGATGCCCTTCACCTCTACTGGATCCGCTACGATATGAGCAGAGCACCTCAAACCATTCTTCTTTGCGATTTCAACCAGGTCGGTTAGATAGTATTCCCCCTGGGCATTCTCTCTCCCAATCTCTCTTAACCCCTCCTTTAAGAAGGAAGCTTTTACACAAAATATACCCGTATTGATTTCCCGGATGGTCTTTTCTTCTTCCGAGGCATCTTTTTCTTCTACAATCCTCTCCAACCAACCTTCCGGGTTTCGGAGGATACGACCATACCCGAAAGGATCTTCCACCACCGCTGTCAGTACAGAGAGAGTGGACTCATTTTTCCTATAAGTTTCGATAAAAGAACGAAGGGTTTCCAATTTCACCAAAGGGACATCCCCGCAGAGGATTAGAACCGTCCCACTAAATGAATGAAGAAATGGAACAGCTTGTAAAACCGCATGGCCTGTGCCCAGTTGTTCCTGCTGGAGTGCGAATTCGATTTTAAGGTCTTTAAATCTCTCTTGAATCCGATCTGCCTGGTGACCCACGACCACAATGGTCTTTTCGGCCTTGATCCAATTTAAGGAAAGTTCAACGGGATAGGAGAGCATGGAAAGCCCCAAAAGGGGATGGAGGACCTTAACCAGATCCGACCTCATCCGGGTTCCTTTCCCTGCAGCAAGGATGATCGTGGCAACACGTTCCAAGTTTCTATCCTATGGAGCCCCACGGGCAATCCCGTACCCGCACGCCGAACAAGTTCTTCGCAGGCGGGCGCTCCGGTCGGCCATCCGCCTATGAGCGAAATCCGCCGAAGCACGATAGATTGATCACTCCAATGATATGTCGCCCGTTAAGCATTCTTCCACGGCCAAGGCCGTGCTCTGCGTAGGCGGATGATTGGGATTCATCTTTTTATACTATGGGAGGCCAGTTTAGTCAACCCTGTGGAGTAATGTGTCGACCCCTCCCACAAGAATAATGCGAATACACCTCTGTGTCTGATTCCGAAAATGGATACTGCGTCTATTCCACGGGGTCAACCCTGTGGAGTATTTGATACCCTCTAAAGCAATTCACACGCATGGCAGAATCCATACGATGAGTTTTACGAAATATGATGCCATAGACTATACTCCACAGGACAGGCTTGAAAAATCTCCTGAAAATTTGTAAAAGATAAGCATGCGATTCAATCTTCGTCTTCAAGATAAACCTTTTGATGTGGTGGGAATGGGTCTCAACTCTGTAGACTTCCTCACGGTGGTTCCAAAATTCCCCACTCCGAATTCGAAAATGGAGATGCTCCGGTTTTCTAAACAGGGAGGGGGCCAGGTGGCCACAGCCATGGTGGCTCTGAGTCGATGGGGTGTGAAAACGAAATATATTGGAAAAGTCGGAGGGGATGAACTTGGGCAATTTTCTCTTGATTCCATTCGCCAGGAGGGAGTGGATGTCTCCTCGGTGACGATCGAACCCAATGCGACAAACCAGTTTGCCATGATCATCGTGGATGGTCCCACTGGAGAGCGAACCATCCTCTGGAACCGAGATCATCGACTAATGTATAGACAAGGAGAACTCCGGAAAGAGGAGGTCTGTTCTGGAAAACTCCTCCACTTGGATGGACACGATATCCACGCCGCTCTTCAATGTGTCAGGTGGGCAAAAGAGGAAGGAATCCCAACCATCATTGATCTGGATAAAGTAGAACCCCTCACTTCTGAATTAATTCAGGAAATTGATTTTGTCATCACCTCTTCGCGGTTCCCGATGCTCTACACTGGAATTTCAGATCAAAAAAAGGCTCTTCTCGAACTTCAAAAACGTACCACTGGTTTTCTCTGTGCCACATTGGGTCACAAAGGGGCCATCGCCTTGGTTAATGGAGAATTCCTTCATGTTGAAGGATTCAAAGTGAATGCTGTGGATACCACTGGTGCAGGCGATGTCTTCCATGGAGGGTTCGTTTATGGCCTACTCAAAAATTGGGAGGTCGCAGAAATTTTGAGGTTTGCCAACGCTGTGGCTGCCCTCAAATGTCGTGATATGGGTGGGAGAAAAGGAATTCCTTCCTTAGAAGAAGTCCAGAAATTTCTTTCCAGCTAGAAATTTCTCGAAAATGATTCTTCAGGATGTTGAAAAGCTCTCAGAAAAAAACTTGACAGATCATTTCATAATTTGTTAAAAGAAATCATTTCAATTGGTGATATCTAGGTCAAGGGAACCCCGTAAACTCCGTTTAGATGGAGAAAGTCGGGGACGGACCCGCCGCTGTGTATTCGACTAATGGGACGAAACTTGCAATTAAGCCACTGTCCCTCGCAAGCGCGGGATGGGAAGGCGCAAGGAGGCCTGAAGGTCGAGGAAAACTTCAGGCCAAGTAGGAAGATCCGAGAGTCAGAAAACCTGCCTGGATATTCTTCACAAGGTGGTCTTCGAGGATAAGACTGTGAAGGGTGCAAGCGGGTAAAATCCCCAGTCTTCAATGCGAAGGCTGGGGATTTTTTTTGAACCCTTCTCCCCGCCTGCGCGAAGCGTTCGCTTCGGCGGGCAAGCCCGGCCTGCCATCTGGCAGGCAGCACAAAATTTTTTAGACCCATTTAATGGGGGAAGGAGGTTTTTATGAAACATTTGATTTCTATCTTTTCTTCTAGCCTTTTTTGTTTTGTTTCCGCTCTGCCTCTTTGCACAGGAAAAGGAAGTCACTCTTGAGGGGGTGGTTGTCACGGCTACCCGAGATGTCCAAGAGATCAGAAAGGTCCCTGCCAATGTCACCGTGATCACTAGGGAGGACATCGAACGATCGAATGCCAAAACGACAGGGGATGTATTGAGGGATGAGGTGGGAGTCGTTGTCCGTGATTTCGCGGGAAATGGAAAAACTGCATCGGTGGACATCAGAGGTTTTGGCGAAACAGGTCCTCTCAATACCCTTGTCTTGGTGGATGGAAGAAGGGTTAATGAAATTGATCTCAGTGGAGTGGACTGGACTCAGATCCCTCTCGAACAGATCGAGCGGATTGAGATTCTCCGCGGACCGGGTAGCGTCCTTTATGGTGACAATGCGGTTGGAGGAGTGATCAATATCATTACTCGAAAACCAGAAAAACCCCTTTCCTTCAGGGCTGAAGTCTCAAGGGGAAGTTACCTCTACCATAAAGAAAGCGGCTCTGTCTCTGGGAAATGGGGACCTCTCTCTGCCATCGTCTACGGGGATTACAGTTCCTCCGAAGGTTATCGTGAAAATGGTTTTTTACGATATAAGGATTTTGGAGGGAAAATCTTCTATGATCTCAGTGATGCGGTCCAGCTTTCCTTTACAGGAAATTTTCATCGAGATGACACTGGATTGCCGGGAGCCCTTTCCCAGTTGCTCTATGAAATGGACCGACGGACCACCACTAAACCGGATGATAAGGCTGAAACCGATGATGGTTTCTTAACGTTCGGAGTAAAAGCCAATTTGGGGAATATGGGCCGAATCGAAACCGATCTCTCCTGTCGACATCGAGAGGTAAGCAATTCTTTTCTCTCCTCCCTCCCCACCTCCTCTTTCAAAGACAGGAGGAACCTTACCACCTGGGGATGGACTCCAAAATATATTCTTGAAAAGACCCTGGGTGGACATTTCAATAAGATCATTTTTGGATTCGATTATTATCATTCCGGTTCAAAGATCGACTCGGAGTCGTTTTTCTTCGGTTCTACCACCTTCGATGGAATTGAGACTACAAAAAAGTCCACTGGCCTATACCTTTTGGACGAATTTTCCATTCTCGAAAATCTGATCTTATCTCTTGGAGGGCGGTGGGAATGGGTAACCTACGACATTTCTCAAGACTTATCCGGGGTCGAGGATCGAAAAAGGGATTCAGAACCTGCCTGGAATGTGGGCCTCAATTACCTTTTCGGGAAAGGGTCTTCTGCCTTTGTCAGTGTAAAACGAAGTTTTCGCTTCCCTGTCACGGATGAGTTAACCCAATACATTTTTGAACCACCCGATTTTCAGCCCAAGATCCAAATAAACCCAGCAATGAAGCCACAGACCGGTTACCATTACGAAGCTGGAATCCGATATGTCTTCAAAGATTGGCTTGAAGGAAATCTCACCTTTTTCTGGATTGACCTCAAAAATGAGATTTTCTACAATCCGGATACATTTACAAATGAAAATGCAGAGAAAACAAGACGCCAGGGATTCGAAGTTGGAATCCGAGTGAAACCCTTAGAGTGGCTCTCCCTTTGGGGTAATTATGGTTATATCTGCCCCCGCCTCCGCGGGAGATGCTTTTTCAGGGAACGATATCCCTAGTGTACCAAGACATAAGGGTTCAATGGGAGCCGACCTCCGCTTTGGAAAAGGTATTTTAGAGGGATTCCTCTTTAATCTCCGGGGCAATATAATAGGACCACGTCATTTCATCAGCGATTGGGCCAATCAGGTTGAAAGGCTCGATGGTTATTACACCCTCGATGCAAAACTTTCTTATTCCTGGAAAGGATTGAAAGCTTTTGTCGGAGTCAACAACATCACTAATCAGAAGTATGCAGAATACGGGGTGCTCAATTTCTTAAAACAGCCCAACTACTACCCTTCGCCGGAGCGGAATTTCTTCGGAGGGATCTCTTATACTTTTTAGTGTTAGAGACCTTGATTATAGAGTTCCTGAACATGATTAAAAGAGATTTTTGTGTTTTCCGATGATTTATAATCTGTGTAATCGTTCCTAATCTGAATCAAGATTTCTAAAAGAAATCCCGAAACTTACTCTTGACACAGTGGAGGGGTTGTAATATAAAATCCTTAATTACTTTGGATGCCGGGTTAGCTCAGTCGGTAGAGCAGAGGACTGAAAATCCTCGTGTCCCTGGTTCGATTCCGGGACCCGGCACTTTGCTTTAAACCATAGGGCAATTTCAATTGCCCTATTATTTTATCTTCTTCTTCACATCGTTCAGCCTGGTCTATACCTTCAATCCTGTAAGGGAATCCAGAATCATTGTGAAGCTGCCTCAGGCTGATATCAAATCGCCGGTAGACCAGACTGAGCCCATTGTTGTCACTATCAATAATCGAAATGAAGTCTTCCTCAAGAACCAGCCCAAAAACCTCAGAGATTTGAAAACAGACCTGGAATCTCTTATTGCCTTTAACAAAATGAGGCCTGTCATTGTCCGATCCGACAAGAGCGTGGTTTTCGATCGAGTCGTTCAAGTCCTCGATGTAGCAAAAAACGCAGGGGTGGAACGTTTGGGTATAGCTATTGAAGAAAAAACCACTGGAGTGAACACCACTCCTTAAAGAAAAACTCTTTAGAAATCTTATTATCCCCCATTTCACCCGCCTTTACACTAATTGTCAAGAGGAGAACTTACCCTTTAAATTTCATGAAGATGATTTAAAAAATTATTATTTTACTTTCCTTTAAAATTATAACTTATTGTAATTATGGATGAATTATTTTACAAAAATTTGAATTTTTTTCTTGACATTTCTATATTTTGTGTTCTAAAATATCTCCAGCTCTAAATATAGAATATTTATTTCATTTTGATCGGTTGCCATTGGTGGAAAGGGGGATTTAAAAATGAGTTATCTTATCTGTGACAAAAGAAAAGGAAGTCCAAAAATTCATATTGAAGTATGCCGTAGAAAATGCAAACTTATCCAAGAATGTAAGACTTATAAGGAATTTGTCGACAATTTAGAGAAAAAGGCTGCTTAACCACTTCTTCATACCCCTCCTTTCTGGTTGGGCCGGTTCTTGAATGGAATCGGCCCTCTTTTTATCCTATATCCCCCCGATCATATTGAAGAATACTAATAAAGCATAAGCTTGCGGTCTCAGCCCTTAATATCCTCTTTCCAAAGGTAACAGTGATGAACCCCGTTCTTTTTGCCTCCTCAACCTCCTCCTGGCTGAATCCCCCTTCTGGCCCGATGATGAACCAGATCTTTGTCTTTTCTATTGATCTTTCCAATACCTCTTTTAGTTTGATTCCTTCTCTTTCCCAGAGAATAAGACGAAGAGAGTTTGAGGGGGCAGTTTGAAGCATTTCAGAATAGTCCTGGAGGGGCTCAATCTTTGGAACCACTCCCCTTCCGCATTGTTTAGAAGCCTCAATGACAATTCTTTCCCATCGATGATGGCGCTTCAATCTTCCCGATTTATCTAAAAAGGGTACGGAACGGGAGGAGAGAAAAGGAATGATCTCTTTGACCCCTAACTCCGTGGCTTTCTGGATCAAGTAGTCCATTTTTTCACCCTTGAGCAGGCTTTGAGCCAAAGTAATTTCTAAAGGCGATTCTCTTTTTGAAAAGAAAATATTTTGAACCTTCATCACAACAGAGGAAGGTCCTTCTTCAATGATCTTGCCCTCATACTCTTTGCCCAAACCATCGAAGACGATGATCTCATCCCCTGCTTTAAGGCGAAGCACCCTCCGAATATGCTTCGCTTCATTGCCCCCGATTTTCAACAGATCATTTTCGATATGAGGGGCGGGAACATAAAATCTTGGCATGCTTTGATTCTCCTGATTACTATGGAGTCCATAATTGAAAAACACTTCTGAAATCTCCCCTAACCCCTCTTTACCAAAGAGGGGAATCCTCCCTTTTGTAAAGGGAGGGAAGGAGGGATTTAGTTTCTGATGTCCATATAATTATGGACTGACTATTAATTGATCTTAATGGTCGTCTCATTGGCTTACTTTTCTGAAGGTGAGACAGACCCACTCACCTTTTTGAGTGTCTTTTATCCACCGTAAGAGACCTGTCTCGAAATAGTGCTCACAAAGTCTTTCTTTTTCACCTTCCAATATTCCCGAAAGGATAAGAAATCCTTGGTCCTTGAGGTGGTTTAGAAGAGGCCTTCTCATCCTTGTCAAACTCTTGAAATCAATATTGGCTATGACCAGATCAAATTTTTTTTGAAGATCGCCGATGCGCCCCTTTCTTATCTTGACGATATCCGAAACATAGTTCAGCTCCACATTTTCTCTGGCGTTCTCCACTGCCACTCCATCAATGTCTATGCCACTCACTTCTTTTGCTCCGAGCTTGGCAGCGACGATCGATAAGATCCCTGAACCTGTCCCCACATCAAGAACAGATAACCCTTTTTTCTTGATCCTCTCTTCCAACGCTTGGATGCTGAGGTGGGTGGATGCATGGGTTCCTGTACCGAAGGCCATCCCTGGTGTGATGTCAATTGGAATCTGGCCTCTTTTTAATCGAACCTTAGACCAGGGTGGCTTCACCCAAAACCTGGATGTCACCTGAAGAGGTTTGAAAAACCTCTTCCAATTCTCGCCCCAATCCTGCTCAGGGATAGAGGCCGTTTTAATTTGGGAGCGGAAAATTTCAGGGGCGATCTTCTTCAGTGATTTCAAGTAGCGATGGAGAGTATGAAGAATTCTTTTCTCTTTTCCGTCTTCTGGGAAATAGGTTCTCAGCCTTTCCCATCTTGAATCTCCATCAAGCTCTTCAATGCCTGTGGCTTCTTGCTCGATCAGAAAGTTTGAGACTGCTTCTCCAAATCCTCTCGGGACGAAAAGTTCTACAACCAACCAGCGCTTCATAAACTCTTCCAGGAAAGGGGTCAAGCCTGCCTGCCGGCAGGCAGGGGTTCTGGGGTTCCAGGGGTCAAGTGAAAAATTTCTTTCGAAATAACAGCTCGAACCCTAGAACCCTTGAATCCTCGAACCCTTAGATAGTTCTTCTACGAATCCATGGATCTTCTCATTGAAGGTCTGAGGCGATTCCATCATCACCATATGGCCAGCATTGGAAAGAGCCTCCAGTTTCGAACCGTTGATTTGACTTTGAAGGAATTGGGAATACTTTAAGGGTGTGAGCTGATCATCCTCTCCACAGAGAATAAGTGTGGGAAGATCGATTTTTTCTACTTCATTAGTAATATCGAAACGATCACAGGCCAAGAAGTCTCCATAGATGACCTCTGCCCGACACTGCCGCATACCCAAAACGCCCTTCTCAACTAAATCGGACGGAGCCTTCCGAGAGTAGGCAAACTGATTTATCCTCTGTACTATCTCCTCAAAGTTATTTTTAATCCCATCCAGAATCAAAGGAAGAACCTTTAACCTTGCTCCGGTTCCCACTAACACGATTCCTTTCATCACCTCTGGATGAGTCAAAGCTAGTGTTTGAACAATCGCTCCACCCATTGAATGACCAATCAGAAAGACCTTGGGAAGGCCCAGTGCCTTGATGAAGGAATGAACATATTCCGCATACCTTGCAATTTCTTGCTCTCCCTCTCCCTCTGATTCCCCATGTCCTGGAAGTTCAATGACGATGGGATTGAACTGCTTCTCAAAAAAACCCTTTTGATAACTCCATGTGTATTGTCCTCCTCCTGCCCCATGGATAAAGAGGACCGTTTCCCGCCCTTCTAAAAAGCCTTTTCTCCCTGTCCAGTAACTGATTTGTTTTCCTTCGATTCGAACGAATGGCATGGATTCCTCCTTTGAACGAAATCGAAATAGGAATGGATCGCTTCAAACAGAGCCTCTTTCTCTCTTAAACCCGATAATGTCGAATGAAAGAAGGCACAAGAAGGGAGTCCCTTTGTATACCAGTAAATATGTTTTCGGATCTTTTGCACCGCCCCTCTTTCACCATAATGGGTTTGGGTCAGCAAGAAATGATGATGAATCATGTCTTTCTTCTCTTCCAGAGAAGGAAAGGCGGCTGGTTTGTTCTCCGAAGGCATAGAATCCTTGAAACGAAAGATCCACGGATTCCCTAATGCCCCTCTGCCAATCATGACCCCATCACACCCTGTTTCTTCGAACATTTTCTTTATAAAAGACGGCGTAGTCGCATCTCCATTTCCAATGATAGGGATATGGACCGTCTTTTTCACCTCACGGATCAAGTTCCAATCCGCCCGCCCCCCAAACCCCTGTTCCCTTGTTCTGGGGTGAATAGAGATTGCATCGATCCCGCAGTCCTCAGCAATTTTAGAAATTTCCAGAGCGTTGATATGTTTTTCATCCCATCCTGAGCGGATTTTAATGGTGACAGGTGTTTTTACCTTCTTTCTTACTTTAATCAAAATGCCTTTCACCTTTTCCGGAAATCGCATTAAATCGGCACCTGCTCCAGTCATGACTATTTGCTTTGCCGGGCATCCCATATTGAGGTCAATCGCATCTGCACCCATCGCCTCAGCCATCCCAGCCGCTTCGGCCAAGACCTCCGGATCTGATCCGAAGAGTTGAACGGAGATCGGATGTTCATCCTTCCTGATTTTTAAAAATGCTTCCCCTTTTCTTACCAACCCTTCTGCACTCACCATTTCCGTGAAGACCAGACCACATCCCATTTCCTTTATCAGTTGGCGGAAGGGATAATCTGTAATCCCCGACATCGGTGCAAGAAAAAGGGGGTGATCAAATTGAAGATTGCCGAGTCTCATCTTGAAACCTAAGTTCGGAGTTATGAGCTCGGAGTTTTCAGTAAATCTCTTTAATCCTGAATTCATAACGCAAAACTCAAATCTCCGAACACCGAACTCCTAACTTTCTTTTTTCAATCCGTTCCAGTGCTTTTTAATCGATTGAATTGCCTCCTCAATACGGAGGGGGTCTCCAAAATCGAGCCCTTCCTTTTTTAATCCCTTGAATAACTTTGTCAGGGTGGGTTCTTCCAGATTATAACTTTCTAAATTTTTGAATTTTCCGAAAATTTCATCGGGCCTTCCCCGTTCGCTGAGATCTCCATGTCCGTGCATGAGGTAAAGAATGTCGGCCATCTCTACTACCAGATCAACTTCGTGGAGTGTAATGATGGAGGTGATTCCCTTCTCTTTATTCAACTCATTCAGAATCTGGATAAAATCCCTTCTGGAAACAGGATCCAACCCTGTAAAAGGCTCATCCAGGATCAACAAGTCTGGCTCCATCACTAAGGCTCCGGCTAAAGCAACTTTTTTCTTCTCCCCGCCCGAGAGGTAATTCACGATTTTCTTCTGGATGGGTTCAAGATTCAACTTCTCGATTACAACCTTTGCCATCGCTGCTGCCTTTTTCCTCTCAATGCCATAGTTTAAGGGAGCAAAGAGAATATCATCGTAAACTGTTGGACCGAGGATCTGTTCATCCACATCCTGCATGACGACACCGACTTTTTCTCTGATCTTTGAAAACTCCTTCCCTGGATCCACTCCAAACACCTTAACGCTTCCATCTTTTGGCACAAGTACTCCAAGCAGATGTTTAAGAAGAGTCGTCTTTCCACAGCCATTGGAACCCAGGATCGAAACCCTCTCTCCTCGATTCACAATAAAGTCCAGACCGCAAATCTGCACCTTGGTCATATCCGGATAGACATGGGTAATACAATCAACTTCGACAATCTTTTCGTTTTCCTTCATCATCCTAATCTCCTCTGTAATAGATCTTGTTCTTAAAACCTCGAAGCACCATGGATTCGTACATCTTTTCACTGGCATCAATGCCTTTAATGATCAGATGACCGAAGGCATTGGAAATATTGATCAGGCTTCTCCATGGATGTCTCCATTGAAATCCTCCACGAAGGTAGAGGGCATGCTGTGTTTCCTCAAAGATATTGAGGAGGATAAAGATCGATCGATAAGTTAGAAAAAGAGCTGTCACGAAAGAAGAGGGTAGGACCCTTCCCAGGACAGAAAAGATGGACGGATACGGAGTGGTGGCTAAAAGGAGAACCACTCCTGTGGAACCGCAGAGAACCTTCAAAAAAATGAGAAGAATAAAATGAATTTGAAACCCTGAAATAAAGATGAAAAGAATGGCAAAGACCAGAGGATAGAGTGTCAAAGAAAATATTTTTGTTGGAGTCCGTGATAGAAAAAAAAGAGCAAGGAGGATTCCGTAAAGGGGAAGAAGTCCAGAAAGGTTTCTCAGCGTGACAATACCTAATAAAACGAAAACCATCCCGATGATTTTTAATTTCGGTGAGAGACGGTGAAGAAAACTCTTCCTCTCCACAGCGAGATAGTCGAGATAGGACAGTTGAATCATAGAATCTCTTCTGTTGAAAGCCACAATTTAAAATGAAATTTTTGTAGGGCAAGGCTTCAGCCTTGCTGTCTTCCATGGGCAGACCATTTGCAGGCCTAAAGGCCTGCCCTACATTATAATCTCAATAGGTCTGGCCTCAGTCGATGGATATAGCGGCAGATGAGTGCGGTAATCACCCCCTCCAGCATCCATCCCATAAAACCCAATGAAAGGATAATGGCCATGAATCGTTTTAAATTCACTTCACTCTCTTTTGCCTCCTCTTCATGATGATCATCTTTTTCCTCTGAAAGATGAAATTCAAACATCCCCTTCCCTTCGTGGTGAATCAATTCTTCAAAATGAGATGTTCCCAGACTGACTACGCCGATCATGGCAAAGGTGGAGAAGAGAAGGGCGATGAAAGTGGCTAAAAAAGTAGCTGGGGTTAACCTTTTAAAAATTTTCCAGAAGAGGCGAAAGAGAAAATATCCCAACACTCCTTCGATCGAAAGGGTGAGTGTGTTAAGCCCGATCACGGTAATCCCACCATGCCCGAAAAGGGCCAAGATGAGATTGACGATGAAGGTGGCAAGAAAGATGAGAGAGGGCCCTAATAAGATTCCGGAGATGACCGTCAGGTTAACATGGTAGGCGATGGGGACAATCTCGACGGCAGCACCCAATACCATGACAGCCGCCATCATTCCCAGTAACGGAAGCCGTCTGGTTAATTCTTCTTTCTTGATGAGTCGAAAAAGAATTGTTCCGACCAGAATGGCAACGACAAATCCTGAAACCCAAAGCCAAACAGGTAAAATCCCATCCGGGAGATGAATATGGGACATGGACTCTCCCTCCGAAAAAGCATAGAGCATAGGGCATAGCGTGTAACTCAGCCCTTTAGGGCTGATAAGTCAGGGCTAAAGCCCTGAGATACAACTCTATATGCCCTTAGTCCTCTGCCATTTGCTTTCCTTGCAAAGGCTTACAGGCTTTGCAAAACCCATAAAAATTCAATTGATGATCGATCACCTGATAACCTGTGGATTCCGTCACCTTTTTGGACCAATCCGAAATGTCACAAAAGTTTAATTCGACCACATCCCCACATGCCTTACAGATGATATGATGATGGTGGTCTTCTATCTCACAGAGTTTATATTTAACACTTGATCCGTTGATGATCTTAAAGATAATACCCAAGGATTCGAAGAGATCAAGAGCCCGATAGATAGAGGTCAGTCCAATCTTCTTCTGCTTTTTGAGAAGACATTGGTAGATTTCCTGAGGACTTAAAGGGCTTTTGACATTGGAGAGTTTCTGATAAATCAAAAGCCTTGGATAGCTTAGGCGGAGCTTTTTGTCTCTGATAAGGCTTTTAAAAAGTCCTTTATTCATAATGGGTTAGGGATAGATTGAAAATATTTTCAATAAGAAATTTAACGCTATATTTTTAAGATGTCAAGATCTCCCTAACACCTCATCACCTTATCTCCCAATCTTTTAATTCAAGATCTTTTTTAATTCTTTCTCATCTTTAATCGGGGGCAGGCAGGTGAATCCTTTACAGACAAAGGTGGTTGGAATCTCTTCGATCCCTTTCTCCATCAGAAATGGAAACCAATTCCCTTCGATGGGTTCTTGAGGATCCCTCAAACTCAGGATTTTGTTAGGAAGATAGGCAAGGTAAATTTCTTTAAGCATGGATTTTGTTTTAAGATCGCTCTTTGAACCGATGATCCCGATCTCCTCGGGATTTAAAAAGAAGAGAAGGCCGGATAACATTTGGGTAAATCCAGAGGGATGCTGGTCAAGAAAGTTATAAAAGAGGCGAAGGGTCTGCTCGGCCTTCTGTTTTAAAGATTCATCTCCAGTTAAATAACTAAGCCTGATAAAATTAAATACGGCAATGGAATTAGCAGAAGGGATGACATGGTCATAAGGATTCTTTGAGCGAGCAATCAAAGATTCGTTCTCTTTCCCTGAGAAAAAGAAACCCCCATTTCTCTCATCCCAGTATTGACGAATCATTCTCCGATTGAGGTCATCTGCCTCTTTCAACCATCCCGTATCAAAGGTGGCTTCATAAAGATCGAGGAGGGCCTGAATAAAAAAGGAATAATCTTCTGAATAACCCTTCACCTGGCATTTCCCCTTATTAAACACCCTCATCAAGTGGCCATCCTTTCGCATCTCTTGAAGGATGAATCGGGCTGCTTCCTCCGCCGCAACAAGATATCGTTTCTCTCCAGTGATTTTAAATCCGTCAACAAAACTGGAGATCATTAACCCATTCCAGGAGGTGAGAATCTTCTCATCGCGGTTTGGTTTCACTCTCTTTTCCCTTTCGGCATAGAGTTTCTGCCGACCCTCCTCTAATATTTTTTCGAAATCTGTGATGGACATTCCATATAACTGGGAAACCTTTTCTAAAGTTGAAGCGATGCTGAGAACACTCGCTCCTCCTTCAAAATTCCCCTGTTGGGCTACTCCATAATAAGCACAAAAAGGAGTCCCTTTCTCTTTGCCCAATACTTCCTTAATCTCGTCTCTCGTCCAGACATAGAACTTCCCTTCTTCACCCTCACTATCGGCATCCTGAGTGGAGTAAAAACCTCCTTTCGGGCTCTTCATCTCACGAAGGACATAATGGAGGATTTCTTCCCCCACACGACGATACTTCTCCTGGTGGGTGGCCTGATACGCTTCAAAATAAATTCGGGAAAGCAGGGCATTGTCATACAGCATCTTTTCAAAATGTGAAATGAGCCATCGATCATCCACAGAGTATCGGTGGAACCCTCCTCCTAAATGGTCATAGATTCCACCATTCGCCATCTTCTCCAGTGTCTTTTCCACCATCTCCAATGCTTTTTTTAAACCCATGCTCTTCCAATACCGGAGAAGAAAAGAGAGGGCCATGCTGTTTGGGAATTTAGGGGCGTTGCCGAATCCTCCATAAATTGGATCGAATTGAGTCTCCAGAGCATCAAAAGCCTTTGAGAAGACTTTATCGTTCATGTCCTCCTGCGAGGGAATCATTTCAGCGATCTGATAGAGGGCCTGCTTCACCTGTTCTTCCATCTTCTCCACTTCTCCACGATGGGAATGGTAATAATCGGAGACCACCACCAGAATTTTTGGAAATCCCGGTATTCCCCGCCGATCTTCAGGTGGGAAATAGGTTCCCGCATGAAAAGGAATAAGGTCAGGAGTTAAAAAGACGGTCATTGGCCATCCACCCGAACCTATCATGATCTGAAGGGCATTCATATAAACTTCATCAAGATCCGGCCGTTCCTCCCGATCGACCTTAATATTGATGAAGCGTTCATTCATGATCGCCGCGATCCCCTCATTTTCGAAAGACTCCTTCTCCATCACATGGCACCAATGGCAGGCAGAGTAGCCAATGCTGAGGAGGATGGGTTTGTCTTCTTTTTTTGCCCGAGCGAGAGCTTCCTCCCCCCACGAGTACCAATCTACTGGATTGTGAGCATGTTGTAAAAGATAAGGACTCGTCTCATGAATGAGCCGGTTCGTATGCTTTGTTTCCATTTTTAACTCCTTAAAATATTTATAACCATTGGATCGACGAATAACAAGGAAAATCCTATACTTAATTCTGGTTGACTTCTTTATACCAAACGAGTAGTTTTTTGTATCATCCTGCCGTGAAGGGACATGGGTTCTGGAAAAATGTATCAATGAGTAAATCGCCAGTGTTCATCGACGGAATTGATTTGTAATCATTGAGAAGGTGTGAAAAAATTGAGCCAATGGATCAACCTGGAAGGATGGGTGGATTGGAGAAGCTTAGGGCGCCACCTTTAGAAATTGAAACATTGTGTGATACCTCTCCCCTTAAACATAGCTTTTTATTAGCCAGGAGCCCACCCTTACCTCAATGAGCGCATGCTAAAGTTTCGGAAATCCATTCATCCTTCCGGGATGAAGCTGATCGAAATTAATTTTTTCACACCTTCTGATCAATTCAAGAAATTTCAAAAATGAGGGGGACTCACAATATGGAGATGGGTTCAAAAAAAGAGGTCAAAATCATGGAGCCCCAGGGAGAGGTCTATCAATGTCCTTCCTGTGGTTATCAGGATGGGTTCCATATATCGTTTAAATGGAATCAAGATGATTCAGATGGAGAGATTTATCTAATCTGTCCCAACTGTCACAGTCGTTTCCGTATAGGATGGAAGATTAAAAATCCTTCCAAAGAAAAAAGGGGTGGATTAACCGAGTTTGAAATCCATTCCTATTGAAAGGAAGAGTTTTGTAAAAAGGGATGGCTCTATTTGATGGTAGAATCACCCCATTTGATTTTTGCTGTGTTTATTTTTGAGAAGCGCTTACCCTTTTGTAAACTCCCATCAACTGAGTCTGGGCAAGCACATGGCCTTCCATCGTTTTCTCAAGATCCGTCTTCGTTGAATTGGGATTCAAATGAAGAGGAGAATCGAGAGCATAAATTTTGAAAACATACTTGTGAGCACGCCTGGGCGGGCAAGGTCCTCCATAAGGATGCCTCTTAAAATCATTCATCCCCTCTACCGCTCCTTCTGGGACAGAATTTTCTTTGATTTCTTTTGTGTTAGGATGAATGTTCCACAAAATCCAGTGAACATAAGAACCTCTGGGTGCATCCATATCATCGAAGACCAAGGCCAATGATTTTGCTTTGGCTGGTACATTTTCAAATTGAAGGAGTGGATTTACATTTTCTCCATCGCAGGTATATTTTTTTGGAATTTCTCCACCATTCTTAAAAGCAAAACTGGAAATCTTAAATTCATCCGTCTTTGTTCCACTCTGGCCCATGGCATAGGAAAAAATGAAAACTAAGACAAACAATCCAACATAGATCACTCGATGCAACATCTTCTTCTCCCTTTCCAGAAAAACGACAGGCCTAAAAAATTGGCCTGCAAAATTTATTAAAAATAGATTTGCAGGCCATGTCAATATACTAAATTTCATTCCTATCAGTTGCAATGGGAGACGAACATCGGTTTCGAAGAGTGACGAAGAACCTTCTCTGCCACACTCCCGAGGAAAAGACGCCCAATCCCCCTATGCCCATGCGTTGCCATGGCAATCAAGTCGATATCTTTCCCATCAGCATGGTCCACAATCTCGTTGACATGATTCCCATAACGAACATGGGTATCAACATCAAATCCTTTAGCCTTAAGCTGTCCTTCCAACCCATGAAGATACTCTTCCGCCTCCCTAACGACCTTCACTTGGGCTTTTATCGTATCTCCACCTGGCAGGGTGTGGGCTGAAACAACTCGTAAAAGACAAATCCCTCTATTTAAATCCGTAGCCAATTCCTCAACTCTTGGGAGAATATTTTCTGCACACTTAGATCCATCCATGGGGACCAAAATTCTTTTTTCCCTTTCCATCGCAAATCACCCCTTTTCTCTCTACTTCTATATAAAGTTAATAATTATCATCGCTTATGTCAACCGAGAAAGGATAGACTTCGTTAACTATAACAAAAACAAGGTGAAAAAGGGTTTTTCTTGACTTCCCCTCTATATAAAAGTAAGAATAAAAATGAACCCATTTTTGTGTTTCTGAAACCTCGCCTTTATCATTTTTCCTGTTGAATTTGAAGAAGGAGAAAGGAATGGAACATAAGAAAATAAAAAAAACTGACGGAAATGAGCAAACCTATCTTCGAGTTCCTCTGGTTCCGGTAAATTGGGGACATGGGAGACCGTGGGGCGGAGCCCAATCTCTTCTTTTTTCTTTTTTCCCGGACGATCGATACAGCCTGATGGAATCCTATGGGGGAGATAAAAGAAGCTTCCCACGACAAAGATTTTGGCAAATATTTTTAGAAAATAGAGCCGCTATTCTCCAAAAACCGAAATCGAAGTCAGGAATGCCATCCTTGATTGCTATCATTGGAGTACCTATGGACATCGGAGTCGGCTATCGCCATGGAGCGAGGTTCGGACCCCGCGCCATCCGCGATGCCTCAGCGCAATTCGGGTCGGGAGTGGAAGGAGGTTTCGATATCAGAGAGGTGGGAAAGAAAATCGTGGATTTAGGAGATATCGAGATCCATCCATACCTCCTATCACAAAAGTTTTTTAATGAAAAGACGTTGAATGAAGTAAGAAAATCTTATGGCGAAGAAGGAGATGTTCCACCCTTAGGGCTGGGTAATTTTGAGCGAATTCAATATACTCTGGAATGGATCTTAGGGGAAAAACCAGTACCTGATAGGACTAAAAATGATAGAACAGAATATGTGATCATCCCTAAAAACAAGAATCCGGCCCGCTGGAAAGGGAATGTTTTTCCGGTAGTTTTGGGGGGTGGTCATACCATCACCTTGCCTTGCATCAGAGCCATTAAGAAAGCTTATGGAGGGAGGGGTCTCGGTGTAATCTATTTCGATGCCCATCCAGATTATTTAGAAAAGCGAAGCGGTTTAGATGAAACGCATGCTTCACAAGGAAAAAGAGTTGCTGAAGAAGTAGGTCCCGAAAATCTATTTCAAATTGGTCTTGGATATATCGAACCGGAGGAACGTAAAAACCTGGATAGAGACAGGGTCAACTATTGGAGGATGGATTATCTTGCGAATAAGCACGCCGATGATTTTTCAGATGAACTTTGCGCAACACTAAAAGCGAAAAGGATTAAAAATATTTATATCTCTTTTGATATTGATGTCTTGGATGCCAGCATTGCACCGGGCACCGGAGTTCCAGAACCCGGAGGAATGACAACGCGATACCTCATTGATATCATCCAAAATTTAGGAGATTTTATTGAAAAACAGAGCGACTTGAAATTGGTAGGTTTGGATTTGGTCGAAGTGGCACCGGATTGGGACATCGGTAACATCACCGCCCTGGCAGCGGTAAAGATCATCTTCGAAACGCTGGGTGCTTATTTTATCCCAGAGAAGACAAAAATCAGGTCCCCAAATTCAAAATAAAATTTCATGGTTTGTCGAAAGGGTTGTCCCTCATAAGAATCTTTTTCCTTTTTCTCACAAAGGCAAGAGACTCTTCGCTGATTCCGAGCCTTTGGGCCGATCACGGCCTTCGACTGGCTTTCATGGAGTACCGCCCTCTCTTCCGAAACACGTTTTATGGAGCCCCACGGGCAAGCCCGTGGTCCCTCAAAACCATACCCACCTACGCCAAGGCTTCGTTGGGTCACCCGCCGGTAAGCGAAATCCGCCGAAGCATGATAGATTGATCGCTGAAATGGTATATCGCATATTAACGCATTCCTCCACGGCCAAGGCCGTAGTCTCCTGCGTAGGCGGATGAATATCTCATGAGATCGACCCTGTAAGCCTTCGAAGAAGCGCAGACATGGTTCGATCAGAAACCGCAAGGTCGCCCAGCAACGCTGTAAGGTTTTTCTCTTATTCTGGTCTAACGCCTCAGGAGATTTCTGACTTGTTCGAATCATTGGATACCTCCCAATCGCGGATCGTCCTCATCGCCTCCTCGGAAGTTTCAGCCGATCTGAGACTCTGAATCCTTCCAGGTCTTGAGCTTTACGGGAGACCAGAAAATGCTGGTAACATGATCATCGATGACAATTACTTGTCCAAACGGGTCATTTACTTCATCTTACTTGGTGGACTAGATTTTCACCCATCTTGCTGCAGCGAGAGCTGAGAGATTGGATACCACTCCCAAAAGACGGCGTTGATCGAGCAGAAGATTCTTGAAATCGTACTGAATGCCAATGACACCGATGGTCTCTTCAAGCGATTTCATCGGTATGAAGAAGACCTTAATACTCGTCAGCGTTTGGGTGCCTGCACCCGCAGGTTCGCCATGTGCATAGGTCCACTCCGCAACCGCCATTTCATTCGGAGTGAGGTCAATGTCAGGTTTGCTTCGAGCCCACACCTGGAGCCTCCCATCTTTCCCGCTGAAAAGTACAAAAGACGGTGCATCACAGAATCTTTGAGAGATACTTGATCGCAATATGACTGATGTGATCAAGTACAGTGGTACGAAATAGCGTTAAAACATTTTCCCATTCCTTTGAATTCTGGACAAGCCCCCCGACAAATTGTTCAACTGGAGGAAGCATCAAGAATTCTTTGCTCATCTCTTCGATGAGGGTAATCCGTCTGACGCGCAGTTGCAAAAGAAGATTTTGTCTTCTTGTTATTTTGACAAGTTGGCCAACAATGATTGAGGTGAGGAAGAAAACTAAGACATTAATAATGTCATGGGGATGATACATGGTGAAGCTATATCTTGGCTCGGTGAAGAAAAAATCGAAGGTGAGCAGGCTGATGATCGAAGAAAATAACGAAGGCCCGGTACCGAAAAGGAGGGCACTGGCAATCGTTGCAATCAAGTAGATGTAAACCAGGGACATGGGATTAACGAATCTTTGAAGGAATAAGTTCAACAAGGTAACGGCCATGACCATAAGAATGGTGAGTAGGTAGTCTTTGGGATTGAGTGCAAATCGTTCAGGCGTTGGTTTTACCTCTATCTCTTTTTTTTCAACCGTTGGCGTGATGAGATGCAGCTCAAACTCGCTCGGAGTGTGCAGCAAGTCGCGACGCCGGTGAGCCTTTCCAGAATCCCAATAGCATGGAGTGAAGGGGCTTACCGATCACGATATGGTTGATATTGTACTCACGGGCAAAGCGCAGGATTTCGCTTCGCCACATCCGTTCCGGAAAGGGTTGCAATTTTTCCACCCAATTCCTCTGCAAGATTCAATGCCTCAGCGATGTAAGCCTTATCGCTTATCCGACATCTCTTTCAGAGAGGGTGTTGAAACATACACTGCGTACCATTCGGCATGTGCATCTTTCGCAATGGTGTACCCTTTGCGGAGAAGCTGTTTTGCATACGGACTCGGGGCAATACAGACCATCAATCTTTCGCCTGCCGGCCAGGGACCGGAAATGGCCTTCGCCCGCATATAGTTCAAAAGTTCAGTGTCCATCTTGCGGGCTACATGGGTTAGCATGAGTTCGCGAAGGGCAACAAGATTGCCTCGTTGGAAAAAGTTCTGCATCGCACGTTCGGCCTGTTTTGGGAATGTACACTTTTCCTTCTTTCAGCCGCTCAAAGAGTTCTTCCAGGGGAATATCAATCACCTGAACTTCATCAGCTCTATCCAGAAAAGTATCGGGTAATGTCTCCTGCATGCGAATTCCCGTGATCTTTTCGAGAACATCGTTGAGGCTTTCAAAGTGCTGAACATTCACTGTGGTGTAAACATCAATGCCACTGTCAAGCAATTCTTCAATATCCTGGTATCGTTTCGGATGGCGGCTACCCGGAGCATTGGTGTGCGCAAGTTCATCGACCAATACAACTGCAGGCCGTCGTGAGAGTATGGCATCGAGATCCAATTCTTCAAGGACAATGCCTTGATATTCAACACGCCGTCTTGGAATCACCTCCAACCCCTTTAGTAATTCCTCCGTTTCGATTCGGCCATGGGTCTCTACAATGCCCACCACCACATCCTCACCGCGTTTCTTCAATACACGTGCTTCGTTAAGCATCGTATATGTTTTTCCCACGCCAGGCGCATAGCCGAGGAATATCTTTAATCTTCCCCTTTTTGCTTCCTCACGTTGAACTTCCTTTAAGAGAGCATCCGGATCTGGCCTTGTATGATCCTTAGGACTGTTTTCTACTATCATCTCTCAGGACCGCCTTCCCTACTTTCGATACTTTACGTATGGGGTAAATCGCAAGGGGTAAGGGGTTAACCACTAACGACTCGCAACTTGCGACTCACAATTATTTGACTTTCCTTGACGCCTCATCCAGTGCCAGGTTTAATTCAAGAACATTCACCCGCGGCTCACCCAAGACGCCAAATTGTCTTCCCTCGGTGTGCTTGCGTACAAGACGTCTCGAACTTCGTCCTCACTCATTCGACGTTCGCGGGCAACTCGTTGGAATCTGAAACTCAGCCGCTGCCGGGCTGATGTGCGGGTCAAGCCCCGATCCAGAAGAAGTGATGAGGTCCACCGGGATTTGTGTATTTGGACTTTCAGCGCGTAACTGTTTCGCACGCCCTCTCACCTGTTCCTCAAAAAGCTGCTTACTTGTCGGCCCGAGATTCGTGCCACCCGAAGCGGCTGCATCGTAACCAGAACCGGCCGCAGAAGGCCGCGAGTGGAAATAGCCTGGGCCTTTGAAAGGCTGCCCGATCAAACGAGATCCGATCACCTTCCCTTCTCTCTCAATAAGGCTTCCGCGGGCTTTTTCCTTAAAGAGTAACTCTGATAATCCGGTCATAACAAACGGGTAAATGATTCCCACGAGCACCGTGAGCACGATGGTCAATGCAACCGCTGGGTAGATATGCTTGAGCAGGTTCATGTTGATTTCCTCATTATCTGCACAAAAAACACCCAACTAACTTTTCAGTGTAACATCTGGGTTTCTCCATCACACCAGGCCAAACAGGGTAATGATGACATCGATTATCTTAATCCCCGCAAAAGGAATGACAATGCCCCCAAATCCGTAGATGAGCAAGTTGCGCCTGAGCACGACGGCTGCTCCCAACGGGCGATATTTGATGCCCCGCAATGCCAATGGAATCAATGCGACGATGATCAGCGCGTTGAAGACCACTGCTGACAAAATCGCCGACTCCGGCGTTGATAATTGCATGATATTCAGCGCAGCCAGAGGTCCGCTCTTTGCGCCCAGCGCCATGTATAATGTTGAAAACATGGCCGGAATGATGGCAAAGTATTTGGACACATCATTCGCGATGGAAAAGGTCGTGAGCGCACCGCGTGTCATCAGTAGCTGCTTGCCAATCTCAACGATCTCAATGAGTTTTGTGGGGTTTGAATCAAGATCGACCATATTACCCGCCTCTTTAGCTGCCATCGTACCGGTGTTCATGGCCACGCCAACATCTGCCTGAGCGAGAGCCGGAGCATCATTTGTCCCATCGCCAGTCATCGCCACAAGTTTCCCTTGAGCCTGTTCGCGGCGGATAAGATCCATTTTGTCTTTCGGTTTCGCCTCAGCGAGAAAATCATCAACCCCAGCTTCACTTGCGATGGCCGCTGCGGTTAAGGGATTATCTCCCGTAATCATGACGGTTTTTATCCCCATTTTTCTTAGTTGCTCGAACCGTTCTCGTATACCCCCTTTTACAATGTCCTTCAGATGAATAACCCCAAGCACGCGATCGCGATCAGCAACAACCAGAGGAGTCCCACCGGATTTCGAAATGGACCCAACAATTCCTCTCAGTTCAGCGGGTTCGACTCCTCCTTGAGAACTGACGAAGGAGATAATGGCATCTGGGGCGCCTTTTCTGATTGGGCGCCCACCGATGTCAACTCCTGACATTCGGGTCTGTGCAGAGAAAGGGATAAACTGCGCTTCCTGCGATGATAGGTCCCGTCCTCGCAGCCCATACTTTGTTTTTGCCAAAACCACGATCGAGCGCCCTTCCGGGGTTTCGTCCGACAAACTCGATAGTTGTGTGGCGTCAGCCATTTCTTTCTCTGTCACTCCACGAAGCGGAATGAATTCAGTGGCCTGCCGGTTACCAAGGGTAATCGTGCCGGTCTTGTCCAGAAGCAGGGTGTTTACATCGCCTGCTGCCTCGACCGCCCGGCCTGACATGGCCAATACGTTGTGCTGAATCAGTCGATCCATCCCTGCGATGCCGATTGCCGAAAGCAGCCCCCCGATCGTGGTCGGGATCAAGCAAACGAGCAATGCCACCAGCACTGTAATCGAAGGCGGCGCAGCCCGGACAAAACTACCTGCCGCATTTGAGGCTTGAACGCTGTAAATCGCATACGGCAGTAGCGTTGCGACTGCCAAGAGAAAGATGATCGTAAGCCCAGCCAGCAATATATTCAGTGCGATCTCGTTCGGTGTCTTTTGTCGTTCTGCGCCCTCAACTAGAGCAATCATACGATCCAGGAAGGTATCTCCGGGATTTGATCGTATGCGTACTTTAATCCAATCTGAAATCACGGTTGTCCCGCCCGTGACCGCCGAGCGGTCTCCTCCTGCTTCGCGAATGACAGGGGCACTTTCGCCAGTGATGGCCGATTCATCTACCGATGCAACGCCTTCGATGACCTCTCCGTCACCGGGGATGATTTCCCCAGCACGAACCAGTACGACATCGCCCTTTCGCAGCTTCGTACCAGGAACGAGCTCGGTCTTAACCTGCGCTATCCCCCTACCGATATCCCCAGTAATAAGATTGGCCATTGTTTCAGTCTTTGCCTTGCGAAGCGTGTCGGCCTGTGCTTTTCCCCGGCCTTCGGCCATGGCTTCTGCAAAATTGGCAAAAAGCACCGTGAACCAGAGCCACAGCGTAACCTGCACGGTGAAAAGCAAGTTGGCGGTATTGCCGACAGCAATGTCCCGAAGAATAAGCAGCGTCGTAAGTACACTGCCTATTTCAACGACGAACATAACCGGATTGCGCGCAACCTGCCGTGGGTCTAACTTCCTAATCGCATCCTTAATAGCCCGCTTGACTATCGACGGATCAAAGAGAGGTCTTTTCTTCGTTTTTCTTGCCATATCCCTCAGGCCTCGAACCACTCCATTATTCTGGGATTCAAAATAGCCCCCCTGATTCCATCAGAAAATGTTCCACGATCGGACCAAGCGAAAGCATCGGGAAAAAAGTTAGCGCCCCAACGATCAGTATGACGCCGATCAGTAACACCACAAACAGCGGCGTGTGAACAGGAAATGTACCTGCTGAAGGAGGAACTATCTTTTTCGCTGCCAGATTGCCCGCTATGGCCATCATCGGAATAATCATCAGAAATCGACCGATCAGCATGGCAAGTCCTATCATGGTGTTATACCAGAGGGTATTTGCATTGAGCCCTGCAAAAGCCGAACCGTTATTTCCTGTACCCGAAACGAAAGCGTAAACAATCTCCGAGAGCCCGTGCGGTCCAGGGTTGTTGACCTTTGATGCCCCGTAGGTAGCAACGCTTGACCAGGCCGAAAGAACCAGGATCGAAAAGGCAAAGACAAGCACGTAAAGCATGGCCATCTTCACATCCTTCGCTTCTATCTTTTTGCCGAGGTACTCTGGGGTCCTTCCGACCATCAGCCCGGCAATAAAAACGGTCAGCACAATCATCACCAGCATGCCGTACATTCCTGCGCCCACGCCGCCAAAAATGATCTCCCCAAGCATGATGTTCAGCAGGGGTATCATCCCACCGAGGGGGGTGAATGAATCGTGCATGGAGTTGACCGCACCGCACGAGGCGTCAGTCGTGATGGTTGCAAACAGTGCGGAATTCACGATGCCGAAACGAACCTCTTTCCCTTCCATGTTACCGCCAGATTGCTGTTGGCCATCTGCTTCGGTTAGCAGCTTGCGTCACTCCATGTTGGTTAAAGATCGGATTGCCGCGAGCTTCGAAGTAATAGGCGGCGAAGAAGCCAACCAGGAAGAGTATTGCCATGGCAGAAAAGACTGCCCAGCCATGCTTCTGATTGCCGGTCATCCGTCCAAGCGTATAAGTTAAACCGGATGAAATGGCAAAGATGGCAATCATCTCCAGGAAATTCGAAAACGGTGTCGGATTCTCAAATGGATGAGCTGAGTTGGCATTAAAGAAGCCGCCACCGTTGGTACCTAATTCCTTGATGATCTCTTGCGATGCAACAGGGCCTTGAGCGATTGTCTGAACAGTCACGGTTTCAACAGTCTTATTGCCACGGTCATCCGTTTTTTCCACCTGCTGTGGCTCGACGAGTGTGGCTTGTGTGTACGGTCTGAAGTTTTGCACCACTCCTTGGGAGACCAGGGCAAGTGCACCGATAATACAAAATGGAAGCAACACATAAAGTGTTGTGCGAGTGAGATCAACCCAGAAATTGCCAAGGGTCTTTGTTTCACGCCGTGCAATACCCCGAATGAAGGCGATTGCAAGTACAATACCGGTGGCTGCTGAAACGAAATTATGGAAGGCCAGCCCTGCCATTTGAACGAGGTAGCTCATGGTAGACTCACCTGAGTAAGCTTGCCAATTGGTATTCGTAGTGAAACTCGAGGCTGTGTTGAATGCCAGATCCGGTGCCACACCGGGAAACCCTTGGGGATTGAGTGGCAGATAGTATTGAAGCCGCTGAAGTCCGTAGAGGACAAGCAGACCTGCCAGACTGAACATCAGCATGGCCGCAGTGTAGGCTGTCCAGTGCTGCTCCTCGTGTTCGTCAATTCTGCAAATCCTATAGATCAATCGCTCTAAAGGGCCGAATATCCTACCCAGGAAAATCCTCTCTCCGGAGAATACCTTGGTCATGTAAACACCAAGTGGCTTAGTCAGGGCAAGCAAAACCAAAAAATATATTCCAAGCTGCAAAAATCCGTTAAGTGTCATCTTATTTTCTCCATAAGGGAACTGGCTCAAAACTTCTCAGGTCTGAGCAGTGCATACGTCAGATAGACAAGCAGCCCCACACCAATGATCCCGCTTATGATATATTCCCAATTCATTGTTCTACCCCTAATTAGAGCCGATCGCAGGCACGGACATACCAGAATGACACTCCAAAAAAGACCAAAACCAATACGATCAAGATGAAGTCAAGCATTTCAATTATCCCTCAAGACATTGAAACTTGATTGAATTAAATATAGCCTTTCCAATGCATTATATGCTTCCGCTATCTGTTGGGTCAACCCTTCGACTCCCCAGATAAACTCCAGACTCGGACTTCAGGTATTCCCTCGATCTCCACATCCCCCCATCACCCTAATTTTCTTGTGTAGTCCCGAATTATTCCCATCCCCTTTTTACCACATACACCTCAATCCAGGGTTCTTTATTGTATGCACTGTTTACGATTCCATAAACGGTAATTAGATCATTTACACCTAAGTGATAAGCACCTTGCTCCTTAGCTTCCTTTTTACTTATGAATAAATGATCAAACAGAGGTTCCTCTATTTCTTTCCCACTCTGGGCGATGAGTCCAACGTAATAGGTAGAAAGGAATTTGGGACCATTCGTGTCACTCAGGAATTTATTTTCAAAACCGCCAAACCTGCAATGTAATTTTATTTGCTGCCCCACAAAATCATTTGGCGATGCCTTCAATTTCCTCGCCAGGACAAGAAGCTCCTCCTTCATTTCAGGCTTTGAGGTTACTGCGGGTTTCGTCTGACTTTCAAACGAAGCTATCTTCTCCTTCAAGACCCTGTTTTCTTCCTGAAGCTTAGCAAGGTCTTTATTCTCTTTGGCACATCCGTATACAAGGCTCATAGCCAATATTAGGGCTATGACTGCCGTAAGAAGGGTCACAATTCGACCACGGGCCGGAAAGCTGGTCAGCGGTTTTTTAAGCTTAAACACATCAGGACAATTTTGAAGGGCTGAATTCATTGGATGCCTCCCAATCAAAAATCACCTTCATCGCTTCTTGAGGGGTCTGGACGGACCTAAGACTCTGAAGAAGATGCCTGTTTTGACCTGCCCGGCTGGCAAGACCTAAAATCTGAATTTGAGTATCCGGAGTCCGGGCCGGGGAGAGAATCAGAAAAACAAGTTCAATAGATTTTTCCGTGGATACATCAGAGACCCCCAGTTTTGTTAAACCAATGGCAACGACCGGAGTGGTCATGCCATTAAACCGAACATGGGGAAAAGCCACCCCTTCGTTGAAAAAGGTCGAGCCCTGTTCCTCCCTCTTCATGATGGACTTGAATAATGCCTCAACATCTTCTATCCCGTCACCTTTCCCGATCGCCTCCGCCAATGTTCGAAGAACAATTTCTTTTCGGACAGGTTGATCCCAGATGACAACACGTCGAGGGGACAGCAGCCGACTCAGTATCAGCCGATCCGTGGGCTGAGCCGCAGTTTGAGAAGGTGCGATGGTTGGCGCCCTCTCTTCTGAAACCTCCAGAGGTAGGCCTGGTGACGAGAGGTTCCTCTTTACGGGTATCGAGAACGATGATGGTGACTGCTTTGGCATTTTTGATCAGATCCTTAACTATATTTTTATTCTTCCCAAACCTTTTCCAAAATGGTTTCGGGGTTGGTCTTCCAATGACGATATGACCCACACGATATTCCTTTGCAAACCTGAGGAGGGTATCCGCAACATCTTCTCCCTTGTAGGTGAAAACCATTGCGCCCAGTTGTTTGGCCAGAGTCAACGTATTAGAGATGAAGCGCTGGGTTTGGGCATCGATGACTGTGGCTTCCTCGGAAGGAGTTTGAACATAAACAGCATACCAGTTCCGATTGAGCTTCCCTGCCAGGCGCGAAGCATAGCGTAACAGTTTCTCACTGTTTGGGCCTCGCGAACTCAGGCAGACCATCACCTGGTCTGAAGTGGTACTGCTTTCTTCATCAGTAGCTTCACGCCTTCTTAAATCAATCTGCGAGGCCAGTTCACGGAGAGTGAGTTCACGAAGCTTCTCCAGATTCGAGATCTTAAAGAAATTGATTAGAGCCGTCTCGATCCGTTCCTTTGGATAAATTTTGCCTTCTGTCAGACGTTTCTGTAGATCTTCCGTGCTCACGTCCACATCAACGATCTGGTCCGCCTCAGCGAGAACGGAATCAGGAAGGCGCTCGCGCACCTTCACCCCCACCAGCGTTCTCAACGGTGTTGTAAAGGCTCTCGAGATGCTGAACGTTCATCGTAGTGATGACATGTATCCCTGCCGCAAGAATGTCCTGGACGTCCTGGTATCTTTTCGGATTCGGACTCCCCGGAACATTCGTATGGGCGAGTTCGTCAATGAGAGCGACCTGAGGTTTGCGGGCTAAGATTGCATCCACGTCCATTTCTTCCACAATCACACCGTGATACTCCTGCCGACGCCTTGGGATGACTTCCAGTCCCTCGGCAAGTTTTGCGATATCGGCACGGCCATGTGTTTCGAGCAGTCCGATCACCACATCTATCCCTTCTTCCTTGAGCCGGTGGCCTTCCTGAAGCATCTGATAAGTTTTCCCCACTCCTGCGCAGTAACCGAGGTAAACCTTTAACCGCCCTCGCTGGCTGCGGCGGATCATCCTGAGAAAAGAATTGGCTCTATCTTCAACCATGATTCTCCTCTTTCGGAATTCGGTCCGCTCTTCTAAGAGTGAAGGTGAATGTGGTCCCCTTCCCTTCAGTGCTTTCGACACCGACCGTCCCGCCGTGAGCCTCAACGATCTCTTTAACGATGGCAAGTCCAAGCCCTGCTCCTGTCTCTTTTCCCTGATCAGGAACACGGAAGAACTGTTCGAAGATCCTCGGAAGATACTTACTTGGAATGCCCCTGCCCGTGTCTGAGACGGAGAACTGGACCCGTTCCTCGTCAGCCTTCGCAGAGAGGGTAATCTTGCCTCCAGGTGACGTGTACTTGAGGGCGTTCGAGAGCAGGTTGCCAAAGACATGGTTGATTCGGGTCGTGTCGGCCTGAACTTCGGGCAAATCACCCGGCAGCTCAACGCTTAAAGACACCCCTTGGTCCTGGGCAGCCCTCCGAAAGGATTCCATCGCTTCTGAAACTATCGAATGAGGAGACACCCGCTGAAATTCAATCTGAGCCCTCCCGAATTCGATTCGGCTTATGTCGAGCAGGTTATTGAGGATATTGTGCAATCGATCACTGTCCTCATTGGCCGCCACCAGAAGCTCCGACCTGCTTCTCTGTAAGGGGTCCTACCTTCTCTTCCAACAGCAGGTGGATCGCCATACGAATGGAGGTGAGCGGGGTTTTCAGTTGATGGGAGACCGTTGAGATGACTCCTCTCTTTATCTCTTCCTGCTGTTGGAGCTGTGTGACATCCTGAAGCACAAGGATGACCCCTGTGGGTTGCCTGTCGTTGTCTAAGATTGGGATTGCCTCTGGACGATAGTATCGCTCCTCTCCCCCCACAAAATGTTGAACCACTTTTTGCTGCACAGCACGACCATCCTTCAGGGCGTCCTTATAGAGATCAGCCATCCATCCCAATGGCAAGTCAAAAATGAGTGTGTTGGGTCTTAGCCCAAAAATGTTTCCGGCTGCTTCCGTTGCCACTTCCACTTTTCCTTGAAGGTCAACGACCGCAACTGCATCGGGGAGACTATCGAATGCCTGCTGGGTTGCGCGTTGAATCCGAACCAGCTTGGCCTGATCGGAACGGCGAAATTCCCGAAGGCTTGCCGCCATTGCATTGAAGGCTTCGGAAAGGTGCCCGACTTCATCCCGGGATTCGCTCTCCACGACAAGATCAAGATTCCCCCGCTTGATCTCATCTGCTGATTGAATAAGGCGATTGATTGGGCGAAGAATCCACCTGCCGGTAAAGAAAATAAAACCGATAGCAACAATCGTACCGGCAAACAGAAGAATATACATCTGCTTTCGAGCTGCGGCTGCCCTATTTCGGGCCAGATCGTTCGCATCACTCATATTCTGTTGATTCATCCGGAGGATCTCGCCCGCCGTGTCCTTAATCTGTAGGAATAACGGGAATAAGGTCAGTAAAATAGGCGTTGCGCCGGACAGTAATCGGCGATCTTCGAATCCTCTATCCTCTTAAGCGCTGTTTTGTATCGGCCAAAAAGATCCTGGAGATGAGATGCCCTTTCCCCTTCTCCCGGAAGGGTGATGTTATGCAACTCAACTTGAAGTGCCATCTCAAAAGCCAGTTCATTCTTGCGAATGAGTTCGTCTCCTTTCTCGGTATATCCGAGAAGTTCAAAAAGTATTCCACTGTCCATCCGCTCCAGGGCTTCTTTCATCTGTTGACATGCAATGACACTCCGGTAGTTCTCACGGAGAATAACATCGATCGATTCTCCCAGTTTGGTGAGATGAATGATGCTTTGGATGCCTATGATTAGGATGATCAACAACAATCCACCAAACCCAAGAGATAACTTCTGTCGAAGCCCAAGCATTCGTTTTACTCCTTTCTTCTAATTGATTAAAGCAAACTCCATGCCCGAAGAATCTCTACACTAAGTACTTGTATTTCTAGAACGGTTCACGAGATATTGACAAGGGTTCTTGCAATTTTCAAGAACGGGACAAGGGAGCCTTGAAAATTGCAAGGTTGGAGGGAAAGGGAAGATGAAGATTAACGATGAGTGCATTTCAAAAGAAGGGTTGTAAGCGGTGCGGGAGTCTATCGATCCTTCCTACTGTCATCAAATCCCGTACTTCTTACGGCGGCGCCATAGGGTGGCCTGGTCGATGCCGAGTATATCGGCAGCCTCTTGAAGCGACTTTGTGGTAGCCAGCACCCGCCGGATATGTTCTTCTTCGATCTTCTCCAAAGAGACCGGATCGCCGAGTCTTGCGCTGGAATCACTCGGCAGCAGATTCTCAGGAAGACATTCGATACCCACACGCTCAGCCTGACAGAGAATCGCTGACCTTTCAACAACATTTCTCAGTTCTCGGAGGTTTCCCGGCCAGTGGTATTGTCTGAGGGCTTGAAGCGCTTCTGGAGTGAAACCGAGAAAAAGATGGTGCCTGGCCCGGCCAAAGAATGCCAATAACCTCTCGGCAAGTATGGTTATATCTTCGGGCCGTTCACGCAGGGGAGGGATTTCGATCTGAATCACATTAAGCCGATAAAAGAGGTCCTCCCGGAACCGCCCTTCTTTGACTGCTTTATCGAGATCCCGGTTGGTGGCTGCGATGATGCGAACATCTGCTTTTCGGTTGTGTAGTCTCCTACCCTTTCGTATTCTTTATCCTGAAGAAAGCGCAAGAGTTTCGGTTGCAGGTTAGCGGGCATATCGCCAATCTCATCGAGCAAGAGGGTTCCGCCTTCACAGGTTGCGATGCGGCCAGGATTATCCCGGACAGCGCCTGTGAAGGCTCCCTTCACGTGTCCAAATAGTTCGCTCTCAAGGAGTTCGGGAGAAAAGGCAGGACATGAAACGACGCAAATCGGCTTGTTGGCTCGAGGGCTCCAGTGGTGAATCGCACGGGCCAATACTGTTTTACCGGTTCCACTCTCTCCGCGTAAAAGAATGGTTGCGTCAGTTACCGCGACCTGGCGGGTCAGGTTGACGACTCGCTGCATGGCAGGGCTGGTGGTTGAAAAATCCGCTTCAGGATTTAATCTGCCCAAGTCCTCCTGCAGCGAAGCAAGTCTTTGCTCCAATGCTTGCATCTCAAAAACCTTGTGGATGGCGAGTTTCACCTGAGCAGGTGTAAATGGTTTTGGAATATAGTCAGTCGCCCCACGCCGCATGGCCTCGACCGCCGTATCAATAGAAGCGTAAGCCGTGATGACAACTACTTTGATCCAAGGTGTTTGAGCAAGCAAGGTCGGGATAAGGTCAAGTCCATCAGCCGTGCCAAGCCGAAGGTCCACAAAAGCCAGGTCGAAAGACCTCCTAGAAGCTTCATGCACTGCGTCCTGGAAATTGCTGACGGCAACAACATTATGGCCTTCCGTCTCCAGGTAGACTGTGAGCGTTTTGCGTATGTTGAGTTCATCATCAACGATAAGGATATTCAAAGGTTGAGCTCCTATCATCCTCGCAGCCACAAAGTCCTTGCCACCTTCGCCCATTTTCATAAATCTCTATACACTCAATCTCCTAAATAAATTTAATATATTATAAATTCTTATCTTTGCATAGAGTTAAATGGCGAGATAGGAAGAGGAAAAACTAATGTTCAATGGAAATTAGAAGGGTTATCCTGAAATAATTTCTTTGTCCCCTTATTGTAAAAATCCAATCCCCTCCACACGTCTTTTTTCTGGATGATGCTTCTCATAGAATCTCTTGTATTCGTCAAGTGAATTATACGGCCCATGAACCCCCGTAATTTCTTTATACGGAGTTCCATAATCCAGGACAAAGAGCTTACCATCTTTTTTAAACGCACAGACATAATGGTTAAACACATTAGGTCGAACGAGGATAACCGCGGTTTGTGCCTTGTAGGATGGATTGATTTGGTTAAGAGTCTTTTTTGAAAACTCGACAGCATCTATGTAGATTCCCGATTTAAGTTGAAAAGTCTCTTCGGGAGTTCTTGGGATAGGTAATGTCCCTTCAAATCTCTTATATCTTTCCACATCAAGGGAGAAATCCCTTTCCATCCATTTCACTAAATCTTGATGGGATTTCCATTGCGACGTTGCTTCAGTATAGGTTTTTCCTGGGGAAGGTCTCCCTGGAGGGGTTTTTTCTGTCCGGGTCTCTTTTGGATATATTTTCACTTGGGTAGGGGCACAACCAAAAAGGGTAAGTATATAAAAGAGCAATACTGAAATGATGAGAGTAAGCCCGAAATAGTGCTCTTGTCTTTTCATCTGGCTATTTTCTGAAAGTCTCAAAAGAAAGTCTTTCAGAAATCTAATCATTTTAGCAACGACATCCTTCTTAACGGGTTCCCTTTATACCGACTTTATGTTTTGCAGTAAAAAGACTTAATGTATTCGTATGCTGCATTAATCTCTTTTACCTTTTCTTCCGCTTTTTTTTCAAGGCGAGGATTACCCATAAATCGGTCAGGATGCCAGACGTTGACCAAATCTCTATAAGCCTGGTTTACTTCTTCCTGTGAGGCACCCGGTTTAAGCCCGAGTATTTCAATGCATCGGTTTATTTTTTCGGGTCCTCTCTCCTTTTTCACCCTACGCAAAAACAAGAGAATGTATATAATTGCAAAAATTATTATTACAATTAGGATATTTCTCACAATTTTTCCTTATTCATTTCCTTATTGACAACCTTCACCATCTCCAGAAATTCCTCTTTCGTAAATATCCCCTTCTACCGCTGTTTTCTCCGTTGGATTTCACTCAGAATCCTGCTCCTCTCCCGCCCACCATAGACATAGAGCGAGGGTGGGACATTCCATCCCAATTCCCGATGCTTTTGGATGATCGACTGAAAATTCTTTAATCCGACCTTCCGCCCTATCGTGCGGATAGGTAGTCGTTGCTTAAAATAGATCTGCGTAAGCCTTCTCCGCTCTTTTTGAGCTGGAGTCTTCCAAACTTCTCATCGACCAATCCCTTATCTCTCAGCGTTCGAAGATGGTAACGGTATTTTACCCTTGATCCGCCGATTTCCTTTACGATTGTGTGAATGGAAATAAATTCGCTGTGGGGTTTCTTGCTGATCTGGATCAGCTTCTGGCAAAAACGGCATTCCCCAGTCTGATGCCCTCTGGGTTTCACTGGTCTCTTGATCCCCTGCCTTTTGAAAAAGGCATGAACCGCCTGCCTCGACACTCCATACCTTTCCCCCAGTTTCTTAAAGGAAAGAGTGGTCTCTTTCAAGTCCTTTACCAAATTGTCTTCCTTACCCTGAAGTATTCCCCATCTTCTCATTATCATCTTAGGAACTTTCAGCAAAGGTTTCCCTGCGCACCGAGAAGCCAGGCTCCTTTTGACCTTTTTTGGAAAGATTTCCTTAAGAACTTCATTGGGTATTTTATTTCCCATCCCGTATCTCTCTTTGCCCATTCTTTTCCACCCAGAGTCCTTCACTCCTATCTGGGGGCAACAAAGATTTGTGTAGCTATCACATTAGTCTTTCGTGTCTCTCCGTCACGAATATACTCAACATAACATTCCGCTCTATATGAGCCAGGACTAATCCCTGGAAGCTGCACCTGCAAAGCTCTCTTTGTTGCAAAGGTCGCATACGTTACATCAAAACAGTATGGGCCCTCCCCTGACCGATAGAAACAAGCTCTCTTAATCTCTGTCTCACCCTCTGCCTCAAAAAAAATATTAACCCCAAATGGAATATTCGCTTTGATGCCTTCACCTCCCTGAATATCTATGCTCAATAATCTTACTTCGGCTGGAACGAAAGATTTCTTTGGCACCGTAGCACAAGAAGAAGCTCCTAACAAAATGATTCCAGCTAACAAAATGGTTATTAATATAGATTTCATCGAAATAACCTCCTTCCTATTATTTCCCTTTCTTTTTCCTCTCCATCTCCTGATACCCTAACCTCACAGTCCCCCTTTCAAATGACACTTTTAAATCAGTTTATTTGATTTCCTTCTCACACCCTTCACAAAAATACAGACCTTCTTCTGAATCCTCCTCTGTAATAGCCTTTTCAATTTTTTTCATTATTTCATTATCTTTATTAATGCACTCCACACAGTAAATATTTCCATTATCTGTGTAATAGCCTATGATTTCCTTTTTCTCATCCATTATCTACCCCCATGATGCTGCGTATCTCTGGTTTACATTGAAGCAGAAATTCCCACTTGCTTTTAATAATCTCTTCCATTTATTCCTTTTTGCTTCACGAGGAAGGGGACCAGTCTCTACCTATTTTATACCTTATGAACAATGAAGTTCATTTTTTGGAAGTCCTATTACTCAGGGCTCTCACAAGTTCCTTGCCTAGTGCGAGGCATTTTTTCTTCGCTTCGTTGCTAATGGGACGTTCACCTCCTACCGTCTCCCCCACCTGCTGGAAGAAACGCTGAGCAAGGGATTCAAAAGGCTGCTTCACTTTCCCGCCACCACCACAGGAGTAGAAAAGTGCAGCCGGTTTTCCTTTGACAGGCTTGCCTGACTGGTCCCACAGGTAGATATCATCGAAAAAGGTCTTGATTGTGCCCGCGACGTATGAGAAATAGTCAGGGGTGCCAATCGCAACCGCATCGGTGGCCAAGAATTCTTCTAGGGTGACCCGCCGCTCGTTTGTGTTAATAAGGTTAACTTCGGCCCCAGCTTCCCGAACCCCCTCCGCAAGCGCTTCCGCAAGAATCTTAGTATTCCCATACTGCTGGCTGTGGTAAATAACAATAATTTTCCCCATAATCTTCCTCCTCTCATTACTCGGTTCCACAACTCCATGTCTCATAATTTTTGTAAAAGACTTTATAAACTATTATGTCAAACTCTTGGGTAAAGGCCATTCCTCAAATTAAACTCATTTCATAGGAAAAATAACCTTTGTAATACCTGCATCCAGGACTCATTTTTTTTATAGGGTCCCTTTCGATAACTTCACCACCTTCGTAAATTAACAAGGCGTCTATCGAGTCATTGATTTTAGTTCTTTTATCCGCATACCTTTGGTGAACAATAAGAACACAATCTCTGCAGGGGAAAATTTCCTCAGGCAGTTGTTACCTCCGATAACGGTAATAAGGATAATAGTAAGGGTAGTGATAAGGGCCGTAGTAACGATAATAACCACCGTAGTAGTATGGGTATGGGTAGTAATAGGGGGAGTAATAGGGTTGAGGGTAATAATATGTTTCAGGATAGGGTTGCCTCTCTGACTGTGAATAATACCATCCCCCCGCCGGAGAACGATGGTATTGGGGGGTAGCAGCTACTCTATCTTGAATAAAAGTGATCCAACAGACAGAATCAGAGGTAGCAAAATGGTATTCCCATGTTTCAAGAGTTGTCTCATTAACAGTCTTATAAGTGATAAGGTCTGTTGGTCCCCACAAAGAGATGACTTCTTCCTTCGTCATGGCAAGTTTAATATCTGAAACATGACGAGGGTGGCATGAAGAAAGAACAAGAATAAGAACAACAAAAAGAACCAGACAGATAATCCTTTTCCTTTCCATCTCCTCTCATCTCCTTCTTACAATCTATGTCTATAAATATATCTTATTTCTCTTTTCTTTTCATCTCGGAATTGACTAATTTCACCATCTACCAAAACTCTTCTTTGGTGAATATTCCTCTCTCTATGAGTAACCTGAGGGTTTCTTGCTGGACCACATGGGACATGAAGAGTTCCCAAAAGGAATGACTTGTTTAGGGTTAAGGGGGATTGCCATAAAACCTCCGAATACAAGGATAGTATTTACGTTTAAAATCACCTTTCCTTTAACTTCTTTTCTTTTTCCTTTTCTTTTTCATAGGCCCTTCTTTCCTCGCTAATCATTCTGGAGTTGATATAGAGTATACCCTTATGGCGATCCTTGGAATATGACAACGTCATCTCTGTCTTTTTGCCCCACCAAGCATAAAATTGTTCCGCATGTCCTATCGTAGATGGTTCTCCCTCCACCCTTTTATCCGTCTTTTTTATAAGTTCCTCAGACTCAAGGACGTTCCCGAATCGTTCAAATAACTCTTTTTTAAGAGTCTTAAAATTTTCGTCACCTTCAAAATCAATCCACACACTCTCGAAGTTTCCCATCCAAAATGAATAGGATATGTTTTTAAGTTTTGCTTCACCTATCGCTAATGTATCCCCTTTTCTTGTATACCAGACTAAATCACTTTTGGATGATTTGTCTTGTTCAGCTTTTTCCATGTCCTTCAATGTGGATATCTCGGTTCCCCACTTGATACTCCTGAAACCGTCTGGTTCTGAGGGAGACTTAGAAGACCGAGTCGAAGCAAAACAACCTATCAAAAAGATGCTGAATACAATAGCTAAAATCTTAGCTTTCTTCATGGCTCCCACTTTTAGTTTTACCATTTTACTCTCTCTATATCTCTCAATTCTCTTGACCTACCTTTAAGGTTTAGAAAACCTCCATTATTTGGTAATCTGGTAATCACCAAGATTCTCGCTACTATTTTCCTCTCCCCAAATAAACCTCCGAATGTTTAGCATGTTCCTACCAGTTCTTTGTATATCGTTCAGCCAATTTCTTATCATGGATTATAAGCAAATTCTCTGCATTATTTGCTGAAGACCTTCAGCATAAATCCTTTTCAGGGTCAGTATCCAAATATGGCCGTAAGGATTACTACCACCCCGATTAGTCCGAGGATCCACCGAAAAACTCCCGAAATGAAAAAGGCAAAGATTATCAATATAATTCCTATGATTAACCGAAAAATTCCTTCTCCTTTTCCGACATTTTTCACTTTCACGGCTGGTTTCTCCTCTCTAAATTCAAGTGCTATTAATAAAAAATCCCATTCCTTTTCCAGAAATGGGGTCTCAAATGTCATTGCCCATATCCCCCCTTGGGTTAAAGGTTAACGTTAGAGGGCTTTAGTCTGAATTGGAGTGTACTAAACCAGGAACAGGGTGTCAATGGGAAACGAAATTGGGAAGAGATGGGAATTAAGAGAATCAGGGAGGGCGGTAACTTTAAAATTTGATCCTTCGGCGAAAAAAGCATTTAAATCTATTTAAGCGCATATTCAACAATAGATTCTGCATGAATTCTTGTGGTGTCAAACAATGGGACCTTAACATCTTCTTGTTTAATCAATAAAGGTATTTCTGTACACCCTAAAATGATTCCTTCAGCGCCATCTCTTACAAGATTTTGTATGATTTCACAAAATTGTTCTTTTGAAGAAGGTTTTATCACCCCAAGGCATAATTCTTTATAAATGATGTCGTGTACAATTTGCCTTCCTTTTTCATCGGGAATGACTACCTCAAGACCATACCTTCCTATTAGTCTACCTTTATAAAAATCTTCTTCCATTGTAGATATCTAATTCCCAAAAGACCAACTTTCTTGAAACTCGCCTCCTTAATTTTCTCTGCTGTCGCATCACCTATATGGAGCAATGGAATCCCAATATTTTTTTGTACTTTCCCTGACATCTTATGCATGGTATTAGAGCAGATCACAACAAAATCTACCCCGCCTTTTTCTAACCTTTGTGCAGCCTCTATCATTAATTTTGTAGCTTCATCCCACTTTCCTTGATGCTGCACCTTTTCAATCTCTTCAAAATCAACAGAATACATTAAGATTTTGGCAGAATGCAACCCACCGAGTTTACGCTTCACCCCTTCATTTATGATACGATAATACTCAAGGGACGATTCCCAGCTCATTCCTCCAATGAGTCCGATTGTTTTCATAATGTTTAGTCCCAAACCATACAATCACTTCATGGGAAGGTTGATAGCGCGCTTCAGTTTCAATAGAAATGTAATAAATTAGGGACAGGGTGTCAATGGGAATTGGGAGGGTAGCTCCGCTGTCATAAGGACTTTAATCTCTCCGAGAGAAGAGTAAATCTCAATTGGGGTTTGTTGTTTTTTATGGCAATGGCAAGGGCCTTTTTCGTTCCGATCAGCACCACCAACTTTTTGGCCCGGGTAATGCCTGTATAGATCAAATTCCTCTGAAGAAGCATATAATGTTGGGTAGTGACAGGGAGGATCACAACTGGATACTCGCTTCCCTGGGATTTGTGGACAGAGATAGCATAGGCCAGGACAATCTCATCCAGATCAGAGAAATCATAGGTGATTAACCTTCCGTCAAAGTCTATCGTGAGCTCCCTGTCTTCCTGGTCAATTCTTGATACCCATCCAATGTCTCCATTGAAGACCTCTTTATCGTAGTTGTTTACGATCTGCATGACCTTATCATGCAATTTGAAGGTTCTGCTCCCGTGGGTGATGCCTTGCTGGTCAGGGTTCAGTCTTTTCTGCAATTCAAGGTTAAGGTTAATTGCTCCAATAACTCCCTTATGCATGGGTGTCAGAACCTGGATATCTCGGATGGGATGGAATCCAAAATGCTTGGGTATTCTCTCGCTACAGAGTGTCAGGATTTGATTTAGATTCTTTTCTGGTTCTTCTTCCTGGATAAAGTAGAAATCGGTAACCTCTTTCTTATCTATTTCTTTGAGAATAGGGAAACTCACCTTGATTTACCTTGTGAGCATTTACGATGATCATGCTCTCCTGAGCCTGACGAAAGATTTCCGTTAGCCTGACTACTGTAAAGATACCAGAATCTATAATATCCTTCAGGACATTGCCTGGGCCAACCGAAGGAAGCTGGTCTACATCCCCAACCAATATCAGATGAGCCTGTGATGGAATGGCCTTGAGCAGATGATACATCAAAAGGGTATCGACCATGGAGGCTTCATCTATGATAACAACATCTGCCTCCAGAGGATCTTCCTGGTCTTTCTTGAAGCCACCCTTTTTGGGAGAGTATTCAAGCAGTCGGTGGATGGTTTTGGCCTCCCAACCTGTTGCCTCACTCATCCTTTTGGCTGCCCTGCCCAGTCGGAGCAGCAAGAAGGATTCTAAGTTTCAACTGCTGGAATATCTTTAATATGGCTGTGATGATGGTCGTCTTGCCAGTCCCTGGGCCACCCGTAATAATCAGAACCTTTGAATTTGCTGCCAGTAAGACTGCCTCTTTCTGTTTTTCAGCCAGTTCTATATTCAGTTTCTGCTGAACCCATTCAATTGCCTTTTCAGGATGAATGGGTCGAATGGTTGAGGGAGACTCTTTCAACCTTCTTAACCTTTGAGCAATTCCTGTTTCTGCCACATAGAAAGGAGCAAGATAGACTGCCTTGTGATCTGCCCATTGTTGATGTCTTCAATGAAAATCTCCTTTCTCTCTGGAAAGCTCCGTAATGGCTTTGGTAATGATTTCCTGGTCAACCTTCAATATCTCTTTGGCTTTACGGACCAAATCTGTTTCAGGGTAGTAGACATGGCCTTCTTCGGTCAATTCATTCAAGACATAGATGACTCCCGCTTTGGCTCTGATGAGAGAATTTGAGGTCAATCCCCATGTTTTGGGCGATCTTATCTGCTGTGATAAATCCGATGCCGTGAATATCCTGAGCGAGGCGGTAGGGGTTTTCCTTTACCACTTCGATGGAACGGTCTCCGTATTGTTTGTAAATCTTGGCCGAATAAGCCAGCACTCACTCCGTGGCCCTGGAGAAAGATCATAATCTCCTTGATCTCCTTCTGCTCCTCCCAGGCCCTTGTGATCATCGCAATTCTTTTTGGGCCGATGCCGTCCACCTCGGAAAGCCGTTCTGGTGTCTTTTCTATAATCTCCAAGGTATCCAGAGCGAATTTCTTAACAATCCTCTCTGCCATGATTGGTCCAATGCCTTTGATCAAACCCGAACCCAGGTATTTCCTGATGCCGTGGACTGTGGCAGGAACAGTAACTTCGTAAGTCTCGACCTGAAATTGCTCTCCAAATTTCTTGTTATGAACCCATCTTCCTGTCAGCTTTAACGACTCACCTGGATTGATGGCAGTCAGATTCCCAACAATGGTGGTCAACTCCCTTTTTCCCTTCTCCTGGAGTTTGGCAACCACAAAGTCATTCTCTTCGTTGTGGTAGGTTATCCTTTCGAGAAAACCGTAGATGATGGGCATCTGTTTATTGATTTGGTTGAAGGAAGTGATTAAATGATCCATCTCCTCAGAACTTTATCAGAACCGATTTGGGTAGTCAAAAAATTTGGGATGGAGATGCATCCAATGCGGAGAAATATCGGATGAAGTGATATTAGAAAATCGTCAGGCGGGGACGGGTAGGCATAAATGGGAAAGAAGGAGAGAGTAAGGAACAGGGTGTCAATGAGAATTGAAGGTGTGATTAAATGGTGTTCCAAAGAAAAATTTGACAATCCAGCCATTAAATCTTACAAATCAACTTTTAGTGAAAAAGGGGAAATCAAATTCAAAAGGAGGGAATATGCCTACATCAAAGAAACCCATTACAAAGAACCAGATTGTTACTCACTTTGCTGAGAAGTTTGAACTCTCTAAGAAGACTGCTTCTTCAATCATTGATGAGATGGCGATCTTAGCCACCAATGAAACCAAGAAAGCTGGAGCCTTCACATTCCCTGGCATTGGTAAACTTGTCCTTGTTAAGCGCAAAGCTCGTCTGGGAAGAAATCCAGCTACGGGTGAACAAATCAAGATTCCCGCTAAGACTGTGGTGAAGATGCGTGTCGCCAAGGCTTGTAAGGAAGCAATCGTTCCTCCGAAGAAGTAAATATTTGAATCAAACACAGGGGTCAGGATGATGCTTTTGACTACAGCGAGTGCATATCTTCGGATGCATCTCCTGCGCCGGAAAATGGAGAACCCTTTTCAACAAAGGAAGGACAAAAAAGAAAGAGAAAGTCGAATAAGCAGATTCATCCAAGAATCGGAGTAGAATCATCATACCATCCAGCGACGGTCCAGCGACGCTACTTTTGGACTTATCAAAAAGAAAAAGCCCTTAAATAATAAGGGCTTTTTCTTTTGAAAATGGTGGAGGCGGCGGGAATCGAATAAGCGTCTCTGTTTCCAACCTCTCGATATTCCAAGGGAAATTTCAAGAGTTTTCTTCATGGATAGTATTTGGATAGTAGTTTCTATCGCTTTATGGAAGAATATGGATTAAATTCATGTTGACAACATACTCTCCAAAAGTTTACAATATGAGCTGTAAATGTTTACAACTGGAATGAAGAAAGGGTAGAAAAACATGCGAGTTGCTGGAAAGAGCAAAGAGCTTCGAGATTTTATTGTTGACGCAATCCCGGATCACCCAAAGGATGTCGTCGCTCATTCGGCCACAAAATTTGGGTTGACTCGGCAAGCCATAAATAGGCACATCAACTTCTTAATTAAACAAGGGTTGGTTCAAGCAGAGGGGAACACAAATCAGCGTACATATAAGCTACCAATATTGGAGCGGAAATCGATTTCTGTTTCATTAACCAATTTAGAAGAGGATAGATTGTGGAGAGAGAACGTAAGTGAGCTATTAAAGGACTTGACACAAAATGTTTATGATGTTTGGCATTATGGTTTCACGGAAATGGTAAACAATGCTATCGACCATTCTGGCGGCAGTACACTTACAATTGTTTTGGAGAAGACTGCGGCAACCACGAATATGATGATAATCGACAATGGAATAGGCATCTTTAAGAAAATAAAAACTGAACTTGGATTAGAAGACGAGCGTCATGCTATTCTTGAATTAGCAAAGGGCAAACTAACAACAGACCCTGTTCGCCATACGGGCGAGGGAATATTTTTTTCATCGAGGATGTTCGACCATTATCATATACTTTCAGGTGGAGTATTCTTTACACATAACATTGATGAAGAGGAAGACTGGATATTGGAAAGGGATTTACCAAAGGAAGGCACAGCTGTCATCATGTCCATAAGAAACCAAAGCAATAGGACAACGAAAGAAATATTTGATAAGTTTTCATCACGCAGGGGCGATTATGGATTTACAAAAACCGTGGTCCCAGTTCGCCTCGTAAAACACGGACCGGAGCAGTTAATATCCAGGTCGCAGGCAAAAAGGCTATTAGCCAGATTTGAGAGATTTAAAGTCGTATTATTGGATTTTAAGGGCATTGATGAAATTGGGCAAGCGTTTGCAGACGAACTATTTAGAGTATTTCCAGACTTGCACCCTGGAGTTAAACTAATACCTATTAATACAACAAAAGAAGTCAAGAGAATAATTAAGCGTGCCAAGCAAGCCGGACGTGAATTAGCATTGCCACTATTTGGAACGAAAGAAGTGAGCGAGCCTTCATCCCAAAAGCCATGAGATAGCAGCTCATGGCTGGAAGGATGGGATGATGCCCACTCAAGGCAAATTTACCACTAAATCTTAACCTGTTCAACTATGGTATTTAGAAGAGATTTTCCAGAAGAAACTCGCACGGTGTCCAAATCAAGGTCAAGAACAGAGTACATGGGGATAGGAAGCCCCTTTTAGTTACATGGAACAATGCGCTCGAACCGGCGCAGGGTTGGATGATCCTTCGGCAGATAATCAAATCGCAAAACGCCTGCTTGGATAGTAGCCTGGATAGCGTTTGGATAGCGGATTCTTAAGGGGGCAAAAAAGAAAAAGCCCTGAAACTAAAGGGCTTTTCTTTTACAAATTGGTGGAGGCGGCGGGAATCGAACCCGCGTCCGGAAACCTTCCGACAGAACATCTACATACATAGCCTGTATTTTAAATTCGCCCCTCAGGACTCCCACAGGCAGGATTCCAGAAGGACTAGCTTATTGCGATTCGCTCCTCACCCTATAAGCGTTGGGGAGAAACTATCCTGTTTTTCTGACATCCCGTCCTGCCCTACAGGCAAGGACAGGGGGGACGCCTAGCTGCGGTTAGGCAGCCAGGGCATAATCGTAGTTGTTTGCGATTATGTTTAATCCCATTTGTTTTACGAGCCAATGGGACCTCGGTATGCAGTCCTGACGTCAACGATCCCCGTCGAACCCTTTTCGCCCCCTTTCCATCTCGCGTTCCATCGTCTTTTTCTTAAGGGTCTCACGTTTATCATAAAGCTTCTTCCCCTTTGCGAGACCCAGATCTACCTTCACCTTGCCGTTCACAAAGTAGAGCTTGAGGGGAATGAGGGTATATCCCCTCTGTTCCACCTTACCGATTAGCCGTTTAATCTCCCTCTTATGAAGGAGGAGTTTTCGGGTCCTTAAAGGATTATGGTTCAACCGGTTCGCCTGGGGATAAGGACTAATATGAGCATCGACGAGGAAAACCTCACCCCGTTTGATATCCCCATAGCTATCCCCCAGGTTCACCTTTCCGTCCCGTAATGACTTGACCTCTGATCCTAGAAGGGAGACCCCGGTCTGGTACGTCTCTTCGATAAAATAATTATGGAAAGCCTTTTTGTTCTGACAAATCAACTTTTCAGCCATCACTCAAAACCACGCATAGAGCATAGCGCTAAGCGCATAGCGATAATAAAGTCAAATAATTATGTTAATAGAAAAATCACCCTCTTGGCTATTTATATTTATTTTAGCGGAAAAATAGATTTAAATCAAAGGATTCCTTTACTCTAAATGCTCTCCTTCCATCAAGGGAAAGGAGAACAGAGGTCAATTTGCTAGTGGGTTCTTACGCTATGCCCCATGCGCTATGCCTGCCCGCCGAACAGGTTCTTTGGCAGGCGGGCGCTCTGCGTTCTTTTAAACGCGGACGGGAAGTTCGATGAGGAAGGTTGTGCCTTTGGGTTTGTTGTCCCGTACCCGGATATATCCATTGTGATCAGAAATGATGGCGTTGACGATGGTCAGCCCTAACCCCGTTCCACTTTTTCTGGTGGAAAAATAAGGTTCGAAAAGTTTCCCTTTGTCTTCGTCAGGGATCCCACGACCATCGTCACTCACCTCAAGGCGAACGATCTGCAATTTGGGATCGTAATTCGTCTGGATTCTGATCTTCCCCTCATTTTCGATAGCGGTAAGACTATTCTTGATCAAATTGATCATCACCCGTTTCATCTGATCCCGATCGACATTCAGTACGGGTAAGTGATTAGGAACAAACTCAAACTTGATCCGTTTATGGGCTTCTTGAAAAAGAACCAAGGTCTCCTGAATGATATCATTCAGTTGACTGGGGGTAGGTTGAGAGGCCGGCATTCGAGCAAAGTTCGAAAATTCATTGACCATTCCCTTCAGTTCTTCAACCTGTTTCACGATTGTCCGGGTGCACTCATCAAAGACTGTCCCATCGGGTTGAAGTTTTTCCAAGTACCGTTTCCTCAGCCGTTGAGCAGAAAGTTGAATGGGGGTTAATGGATTTTTGATCTCATGGGCAATTCGACGAGCCACTTCCCTCCAGGCCGCCATTCTTTGGGCTTTGATCAACTGGGTGAGATCATCAAAAACAGCTAAGACACCGAGAGATTTTCCCTCCTCATCCCTCAGGGTTGTCAAATTGATCAACAGGGACAGGGATTTTCCTTCCAAATTTACGGTAAGTTGTCTCTCGATGGAATCCATCCCTGAAGATCTGAGTTCACTCAGTAAATGCTCTAATTGCTCCACGTACTCCTTTGGCAACGCCTCTGAAAATTTTTTATCCAAGGCTGCCTCGCCCTTGATTTCAAACATCTGCTCTGCGGAAGTGTTGATCGTGGTCACGTTTCCTTCTTCATCAATGGAAATGACTCCAGCGGCCACATTTTTCAGCACGATCTCCATGTACTTCTTTCGTTGTTCCAACTCAGAGCGGCTCACCTGAAGGTCTCCTGTCATTTGATTGAAGGATTGAACAAGCAACCCAATCTCGTCAGTCGTTTTCATCTGAATTCGGAAATTGAGATCTCCTGTGGCAATCCGGTGGGTGGCTTCTGCCAAATCTTTGATAGGAACAGTTATATCTTTGGCTAAATGGAAACCAAACCAGGTGGCTGAGAAGACGATGAGAAGGGTGACCATCAGCAGAGCCATCATGTAGCTGAACTTGATCGGCTTTTTCAAAATCTTCAATTGTTTGTATTCCACAAAGGCATGGGAGATCTCACGCATTTTGACCGTTAAACTTTTTGGAATAAAATGCGAGGCCGCCACCACTCCCACCACCTCCCCTCCTTCAGAAAGGTTGAAGATGGGGGCAATGCCCATGATCATCTCTCCCTCTCCCACCGACAAGATTCGAGAAACCTCTTTCCCTGAAAATCCTGCTTCTAATAAATCATTCGGGAGATTGAGAGAAACGGGTTTGAGTGCAGGGTCTTCCACTCCAATCGTATTCCCTTCCCCTCTTAAAAATATCCTGAGGGTGCTGAGATGGTACTCCTGTCGTCTGACCTCTAGCTGTTCCCTCAAAAGGCCCATTTCTTTTGGTCCTTTATGAATACCCTGTTTGGAAAGGGTTTTACTAATCTGTTGAGCGGTGGAAACGGTGTTTTTAGCAAAATCTCGATAATAGGTCTGAGCGACTTCCAAGGACCCTTGAAGGGACTGCTCCACCTGGGCGCTAAACCAATGTTCCACACTATTGGTAATAAATCCCACTGCCACAAAAAAAAGAAGGATGGTTGGAACGAGAGAAAGGCTGACAAAGGCTACCACCAATTTTGTCCTGAGCTTGGCTCCCAAGACCTTCCGTTTTCGCTCAAAGATCAGTTTCACCAGATTCCGGATCACCAAAAAGATGAGGAGGAGAATCAAGATGATGTTGATATTGATGAGACTGAAGATAATGATATTATTGGCAATGGGAATTTTCCCCCCGATTTGGGGAAATTTCATCTCGATGGTGGTAAAGATGAGGATGAGGACGAAGATGATCCCGATGATGAGGAGCTCATTGCGTCGTCTTCTTGCCTCAGGGGAAAGTGCTTTCTTCATCTATTAACCTTTTTAATTCCCCCCTCCCTTAGCACCTGCCTGCGGCAGGCAGGAAGGGGGGGTGAGGGGGGATTTTTAAGGTGGAAGAGGTTCGATATGCCAATCGGTCTCAAAATCCCATAAGGAGACGAAAAAGAAGAGATACTCTAAATGTAGGGGAAGCCTGACTGGGTCCAATTCAGCCTTGATTCGAAAGTAAGTCGGGACTCCAGGGTCGAGGACGAAGGGAGAACGAATTTCCAACTCTTTCACTTTTGACATAAATTTTTTAGCTTCTTCCAAACTGGAGGCGACCAGAGAGGAATGGTTTTCCTCTAATGCCACCTGATAGACTTTTTGAATGGGATTGTATTGGACCGTGTGATGAAATTCAACAGAAGCCACTTTCCGATCCTTCCACCAACTTCTCTTCTGATAGAGGTGAATATAAAAGGTGAATGTCGTCTGTATCCCTGACTGAATGGCCTCCTGCATCTTCTCTGTAAAACAGTTTTCAACATCAAAACTTACCTTCCAGGCCCCATTCGTCCCCTTCACGTTGACATCTTTGATCGAGGCTTTTTGACAGAACGCTGAGGAGGGAAAAATCCAAATCAAAAGGAACGCGATCCATCCGATTAACCATTGATTTCGTCTCCTATATTTCAAATTGGTTTTGGTGACCATTTATTTAAGTTAAAAAAGGGATATTCGAAGGGGACCATAAGCCGAGTTCTGTCATCCCGACCCTGCTTTTCAGCGGAATCAGGAGGATGGCCATTTATCTAGGGCCCTGATTACCCAGGGTCTCAAGCGACCTAACCCGTCCCGCCTTTGTCTCGCTGCAATTGCCTCGAGACAAATTTGAATGGGCAATTCTTATCCCCCCTGTGGAATAGGCGAAACCGCCATTCCACGGGGGGAAGCGGAACCTATTCGGTCTTGCTCCGGATGGGGTTTACCTAGCTACCCCAATCTCTCAGGGTACTGGTAAGCTCTTACCTCACCTTTTCACCCTTACCCTGTGAAGTGGCGGCTAAGCCTACTTCACAGGGCGGTATGTTTTCTGTGGCACTTTCCTTTTCCCCCGTGAAATAAGGGCATTGCTAACTCTGCAACGGGAAGGATCAGCTTGATCATCCCAACACATGAATTAGCTGCTTGCACCTATTTCACAGGGGGCAGTCCGTGTTACGGACCACCCTGCCCTGTGGAGCTCGGACTTTCCTCCCCTCCTGATCTCCCGCTCCGCGCGATATCAGGAGGAGCGACCATCTGTTCCCCTTCGACTCCCCTCCTTCCCTGAGATTTCTATAAAACTTAAAAATCCCTGATTACACAGATTAGGATCGATTTCGCAGATATGAATTGAAAAATCTGTGCAATCGTTTTTTGGAATCTGTGCAATCAAGAGAGCTTATCGTATTTTTTTAGCTCTCTTCCTTTTTCCTTTGCGATCCTCCTCTGGATTGCCTGATTCGCCAAACGGTCTGCCTCTTTGTTCTCTTCCCTTGGGATGGATTCGATCTCAAAGGCCGAAAATGTTCTTAAATCCTCCATGACCGTTTTATGAAGGATCTTTAAATTCAAATCCTTCACACGATAGATCCCATTAATTTGTCTTTCAACCAATTCTGAATCTGTGAAGATCTGGAGGATATCCCCTCCCAATCGCTTGGCCTCTTTCAGCCCTAAAAGAAGGGCCCAGTATTCTGCTTCATTATTCGTCTTGTGCCCGAGATATCGGCTCATCTCCGAAATCTTTTTTCCCTCTCCATTCATAATATAAACCCCTGCCGCTGCCCTTCCTGGATTTCCTCTCGAGGCCCCGTCAATATAGAGGACTAGACGATGTCCCGATTCCAAGCCCTTCATTTTTTATTTCGATCTCCATCCCAATAGAGAATTCGGTTACAGTGGGGACACCGAATGAGGGCATTGTTTTTTTGGACCTCGATGAACATTTGGGGGGGGACATTTACATAACAGCCCTGACAGGTTTCGTTCTTTACATTGACCACACCCACTCCCACTCGTTTATCCTTCAGCGTGTTATAGAGTTTGAACAGTTTGGATTCGATCTGCTTAGAAAGAACCTCTCTTCTTTCCATCTGTTCGTTCCAGATCCTATCGTCAAGGGCCATCTTTTCCTCAATTTTTTTCCGATCCCCTTCAATTTTTTCTAGGGTGATTCCCACTTCTTTTTCCCTTTTGGAGAGGTCCTTCTTGAGTTCGTCGATTTCATCCAGGACCTGGAGGATCTCCTCTTCTATCCGACTATTCGCCTCCTTGATGATATCGATTTCGCTGAGGAGTGCCTTGTATTCTTTATTGGTTTTTACTTCGGACATCCTTCCTTCTGCTCTCTTGATTTTTTCTTGCTCCAAATTAAGATGCCCTTCTTTCTGCCTCCGCGTTTTCTCTAATGATTCGACCCTCTCCTTTTCTTTCTGAACCCTCTCCTTCTCGATTTTCTGTCTCTCATCCAACTTTTTCATCTCTTTGGGATATCGATTTCTCTCTTCTTTAATACCCTTCAGCTCAAGATCAATCTTTTGAAGTTCCCAAAGGAGTTCTAATTGTTCCTTCAACCCTTACCTCCTATCCGACAAATTTTATAGGAATAAATCCTAAGCTTATTGTCTCTCAAAAAAAAGAGTGCACCGAAGGGGTGCACTCTTTTCTTCTCGTCCAGATCCACGGAGTATCTCTTCTTTTATCCTTGAGGAGTGCATAATCGTTTCTCCCTCTTCTGGTGGGCCCACCTGGGTTCGAACCAGGGACCTACCGGTTATGAGCCGGTGGCTCTTCCAGCTGAGCTATGGGCCCCACCCTTATATTATTATATGCTATCCCCTAAGGGTGTCAACCCCATGCCCAAAGTGGGAGTACTTAGTTGCGGAGTTTAGAGTTCGGAGCAATTAAATTTTGGGTTTAGGGTTCAAGGTTCAAAACTACGCACTCCCTGCCTGCGGTAGGCAGGCGAACTGAAGTACTACGAACTAATCATGTTTCAAGGAAACTCTTCAATCTTCTTCGCTCGGCTGGGGTGTCTTAATTTCCTTAGTGCCTTTGCCTCAATCTGTCGTATTCTTTCCCGGGTGACATCAAAATCCTGCCCCACCTCTTCCAGAGTATGGTCGTACTTTTCCCCAATTCCAAATCGCATCCTCAAAACCTTCTCCTCCCTGGGAGTGAGACTGGCCAACACCTTTCGAGTTTGTTCTGATAAATTTGCGCTGATCACAGCTTCCTGCGGGGAGATAACCGCTTTGTCTTCGATGAAATCTCCTAAATGACTGTCTTCCTCCTCACCGATGGGTGTCTCAAGGGAGATGGGTTCTTTAGCAATCTTCAACACCTTTCTCACTTTATCCAACGCCATATCCATTTTTTGAGCAATCTCTTCGGGAGTAGGCTCTCTCCCCATCTCCTGTACGAGGTACCTGGAAGTCCGGATCAATTTGTTGATCGTCTCGATCATATGCACAGGGATCCGGATGGTCCGAGCCTGATCGGCAATGGCCCGTGTGATCGCTTGTCGGATCCACCAAGTCGCATAGGTGCTAAATTTATAACCCCGTTGGTATTCAAATTTATCCACCGCTTTCATCAATCCGATGTTTCCTTCTTGAATGAGATCTAAGAATTGAAGCCCGCGATTGGTATATTTTTTTGCGATCGAGACAACCAACCTCAGGTTTGCCTTCACCAGTTCACTCTTTGCCTCCTTGGCTTTGGTCTCCCCTCCCATGATCGCCTTCACGGCTGACGCCAGTTTTTCTGCTGAGAGACCACACTCTGCCTCTACCTTGTTAATCTTCCTCTGGGTATTCTTCACCAATCGATCCGTCTCCTGAAGATCGGCCTTGCTCAATTTTCGAGTTCGAAGGAGGGCCTTCTCACTCACACTCCTTGTTTTCAACCGTTTCAGATAGGACCGCGCCTCCTGAACAGAAATCCCACACTTTTCTTCAATCCTCTTGATCTCGCTTCCCCCTTTTTCCACTCGGTTCAACATCTGCTTCATTTTCTGAACAATTTTATTAATCTGGGTATCTCTCAAATTCATCTGATTAAAACATTCTAAAATATCCTCCTGTTTCTTTTTAACCTGCTTCTGAACCTTGCTTCTCGGGGCCGATCTTTTTTTCAGAAGCCGCCGAACTTCCTCATCTCTTCGCTTCATCCGATCGATTAGCTCTAAAATATTTTTCTTTTGAATCTGTTCTTCCTCAAAGCTCGTCTCTTCCTCATCAATCTCATTGGTCACTTCCCGGATCTCCACCTTACCCGCCTTAATGGCGTTACCCAGATTCATAACCTCCTTGACGGCCATAGGACAGTTCAGGACGACGCCCAGCACTTCTCGTTTCCCGCTCTCAATTCTTTTAGCAATCTCCACCTCTCCTTCTCGGGTTAGAAGAGAAACGGATCCCATCTCGCGGAGATACATCCGGACAGGGTCCGTGGCCCTACCAAAGGTCTCCATCTCCAACTCATCGCCTTCTTCCTCTTCCTTCTCCATGGCCTTCTCTCCCTCCGCCTTCAACCCCTGGAGGTCATCTACGACGTCGATGTCCATCTCATCGAACATCATCAGGACATCGTCAATTTGATCGGAGGAGACGATATCGTTGGGAGGGATATCATTCACCTCATCGAAGGAAAGAAATCCCTTCTCCCCTTCCATATTAATCAACTGTTCAACCTCTTTGATCTTGCCTCCCTTGGCCATGGACCTTTCCCCCTACTCTTTCCAAAAACTACCTTTTTGAAGGCCTTTCTCCCTCTTCGCCAATTCTTGGTGTTCCTTTAAAAGAGGGGTTAGCCCTTTTCCTTCTGGCTGTTTCTCCGCCTCTCTAATCTTCTTAAGCAACTCGTTTTTCTCCTTTTTCAACCTCTTTTCACGAATTTTTTGGACACAGTCCTGCAAGATCTTCGCCCAATCTCCTCCCTCCAGTCCACTCTCCCGAAAGGCAAACTCACACAACCTCACTTTGAGGTCTTCTTCAAGGTTGGCCAAGGCCTCTGGTAGATCAAGCCTCCCCTTTCTTTGATAAAGATCTTTGAGGGTCTCAGCCATTTTCTGCAGGATCGGACTCTCAAATTCTTTGAAGATTCCCTCTTTTGAAAGAGTCGGAATCAATTCAGGATGTTGAACCATGAGACGGATGACGATCTCTTCTGACTTTGGGAAAGCCCTTTCCACCGACGACTTTTTTAAATCCTCTCCGGCCTTGGAGGATGCCTTGGAAGGGAATCGGAGCATCTCATACAGAAAGGACTCCTGGATATCGAGTCTCTCGGCTAATACCTTTGTATAAAAATCCCTTCGTATCTTATCCGGGATTTTACCGAGAAGGGCCACGCCCTCCTTCGCCACTTTAACCTTCCCATCAATGGATTTCAAATCATGGGTTTTCATCAACCGGTCAAAAAAGAAATCGATCAGTGGAACAGCATGTTCCACCTTTTTCCCAAAGTCTTCCAGGTTTCCTTTTCTCAGAAACCCATCGGGATCCTCCCCTTTCGGGAGAACAATCGTATTCCCAGTCACCTCCTCTTCTAAAAAAAGGGGAAGGGAGCGAAGAGTGGCCTGAACCCCTGCCTGATCCGCATCAAAGAGGGTGATCAAATTTTTTGTATATCGTTTTAAGGTTCGAATATGTTGTGTGGTCAGCGCCGTTCCTAAAGTGGCAACACTATACTTCAATCCATATTGGTGGAGGGTTAACAGGTCAAAATAGCCTTCAACAATGATCACACAATCCTTCTCCACAGCATATCGCTTGGCCACTTGGAGGCCATAGAGGGTTTCTCCTTTATGATAGATAGTCGACTCCGGAGAGTTAAGATATTTGGGTTGTCCTTCTTTGATGATTCTTCCCCCAAATCCGACCACCCGTTGATGGAGGTCGAAGATGGGAAAGAGAATCCTCCCTCGAAAAGCATCGTACCAACCCTCTTTTTTCTTAGGAAAGATTAAACCTAATTCCCAAGCCAGTTCGAGAGAAACCTTCTTCCCCTGGAGATGCTGAACCAATCCATCCCAACGATCGGTGGAGGTCCCCAATCGGTGTTCCGAAATAATTTCCTGGGTGATCCCCCTCTGGGATAAATACCTTCTCCCCTCCTCACCTTCTCGTCGTTGGGTCAGGAGATCATGGAAATATTCCGATGCGACCTGATTAATCTGGAAGAGGACCTCTTTCTTGGTCATCTCCCTTTTTTGGACCGCGGAAAGTTCACGGGAAGGGAGTTTCACCCCGTAGCGCTTCGCTAATTCTTCCACAGCCTGCGGAAAAGAGAAATGTCCCACTTTCATTAAAAAGGTGAAGACATCTCCTCCTTCTCCACAGCCGAAACAGTGAAAAATTTGTTTCTCTTCATTGACCATGAAAGAAGGGGTCTTTTCGGAATGGAATGGACAGAGCCCCCTGTAGTTCTTCCCTGCCTTTTTCAGGGCGACATAGTCCGAGATGACTTCCAAGATGCTGGAACGATCACGAATTTCTGAAACTTTCTCTTCGGACAGAAATCCAACAGCCAAACGATTTACCCCGTAAGAAAACCCTACCATTTACCCCGTTAGAAAGTCCTTCCATTTATGGCGGAGAGGATATAATAAATCACTTCAGCTTCTTATTGAGGAAGAGGTTGATCCCTGCCCTTTCTAACGAATTTCACCTCAGTTCTACAATCGTAATCCCACGACCGCCCTTCATCGTCTCCCCTGGGGAAAAATTTTTTACAGCCCGATGTCCATTTAGGTACTGACCAATCGCATTTCGTAGCCTTCCAGAACCCACCCCATGGATAATATGGATTTTCTCCAATCCATGGAGAAGGGCTTGATCGATAAATTTATCGACCTTGGGGAGAGCATCCTCCACGGTCAGACCCATCACATTTAATTGAGAATAAGGCTCCGGAATCTCCCCCTTGAAAAAAGGTTGGCCTTTTTGAATCCCCGTCTCCCTTCTTTCCTCTTCCTCCGTTACCTGAACGATCTCAGAAAGGGGAGCTTTCACTTTGGCTTTATCGGTCAGTACTTCTGCCTCACCCACTCGTTTTTTTACATGGGTCAGAATCCCCATGCTCCGAAGGCTCTCAATTCTAACATGCTCCCCTATCTTCAAGCCACCCGGTACGGTAGGAGTTCCTTTTCCCCTGTTGGAAGGGAAAAATTTCTCTTTTATCTCCTGAAGTTCTTTACGCTGAAGACCTAAAGAAATCTTCTCCTCTTTCCTGCGACGAGCCCATTCCTTCAATTCCTCCTCAACCTTTTGGACTGTTTTCCTCGCCTTCTCCTCTGCCTTGGTAAAAATATCGTCTTTCCTATTTTTGATGGTCTCTAAGAGTTTTTTTAGTTTTTGACGTTCAAGTCCAACCTCCTGCTTCATCTTGAAAAACTCGAGCCGCTCTTTTTCTGTATCAGACTTCAACCTCTCCAACGTCTCCAGGGCTCGGGTGACCTCCTCCCCACTCCCATTTCTATGAGTATGAGCTGCTTCGAGGACCTTTCCTGAGATCCCTAACTTCTCAGCCACTAGAAAGGCATTACTCCACCCTGACGACCCATAGGCGAGGGTATATCTGGGCTCCAAGGTTTCCTCATCGAACTCTACCGCCACATTCTCTACATCTGGATGGAGGTATCCATAGGCCTTCAGCCGATCGAAGTGAGTGGTGACCACAATGGAGGCTCCGCTCTTTCGGAATCGATCTAAAAAGCCCATAGCCAGGGCACATCCCTCCTGAGCATGGGTTCCCACTCCCAGTTCATCTAAAAGGACGAGGGAGTGCGGTCCTGCTTTTTCTAAGATTTGGTTCACATGGAGGAGATGGCTGGAGAAGGTGCTCAGATTTTCTTCGATATTCTGTTCGTCGCCGATCACCGCAAAGATGTCCTGGAAGATCCCAACATGGCTCCCCTCTGCCACTGGGATGGGAAGACCAGATTGAGCCATCAAGGTGAGGAGTCCCAATGTTTTCAAAGCCACTGTCTTTCCGCATGCATTCGCTCCGCTAACAATGAGAACACGAATCCCGTCACCCATCCGGAGGTAGATGGGAACCACCTGATCTTCACGTTGAAGCGTGAGGAGAGGGTTTCTAACCTCTCCCATCTTAACTCTCCCTTCCTCATTTAAAAGGGGTTGAACAGACTTCAGACGAATAGACAGTTTTGCCATGGCATAGAGGAAATCCAACTCCCCTAACCTCTCAAAGTCATTCCAAAGATTTTGACTCTCCTCCCGAACCTTCTCTGAAAGATCTGCCAGGATTCGAACTTCCTCCTCCTTCTCTTCCCCCATGAGGATATTGATCTCATTGTTGAGGGCGACAACCTGGAGGGGTTCCAAGAAGTAAGTCATCCGGCTTTGGGACTGGTCATGGATGATCCCTTCCAGCCGATGTTTGAAATCAGATTTGATGAGAAGGACATATCGTCCATTTCTTAAAGTAATAAAATGCTCTTGAAAGATCGGCTGAAGCTCTTCTTGATGAAGAAGATTTTCAAGGACTCCCTTCGCTTTTTCTCTGACCTCTCCCAATCGATGTCGGGTATCTAAAAGGACCGGGCTCGCTCGGTCGAGAATCTCACCTTTCATATTGATGGCTTGGAGAATCTCCTTCTCCAACGCTTTTTGATAAGAAAGTTTGGAAATCTTTTCCTGAAGACGAGGGACCTTGATCTTCTCCAGCTTTTGAAAAAATCGTCTGAGCCCTTTGCACAATACCATTTGATCATGGAGATCCAATAATTCCTGAACGTCGAAGATGGACCCTTCGATTCCTAATTTATTTAAAATCTTCTCTATATCTTTCAACCCTCTGAGGGGAATCTCTCCCTCTATTTCTAAAATTTTTTTAAGTTCCATCACCTCGGTTAATCTGGATTGGATCGAAGGTAAGTCTTTGAAGGGTCTTAAGGCTTCACAGCGTTTTTGACCTAAGGGGGAGATGGCATATTCTTTTAAGATATCTAATAGATGAAAGAACTCTAAAAGCTTGAGGGAACGATCATCCATAATACGTGAAAAAAAGGGGTTTGGATTACCTATGAAGAGGAGGAATTCATGGGGAAAGCTTTTCTTTCACCAATTGATTGATCAATTTTCCGTCGGCTTTCCCCCCCATTTTTGGCATGACGGACTTCATCACTTTTCCTAAGTCCTTCAGGGATGAAGCTTGAGTCTCTTGAATACTCTGATCAATGATCTTCAATATCTCTTCCTGGCTAAGGGGTTGGGGTAAAAAGGATTTCATGATTTCTATCTCGCTTTTTTCCTTCTCGACCAAGTCCATCCGTCCACCTGTTTGAAATTGCTCAACAGACTCTTCACCCTTTCTCACCATCGCCTGGATCACCTTGACAATATCTTCGTCCTCCAACTTTTTTCTCAATTCAATCTCTTTATTTTTCAACGCTGATCGAACCATCCGGATGGTGGAAAGTTTCAATTTTTCGTTGGATTTCATCGCCTGTTTCATTTCCTCAACCAGTCTCTCTTCCAAACTCATCCCCTATCCCCTCTCCATCATTTTTCTCATTCTCTTCATGGCCCTTTTCTTGGCGGCCAACGCTTTTTTCTTTCTCTTTATGCTGGGCTTCTCGTAATGCTCCCTTTTCCGAATCTCTGACAATATACCCGTCTTCTCAACCTGTTTCTTAAATCGCCTTAGCGCATTTTCAAAAGATTCGTTTTCCTTTATTTTAATCCCTGGCATCCATCTTTCCCCTCCTTCCATCAATTATTTTAAGCAAATTATTATATAATTTTATATTATAAAGTCAAATATTTTTATCCCACTCCCCCCACTTTCTCCTTGACAAAGGACTTGTGCTCTTTTAACTTATTTTTTTATACAACATTCACTCTCATTCTCTCAAGGTGGCATCAAAATGAAGGATATAGAAAAAGAGAGATTGATGATTAAAACGGCCGCCGAAAAAACGGCTCAAAGAATTGTCCAACCCCGGGCAGCAAAAATCGACGCCGTTGGAGAATTTCCCTGGGATTTGGTAGAGGCCTTTGGAAAACAGGGCTTTCTCTCTATTCTCCTCCCTGAATCCTATGGGGGAACCGATGGAAATTTAACTTCATTCTGTATCGTCATCGAAGAAATTGCCAGGGTTTGCGGTTCCTCCTCTCTCATTATTTTAGCCCAGGGGATGGGTACCCTACCTATATTATTAGGAGGAAACCCTTCCCAAAAAGACCTCTATTTTTCTGAAATTTCCGAGAAGAACAGCCTCACCGCCTTTGCACTAAACGAAATGGAGGGAGAATCAGAAGCTCCCTCTATTAAGACGAAGGCTGAAAAGCAAGGGAAGGATTACCTGATCAATGGACATAAATGCTTCATTACCCATGGGAGCCTAGCCAAGTTTTACTCTGTCTTTGCCGTCACCCAACCCGGACATGGAGCAGAAGGAATCTCTGCTTTCATCGTGGAGGATGGGACCCCCGGTCTCCTTTTTGGTAAGAAGGCGGAGAAGATCGGGATGAGAGGGGCAGTGATAACCGATTTGATCTTTGAAAACTGCCGAGTCCCTCATGAAAATCTTCTCGGAAAGGAAGGAGAGGGTTGGAGGATGGCGATCGACACACTCAACCGATCGAAACCAGCCATTGGAGCACTGGCAGTAGGTATTGCTCAAGGAGCCCTTGACTTCGCCGTTCACTATGCCAATGAACGGATTCAATTTGGGAAACCCATCTCTTCATTTCAAGCCATTCAATTCATGATCGCTGATATGGCCACCCAAGTGGAAGCGGCTCGAGCCCTCGTCTACAAGGCAGCCTCTCAGATGGATGCGAAGCTTGAAGACACAGAAAAACTCGCGGCCATCTCAAAGGTCTTTGCCTCCGAAGTCGCCATGAAAGTAACCACAGATGCCGTCCAGATCCTCGGGGGTTATGGATATATGAAAGATTATCCTGTAGAACGGATGATGCGGGATGCCAAGGTCACTCAGATTTATGAAGGAGTCAATCAGGCTCAGCGGTGGACCGTGGCCCAACAATTATTAAGAAATCTCTGAAAAAGTCATTTCCATTAGGCTACTCAAAAATGTCTATATGCAAGGCTCCCGAAATTCCGAGAAGTGAGGCGTACGTGGGTGTACGCCGCAACGACGAGGGATGAGGGAAACGCAGCAGATAGGCGTTTTTCAGTAGCCTAAGAAAATAATCTGCTTGAGGCGGCCATGAGCGGAGCCTTTCGCCTTCCTCTCATTCCCATCTTCATTGCCTACACCCTTGGTATTTCTTCCGGCCATTTTGATCTCCCCTTTTCTCTTCGTGGATGGATCCCTCTCCTCCTGATATTTTTGGGATTTTGGATTCTCCTACTCATCATAAAAAAAATCCGAGTGGGCTCTTGGATGGCCTTCCTTGTTTTTTTCTTTCTTGGGATTTTTTCCATCCAACCTTATCTCCATCCACAACACTCCCCCTCCCATATCTCCCATTTTACAGACCTCGGTAGAATCTCATTGGAGGGGATGATCGATCGCCCTCCTGGACATTCTCGAGGAAGAACTCAATTATGGATCCGCTCACAAAAGGTCATTTTGTCGAACCGTCACATCCCTGTGGAAGGCTTTCTCCTGATCTTCCTTAAAGAGGAAGATCGCTCACTTCGAGTAGGAGATCACCTTCGGTTTTCATGTAAACTCTATTCCCCTCACGGGTTTCATAATCCAGGGGGGTTTTCATACGAACGTCATCTTGCTTTTGAACGAATCCACACGATTGGATTCTTATCCGAGGAAAAAGGGCTGGTCAAAATGGGGGAGGGATATAAAAATCCTTTTCTCCTCCAGATGGAGAGTTGGCGAGATCATATCCGTCAATTTTTAGAGAGGGAAGCGAATCCTCTTTCTTCAGGTATTTCTAAGGCCCTGGTATTGGGTGAACAGGGAGATATTCCGGAAGAGGTGAAGGAGCATTTCATCGTCACAGGGATCGCTCATCTCTTGGCCATTTCGGGTGACCATCTTGGAATTGTCGCACTGCTCTCTTTCTCTTTAATGATTTGGATCTTGAAGCGTTCAGAATTTCTCCTTCTGACTATAGACGTAAAAAAATGGGCGGCTGCCTTAACCCTCCCCTGCCTCCTCGTCTATACCTTCATCGCGGGCGGGGGAATCTCGGTGATCCGAGCCACCATCATGGTGATCACCTTCTTCTTTTCTATCCTGTTCAATCGCGAAAGAAACCTTCTTCACACACTGGCTCTGGCAGCTTTTCTCATCCTCATCTTTTCGCCCCCTTCCCTTTTTGATGTTTCTTTTCAGCTCTCTTTCCTCGCCGTGCTTTCAATCCTCTATTTAGTGCCACGGATCCTTCAGGATCTAAAACAAAAGGGGGTCTCCCTTCTTCCAAAAACCTCTTGGAAGGGAAATATCTTGAAATATATCATGCTTTCTCTTCTTGTCACGGGAGTGGCCATTTTAGGGACCGCACCTTTTGTCGCCCTCCATTTCAACCGGTTTTCCCCCGTTGGATTTTTCACCAACCTCCTATTCATCCCATGGGTAGGTTTTTTCATCGTCCCTCTCAGCCTCATTGCTTCCCTTTTCTCCTTTTTCTTCACCCCTCTGGCTACCCTTTTGATCCACATCAGTGACTTCATCACCCTCACCCTCCTTAAGGTGGTGGCCTTCTTTGCCTCCATCCCTTATGCGTCTTTTTTTGTCTCCACCCCAACCCTTTTTGAAATCATCCTTTTTTACCTCCTCCTCTTTTCCGTTATCCATCTCCGAAAGGAGAAAAGGATTCGATATATTTTTATAGGACTCTGCATTGTATTGATCCTCGATTTGGCATTTTGGAATCTGAAAGATTTATTTCAAAAAGATCTGAGGTTAACTTTTATAGATGTAGGACATGGGGATTCCATCCTCGTTGAATTCTCGGGGGGGAAAAGGATGCTGATTGATGGAGGAGGTCTTTATGAGGATCGGTTCGATATAGGAAAGAACGTCATCGCCCCTTTTCTATGGAAGAAGAAGATTCGAAGGATTGACACTCTCGTCCTCACACATCCTGACCCAGACCATTTTAAAGGTTTACACTTCATCGCCTCCAAATTTCCAATTGGCCAATTCTGGGATAATGGTTTTCAGATAAACTCAGAGCCCTATCTCAAGTTGAAAAAAACTCTTGACGAGAGAAAAATTAAGACCCAGTCCCTTCATGACGAAACTCCTCTCCAAATCATCAACGGGGTCGAGATTTCTATTCTAAATCCACCGGTGTTAAACGCAACGCAAAGGAAAGATCGGAATCTTTTGGATCTCAACAATTCCTCTCTGGTCATGAAGCTTCGGTTTAAAAATGTTTCTGTGCTTCTGACAGGAGACATTGAAAAGGAAGCAGAGGGACGAATGCTAAGAAAAGGCTGTTCGCTCAAGGCTGATATTTTAAAGGTTCCCCATCATGGAAGTTCCTCCTCGAGCTCCCCACTTTTTCTGGAAAGAGTAAAACCCACCTATGCCATTCTCAGCGTAGGCGAAAGGAATATCGGTAAACTGCCTCATCCAGAGGTGTTAAGAAGATATGAACAATTGGGATCGAGGATTTTTAGGACTGACAAGCAGGGTGCCATCACAGTGATAACAGATGGTGAAAACATCGAGGTGAAAACTTTTTTAAAGGGTGAGTTTTAAAGAGGAAATGGAGTTCTAATGATGTTCTAAACTTCACATGACTACAGATTATTTTATATCGACTTTCTGTATGGATTTCAAAGTTTGATATTCCATATCATCGTTAAACTCCATTAAGAAGTTAACGAAAATAATGAGGTTGTTCGATTATTCACAGACGGTCACTTTCTAATGCCGAAAAGGACTGGGTAAACAAGCAATAGAAGTATTTACAATTGAAAGGTATCATGGTAATTACGTGGTAACTACAATTCACAGGGGGTGAACATGATGACCAATCCAAGTGATTTAGATCGGACGTTTCACTTTATTATGAAAAGAATGGTGGAATCAGGGCAGGCACCGCACTTTACGGAGATCGCCTCTGAATTTGGAATTCCTATGGAAGAAGGCCGAAAAGCTCTTCACGACCTTTTCTCAGCAGGGATTCCCGGATGGCTATTTCCAAATACGGACTACATCACCTCTTTTGCCCCATTCAACAATCTTCCCACTCAGTATCGGATAACCATCGAGGGGCAGCAGAAATGGTTTGGCCAGTGAGGGTTCGAATCGCTAGCGGTCTGCTGGCTCTTTCCAGGGAAAACAGTGAAGATCGATGCTCCTTGTCTCGATTGTGGGCTCCCGATTCGGGTGGAGATCCGCGACGGGCAAATCCTTCGAACCGAGCCTGAAGGTCTGATGGCGTATGTGGCTGTGCCCTTTTGGAAATGGTTTGAAAACGCTCCCTATGCCTGAAGCACGATGAATCTCTTCCGGTCGGAAGAGCACATTCGGAATTGGGCCCGTTTCGATCCCGCTACAGCCGAGGGTATCCTTTCACTTCCGGACTTGGTCAAACTCTTTTCGGGCAGCTATTTTCGCAGACGCCTGGACCCTGATTGGGTCTCACATAGTCGAGAGTATGTGCGGGAAATGGTCACAACGCTTGCGGAGCTTGGAAAGACCGGCCCTTTCTGGAAGCGACCCAAGCCCTGAAACTTTTCCGGTGGTGGTGTCAATATGTCCAGCACGTTAAGTCCGAGTGTGCAGAAGGTTCAGGATGCTTTAAAAGCGCTTGGTTTTCCCAATGAGGTGATGGAACTGCAAACCTCCACTCGCACCTCTGCTGAAGCTGCCCAGACGGTAGGATGTCAGGTGGGACAGATTGCCAAATCCATTATCTTTCGACGCAAGCAAACGGATAAACCCATTTTGGTGATTGCCAGTGGATCAAATCGTGTGAATGAAAAAAGGATAGAGGAACTTATTTCTGAACCTCTTGGTAAGGCAGATGCCACCTTTGTCCGCCAAGAAACAGGTTTTGTGATCGGTGGAGTTCCACCTATTGGTCATCTTGAAAAGCTCGATATCTTCATTGATGAGGATCTGCTCCAATACGAAGAAATCTGGGCTGCTGCCGGTTCTCCAAATGCTGTTTTTAAACTCACTCCTTCCGACCTCATTAAAATGACCGGTGGCCGTGTCGTCTCTATCAAGTGAAAAAAGAATGGAGGAAAAATCTGATGAAAGAATGGCAAGAGCTTGGGAAGGAACTGAGGCGTTTTATCAATCCTGAGACTTTTCCGGTGGCGATAAGGATTTTAAAAGATAAAGGAGAGATTCCGAAGCGGCACTCGAACTCCCTTGAGAGATCTTAAAGTCAAAATGGCTCACTGTCAGGCCCAAGCCATCTGTCGAAAATACGGCTGGACCATTGCTATGACCAGGGAGGACTTAGGTTGTGCTATTTCCGGACATACCTATGGGTGGGAACCAGCAAATCAAGAAGAAGCCATCAGACTTTTTCATACGAATGAATTACGCCGCAGATACCCAGGTGGCTCTCAACATCTTTCAGTCTTTTAGAACTCTGAAACCGGGTCAATGTGAGGCAGTGGTCTATTCTCCTTTGGAGTGGACAAAGATAGAACCAGATGTCATCTTGATCTATCTCAATCCCGCACAACTCATGCGCTGCTTCCATGGAAGCACTCAGAATACGGGTCAACCCATTACCAGCTCTTTTTCTGGCCGGGCTGCCTCTTGCTCCGAAGGCGTTCTGGGAGCTTTCTTAGACCATGCACCTAAAGTGATCATTCCTGGAAACGGTGATCGGGTTTGGGCCACGGCCCAAGACCATGAAATGGCTTATGCATTACCTGCATCACACCTTAAAGATCTTGTAGAAGGCCTTGCCAGGACTCACGAAAGAGGAATACGTTACCCCATCCCCAGCTTTTTACGCTATCAACCCGAGGTGGGATTAACACTCCCATTGACGGATATCTTTAAACAAGGTGGGGACAAGAATAAGAAGGTTGATGTGTGAGAAAATGATATGTTCTCATAACAAAGGATTCGAGTGGTCTAAGAAATGCACTAGTGGTGTAGAAAAATATGGCTATATTTCAAAGAAGATTTTCCGTTTATTTAAGGGGAAACGTACCGAAATATATGTGCAACACCCTAGCCCGTGAACCCTTGAACCCTTTTATGTTCAGAATCAAGGAGGTAAATCATGGAGCTGAAGACCGAGCGATTGGAGATTCCGGAAGGATGCAACATCATTTTTGGACAGACCCATTTCATCAAGACCGTCGAAGATCTTTTCGAGATTATGGTGGGATCTGTTCCCAATGCTAAATTTGGAATTGGATTCTGTGAAGCCTCAGGTGACTGCCTCGTCCGGATTGAAGGAAACGATGAGGCATTGAAGGAAGTCGCCAAGAAGAATGCCGTAAAGATTGGAGCCGGCCATACCTTCGTCATCGTTTTAAAGGATGCCTTCCCGATCAACGTCCTCAATGCGGTGAAGATGTGCCAGGAGGTCTGCACGGTCTTCTGTGCCACGGCCAATCCTGTCGAGGTGATCCTCGCCCAGTCAGAACAGGGTAGAGGAGTCCTCGGTGTCATTGATGGCTCCTCTCCGAAAGGGGTTGAAAAAGAAGACGGAATTGCCTGGAGAAAAGATCTATTGAGGAAATTTAAATATAAGTTGTAAATCAGTTGTGTCCAAAACAAGGGATTGCTTCGCAAAGCCCTGTACCATATTAGGTTCAGGGCTTTGCTCGCAATGACGACTTTCTATATTGGGATTTGGGTCACGGGTCATCTTGCCAAATCGGCATCACTAAGGCAGAAGCATAGTAACCGAAGCTATCCACGAATGGCGTGATTGGCAAGTTTTTCAAGAGCAAGCACCATCGCGGAATGATCTAAATCACTCCCCCCCTGTGCAGCCACTGCATTAAACAACTCCTGCGCCAATGCCGTATTCGGCAAGCTCAATCCCATGCTGCGGGCCGATTCCAATGCGAGGTTTAAGTCTTTCTGATGCAACCGAATGCGAAATCCAGGGTTGAAATTATGCTTGATCATCCTCTCACCGTGCAATTCCAAAATACGGCTTTGAGCAAACCCTCCTAACAGTGCTGCCCTTACCTTCGCCGGGTCAGCCCCTGCCTTGGAGGCAAAGAGAAGGGCTTCAGCAACCGCCTCAATGGTGAGAGCGACCACGATCTGGTTCGCCACCTTGCAAGTCTGACCGTCCCCGTGATCACCAATATGAACAATGTTTTTGCCCATCAGCTCGAAATACGGCTTGATCTGATTGAACACGTCAAGAGGTCCCCCGACCATAATCGAGAGGGTGGCATTCTCAGCTCCTACCTGGCCACCGGATACAGGGGCGTCCAGCATCTTTACCCCCATCCCAGCCAGCCTTTTTGCAAATTCTTTGGTAGCAATCGGAGAGATCGAACTCATGTCGACGACAATCGAACCTGGCCTAAGGCCCTCGGCAACACCCTCCGTACCGAATAGCGCTGCTTCCACATCGGGCGTGTCAGGCACCATAATGAAAATGATATCGGATTTCTGCGCTATCTCTCTGCAGCAGCTGCAGGCCTTGCCACCTAACGAGCAGAGGTGCTTAACCGACTCCTCAACCAGGTCACAAACATGAACGGTGTGACCAGCCTTTACCAGATGGCTCGCCATGGGCTTACCCATAATCCCTAATCCAATAAATCCCAATTCTGTCATCATATTCCTCCTCTTTAAAGATAGGGTTTAATCCATTGAAGACCGTCTTCTGTTTTCCCGGTAGGGATGTATTCACAACCGATCCATCCGTCATACCCTGCTTCATCGATGAATCGGAACAGGTTTGTAAAGTTGATCTCCCCAGTTCCAGGTTCATGGCGTCCTGGGTTATCGGCTATCTGAATATGGGCGATTCGAGAGAGGTTATTTAATATCGTTCTCGTTAGATTCCCTTCCATGATTTGCATATGGTAGATGTCATATTGAAGCCAAAGGTTGGATTGTTCGACTTCCTTAAACAACTGAAATGCATCTTGCGTGTGTGCGAGATAGAACCCAGGAATGTCTTGGTGATTCAGCGGCTCTACGAGCAGGCGGATATTTTCTTTTTCCAAGGCCATTGCGGCAAATCGAAGGTTACTCACCAATGTTTGGCGAACCTTTTCTGACACTGTCCCCTGAGGAGCCTTCCCCACAAGACAGTTCAAACAATCACATTTTAAAGCTTTGGCATACTCTATAGCCAATCCCACACCTTCCTGGAATTCTCCTTCTCGTCCTGGCAGGCATGCGATACCCCTCTCTCCAGCTTGCCAATTACCAGCCGGCAGATTATGCAATACCTGTTTGAGATGGTGTTTACCCAGCTTATCGACGAGCTGCTCCTTGCTCCATCCGTAAGGAAACAGGTATTCCACTCCTTTAAAACCAGCCCCGGCCGCCCGCTCAAAACGATCTGTAAAATCTACTTCATTAAACATCATGGTTAGATTGGCGCTAAATCTAAGCATCTCTCATCCTCCTCAAGACCAAAGGGCGTTGAATCATAAACGACCCTATTCCCTTTGACCACTTCGTTGTGTTACCATTAGCCCCCATTTTTTACCAGACATTCTAGAGCAGTGATATATTCCGCGGTCATGCAGGTGGGGATCCGATGCTTCTGCAGACACTCAAAACATTTGCTGGGTTCATAGAGGGGAGTGCTCACATATTTCTCTCCACCATCCGGGAATAGAGTCACGACCACACCATCATCTAATTCCATCGTCTTCTGCAATGTCCCCCACATCACTGCCCCGGAACTGATTCCGCAAAAGATCCCCTCCCGGATGGTGAGGACTCTTGCCATCTCAAAGGCGTCCTCATCCTTCACATTGATCTTTTCATCCAATCGGTTGGGATCATAGATCTCCGGGACATACTGGGAGCTGAGGTTTTTTAACCCCTGAATACTCGAATTGGGATAGGGCTCCACGCCAATGATTTTCACCTCAGGGTTATATTCTTTCAGTCGTTTTGAAACACCCATGAGGGTTCCGGTGGTTCCTATACCCCCGACAAACATCCTTACTTTTCCCTCTTGTCGCCCTCCAGATCTCCTCACCCGTTGTCTCATAATGCGCAAGCACATTATATTTATTCTCAAATTGATGAGGCATGTAATATTTGGAGTCTTTAGCCATCGCCTCGGCCAAATCAATCGCCCCATCCATTCCCTTGGTACCCTCGCTTAAAATGATCTTCGCTCCAAAGGCAGTGAGGATCTTTCTTCTCTCCATGCTCATCGTCTCCGGCATCACCAATTCCAGTCGATATCCTTTGACCGCACAGACCATGGCCAGAGCGATCCCTGTATTTCCACTGGTCGGTTCAATGACGATCTTATCTTTTGTTAGGAGACCTTCCCTCTCCCCATATTCAATCATGTATTTTGCAATTCGATCTTTGACGGAACCGGCCGGATTATACCGCTCCAACTTGGCATAGACCTTTACCTTTTTATTGGGAACGATATGGTTAATCTTGACTAAAGGGGTATATCCCACTAAGTCAACCATATTCTTAGCCACACGATACATAATTCCTCTGCCTCCCCTAAAACCTATTTATGTGCTGCGGTGATGCGGTGTTGCAGTACTGTAGTTAAAACGGCAACACAGCAGCACAGCAATACGCTAACACTTCATCAAATTAAAGGATGCTTAAAATCTCAGCCCCATCGTCCGTGATGGCAATGGTATGTTCAAAATGGGCGGAGCGTTTTCCATCCGCCGTCACAACGGTCCAGCCGTCAGAAAGAACTCTGACCTCGTAGGTCCCTTCATTTACCATGGGCTCGAGAGCGAAGACCATACCCTTCTCGAGTCTCGGTCCCTGGTGAGGTACCCCAAAATTTGGGATCTGTGGTTCCTCATGCAAATCTTTCCCAATTCCATGTCCTACGAAATCTCTCACCACAGAAAATCCATGGGATTCCACCCATCTCTGAATGGCATAAGAGATATCAAAAAGCCGATTCCCAATTTTTGCCTTTTCGATTCCAATGGTAAGAGCTTTCTCCGTTACTTCAAGAAGTCTTTTGGCTTCCGGATCCACCTCCCCCACAGGAAAGGTGATGGCTGCATCTCCAAAGTAACCAACGAAATCGACTCCCACATCCAGGCTTACAATATCCCCCTCCTTCAATCGGCGTTGCCCGGGAATGCCGTGGACGACTTCCTCATTGATGGAGATGCAAAGGGTTGCGGGAAATCCTCTGTAACCCTTAAAGGCAGGGCGCGCTCCTTTTAAAAGGATGCATTCTTCGGCAACCTGATCCAATTCCTTTGTGGTGATTCCTGGTGAAACCATCCCCTTCAGTTTCCCAAAGACCTCTGCCACAATGGCATTGGATCTCTTCAATTGCTCAATCTCCCGGGGAGATTTTATAATAATCATAGCACTAATATGCATTTGAACCAAGGAATTGTCAATATTTAACAACCCGTTTTTTATTGACTTTTCAACCCCATCCAGTTAAATAGTTATATGCATTCTGTAAGGAGCCTGAGATGATTCCAAGATATACACGACTGGAGATGGGAAAGATTTGGACGGATCAGAGGAAGTTTGAAACCTGGCTCCAAATTGAGCTCATGGTCTGCGAGGCCCTTTCCCAATTAGGTCAGATTCCGGCGGAGGTTGTCCGGGAGATCAAAGAAAAAGCTTCTTTTAATATCCACCGTATTGATGAAATAGAGAAGGTGACGAAACATGATGTCCTCGCTTTTTTGACGAATGTCGGGGAGTCGATCGGTCCCCTTTCGAGATATCTCCATTATGGTCTCACCTCATCGGATATTCTCGATACCTCCCTCGCCATGCTTTTAAAAGAAGCATCTGAACTCATTCTTCAAGATATCCATCGGCTCTTAGAGGCATTGAAGAAAAAGGCCTTCCAATATAAGGAAACCTCGATGATCGGTCGATCTCATGGTGTCCATGCCGAACCCATCACGTTCGGCCTCAAAATGACGCTTTGGTATGATGAGATGAAGCGAAATCTTGTCCGCATGGAGAGAGCCAAAGAGACTGTGAGTGTTGGAAAGATCTCAGGGGCTGTCGGGACATTTGCCCATATTCCTCCCTCTATCGAGGAGTTTGTCTGCGCAAGATTAGGGCTTAAACCAGCGCCCATCTCGACGCAGATTGTTCAAAGAGATCACCATGCTGAATTCTTCACCACCTTGGGGATTATGGCTTCCTCGATAGAAAAGTTTGCTGTGGAACTCCGGCACCTCCAGCGGACCGAGGTGTTGGAAGCTGAGGAATTTTTCTCAAAAGGCCAAAAGGGTTCCTCATCTATGCCACACAAGAGAAACCCCATCTCCTCAGAAAACCTCTCTGGTTTAGCACGCCTTGTGCGATCCTATAGTTTAGCTGCATTGGAAAACATTCCCCTCTGGCATGAGCGTGACATCAGCCATTCCTCAGTAGAAAGGGTGATCGCTCCAGATGCCACCATTCTGATCGACTACATGCTCAATCGCCTCACCTCCTTGATCGAGAATCTCATCGTCTATCCGGAGAATATGAAAGCCAATTTGGAAAAGATGGGAGGTCTTATTTTTTCGGAATCGATCCTTCTCCATCTGACTAAAAAAGGCCTTTCGAGGGAAGAAGCGTATGGAGTGGTTCAGAGGAATGCGATGAGAGTTTGGGAAAAAGGTGAGGATATCAAAACCCTTCTCTCACAAGACGAAACCATCAAACGTCTCATGACCCAAAAGGAACTGGATGCCCTCTTCGATGTCCAAACTCATCTAAAACATGTCGAGGATATCTTCCGAAGAGTCTTTGGAGATTCTTAAGATGAAAAAGGATCAAAAACCTACCTCTGGCCTGAGAGATCTTTTTCGAATCAAAGAAACTTCAGATCGAGGGGGAAAGAAACCCACTCTTAAAAAGACCCACTTCACAATCTGGTATTTTGTGATCGCCATTCTCATCATCCTACTTATTCAAACTTATATGACCCAAAGAAAGGTTGAAGACGTCCTCCCTTACAGTGAATTTAAGGAGTTATTAAGGACTAACAAAATCAAAGAACTTACCATTAATCCGGAATCGATCAATGGCGAGACGGAAGCTAAACGAAAGTTCCAGACTGTCCGGGTGGAAGATCCGGATCTGGTGAAGGAATTAGAGACTCACCATGTGAAATATACAGGGAAGATTGAAAGCAAATGGCTGACCAACATCATTTCGTGGATCATCCCTCTCGTCTTCTTCTTTATCCTTTGGAGGATCCTCTTTTCTCGAATCGGACCGGAGACAAGTGTGATGTCCTTTGGAAAGAGCCGGGCTAAAATCTATGCGGAGAAAGAGAAAAAGATTACCTTTGTGGATGTGGCTGGAATTGACGAGGCGAAAGAGGAATTGAAGGAGGTTATAGAGTTCCTTAAAACTCCTGGGAAATTTCAACGTCTCGGCGGAAAAATCCCGAAAGGGGTTCTTTTGGTGGGAATGCCAGGAACAGGAAAAACATTGCTCGCCCGGGCGGTCGCTGGAGAAGCGAACGTTCCGTTTTTCTCCATCAGCGGTTCTGATTTCGTAGAGATGTTTGTCGGCGTGGGGGCAGCAAGAGTCAGAGACCTCTTTGCCCAGGCTCAAAACCATGCTCCTTGTATTATCTTCATTGACGAACTGGATGCCCTTGGAAAGGCGCGCGGAGTCAATCCCATGGGCCGACATGACGAACAGGAGCAGACCCTCAACCAACTCTTAGCCGAGATGGATGGTTTTGAACCCAATACAGGGGTGATCATCATGGCCGCTACCAACCGACCTGAAATTTTGGATCCTGCTCTTCTCAGACCGGGGAGATTCGACCGTCATGTGGTGGTGGACCGACCCGATATCATTGGTCGAGAGGAGATTCTAAAGATCCATTCCCGAAATGTCAAATTATCTACAGATGTCGCCTTGAAGGTCATTGCTTCAAGAACTCCTGGATTTGTGGGTGCAGATCTTGCCAATATCGTAAATGAGGCAGCACTTCTTGCAGCCCGTAAGAATAAAGAGGCTGTCGAAATGGCGGATATCGAAGAAGCGATCGACCGTGTGGTAGCTGGATTGGAGAAGAAGGGAAGACTGATGTCAAAAAAAGAAAAAGAGATCGTTGCCTTCCACGAATCCGGCCATGCCATTGTGGCTTCTCTCTTACCGAACGCCGATCCAGTTCGTCGAATCTCCATCGTTCCAAGAGGGATCTCTGCATTGGGCTATACGCTTCAGTTGCCTACAGAGGATCGTTATTTGATGACCAAAACAGAGCTCCTGGACCGCTTAGCTGTCTTGCTGGGTGGAAGGGTTGCTGAGGAAATCATTTTTAGAGAAATCTCCACCGGTGCTCATAACGATCTTCAGAGGGCGACTGATATTGCTACCAGCATGGTGAAAGAATTTGGGATGAGTGAAAAATTGGGTTACGTCACCTTCGAAAAAGAAAAGAAACCTCTTTTCCTGCCCTCTTCACTGTTCCCCACGAGGGAATATAGTGAGGACACAGCTAAACAAATTGATGAAGAAGTGAAAAAGATTGTGGATGAAACGTATCTAAGGGTCAAAGAAATATTGACTGAGAAGAAAGACAAAATGGAAGAACTCGCCCGTCTCTTGCTGGAAAAGGAGGTGGTCGAGGAGGTTGATTTAAAAAAGATACTTGGGCTACCATCATCGAGCGCATGACAAAAAATTTTTTTAAACATCTTCGAACAAAGATCTTTACGGGAATTTTGGTCATCTTGCCTCTTGGGATCACCTTTCTCGTCTTGAAATTCGTCTTCAACACCCTGGATAGTATCCTGGATCCTCTGATCCCCGACATCACCATCTCTTTATTCCATCGCGTATTCCATCTCCCCGGAGTAGGGATCATCGCCTTCTTTTCCTTACTCTATCTGATTGGATTGATTACCACCAATGTCTTGGGCCGCAAACTGATTCACTGGGGGGATCGTCTTTTTGCTACGATTCCGGTGGTAAAAAACATCTATACCTCTTCTAAACAATTAACCGATGCCTTCTCAGCCACACGAAAAGGTTCCTTCAGACAGGCTGTCTTTGTTGAATTCCCACAAGAAGGAAATTATGTCCTCGGCTTCGTGACAAACGAATTGACGGATCGAGCACAACAAAAGAAAGTCACCGTTTTTGTCCCGACGGCCTTTGTCCCACCTCAAGGCTTCCTCCTCTTTCTTCCTAAAGAAAAGGTGCTCCCTTCCCAATTGACGGTGGAAGATGCGATTAAAACCATCATGTCTGTGGGGATTGTCACTCCTCATACTCTTTCTGTCCCATTATCTAACTCGAAGCCTGAAAAGGAATCGGTTGAAAAATCTGAAGGGATGAATTATCTTAATTCCAAAATTGAAGGAGGTTCCTAATTATGGAGGGTATCACGCTTCTCATTGCAGTGGTTGCACTCATCGTTGCTATCCTCGCTTATCAGCGTACTGGGGGAACTGCGGAACTGAAACGACATATCGAAACTGGCTCTTCTTCCCCCGAATTGAGGAAACAGATAGACACTTTGGTGACGATGACCGACTCCTTAAGAGAAAAAACTGCCGATGCTCTGGACCGCTTAGAAAAGGTCGTCCGGAAAACAGAAAAAGGCGAATAGGCTCAAAACCAGGTCAGCCATTTCAAAAATGGGTTGACCTTCTATGCAAAATGCAAATTTTTAGGTTGCAAATTGCAAAATCTTTCAGGTTTCCCTTTTCCTCCCTCTTACGAGGCAGGCAAATTTCGATTTTTCATTTTGCAATTTACAATTTTCAATGGTGTTTAGAGGCCACCATGCCTGAAATCTTCAAAAACATTACTACTTGGCTCACCACTTCCGGCATCAAGGTTCTCGGGATCCTCATCGCTCTCCTCATTCTTTCACAAATGTCCAAATGGATTGTGAAATGGCTCGAGAAATTTATTCCGGAAAAGGATCCCCTCCAGGCGGTAGAGGCAAAGAAAAGGGCTCATACCTTGGGGAACACCCTTCGACACACCCTTCTCATCGTCATCTCCTTTATTGGCCTCCTCATGATTCTTGGAGAACTGGGAATCCAATTGGGTCCCCTATTAGCCACTGCCGGCATCGGGGCATTAGCTATTGGTTTTGGGGCACAGAGTTTAGTCAAAGATGTGATCAGTGGGTTTTTCATCATTCTTGAGAACCAGTATCGAATCGGAGATGCGATCGAGGCAGCAGGGGTATCCGGTCTGGTCGAATCCGTGAGTTTGAGAAGAACCGTTCTGAGAGACTTAGAGGGAAAGGTGCACACGATTCCAAATGGTGAAATTAAGATTGTCAGCAATCTCTCCAAAGAATGGGCGAGATCGGTTTTGGATATCGGTGTTTCGTACCGTGAAGATGTGGATCAGGTCATCGATCTTCTCGAACAGATCGGGAGGGAATTGGCAGCGGAAGAGCCCTGGAAGAGTGCCATCCTCGAACCCTTACAAATCTTTGGAGTGGAAAAATTCGGGGAATATCAATTGGTCATCCGGGGGGTCGTGAAAACGATACCCTTAAAACAATGGGAGGTGGGAAGAGAATTGAGGAGAAGGATTAAAAATCGATTTGATGAAAAAGGCATTCAAATCCCGTTCCCACACCGGGTCCTGATCTGGGGGGACCAAAAATCCGAATATTGCAAAATGAAAATTGCAAATTGAAAAATGAAAAAAAGTTTACTTTGAAACCATTTTTTATTTTACATTTTGCATTTTTCAATTTGAAATAGGCTCTCTTCCTTAGGAGTTTGTTATGGATAAACCTCTAAAGATTCTTTTCGCAACGCCTGAGGCTGTCCCTTTTGCCAAGACAGGAGGGTTAGCGGATGTGGCAGGGGCCCTTCCCAAATCTCTTCGGGCCATGGGTTGTGAAATCAAATTAGTCATGCCTTATTACCGAATGGTGAAGGGATCCGGCCACCCCCTTCAATATCTAGGTGAAGAAATTGAGATCCCCATCGGAGATGAGAAACTCAAGGCAGATATTTACTTAAGCCATCTCAACCCAGATATCCCAGTTTATTTCATTGGCCGGGAAGAGTTCTTTGACAGGGAATATCTCTACAGCACGCCCAAAGGTGATTACTTTGATAATGCGGAACGTTTCATCTTCTTCTCCAAAGCCGTTCTCATCTTTTGTCAGCACAGTGGGTTCTCCCCTGATATCATCCACCATCATGATTGGCAAACAGGATTGATCCCCGCCTATCTCAAATCGGTCTACCAGAAGGACCCTCTTTTTTCCCATACGGCTACCGTATTCACCATCCATAACATTGCCTACCAGGGAATATTCAAGAAGGAGAAGTTCGCCCTGACTGGCCTTCCAGCGGAAATGTACAATCCAGAGGGAATCGAATTTTGGGAGAGGATCAACTTCATGAAGGGGGGAATTGTTTATGCCGATGCGATCAATACCGTGAGCCAAAAATATAGCGAAGAGGTCCAAACCCCTGAATATGGTTACGGATTAGAAGGCATTTTGAGAAAGAGAAGGGAAAGCCTCTATGGAATTCTCAACGGAGTGGATTACCAGGACTGGGACCCCTCCCATGACTCCCACCTCGTTACCCGATATGATTTGAAAGATATTTCAGGGAAAAAAGAATGTAAAAAAGATCTTCTGAAGGAACTCCATCTCCCCGCCTCCCTTGAGAACGTTCCTCTTTTAGGAATGATCTCTCGACTGGCTGATCAGAAGGGATTCGACCTTCTGATGGAAATCTTAGACGAACTTTTCTCACTCGATATTGGATTCGTTCTACTGGGAACAGGGGAACAGAAATATCATGATCTCTTTACCCAAGTGGCTCACAAATATCCTCAAAAAGCTGGCGTTCGAATTGCTTATGATGACCGGCTGGCTCATAAAATCGAAGCGGGAGCAGACCTCTTCCTCATGCCATCCAAATATGAGCCCTGTGGCCTCAATCAAATTTATAGTCTTAAATATGGAACCATTCCTGTAGTGCGTGCTACCGGAGGGCTGGACGACACCATCATTCACTACGACCCTGCTACAAAAAAAGGAAATGGCTTTAAATTTACACGCTATGAGGCAAAGGAATTCCTCAACACCCTCAAGGCGGCCATCCGTATCTATTCTGAACCGGAACATTGGAGACAACTCCTCCGAAATGCCATGATGGCTGATTTCTCTTGGGAAAGATCGTCAGAGGCTTACCTTCAACTCTATCGAAAAGTGTTGGAGCAGAAGAGATGAAACATCTCAAGGTGGAACATCCCAGGGAGGTCGGTATGGGAAAGCGAAGATACCCTATCCAGCTGGGGGGATTCCTGATTTTAATGGTTTTATTTCTTCCTGGCCTCCTCCATGCCAAAACCTCTCCCATGAAAAATTTTGAACACCCCAGGCTTATTGAAACACGAGAATTACAAAACCTGACCAGTCATCCTTCCATCCGTATCATCGACATGAGAACTTCACTCTCTAACTATCTCAAAGGTCATATTACCAATGCCGTCTATCTTCATTTTGAAAACCTCCGGATTCCAGAAAAAGGTGTCCCAGCTCAGGCACCCGATCGGATCTGTTTAGAAAGATTATTAGGAGACAATTTAAGTCTCTCCAACTCCATGTGGGTGATCCTTTATTCCGAAAAATCAGATCCCAATGCGCCATTTCTTGCTTGGGCCTTAGACTCCTTAGGCCACAAAAAAGTGGGGATCCTGAATGGAGGCTGGGAGAAATGGGTTTCGGAGGGGCTTCCTGTAACACAAGCCTATCCCTCCCTCATCCCTAAAAAATTTTTTGGGAAAGTCATCGACGAGACATTCGCTGAGAAGAAATGGGTTCGTGATCGGTTGGGCGCCAAAGGCGTTGTGATTGTGGATGCCCGGTCCCCGAAACAATACAGTGGCGAAGAGGGTGAGGAAGTCCGGAGAGGCCATATTCCTGGAGCCAAAAACGTATTTTGGGAAACCACTCTCGAAGGAGAAGATATAAAGGTCTGGAAGAAAAAAGAGGATCTGGAGAAACTCTTTGCAGAGTCCGGGGTGACGAAAGATAAAGAGATTATCGTCCATTCCCGGACGGGACGGGAAGCGAGTCATCTCTATTTCACCCTGAAATATGTACTCGGGTTTCCCCATGTTCGTCTCTACCGCGGTTCCTGGGTGGAGTGGGCTGCGGATATGAATATGCCGGTCAGATTAGGGATCGATCCTTAAAAACGAGATTTCTGAAAAAGTCTAGAAATCTCTAAAATCGAGGGAGTGTGTTGTAGCTTCTCGGAGCTCTCTGAGATTTTAACTTGACAAACCCAAGCAATCTATGCCAATAAACTAAAACAATTTGTGGATTCCCCCTATTTTCTCATATTCTCAGGAGGGATTTTATGATGCATAAGGTTTTAGGGGTGGGAATGATCTTGCTCCTCTCTTCCGCATGCCTACCCCACCAAGGCGTCCTTTCTGAAAAAATCTATTCCCATCCTTCCTTGACAAAAGAAGAGAGCTCTCTCTTCACGAAATCCGAACTGGAGGGATTCTTTTCTCGGGAACTCTTTTCCTCACAAAAAGAAGGAACCACTTCTGTTTCTGCTCCCTCCGCTGAAACCCGCACGGCATGGAGCTTAGAGCTTCCGATCAGTGACCAATCCAATGATGATTTCGGCCTCGAGGTCCTCCCAAAGGATCGGCCTAAACAGTCACAGGAATTCGATATCCCAATTGTGATCAATGCAAAAGTGGAACAATTTATCCAATATTTTCAAACGACAGCCAGGAAGGCTTTTTCCAATTGGCTGGCACGATCAGAAAAATACATTCCCACTATGAGAAATCTTCTGAAAGAGAATGGTCTTCCAGAAGACCTTGTCTATTTGGCACTGATCGAGAGCGGCTTCAACCCTTATGCCTATTCAAGGAGCAAGGCATCCGGTCCGTGGCAATTCATTTACCCCACAGGAAAGAGATATGGCTTGAGGGCCAATTGGTGGATCGATGAAAGGAGAGATCCAGAGAAATCCACCATCGCTGCCGCTAAATATCTTAAAGATCTTTATGATATGTTTGAATGCTGGTATCTCGCCGCCGCCGGATACAATGCCGGTGAAGGAAAGATTGCCACAGCGATGAAGCGCTATCGGACAGAGGACTTTTGGGAATTAACAAAATATCGGTACCTGAAACGGGAGACGAAGGACTACGTTCCCCAGATGATTGCCGCCGCTCTCATCGCGAAGGACCCGGAGAAATATGGATTTATCGGCATTGAATACCAAGAACCCCTCCGCTATGATAAAGTGAAGGTGCCTGAGGTCACAGACCTCCGGTTGATCGCCAAGGTCTGCGAAGTGACTATCGAAGAGATAAAGGAACTCAATCCTGAATTATCGCGATGGTGCACTCCTCCTAACTTCCTGGATTATGAGATTAAAATTCCTTTTGGAAAAAAAGAACTTTTTTTGAAAAATTTTGAAATTCTCTGCCCGGGTGAAAAGTTTCAATTCAAAACCCACATGGTGAAAAAAGGGGATACTCTCTCAAAAATTGCCAAACTTTATCGGATCGATCCCGAACCGATCCTGGAAATCAACCGATTGAATAAGAAGAGCCAACTTTCTATTGGGATGAACCTTCTCATCCCCCTGCCCAAAGGAAAGGAAATAAAACCCACTTCAACGGCAATGAAAAAATCCGACCGAATGGATCAAAATTCGAAAACGATTGAAACGACCTATACGATCAAAAAGGGGGATACTTTATGGAGCATTGCCAATGAGGCGGGAGTGAACACGGGGGTCCTTTGCCGTTGGAATCACCTTGATCCAGAAAAAATATTGATGCCAGGGGATCAATTGAAATTGAAAGTGGGAGGAATTAAATCTTCAACTCTAAATTGATCATATCCCCTCTTGAAAATCCCATCGCATGAAAAAATTGGAGGAGATCCCAATCGTTCCAACTGACAAGGGTGTAGATCGTCTTCACCCCGAAGCTTTTCAAATTTTGGACCAACTCACGAGCTAAAGCAGTTGCTAAGCCTTTTTTTTGATAGGCGGGCTCAACGCCGATCGTATCGATCCAACCAATGGTTTCTGGTACTCCAAATTCCCAACCGCTGATATCACCGAGAATGAATCCCACAACCCTCCCCTCCAACTCGGCAACCAACGAGATTTGCGAAGCTTTGTTGTTCATCAACTCCAACTTCCTCTCCCAGTAATTTCTCCTGTTCTCCCCTAGAACTCTTTCATCAATCTCGACAATGGCATCCAGGTCTTCCTTCCTGAGAGCTCGGATTTTAACATTTTCCATGGGATTCATCTCTCTTTTCTTCCCTCTCTATCCATTAAACAAGAGTCTAATATTTGTCAAGGAAAAACTTGGTGAGGCTAAAAATTTAAACTTGACAAAAATCGAAAATTTGTATACAGTATACATTCCAAATAGTTTTAAAAATTATTGATTTTTTCTATAATTTATCTCATTCATGAATAGGCATGAAATTTTAATATATTGGAATCACTTAAGTTTAATTTGTGAAATATTTCTTGACAAAGGAAGGAGGCGGTGATAATTAATTGATTTGTTTTTAAAGGTCTAATTTTATCAAAGGAGGAAGCATATGTTACCAGGGATTAAGAAATATCCGCATATTTTCAGTCCAATCAAGATTGGCAAATTGGAGATTAAGAACCGAATCAAGTACGCCTCCACAGAGACAAATTTCAATTATCGAGATGGGTATGTTTCCGATAAAGAAGTGGGTTACATGGAGGCTCAAGCCCGAGGTGGAGCAGGAATTGTTACTTCCCAAGGGGCTTTTACAGAACCCAAGGGTGAAGGGAAAGGCTATGTGGGGATGATGGCCATCTGGAATGACACATTCATCCCGGGCCTCAAAAAGATTGCCGATGTCATCAAGAAGCATGACGCCGTTCCCTGTCTTCAATTGATGCACTGCGGTCGAGTGGGAGGTATTGAAATCCCTTATACAGCAGGGCCATCCAATGTTCCTCAAAAACTCCCGATTTTCCGTCCACCCAAAGAGATGACCAAAGAGGAGATTCATCAGTGCATCCAGGAGCACATCGATGGAGCGGTAAGGGCCGTTGAAGCTGGTTTCCAAATTGTCGAGGTCTCAGGAATCGTTGGTTATCTTCTCTCCAACTTCATTTCTGCCTATACCAATAAACGGACGGATGAGTACGGCGGCGATATTCATGGCCGATCTCGATTCATGAAGGAGATTCTCGAAGGGATCCGAAAAGCCATTCCCTCTGATGTTGCCATCGGGGTTCGCCTCTGTGGTGAGGAATTACTCGATGACCGCGGGGGAAATACTCCGGAGGAAAGCCTGGAGTCAATTAAGATTGCCGATAAGGCAGGTATTGACTATCTCAGCGTCACGGCTGGATGGCAGGAATCGCCTGTCTCAGTGATCTCTCGAGATGTTCCCATGGGGAACTGGCTCTACATTGCAGAACGAATGAAGAAGAATATTAAGGCTCCTGTCAGTATGGCCTATCGTCTCTTCGTTCCAGAAATCCCAGAGAAAGCCATGGCAGAGGGCAAACTCGATCTATGGGAGATGTGCCGGCCGATGATCGCCGATCCTTTTCTCCCCAAGAAGATTATGGAAGACCGTCAGCAGGATATCATCCCCTGTATCGCCTGCAATGTCTGCCTGGCTCGACTCTTCAGGGATACTGAACTGTGCTGCACGGTCCGGCCTTCCCTTGGACACGAGAATGAAGTGGAATGGGGTTTCTATGGTTTCCAAAAATCGAAGACAAAGAAGAAAATCATCGTCGTAGGGTCAGGAATTGCAGGTCTTCAGGCGGCAGCCATTGCTGCGGAAAAAGGCCATGACGTGACGATCTATGAGAAGAATGACCATGTGGGAGGTCAGTTTGCCGCAGCAGCTCATGGACCATGGGGCGACCAAGAATTCCAACGAATGGTCAATTACCTAAAGACCCAATGTGACAAGCAGGGTGTCAAGATCGTTCTGAAAACACCTGTGACCAAGGAACTTTTGGAGAAGGAAAAACCCGATTCCGTGATCATCGCCACAGGTGCCGCTCCTGACAAATCGATTCCTGGCAGTGACAAGAAACATGTCGTTTCTCTCTTCGATGTCTTAGAGGGAAAAGCGAAACTTGGCCAGAATGTGGTGATCGTGGGAGGTACAGGGGCAGCTATCTCAACAGCCCTCTATATCCTTGATAAAGGAAAACATACTGTCACCATGGTTGATAAGCCCAAAAAATTCGGTCTGGATGTGAACCCCTCCTATGTGTGGAGATACATGAAGAAGCTGAAGGAAGGAAATGTCGTCCAGATGTTACAGAGCACGGTAAAAGAGATCCGAGATAAAGAGGTCGTTGTGGAAGGACCGGATAAGAAGGAAGCGGCCATCCCTGCCGATACGGTTGTCCTTGCGAACCTTGCCCCCAATAAGGAAGTGGGATATGGCAAATATGCAAAGGATGTTTACATGATCGGAGATGCTGTCCAGGTCCGCAGGGGGACAGCGGCGATTCGCGATGGGTACAAGATGGGAATGAGAGTTGATTTCTTCCCCTATCAAACTTATCACCGGATCAAACATTAAGATGACTCAAGAAATACAGAGGACTCAAGGGGTGTCCTGCCCAACAAATCATCTGAATCCTCTGCATGATTTGCATCGAATGTTACGAATTTTAAACTATGAATAGAAAAGGAGAAAATTATGGTACCACATGTCGATGTCTTCAAATGCACGGGTTGCGGGATATGTGTTAGGGATTGCCCCGAAGGGATCATTGGGCTGGTAAAGGAAAAAGCCGCCATCTTAGACGATCTCTGCGTGGAATGCGGAATCTGTGCCTTCGTTTGCCCCTTTGTCGCTATAGTCAATGAACTTCCCAATGGGGGCTACGAAACGGGTAATATCATGCATCTTTCAAAAAGATAGATGAGGATCCATGAGTTCATGGTGCCTTGTGGACATTCGTCAAAGAATAAGCTTGGCAAAGGAGATGAAAAAATACTCAGGAAAACTTGAAAGAAAGACAGGAGGTGTCTGATGAAGGTAAATAAGATTGATCATATCTGTATTGCAGTAAAGGACCTTGAGGCAGCGCGAAAAGTCTGGGAACCTATTCTTGGAAAGGGGCCGGATGATCCCTATGTGGATGAGCCCGAGAAAATAAGGGTAGCGAGGTACTGGCTGGGGGAAGTTGGATTTGAATTGATGGAATCCACCACCCCGGACGGTGACGTGGCCAAATTTATCGAAAAAAGGGGCGAAGGGGTCATGATCATTGGGTTGAATGTGGATAATACGGAAACAGCCATGAATGAGCTGAAGGCAAAAGGTTACCCCTTCATCGGTGGATTGAGACCATTCCGAGGTTGCAAATTCGCTTTTGTCCATCCTAAAATGGTAAACGGAGTGCTTCTCGAACTCATCGATTATCCTTGGAATGAATTTAAGAAAAAATAACGGAACTAACCAAATTTCCTCCGGATTTAAATGGCACCCTGGTAAACCAAGGTGCCATTTTTTTATTTCGTGCTTCAACTCCAAAAGGTAAAAATCTTGCCCTCCCCAGTTTTTCCCTCCCTTCCCTGTCGGTCTGACCAAACCCTTCTCCAAGATTTCATAAGACCATGCTCCGGATGGAATGGGTAACCAGTCTTCCACAGTTTATGGATTCCTGTCTGTCGTGGGAAGCCATCTATCCGACCTAATAGAGGTATTGGCCGATGAAACCTTTCCGAGGGATTCGGTCAAGCCTCGGTTGTTCCGAGGTCCTGAATTTAGTGAAAACTGCCTTGAGAATGTAAAAATACCTTGACAATATAATCAATTATTGGTATTTGAAAATCTGATTTTTAAAAAGCAAAAGCTGAGATCGAAGAAGGTTCAAAGACGGAAGGAGGTGATCATAGGACAAAGGTTTTTTTGAATTCTTTTTAAATAGAAGGAGGAGATTATGAAGGAGTTCAAGGTTTTTCTTAGAGAAGATGAGATTCCAAAACAATGGTATAATATTCAGGCAGATTTACCCACACCCCTCCTACCCCCCCTCCATCCTGGCACGGGACAACCGATCGGTCCTCAAGATCTCGCCCCTGTCTTCCCTATGAATTTGATTGAACAGGAGGTCAGCACACAACGGTGGATCGATATCCCTCAAGAAGTGATGGAGAAACTTCTCATTTGGAGGCCTACCCCTCTTCATCGAGCTTATGCCTTAGAAAAGGCTTTGGGAACACCAGCCAGGATTTATTACAAGAATGAAGGGGTGAGCCCTCCAGGAAGCCATAAACCCAATACAGCCATTGCGCAGGCCTATTACAACAAAATTTTCGGGATTAAACGGATCGCGACAGAGACCGGTGCAGGCCAATGGGGAAGCGCCCTCAGTTTTGCCTGTTGTCTCTTTGGATTGGAGTGTAAGGTCTATATGGTGAGGATCAGTTATGATCAAAAACCTTATCGTCGTCTGATGATGAACACCTGGGGAGCAAACTGTATCCCCAGCCCAAGCAAAGATACCAATGCAGGAAGAAAGATTCTCGAGGAGCACCCAGATTCTCCCGGAAGCCTTGGGATCGCCATCAGCGAAGCCATTGAGGATGCTGTCACCACCAAGGACACCCGATACTCTCTGGGAAGCGTTTTCAATCATGTGATGATGCATCAAACGATCATTGGGCTCGAGGCCAAAAAACAGCTTGAGAAATTTGGTGAGAAGAAAGTGGATATCGTGACCGGATGCGTGGGTGGGGGAAGTAACTTTGCTGGTCTTGCCTTCCCCTTTGTCTTGGACAAAATCAACGGCGCCAATATCACGATCATTCCGGCAGAGCCGACTTCCTGCCCTACCATGACAAAGGCTCCCTTTGTCTATGATTTCGGCGACACAGCCGCCACAACCCCCCTCCTTGCCATGCATAGCCTTGGACATGCCTTCATCCCAGCTCCCATCCATGCAGGGGGATTGAGATATCATGGCCTCGCCCCCCTGGTGAGCCAATTGATTATTGAGGGATTGCTTGAGCCCCGGGCTTATAATCAATTGGAGTGTTATGCTGCTGCTGTCCTCTGGGCAAGAACCGAAGGTTTCATCCCTGCTCCTGAAACCAGTCATGCCATACAGGTTGTTATTGAAGAGGCTAAGAAGGCTAAGGAAGAGGGAAAAGAGAAAGTCATCCTTTTGAACTGGAGTGGCCATGGTCTCATGGATCTGGGTGGTTATGATTCCTATTTCAGTGGGAGACTCGTTGACTACCCACTTACCAGAGGATGAGATGAAAAAATCCCTTAAATCTATTGAGGGACTACCGAAAGCACCGATGTTGAGGAAGGGTAAACCTGTTTAATAGAATTAGAATCCTACGGGCCTTTCTTGGCCCGTAGGATTTTTTATTGAGTGAGCTTGTGATAAATTCCTCAAAGCTCGTTGAAAATGACCACGATTGAAGAACATGATGCATTAATCATCTACTGCCCTCAGTTGGGGGGAGAGATTCCCTTCCGATATTGCCGAACGGTCAATGAAGACCTCCCATGTCGAAGAATTATGGTTTGTTGGGAGTTCAGGATAGAGATATCAAAATTTCTGACCAAACATTATTCCTTCGAACAAATCGAACATGCCTTGGCACCTCCCACCAAGACGAGAATCGATACGATTCTCGAACTCATCGAAAAAGCAAAAAAGATAAAAGAAGAAGGAGAGTAACAGGATGTTGATCTCTGAACGGTTAAGAAATATTAAACCATCCGGGGTGAGGCGAATCTTCGATTTGGCCCGTCAGATGAAAGATCCCATCAATCTGAGTATTGGAGAACCGGATTTTGATATCCCGCAACCTCTTAAAGAGGAAGGCATTGAATGGATCAGAAAAGGGTTTAATAAATATACTCCCACACAAGGGATTCCTGAATTGAGAGAGAAGATAGCCTCCCATCTTAAGAAGAAAGGCGTTCATTTTGAAGAGGTTATGGTGACGGCTGGAGTGACCGGAGGCCTTCTCCTTGCCAGTCTTGCCCTCATCAACCCGGGAGATGAAGTCATCATCCCCGATCCATTTTTTGTCATGTATGAATATCAGGTTCTTCTGATGGGGGGGGTTCCTATTTTCGTCGATACCTATCCTGATTTCCGACTGAGGGAGGAAGAGTTCGTTAAGAAATTATCGAAGAAGACGAAGTTTATCATCGTCAACAGTCCGAACAACCCAACTGGAGCCATCTATCCGAAAGAAGACCTGATGAGGATGGTCAGGATGGCCAAAGAAAGAAATCTTCTCATTCTCTCCGATGACATATACGATAACTTTGTTTTCGATGCTCCTTCTTGCCCTTGTATTGGACAACTTTATGAAAACACAGTAACCTTTGGTGGATTCTCAAAGGGCTGGGGAATGACCGGGTGGAGATTAGGTTATGCGGCAGGTCCTAAGGAGATCCTCCAACAGATGATCACCCTCCAACAATATACATTCTCCAGTATTAACTCCTTTGCTCAGAAAGCAGCGGTCAAGGCCCTGGATTTCAACGTGGATGACTACATTCAACGATATAAGAAGAAAAGGGATCTCGTTTATGAAGGGCTGAAGGAAAAGTATCGTGTCCAAAAACCTCAGGGAGCTTTTTATATCTTTCCAGAGGTCCCAGGAGGAAACGCAGAGGCCTTTGTAGAGAAAGCCATTCAAAATAACCTTTTTATTGTACCTGGCAGTGTCTTCTCTAAAAGAAATACTCATGTCAGGATCTCTTTTGCAGCATCAGAGGAAACTCTTCTGAAAGGAATTGAGGTTCTCAATCGAATCAGTTAAAATTTAGTATATTAGGATTAGAATAGAGAAAAACCGACATAGGTCAATTTGCACATAGTCGAAGAGGTAAACCCGGTTAGAAAGTCTTCAACTTTCCAACGGGGAGGCTCATACGGGGTATTAAACCCCGTGTTCGCTCTAAAAGGCCTCTGGCCCGGAAGGCCTCCGGCCCGGAGGGAATTATATCTTCATCCCCGCTGCAAGCAGCGGGGCTTTCTAACGGGGTAAAGATGTCGGAGGGAGAAAAAAAGGTTTTACTTGGAAACGAAGCTATTGCCAGGGGGATCGTGGAGAGCGGATGTCAATTTTTTGCAGCTTATCCAGGAACTCCCAGTTCAGAAATCCTTCCTGCTGTGGTCCGGTTCAAAAAGGAAAATAACCTGGACATTTATGTTGAATGGTCCACCAACGAAAAGGTGGCTTTCGAAAACGCATTGGTGGCCTCCTACACGGGGAAGCGAGCTGCTGTAGCCATGAAGCAAGTGGGGCTTGAATGTCGCTACAGATCCTCTGATGAGTGCCGCCTATATCGGAACCATAGGAGGCTTTGTCATCATCAGTTGTGACGATCCCGGACCTTTTTCGTCCCAGACCGAACAGGATACTCGCTTTATGGCCATGTTTGCAAAGGTCCCTGTTTTCGATCCAGCCAGTCCAAAAGAAGCCCAGCAGATGTTACCCATTGCCTTCGATCTTTCGGAAAAATACCAGATTCCTGTTATTCTCCGTCCCGTATTGAGGGTCTCCCATGCCCAGCAAACCATCACTTTCAATCCCATTCACAAAGTTGAAAGGAAAGCTAATTTTCAACACAACCCTCAGCGATGGAGCGCAACACCCAGATATCGATTTCTCCTCCATAAACAGCTCAACATCAAGCTCCAAAAAATTGCAGAAGAGTTCAATTCAATGAGCTCTCTCAATTTCATTGAGAATGATCGGGAGAAGGCGGTTTTGGGAATCATCGCTGGTGGAATTGGTTATGCCATAGCTCGGGATATTCTTCCAGAACTGGGCCTACAAAAAGAGATACCTATCCTCAAAATAGGAACTCCCTTCCCTTTTCCTACTGAGATGGTGGAAGCCTTTATCAAGAAATGCGATCATGTCCTGATCCTCGAAGAAACTGAACCGGTCATCGAGCTTCAAATACGAGACAAATCAAAAATCACTGGAAGATTAGATGGCAGGATCCCCAATGAAGGGGAGATGCTTCCCGAAGTCATGACTCAAGTGATCTCTGATCTGTGTAAAAATTTCTCCATTCCTGTAGGGAGAAATTCCTTCTACCGTACCTCTTGAGAAATTGGTGGCCGGGCTTGGCTTGCCCATTCGGCGCCCCTCCCTTTGCTCAGGATGTCCTCATCGGGCTTCTTTTTATGCTATTAAGAAAGCCTTCCCTAACGGGATTTTTCCTAGTGATATTGGTTGTTATACCCTGGGAATGAATTTGGAGTCAGTAGATACCTGTCACGACATGGGGGCTGCGATCACCTTTGCCAGTGGCCTCTACCAAGCTTATCATCAGGATGGTAAAGACATTCCCATCATTGCCACCATCGGAGATTCGACTTTCTATCATTCCGGTGCTCCAGGACTCCTGAATGCTGTTTATAATGGAGCACGATTCGTTCTCGTGATCCTTGACAATTCCATTACAGCCATGACAGGCATGCAACCGACTCCTGAATCCGGAACCACGGCTGACGGCCATCCTGGTAAATCCCTTTCTCTTGAAGAACTGGTTAAGGGATGTGGTGTCAAATACATCCGAGTCATTAATCCTTACGATATCAAGGGAATGATCCAGGAAGCCGAAAAAGCGTACAAATATACTCAGCAACGAGATGGTGGAATGGCTGTTCTCATCGCTCGTTACCCCTGCATCATCTATCAAAAAGAGCAGCTCAAGGTGAATCCCATCAAGGTGGACATCCGTCATATGCCTCCACCAGAAAAGGGTCTTCCGCAGGTGAAAAGCGGAGAGATGGACAAATCCCTTTTACCTGTGTTTCAAGATGAGGCTTGTTGTCAATGCGACACCTGTATGATCCAGTGTCCTGAGGGAGCGATTTCCAAAACCGAGGGCGGTTATGTCATTGATTACAACAAATGTACAGGTTGTCGCGTTTGTGTCCAAGAGTGTCCTACCTCAGCGATCGATATGCCAGCTGTGGGTGCCTGTATTGGTTGCGGGTACTGTCTCAAACGATTCGAGTGCCCCTCTTTGATAAGAGGAGAGGATGGCCGAGTGAAGATCGATCGATTAACCTGTGTGGACTGCGGTCTCTGCATGCAGGTCTGTGGCCAGGAAGGGATTTATCGGGTAGATAGCTTCAGACTTAGTTGACTACGGAATAACCATTGGGAATCCAAATGTCAAAACCTGCCTTCGCCGAAGCGGCTTCGCGCAGGCAGGCAAATACCAAATGAATGCCAAAATTCGTAACTCAACCCTTCAGGGTTGATCATAATCAAGGCTAAAGCCGGTTACGACATTTGGGCTTGCATTGACATTGAGGTCGAAGATGAACATCCAGATGATTATCTCTGGCGTGGGAGGCCAAGGGGTTCTTTTGGTGACACGAATTTTTGCAGCCATTGCCCTTCGAGAAGGATATCCCCTCATTGGTTCGGAAGACCACGGGATGAGTCAGCGTGGAGGGTCGGTGATGACCCATTTGAAAATTGGTCATTTCGATGCTCCCCTTGTCAAGAAAGGAAGTGCGGATATCCTCTTATCTCTTGAAAAGAATGAAGCCTATAAGACTCTTTATTATCTCAAGCCATCTTCAAATGGCCAAGACGGCGGTCTCTGTTTTATCAATGGTCCAGATCCCAACGATATGAACGAGGAAATCAAGAAATATCTGCAGGAAAAAGGAATCGAATTGTATGTGTTTGGAGCAGATCGGTTAGCAAGGGAAATGGGGTCCATTCAATCCGCAAATATTGCTCTCATCGGTTTTGCCGCTGCCCACCCGAGGTTTCCCTTTCCTCATGATAAACTCAGAGAGGCGATCGAACAGGTCACCTCCACAAAGTTTCGAGAGGTGAGTCTAAAAATATTTGAAAAAGGATTCTTAGAAGGCCGTAAACCCCGTTAGAAATTCCAGCGGGGCATTAGACCCCGCCGGAATTATTCTAAAATGGAACCCCGCCGCAGAGCAGCGGGGCATTATTTCTAACGGGGTAAATTTATAAAACCGTAACACGACCCTTCTTACCGATTTGAACTCTTCCCCAAATCTTCAAATCAACACGATGGTCTGCAATTTCTCCTTACGACTTATCCTTTACGCCTTACGACCGAGAAGTTAGATCCCCTCTGCACCCTGCCCTGCGATCCTTTGTTAGAACAGCTAACTTTTTTATGGAGGATACGAAATCAGATACGTTCTATTTCGATTCCAAGCTTCTTTTGCATTCTCTGAAACTGTTTTTGAGAAAGGAATATCCCAAGTGAAGGAGATAATCGGTTAATCCACCAGTATACCTTCCACCATGACGGCACAATAATGATCGCCTTATTTTTTGCAACGGATTTTAGCACCTTTTTGGCAAAAAGATTTGGGGACATGGGCCTGAGCTTTTCCCACAGTTGACGCATTGGTTCCCGAGGAATGTTGATAAGCATCTTGCCATACTTCCCCCCTCCTTCCAAAATAGGCGTGCGAACAACGCCAGGGCATAGGACACTAACACGGATTCCCATCTGGGCCGCTTCGGCTCGAAGCGATTTTGAAAGACCCACGACTGCATGCTTCGTCATTGTATAGGCTACATTTCCAGGGCCGGGCATCAATCCAGCCATTGAGGCGGTATTAATAATATGCCCGAATCCCTGGGCTACCATAATCTTGTAAACTGCTTGGATTCCATTGATCACGCCATGGAGATTGACCTCCATAATTTGATTCCAATCTTCGATACTGTAAAGGTTGACGCTGCCACCGATGACAATCCCCGCATTGTTAAAAACATAGTCTAACCGACCGGTACGCTTAACGGTTTCCTGGACTAATTGTTCCATCGTAGGAAAATCGGTCACATCTACTTTAACTGCCTTTGCTTTGCCACCGGCAGCGTGGATTCCTGAGGCGACTTCTTCAGCTAAATCGATCTGAAGATCAGCCAATACCACCTCGCAGCCACGCTTTACTAATTCCTCGGCGAGGCCTCGACCAATTCCTGAGGCTCCACCGGTGACAATCGCAGTGGCACCATCAAAAATACGAATTGTTTTATCTGATTGCATCGTACCCCCTAAAATCGCCAGAGTATCAATTTATCTTCTGTGAACAACTTGACTGAAAAATGGAAGCGCTAAATAGATTGTGGCTCCCGGAGAGGTAAATATCAATTTATTCTGTATGATAGGTCCAATTTCTTATCAAAGATCATGCGATACAAAATCGGTCAGATCTTTTTCTCTCAGAACCCTCCTTTTCCATGTTTTAAGAGAAGGAATGATATGCGGCAAGAGTCGCAATGAATAATAAGGTGGAAGCAGAGGAAGACCGATCAGATCTCCAAAGATGACCAACATAAAGAGGTTATCCAAGTGTCCTCTTTCCTTCCTCATGACCAGGTCCATCTCATGGAGCATCAGTCCATACATGATCTCCCCGACCACTTTTGGAGAGCCTTTCAGCCTCGCCGCGAGAGAGGAAAATAATTTCTTGATCAAATAAATTCCCTCCATTTTTTTGGATGACACCGGCTTCAACTACGTCTATTTCTTAAATAACTTAACTACGTTCCTAAGCCTTTCCATTTTTCTTTAGGATACAGGGAAGAAGGGAAGTTGGCAAGGCAAAAAATGTTTTTAATAAATACCTTAGATTACTACTTGTCCACTATGCACATTGCGCTACCCGTCCTCTTTAACAGAAGAAATTGCGTAGGAGGATGCGCTATGCGGTTTGGTTCTTGGATATTATTCTTTACGCTATGCGCTGTGCGCTATGCGCGCATTTGGAAACGGCCAACTTTTTTATGAATGGCACCAACACTTCGCTGATAGGAATACCTTATGGCTGATGTCTCCCCCCACATTTCTCCCCTTGATTCTTTCTTTTTTTTGAAGTAATTATGGGTTGATAATAATGCTGGGTGAGTTGACTCGGAACAATAACCTGTGCATCCTTGAAATCCTCGGCAGGATGTACTCCCTACCTGGGGATAAGTATTGGTGAGGTTGTCTGGAAGCTCGGAGTGCCACGGCAGCCCCTCCACCGCCGAACGATATAAATAAGCAAAAGGAGAAATAGCATGGAAAAGAGCAAACTTGGTCCAGAGCCTTTGATTCTGCCTATGCCAGCCTTAGTAGTGGGAGCCAACGTAAATGAAAAACCAAATTTTATGATTGCCTCTTGGTGTGGAATCGCCGCATTCAAACCACCGGCTATTACCGTTGCCATGAACAAAGCCCGGTATACCCTGAAAGGTATTAGAGAAAACGGGACCTTTTCTGTAAATGTCCCCTCTTGCGAAATCATCAAGAAGACCGATTATTGTGGTATCTATTCTGGGAGGAAGAAGAATAAGTCGCAAATTTTTAAAACTTTCTACGGTGAACTGAAAACGGCTCCTCTCATAGAAGAATGCCCGATAAATCTTGAGTGCAAAGCACTCCATTATCTCGATATGAGAACCCATATCCTCATTGTTGGTGAGATCATTGAAACCTACATAAGTAGTGGGTGCCTGACAGATGGAAAGGCAGATCCAGAAAAGATTGATCCACCTATCTACATCAGGAGTACCATGAAATACCATCGACTTGGAGAAGTCTTGGCGTCGGCGTTTAATGTTGGAAAAGAGGATGGGGATACTCGTAGCCCCGAGACCATCTTATCCAACAATATGGGAGGCCTTTCTATCTGATAATATTTTTATCATAGATTCAAGCTATAAAATCGTGGATTTTTTGTTTCTCCTGCAAGAAACACCGCCCTGGTTAATTAACGCAGGTAGACGCATCCTGCATTCCCTGCCTACACCGGTGGGCAGGCGAATATGAAAACCGTCCCCAAGCTTCATACTACGTTTGAGGAACGCTCCGCTTGAGGCCATACCAGAAAACAAAAAAGCCTATTCTTGCTGAGAATAGGCTCTGTCCCCGTTAAATTTTTATCAAGCTTCATATCAATCCCCACCGGAATTTGTCCCGATATACCAGAAAAACAACATGAATACAATCATCTGAACTGTGAGGCGTGAAGCATAAGAAGTAACCTATGTTCATCTTCTTGCCGACCTTCGTGAAATCCAATAGCAGGATGCTTTGGGTCTCAGGGTTTTTTAAGGACAGGCCTTCAACCTCATGGTTAAAAGGAGTACACAAACTGCAAACTTATGATCAAAAATTGTTCATTTTGGGGACATCTGAAATATCCATTTTAAAAATATTTTTTAATTTAGAGCACTTACAAAATAAGCAGACTGTTGGCATTAAAGTTGCTTTTTTATTGATTGAAGTCGGCCTTTCGAGGGTATGAATATGGAAAATGGTGAATATTATACAGTTGTCGAGGCAAACGAAGATCCTAACTGTCCAAGATTGATACTGGGGTATATGTTAGATGGGAAAAAGGTAGAGATCTATAAGAGCCGCGAAACATACATTGTCGTCAATACGAAAACGGAAAAGTACCTTACATGCATAGGTTATGAACATGCTCATTACATCTTTAAGGAGTGCGTTAGAGTGCTGGCGCCTGAAGGAAGGGCATAGTGGTAAATTCTTTGTCGTAAAGCGTAAGGCGTACAGAACCTCGCAGAACACATAGCGGAAAAATTCAATCGTAAGACGTCAAGCCTATGTCGCAAGGCGTGAGGACTTAAAAACTATAAGCTATTTATTACCACGTTTATTACCACGTTTTTCCCATAGAACCTTCTGACCTGCCGAACCAAATCGAACTGATTACCCTCTTTTTTGCCCTCTTTTAGAGGCAATGCCCTTTCCTCAGTGGGTAATCTATTAAAAATACAATAATGGCAACGGGAAAACACTTCATCTGATTTGACAACGCTTAGAAGAGAAGATAAAATTTAATATAATTCACTATAAGGAGCGGACGATGGGTAAAAAAATGACTAAAGGATTGATTTGGTCTCTCTCTTTTCTTGTTATTCTATTTGGCCTTTTCTTTTGCACGGATAGCGATCGGGTCAATTCCTTACCTAAAAATGATAAATTGACAACTGCCAGATCCCTTGGGTTGGCTTTTGTGGAGGTTGCCAAGAAAGTTCAACCATCTGTCGTCAACGTCACCACAGAAAAAACAATCACCGTGAAGCCCTGGGAAAGATATGGAGAAGACTTCTTCAAGGGGAGTCCCTTTGAGGATTTTTTTAAAGGTTTCGGTTTTTCTCCCCGAGAAAAAGGAAAAGAGTACAGACATAAACAGAGAAGTGGAGGATCTGGAGTAATTGTTGATAAAGAGGGTTACATTTTGACCAACAATCATGTGGTAGAAGGGGCGGACAAGGTTAAGGTACGTCTCATCGACGGGAGGGAGTTTACTGCAATGATCAAAGGTCAAGATTCAAGAACAGATTTAGCCGTCCTCCATATCAAGGCTAAAGATCTTCCTGTGGCAACCTTGGGAGATTCAGATAAACTGGAAGTTGGGGAATGGGCCATTGCGATTGGGAGTCCATTTGGCTTAGAACATACCGTGACCGTGGGAGTGATCAGCGCCAAAGGCCGTTCCGGATTGGGAACGGGAACCTATGAAGATTTCGTTCAAACCGACGCTTCCATCAATCCGGGCAACAGCGGAGGCCCGCTGATCAATATCGATGGAGAGGTGGTCGGGATCAATGCCATGATCATCCAACCTGGCACAGGGATTGGGTTTGCCATTCCCATCAACATGGCCAAACAGATCTTGAATGATCTCATCAAACAGGGCAAGGTGGTCCGCCCGTGGCTCGGAATCAGTGCACAGGATCTCACCCCTGAAATGGCAGAACAATTTCAGGTGAAAGAGAAGGAGGGGGTTCTCGTTGCTCAAGTCCATCAAGGAACGGGTGCTGAAAAGGCAGGGCTCGCTTCAGGAGACATTATTAAGTCAGTAGATGATAAAACCATTAAAAATGTCACTGAACTGGTGAAAGAGATCCAAAAGAAAAAAGTGGGACAGAAAGCAAAACTCAGTGTAGTCAGGGATGGGAAACCCATGACCATTGAAGTCACCACCTCGGCTATGCCGGATAAACCAGAGGCCATAAAAGAAAAAGAGATAGAAGAAAAATTAGGGGCACAGATTCAAGAATTGACTCCTCAACTGGCTGCCCGATATCGAATCTCAAACGAAATAAAACGCGGGGTTGTCATCATCAGCGTTGAAGACGGTAGCCCTGCCGATGAGTTGGGCCTTCAGGAAGGAGATGTGATTCTGGAAATCAATCGAAAAAAAATCGAGACGATAAAGGATTTTGAAAAAGCGATAAAGGATCTCAACTTAGAAAAAGGGATTGTTTTCCGCCTTCATCGGAGGGGAAATAGTTTTTATCATTCTTTCAAGAAATAACCCTGAGTCATTTACCCCGTTAGAAATAATGCCGCGCTGCACTGCAGCAGGATTAGATTTTAGAATAATTCCGGCGGGGTTTAATGCCCCGCTGGAATTTCTAACGGGGTTTACTCGGCTGCTTTGACATACCTCATCCTCAAATCATAGAGGATATAATCTATAACCTTCTCCTCTTCAGGGCTAAGATTTCCTTTTGTCTTTTCCTTTAACATCCCGATGAGATCTATGGTCTGTTTGGCCAAGGGGAGGTTTTTAACTAATTTTTGAGTAAAGGGATCTTCAATCTCCCCTAACTGGATGAGAGCTGAAGTACTCAAAGAAAAAATAAAACTAGTAAAATCAATTTCAGGAAGGGGCTCCTTCTGAGCAGAAGTATCCTCTCTGGGAGCCTCCTCAGTCTTCCCCTCTTCCTTGATCTGGGATTCCACCTTTTCTTCTTTTTTGGCACTAAACCTTTTGTCCTTTACCACAAAACTCTTTTCTTGCTCTTGGTCTCTTTTATCATCTACCATGTCAACCCCCAAAAAAAGACTATTTTTATAGGCCTTTTTATAATATTATACAATTAATTCAATTAGATACAAAAACTACTTGACTTTCAAAACATCTTTATTATATTATTATATTAGCACTCTTATACAAAGAGTGCTAATTTATCTGTGGGGTGTTGTAAATGCCAAATCCAAATCTTCCAGTTGTCAAAAATTCATTAGAAACTTATCTCGTTCAGATCAATCAGTTCCCACTCTTAACCCAGGAAGAAGAATTTAAACTTGCTGTAAGATATCGTAAACATAACGATATTGAAGCTGCGCAGAAGTTAATTACATCAAATTTAAGGTTTGTTGTCAAGGTCGTTTTCGAATATAAATCCTATGGAGTCAAACTCCTTGACCTTATCCAAGAGGGGAATATTGGTTTGATGATGGCGGTTAAAAAGTTTAATCCTCACAAAGGTTATCGACTCATCTCCTACGCTATCTGGTGGATCAGGGCCTACATCCAAAATTTTATCATTAAAACTTGGAGTTTGGTTAAGATTGGAACAACCCAAGCGCAAAAGAAACTCTTTTATAAGATTGGAAAGGTAAGAAAAGCATTGGAGTCGAATGGAGAGGATGAAAAGAAATATGAGGTTCTGGCCCACGATCTAGACGTGACCAAAGAGGATATCGTTGAGATGGAACAGAGGATGGCTGCAAGAGACCTCTCCCTCGATGCTCCCTTTGACGAAGGACAGGAACTGACCCATCTTGACCTTCTTAAAGAAGAGTCTCCGAATCAAGAAGAGGCGATAGCACAGGAAGAAGAAAAAAGGATTCGAGAGCGCGAGGTTCAGCATGCGATGAAACGTCTAAACGAGAAAGAGGTCTACGTGATTAAAAATAGGATCATGGCGGATGAGCCACTCACCCTCCAGCAAATTGGGGATCACCTCAAACTATCAAGGGAGCGGGTGAGGCAGATTGAAAGTGAAGCACTAAAAAAGTTAAAGAGAGAATTCAGCACCAGATTAGAACTGCAAGCTTAAATTTGGGAGGTATTCAGGATGCCTATTTATGAATATCAATGTAACCAATGCCATGAAGTCTTTGAGATCTTTCATAAAATAGATGAGCAGTGTAAAGTGACCTGTCCTAAATGTCTGGGGTTAGCGAAAAAATTGATTTCAGCAACCAACTTTGTCCTGAAAGGTTCTGGTTTTTATGTCAACGATTATCCCTCAAAAAGTCGAAAGGAAGGGACAAAGACAGAGAAAGAAGGATCCGAAAAAGGACAAAGTGGAAAAAGCGAGGGGAAAGGGGCAGAGAAAAAAGTGAATGGGTAAAATAGAAAAATTTACTTCTCTTTAGAGCCCCTTCTTTGTTTCAATAACTTAACTGTATCATCCAGAATAACTTGAGAGACCTCTTCTTTCGACATCAAAGGTAGATCCTTGACCTTGCCGGATGGATAGACGATCTTGACCTGATTGGTATCCAAACCAAAACCTGCACCTGGCTTGGTCACATCGTTCACCACAATAAAATCCAGATTTTTCCCCTGCAATTTCTTTTTAGCATTCGCAATCAAATCCTCTGTCTCTGCAGCAAATCCGATCAGAATACGATTTCCTTTCTTCTTTCCAAGTTCTTCAAGAATATCCTTCGTCCTCTCAAGAGCTAAGGTCGTATCCGAATCGCCTTTTTTTATTTTTTTCTGACTGATCATCTTTGAACGATAGTCTGAAACAGCCGCTGCCTTGATCACAACGGAAGCCCCCTTTAAATGGGTCAAAACCGCTTTTCTCATTTCCTCCGCTGACCGGATAGATACACATTTAATATCTCTCCGTGGAAGAGGAAGAGAGGTAGGCCCGGCGACCAAAATAACCTCTGCCCCTCTTCGCCTGGCCATCTTCGCCAAGGCATATCCCATCTTTCCAGAAGAACGATTGGTGATAAACCGCACAGGATCGATGGGCTCTTGTGTGGGACCGCCCGTGATGAGAATTTTCTCCCCTTTCAAATCTTTTGGGGATAAAAGATCTTCCATATTCTCCACCACTTCATTCAGTTCAGGTAGCCTCCCTTTCCCATACCAATGACAGGCCAATTCCCCTTCCCCAGGTTCCAAAAGATGATAGCCTAATCCGAGTAAGATCTGAATATTTTTCTGGAGGGCTTTATTTTCCCACATATTGACATTCATTGAAGGAACAAATAGAACCGGTGCCTTGGTAGCCATCACCATGGTGGAGAGAAAATCATCAGCAATCCCATTGGCAATCTTTCCAATAATATTCGCTGTCGCAGGGAGGATGACAACCATTTCGGCCAAATCCGCCAAGGCAATATGACCGATTGTGGCGTCTTCAAGAAGAGCAAAAGAGATCGGTTACCACTGAATTTCCAGAAAGGGTCTGAAAGGTGAGCGGAGTGACAAATCTCTGGGCATTTTCGGTCATGACGACGTGGACATCCACATCCGCCTTGACTAAAAGTCTGACAAACTCTGCTGCCTTATAAGCAGCAATCCCGCCCGTGACCCCTAAAACAACCCTCTTCCCTTTGAGCATGAATATTTACCCTGTTGTTGCTAAAATATTTATCTCCTAAATTCAAAACCCTTTAATAGATGAGAGTGTTAAATTGACTCCGTTCATTTCAATTGAACTACAGGGTTTCTATACCACAAAAAGATCCCATTCTCAATAGAGAATTATCTCCCAAAAAATTTGACATTCTATTCATCCATTGTTATCTTCGCATAAACTCCCCATACCCCTCTTTAGTCTCCGACCCGGAGCGGTCTCTGACCCGGAGGGCAAAGGGGGGGTATGGGGGGTTTGATGGAGTGGGTGGAAAATGGCGGAAAGGGATCCGATTGACCTGATCAGAGACCAGTTACACCGATTAGACGAAATGGCTGGTCTTCATGCCGAACATGAAAATTTTAAACACTGGCATTCTGAGATCAAAATGATATTAGAAAAAGCCTTCAGCTCTAAATCGATCCACTATCAAAATTTCTTAGCCCTCCGATTTCGTGAGATGAGTGTCAAGGCCTTTGCTTCAGCGGAGATCGACAAGATTAATGCGGCACGCTTCAAAAAAGACATCGAGAATGTAAGAAACATTCTTCAATCAGCCATCAAAGAATTGACATTGGATCGAACCCTCTTCAAAAAAATCCAGACCACACCGAAAACGGTAGAGGTAACCCTCAAGGGCGAATATTTTATCTCTTCTGGAATCGAAGATCCTGAGTTAATTCAGGCTGCTAAAATTGCTTTTGAGGGAAGTGAACTCATTCCGATTCTGGGAAGCGAAGCCTCTCGAAAGGGAGAATCCCTTTATCAACGAATCGATCAGATCAAACGTTCCAAATTTGGAATCTATGATCTCTCAACTCCGGAAAAAATGGGTGCCCTCATCGAACTGGGGGCAGCTCTGGCTATGGGAAAAGAGGCTATTATTATTTATAAAAAGGGGATCCCTCTCCCTGAGATGATGAAGCAACTGAATCAAATAGTATATGAAAATATGGCCGATCTTACTGAGAAATTGAGAAAAAAAGTTTAAAGTTGAGGAAATCTTTTTGAAATGCCCCTGCCTGCCGGCAGGCAGGCTATCCCTCTCCCCCGCTGGGGAAAGGAGACGGGTGGGAGGAATGAGACACACAAATCCTAAAATCGTTAAATATATTTCTGAGACAGAGTACCAAATGGAAAAAATTTCGAAAGATATCTTGAAGGCCATCTTCGATAAAGTCAGTAAAGAAGACACCTTTTCCCAGCGGATTGGAGTGAAACTTATTGAACTCCTGCCAGGTTTCGCCCGCGCGACCCTTCCCATTACTGACGAAACTATCAATATTTACCAAATGGCTCATGGAGGAGCGATCTTCTCCGTTGCGGACCAGGCTTGTGAAGCAGCAGGAAATAGTTATGGGGAGCCTGCTGTTGCACTCCAACAAAATATTCATTTTCTGTCGGCTGCCAAATCGGGAGACCACCTGGAGGCCACGGCCAAAGTGACTCATCGATCCAACCGAATCGGATTGATTGAATTTGAAGTGAAGAATCAAGAAGGACTTCCCATTGCCATAGGCCAACAAGTGATTTATTTCAGAAAAGGGAAGGTCGACAAAAGCTGAATGGAGGATCCCACCTCGAAACTCTTAGTATGATTCATGCCTAACGGATGATCAGGGCTGCTTCTCTCCCCACTCAAAGGAGAGGATTGTTGAAAAAGAACAAGGGTGACGTCAGCAGTAGTCTGAGGTTGCATTCGAAAAATCTGAATTCAAAAATGAAATAGTCGATTTCGTAAGGAATGAGAGGGGACGGAGGGCTCCCATGTCTTACAAAAATTTGATTTACGAAACAGAGGAGGGGGTGGGCATCATCAAAATCAACCGGCCTGAGGTGAGGAATGTCCTGAACTGGGAAACATGGATGGAGTTGGAGGATGTATTGAAGCAGTTCCATTCAGAACCCCATCTCCGTGTAGGGATCATCACAGGCGTGGGCGATGAGGCATTCATTGCTGGAGCTGACCTTCACATGCTCAAGGACCGAACCCCTCAGGATGCGGTCAGTGCCTCGAAGAAGGCTAACGAGATCCTCCTTTTTATGGAATCGATGGACGAACCGATCATTGCCGCGATCAATGGTTGGGCATTGGGAGGAGGTTGTGAGATCGCCCTGGCCTGTGATATCCGGATTGCCAGCGAGAAGGCTCAAATCGGTCAGACAGAGGTCCGGGTTGGAATCATGCCTGGGTATGGAGGAAATGTCCGTTTGATGCGTCTCATCGGGCCTGGCCGGGCGAAAGAGATGATCTATACAGGAAAGATTGTGGATGCCGAAGAAGCAGAGAGAATAGGATTGGTTAATCGGGTGGTCCCACACGAAAAATTGATGGAAGAAGCCATGGCGTTGGCCAAACAGATGGCAAAGGGACCGGCTGCCATTCATTTCGCTAAACAATCCATGTTTCAAGCCTTCCAACATTCCTACATTGATTCACTTATAGAAGGATTCAGAACTCTACGGGGAGGTTTACAAGACCGAAGATTTTAAGGAAGGAGTGACCTCTTTCCTAAACAAGAAAAAACCTGTTTTTAAAAACCGATAAGATGATTGAACCTTTTTTTACAAGATACTTTTCCGATGATAGATTTCTAATCTTTTCTGAATATCAAAAACCTCTCTTTTCTCATCTCCGTTTCTATCTATCTCTAATGGCTCATATTCAACCTCGGACAGTACCCCTCCATCTTTGTTCGAACGTACAATGATCCGATAGGGATGTCGGAAAAAATCTTATAGCGGTAACCTTCATGTTCCCTCCAAACCATAAAAACCCCTTGGAAAGTGTAAGGAATAATCAATAATAGCGATCGTGACCCTTACCAATGAAAATATTAGAAAATCCGCTTGATAAGATTTTTGATGACATTCCTGGCGGATCTGCTGATTTCATACCCCATAACTGAGGGATCACCTCGGATGAGTGAAAAACCTTGACATGGCTAGGAATTTAGGTATATAGTTTTTCTGTATACAGTATCCAAAATTTCAATCAGGAGGTGATCTTTCATGGATGAATCTCAAGTCTTCAAAAATATTACGGTTTTAAGTCTGGAGCAGGCAACTGTCCTCCCCTATTTAACCCTCCGTTTGGCTGAGGATGGAGCCAATGTAATTCGGATGGAACATCCTATCTATGGAGATCCCAACCGACGAGTTGGTGACGATGTTTTGAAAGAAGATAGGATGTTCTCCTATTATCTCTCCATCAATGCGGGGAAAAAGGCTTTGACTTTGGATATAGGAACCCCAGAGGGGCAGGAGATTTTGAAAAAACTTATCCTCAAGTTAAAGGTAGATATCTTTGCGACCAATCAACTTCCCAGAAATTACCCCAAACTTGGGATCGAGTATGAGATGCTCAAAAAGATTAAGGAAGACATTATCTGGCTGGGAATGACCGGTTTTGGCCCTCAAAGCAATGAAGCGGCTTATGATCCTGTGCTCCAGGCGAGAGGTGGACTGATGGAACTCACCGGAGAAAAAGGAGGTAGTCCTCAAGTCATGGGTATCCCCCTTCCTGACATGGGTGCCAGTGAACACGGCTACGGTCTTCTGATGAAGGCCCTCTTCAAAAGAGCAGTGACCGGCCAAGGGAGTCGTATTGATCTGTCGATGTTCGAAAGCACTGTCTCATGGCTTACTCAGGCGATCACCCATACGGTGACCTTCAAGAAAAAGGTCTCTCGGAGGGGAAACACACACGAATTCTTTTCTCCTGTTTCAGTCTATGAGACCAAAGATGGCTATGCCTATATTGCGGTGGGAAATGATAAACAGTGGGAAACGATGACAAAGATTCCAGGATTCGAATCTCTTTATAAAAAAGAATATGAGAGAAATGCCGGCCGGATTGCAGATGTGGATAATTTAAATAATGCCATCAACGCTATCACTAAAAAATTTACAACCAATCAGATGATCGATATATTTAATAAAGCCACCATTGCTATTTCTAAGGTGAACACGATTGAAGAAGTCGTAGAGGATCCTTTGGTAAAACCGAATTTGATTCGAAGCAAAGATCCCAAGACAGCTATTGAGATTACCATTGCACCTCCTCCCATTAATAATCCTTATCTGAAATCAGTTAACCGGATGCTCAGTTTTCCTCCGCGATTCGGAGAACATAATGAGGAGATTTATAGCGGTCTCTTGGGGTATAGCGCGGTACAATTGAAGGAGTTTAAGGAGAAGAACATTATTTAAACTTAAAAGGGTTCAAGGATTCGAGGGTTCGTGAGGTTCGAGTGTAAATTCCTATCAAGGAGGATTTCGCTTGACCAACCTTGAATCCGGCAGACCCCTTGACCCCTTTAAAAATCGACGAAAGGAGTAAGATCTCATGGCACTTGATTTCAACTTTAGTGAAGAACAAGAGTTCTTCAGACAGATGGTCCGAGATGCAGTGAATCGTTTGATCATGCCCAGGGTGGCTGAATTGGATGAAAAAGAAGAATTCCCCTGGGACCTCTGGAAGGAATTTGCCGCTCTTGGATATTTAGGCCTGAGACATGACGAAAAATATGGGGGGATGGGTACGGACACCATCACCCAGATGATCTTCTATGAAGAACTGGCAAGAGGGTCCTGTGGATTTGCATATGGCGACGATCATGCAGATTCTCATGGGAACTTATTTCATCGCCCGTTTTGGAAGTGAGAACATCAAACAGAGGATCCTTGTACCAGCGATCAAAGGCGAGAAAGATCGGGACGATCTGCTTTACTGAAGACCAGTCCGGTTCTGACCTGGGTGGAACAAGGACCTTAGCGACCAAAGTAGATGGAGGCTGGAGAATCAACGGAAGAAAACAGTGGATCACCAATGGGCCGATCGCTGAGTTTTGCACCTGCATGGCAACGGTTGATCCAAAATTAGGGTTGAAAGGTCTTAATTTCTACCTGGTTGAAAAGAAGACAACAGATCGTGATGGATTCGTCCCCGGCCAGAGGCTTCATAAGTTGGGATCCCGCTGCTCCGTTACGGGCGAATTAGTTTTTGACAATGTCTTTGTTCCTGATGAAAATTTTCTGGGTGAGGAGATCGGGAAAGGCGTTCAGTATGCCGGAGAAATTCTCAATGAAGTACGGGTAATGACTGCGATGAATGCCTTGGCCATTTCAAAAGGAGCCATGGATGATGCAAGGGAGTATGCCAAAAACCGGATTGCTTTTGGAAACCCGATCAGTAAGTACCAGTTGATTCGGGAGAAGTTTGCAAAATATTGGGCCTGGTATGAGGCCTCGTGGAATTACGCTTATAAATGTGCCTGGATGATTCAAAACAAGATCCCCTGCATTAATGAGTGCATGCTGGCTAAATATCACTCCACAGAGATGTGTATGTATGCCGTCGAAGAAGCCATGAGGATTTATGGAGGGAATGCCTTCTGCTCAGAATATCCCCCACAACGGTACTGGAGGGATGCCAAATTCTTGCTTTACGGCGGCGGCACCCATGAAGTGTTGTGTGACTATCTGGGAAGGATCTACTGCAAAGATTAACAATCCGTGAGAGCGGAAGGTGCAAGTCGTAAGTGGGTTTACCCCTTTCCCCTAACGCCTCACTCCTTACAGGTTCGGATTCATTGGAGGTTGAGATGGAAATTTATGTGTTGGTGAAACAGGTTCCTGATCCGGAAGCAATTGTCAAAGTCAAATCGGATTCTGAATTGGAGATCGAAAATAAATATTTCACCAACTTCTTCGATGAAATTGCGATCGAAGCAGGTCTAAAATTGAGAGAAAAGTTTGGTGGTAAGGTCACCGTGTTGACCGTCGATAATAAGAAAGTTGACGCCTTGAGAAGAGGAATCGCTATGGGTGCGGATGATGCGATTCAGATCACTGACCCTGTCTTGGAGGGCTCGGATCAGTTTGCCATCGCCAAAGCCTTGGCCGCTTATCTCAAAGATAAGCCTTTTGATCTGATTTTAGCAGGAAGGCAAGCAATGGACGATGATGCGGGAATCGTGGGACCTGCCGTCGCTGAGGTGTTGGGGATTCCACATGTCAATACGATCATCGGCCTCGAGGTCGATGACCCGAAAAAAGAGGTAAAGGTGATGCGAGAGGTTGAGGGCGGGAAAGAAATCCTTTCCTGTTCTCTCCCCGCCCTCTTCACCTGTCAGAAAGGTTTAAATAATCCTCGTATTCCCCAGGTCATGAATGTGATGAAGGCGATGAAGGCTCAGATGAAGAAGGTGGATCTGGCTGCTTTGGGATTGAGCGCAGTCGATGTGGGGAGTCAGGCTGTTAAGATAAAAGTTCAGAAATATTTACCACCCCCTAAGAGACCACCCGTGAAAATGATAAAAGAAGATTTTCCGGAGAATGTGAAGACACTGGTGAAACTTCTCAAAGAAGAAGCGAAAGTCATCTGATAATAGAGTTCTGAGTTCGGAGTTCAGAGTTCGGAGTCTAAGTTAAAACAACACCGAACTCCTGCATGCGTGCAAGGCATGCGAACTAAATTACTCATGAACTATTGACGAAAGGGTGCATTATGTCCAATGAAATATGGGTCTTTGCAGAGCAACGGGAAGGAAAGGTCAGGAAGGTGACCTTTGAACTTCTTTCGGCTGGGGCCGAGTTTTCAAAAAAGTCGAACCAAGCGTTGGGGGCTGTCCTGCTTGGAAATGGTCTTCAAGAGGCAGTGAAGAGTCTCACCCCTTTTGCCGACAAAATCTATCTGATGGATGATCCAGCCCTTGCCTCTTACACTTCCGATGCCTATTTAATCAATATGGCTCCCTTAATTAAAGAACACCAACCCTCTGTTCTTTTAGGAGGAACCACCTCCACAGGAAAGGATCTCTTTCCGAGATTATCGATGCACCTCCAAACAGGGTATGCCCCTGACTGTACGGATTTAATGATGGAAGAGAATGGAAAGCTTGTCGCCAAACGTCCACTCTACGGTGGAAAGGTCTTTGCAGAAATGGCTTTTTCTGAAGCCAGACCTCAGATGGCTACAGTGAGAAACAATACCTTTCTCGTTAATGAAAATCTAAAAAAGTCAGCTCAGGTTATTTCGATCCCCTCTCATACGGATCCTGCCGCATTGAAAAAGAAGGTCGTTGGATTGGAGAAAGCTGCTGGAACAAAGTTAGATATCACAGAGGCCGAAATTGTGGTGGCGGCAGGAAGAGGGATTAAAGCGCCTGAAAATTTCAAGATCATGGAAGAGTTGGCCGATGTGCTCAATGCCTCCGTGGGAACCACTCGAGCCACAGTGGATGAAGGCTGGAGAGATCTGAAGGATCAAATTGGAAAAAGTGGAAAGAATATCTCTGCGAAACTCTACATGGCTTTTGGGATCTCAGGGGCCATCCACCATGTCCTGGGCATTGGGACTTGTAAAACGGTGGTGGCGGTGGATAATGATCCAAATGCCCTCATTTTCAACTATGCAGACTATGGAATCGTTGGAGATCTCTTCCAAATTGTCCCTGCTTTAACAGAGGAATTGAAGAAAGCGTTGAAGGAATAAAGATGGATAAAGTGGATGTTATCATCGTAGGCGGAGGATTAGCAGGCCTTTCTTGCGCCTATGAATTGGCCGACTCAGGAATGACCGTGATCGTTCTGGAGCGGGGAGATTTCTCAGGAAGCAAAAATGTAACAGGAGGAAGAATCTATTTGAGCCCCCTCAGAAATTACCTCCCCGATCTCTGGAAAGAAGCCCCTTTAGAAAGACACGTCACGAAGGAGTTTATCACCTTGTTGGGTGAAACCAACTCGACCACCTTTGAGCTTTATAGTGATCGATCCAATCAAGAACCCTATCCCAGTTACACTATCCTCAGGGCGAAATTTGACAGGTGGCTTGCAGATCTTGTTTCAGAAAAAGGAGTGTTTGTTATCCCTCAGAAGAATGTGAACGACCTTATCTGGGAAGGAGGAAAGGTCATCGGAGTCAAGACCGAGGAGGAAGAGATTGGAGCAGACTGTGTGGTAGCCGCCGATGGGATTCTTTCCTTCTTGTCCGAGAAGGCTGGGCTCCGGAAACCCTTTCAGCCCCAGCATTTTGCTCTGGGTTTTAAAGAGGTCATTGCTCTTGATCCAAAAACGATCGAGGACCGATTTCGAATGGGAGAAAAAGAAGGGGCCGCCCAGCTCTTTGTGGGAACCCTCACCAAAGGCATCATGGGAGGGGGTTTTCTCTATACAAATCAGGAAAGTCTCTCTTTGGGAATCGTGGTGGGAGTTCATTCTCTCAATCAGAGAGAACCCCGTGAGGAAGTTTATAAACTCTTAGACGAATTTAAAGAAAGGCCTGAGATAAAAAATCTGATCAAGGGGGGAGAGGTTGTCGAATATTCCGCTCACCTCATCTCTGAAGGAGGCATCCATATCAAACCCAAGGTCTATGGAGATGGAATTTTAGTTACTGGGGATGCAGCAGGTTTGGGTCTCAACATGCTGGTCACCGTAAGAGGAATGGAATATGCCATGGCTTCAGGCGTCCTGGCAGGCCAGACCATCAAAATGGCAAAGGAGAAAAACGACTTCTCGGCCTCCACCTTAAATCACTATGAGAAACTTTTAAACGAAAGTTTTATCATCAAAGAGATGAATCACTTTCAAAACACCCTTTCGATCCTGGAGAATGAAAGGCTTTTCTCCAAATACCCTCAGGCCATCTCTGATCTCTTTGAGAAAGTGATGAAGGTGGATGAGAATCCTAAAGAAGGTCTTTACAAGACCATTTGGGAGACCGTTAAGAAAGACTTCTTGAATTTCGAAACATTTAAAGATTGGCTACAATTTAGAAAGATATAATGTCAAATGCCATAAAGGAACAATGGAATGATGGAAGACTGGAATATTCGGGCTGAAATAAAATTTTAACTTCTTTGGCATTGACATTATTCCATCATTCCAATATTCCATTATTCCGGGTTGCACGAGGTCTATTGATGAAAATCACTGAGAAGTTAGCCATTGATGCTTTTAAAAACGACAAGGAGACCCATATCACTCTTGATCAAAAAATCTGCCATACCTGCAAAGAACGGTTCTGTATTTATGCCTGCCCGGCAAATCTTTACTCTCTGAACGAAAAAGGAGAGATGGCGGTGGAATTTGCTGGTTGTCTGGAATGTGGCACCTGTCATGATCGCCTGTATCTATGGGTCCGTCAAATGGAAATATCCCCGGAGTGGTTTCGGTGTGCAATATCGCTTTGGATAATGAAAAACAATTCAACCTTCGACAAGGCTTCCGCCCACATTTTTCATCAACTTAGGACGAGCTCCTTAGCCCAGGCCCTTGATCTCTGTAAAGGGCCTCAAATCACTCCAGCAGGAACCCAATTTTTCAACAAACCTGAAAGCACCTCGTGGAAAGTTATCCATCGGAGCTTCCATTCGATCCAAAGAATTTTTTGAAAGGGAAAACATTATGGAATACAAGACAATTGAATTGATCAGAGAAGAAGGGATCGCTTTACTCTACCTGAATAGGCCTAAAGTTCTAAATGCCCTGAATGAAACGATGAAGGACGAGCTGATCCATGCGCTTAAAGAGACGGAAGAAGATCCTAACGTCCGGGTCATGGTTTTAACTGGACGGGGTCGAGGGTTTTGTGCCGGTGCCGATCTCAACAGGTTTATAGAGGTTCAAGAAAGTGATAAGGATCATAAGAAGAAGTCAAGATTCGGGTCAGTCGATTTTCCAAGGGCCTTTATACAGTACCCCAAGCCAATCATTGCAGCCATCAATGGGCCATCTTATGGTTTTGGGTTTACCGTAACCCTAACTTGTGATATTCGTCTCGCCTCTGAAAGGGCAAAATTCAGCTGTGCCTTTGTCCGGATAGGAGTCACCCCAGAATTTTGTAGCACCTACTTTCTCCCGAGACTCATCGGGTATGGCAAAGCAGCAGAGCTTATTTTCACTGCCAGGCCCTTTGATGCTCATGAGGCATTAGAAATGGGGGCCGTTAACCATGTATTCCCCCATCACCGACTCATGCCTGGAGGCTAAAAAGATGGCCAAACAAATTGCCTCCATGCCTCCTACTGCCATACAGAAGTCAAAAGAGATTCTACGCCATGGGATGCAATCTACTACTGGATCAAGTCATACAGCATGAAGCGATGGTCTTTCTCGATGCCATGAAGACAGAAGAACATCAATTGGCCCTCAGCAAATTATTGGCCCAGATGAAATTTGGGAGACTAAGACCCATCGATCCAAAAAATAAGGAAATTGTAAACACCACCGCTTCATTTTATAATTGGAGCGTGATAAAGGGAGTAAATTCATGGACTTTGAACTGAGCAATCGCCAAAAACAGATCCGTTTAGCCGCCCGGGAGTTCGCCGAAGGCGAATTGGTGCCCATTGGCAAAGAGTGTGAGGCCAAAGGAGAGTTTCCGAGGGATCTCATCAAAAAAGCAGCTCAGTTGGGTTTCATCGGTTGTTTCATCAAAAAGGAATATGGAGGCCTTGGGTTAGGTCTTTTGGAACACGCCATCATCTTGGAGGAATTCTGGAGGGCTGAACCAGGGCTGGCACAGGTTCTTGCACAACCTGCCTTTGGATCGGATATCATCCTGCTTTATGGTACCGAGGAGCAGAAGAAGAAGTACCTCCCTCCTATCGTGAAGGGGGATTGGGTCATGGGTTTTTCGATCACGGAGCCAGAGGCAGGAAGCGATGCAGCTTCTGTGACCACCACAGCGGTAAGCGTCGGAGAGGAATATGTGATCAATGGCAATAAGGTGATGATCAGCAATGGGACAGAAGCCAAATTCATTCTGGTCTTTTGTTTAACTCATCCCGAAGAGACTTCTAAATCAAAACGTCACAGTATCCTTTTGGTTGAAACAGACCGCCCCGGATACAAGGCGGATAAGATTCACGGGAAAATGGGCCTTCACGCTTCCGATACCGCCAACATCTTTTTCAATAATGTGAAGGTACCCAAAGAAAATCTCGTGGGTGTCGAGGGGAATGGATTCCTCCAGTTGATGGACTTCCTCGATCGCTCCAGAGTGATCATAGCGGCTCATGCAGTCGGTCTTGCACAAGGTGCCATGGAGCAGGCCGTCAATTATGTGAAGAAGCGGAAGCAGTTTGGGAAGACGATTGCCTCATTTCAAGTCACTCAATTCAAAGTGGCTGAAATGGCCACACTCATTGAGACAGCAAGGGGGATCATGTACAGGGCCTGTTGGTACGTCGATCGGGGAACTCCAAATTCCCAACTTTCAGCTATGGCAAAATGGTGGGCCTCCAATGTTGCCGTCAGGGTGGTGGATGAAGCACTACAGCTTCACGGTGGATATGGCTACCTCGATGATTATCCCATCGAGCGCTTCTATCGGGCAGCCAAATTGCTTGAACTTTATGAAGGAACAAAGGAGATTCAGAAGTTACTGATCGGCCGCCGGATTCTCGGCATGACATAAAAGGAATAGGGTTCGAGGATTCAAGGGTCTAAAGCGGATTCAAGAACTTTTGAGAAAAATAGGATTTCACTTGACCCCTCGAGCATGACCTTGAACCCTTTTAGTTACCTTATGAAACAAAACATCGGTGTCTATATCTGTCACTGTGGTACCAATATCGCTGCCACGGTTGATTGTAATGAACTTGCCAGATTTTCCAGCACCCTTCCCGGAGTCAAGGTGGCCCGGGACTACCGTTATCTCTGTTCCGACCCTGGACAGGATTTAATTAAAAAAGATATCCGGGAACTCTCCATCGATCGGGTGGTGGTGGCGGCCTGTTCCCCTCGAATGCATGAGATGACCTTTAGAAATGCCATCTCTTCGGAAGGCCTCAATCCCTATTTCCTCAATATTGCGAATATCCGTGAACAATGCTCCTGGGTTCATAAGGATAAGGAGGAAGCTACGGAGAAAGCCAAGCAACTTCTCCGAGCAGCCGTGGCAAGGGTTCTCTGTCAAGAAGCTCTCACCGCAAGAAAGGTGGAGATCAAACCTTCCGTCTTAGTCGTCGGAGCTGGAATTGCTGGAATTCAGGCCGCCTTAACCATTGCAAATCAAGGAATGAAAGTCTATCTTGTTGAAAAGGCTCCCTATATCGGAGGCCATATGGCCCAACTGGATAAGACCTTCCCCACCTTGGACTGTGCCTCCTGTATCTTTACCCCCAAGACGGTCGAAGTGGCCAGAAACAAGAATATTGAGCTTCTTGTCTGTTCGGAAGTGGAAGAGGTAAAAGGTTATGTCGGGAACTTTACCGTGACCATTAAAAAACATCCCACCTATGTGGATTTTAATCGGTGCACGGGTTGCGGGGATTGTACAGAGGCTTGCGTTTTGAAAAAAGGGGTGCCTTCAGAGTTTGAAGAGGGGATGGCCAGGCGAAGAGCCATCTACATCGCTTTCCCGCAAGCCGTTCCTTTGAAGGCCGTGGTGGATAAAGAGAGTTGTCTCCTTTTAAGCAAAGGGAAATGTAAAAAGACCTGTGTGGAGGCCTGCAAGGCGGAGGCCATCCATTTTGATCAAAAAGAGGAAATCATCGAGAAGGAAGTAGGGCTCCATCATCATCGCCACCGGATATGATCTATTCGACCCCCATCTCCTTCCCCAGTACGGATATGGAGTTTATGAGAATGTCATCTCCAATCTCCAGTTTGAAAGGCTTGCAAGCCCTTCCGGACCGACCCGCGGAGAGGTATTGCTCAATGATGGAACTCGTCCCAAAGGGCATTGCCTTTCTCCACTGCATCGGAAGCCGTGACGAAAATGCCAATCTCTACTGCTCCAGGGTCTGCTGTATGGCTTCGATGAAACAGGCCCATCTGGCAAAAGAGAAGACCGGGGCTGAGATTTATGAATTTTATATCGACATCAATGCCTTTGGAAAGGGCTATCAGGAATTCTATAAGAGGGTCCGGGAGGAGGGAATCTACTTTATTCGCGGGAAAGGCTCTGAAATTTTTAAAAGGGATGGTCGACTGGTCGTCGCCGCAGAGGATACCCTTCTCGGAACTCCTTTGGAGATCTCTGTAGACATGATCGTTTTGGGAACAGGCCTGACGGCCCGCCACGGGGCTGAGAGAGTCGCTCAGATATTTGGAATCAGCCAGAGCGCAGATGGATTCTTTATGGAGGCCCATCCTAAACTGAGACCCGTGAGTACGAATGTGGATGGAATCTTTCTGGCAGGATGTTGCCAGGGACCTAAAGATATTCCTGATACAGTGGCCCAGGCCTCTGCCGCGGCAGCCGAAGCGGCTGCTCTGGTTACCCAAGGGGGAGATCGAAGTCGAACCCACCATAGCCGTCATTGATCCTGAGCTCTGCGCAGGCTGCAAATTATGTATCGAGATTTGTCCTTATTCGGCAATCGATTTTCTTGAACTCAAGGGGATCTCCTCTGTCAATGAAGCCCTTTGTAAGGGCTGTGGCGCCTGCACAGCGATCTGTCCCAATAAAGCAGCCCGACAGAATCATTTCACACAAGATCAGGTATTATCAGAGATGGAAGGTCTACTGACCGTTACAAAATGAAGATCGACCCTAAAACTTTTATCAAGGATTATCAACTCGATATATGCATCCAATGCGGGACGTGCACAGGAGGTTGTCCCGTCAAATTTAGGTCTCCTCTCAATATGAGAAGATTGGTCAGACAAACTCACGTCACCAACGACCCCTCTTCCTTATTCAAAAGGCCTGAGTTATGGGCCTGTACCACCTGCAGCACTTGTAGCCTTCGTTGTCCTGCTGGGGTTAAAAATGTCGAATTGATCATGGGGATAAGAAATTTTCTGGCCAATCAAGGGGAGGTTCCCTCAACCATCAGAGATGCACTTGAAAATACATTCCTGCAGGGCAATCCATGGGGACGGTTCCGCGACCGCAGGGCAGATTGGGCAAAAGACCTGGGAGTAAAGATTCTTGGAGAGGCAACCACAGAGACCCTGCTTTATGTGGGCTGTGCTCCTTCTTATGATCCAAGGGTCCAGAATGTTTCAGTAGCCCTCATCAAAATTCTTCAAAAAGCGGATCTCGACTTTGGAATTCTTGGTAAAAAAGAATCCTGTTGCGGAAATGAGATCAAGAGGATGGGCGAGCAAGCCCTTTTTAAAAAACTGGCAAAGGACAATACAAACCTCTTCAAAAAGTCTGGGATTAAAAAGATCATCACCATCTCACCTCATTGCTTACAATGCCTTTAAAAATGAATATCCGGATCTTAATATCCCTGTCCAACACTACACACAGGTCATTGCTGAGTTAATCGAGACGGAAAAATTAAAATTGTCTAAGGAATTGAACCTCCCCGCCACCTATCAGGATCCCTGTTTTCTTGGAAAACAGAATCAGATTTTCGATGAACCGAGGAAAATTCTAACCTCCATCCCTGGACTGGAATTCGCCGAGATGGAAAGGTCAAGACAGAGGAGTCTATGTTGTGAAGGAGGAGGGGGAAGGATGTGGGCTGAAGGGGGAACGGAAGGGACTCGAAATGGTGAGATTCGAATTAAGGAAGCGGTTGCCTTGGGTGCAAAGGTGTTGGCCACATGCTTGTCCTTTCTGCCTTTTAACCCTTGAAGATGCAGTAAAGATCTCAGGCTTGGCAGATCAGATTGCGGTAAAAGATATTTCGGAATTAGTAGCAGAAGCAATGGAAGTTCAGGAATTCGAGGGATTGCGAATATTTCTAATTCCTGAATTCCTCAATTCCCCAATTCCTTAAATCTTGAAATGGAGGATTAAATGAATATCGCCGTATGTGTTAAAAGGATTCCTAAGACTGCAGAGGCGGACATCTTTATTGAGAAGGATGGGACAGATATTAAAAAGGACCATCTGGTCTTCCACCTCAATGATTGGGATGGCTATGCAGTCAGGGAGGCGGCACTCTTAAAAGAGAAACATGGGGGTGAGGTCACTGTCATCACGGTCGGACCTGAAGAATCAAAAGAGGTATTGACGAGGTGCTTGGCCATGGGTGCAGATAAGGCACTAAGGATAGAAGAACCTCCTTCCTTAGATGCCCATCGGATTGCAAAGATTCTATCCCAGGTCATCAAGGGTCAGCCTTTTGATCTAATCCTAACCGGAGTTCAAGCAGAGGATGATAACTTCGGGCAGGTGGGAGTAAGCCTGGCCCAGATGTTAGGCCTTCCTCATGCAGCCATTGTTAGCCATATTGAGATTGAAGGAGATAAGGCGAAAGTCCGAAGAGAATTAGAAGGTGGGATTGAAGAGATGACTGAGCTTAAACTTCCCGTTGTCCTCACCATTCAGACAGGTATCAACGAGCCCAAATATGTCTCCCTCGCGGCTCTTTTGGAGGCTGAAGATAAAGAGACCAAGGACTGTGGATTAGAGGAAATGGGGATCCCCTCTGATGACCCCGTGGATGCGAAAATCGATCAAGTCTTCTTTCCACCCGTTGGAAAGATGGCAGAAATATTGAAAGGAAGTCCTGAAGAGGTCGTGACACAATTGACTGAAATCATTAAAAAGAAAAAAGGATAATGAAAATGGTTTTTGGGTAAAGGTTAGGAGGCCCGTATCGTTTTAGGTGAAAAGGTTAGGTCAAAAAGACTCTAAAGATGAATAACTTAACCTTTTAACGAAACTGGCATCATTACCCTAACCTTTCGACCATTGATCCTATGGGAGATGAAGAAATGGCAGAGATCTTCGTGTTAGTCGAGCATCGACAAGGTAAGATTCGTGACATCACCTATGAAATGTTGGCGGCTGGAGAAAAGCTGGCTTCTCAGCAAAGGGTTTCGTCAACCGCTGTTCTATTGGGCTACAATGTTAAAAATTTCGCCGAGGAGTTGGCAACAAAGACGTCAAAGGTCCTAGTCGTGGAGGATTCGCAACTCGAACATTTTAATTCCATCTACTATCAAAAAGTCCTTTCATCTCTCATCGTAAAATATCAACCCATTCTCATCCTAATCGGGCACACGGCTTTTGGAATGGACTTAGCCCCGAGCCTTTCTGTGGAAATGGGGTTTCCCTTGGTGACGGATTGCATCGACCTCTCGTTTGAACAGAGCCGCTTGAAAGCTGTTCGTTCCATCTATGGAGGAAAGGTCAATGCCAATGTATCCCTGAGGGAATCCAAAGGATACGTCGCTACTGTCCGACCAGGCGTTTTCAGCCCTGGGCCGCCCAGCGAAAAAAAGGGTGGGATAATCATGGAATCCTCCCCTCTTCAGGGGTCGATCGATGTAAAAAAATTTATTGAATATATTGAAGCTCCTATCACAGGAGAAGACATCACTCAAGCCGAGATCATCGTCTCTGTGGGCCAAGGGATTGGAGGACCTGAACATATTCCGATGATCGAAGAAGTGGCAAAAAGCTTAGGCGGAGTTGTTGCCTGCTCGCGACCGGTGGTGGATCGAAATTGGCTACCCAAAGAGCGACAGGTGGGGATTTCTGGAAAGACCGTAAAGCCGAAAATCTATATTGCCATTGGCATCAGCGGTGCCTTCCAGCATGTAACAGCCATGCAAGGTTCTGAAACGATCATCGCCATTAACAAAGACCCCCGTGCTCCCATCTTCGGAGTGGCCGATTACGGGATCGTGGATGATTTTCAAAATGTGATTCCGATTTTAAAAGAAAAAGCAAAGGGAATGAAGTAAGAGATGGCCCTGGCTATCAAGGGTTCGGGTACTTTTTTCTAAATATTTAATAAGTCCTCAAATCATTCTTCCAATATTTCATCAATCCCAAAGCCAACAATTGACCTAGCAAAAAAATGTCAGGTTAACTCCTCATTGGCACTTTCACCCTGATAATAAACACCTTTTGAGAGATTTTTAAGAAGTGTGGGCTGCAACACCCGATACCGAATTCACTTACGATTTTTCTTCTATACAGCACCCAAAATATGTTCCATCCAAACGAAAATTTTGACTAAATGTCAAGCAATTAATCAAAAAATGTCACATTTCGAGACTTTCTAAAACTTTATTTTAATAATTGCTCCATAAATCAAATAGTTAAACCAATCACTTCTTGGCATTAGATTTGCTTTTTATTAACTTATACGATGGCGGTTTTATCCTTATTTCCTTAGAAGTGGATTGAGAATGGCGACACTGAAATCATGGATCGGAGATTAATTAAATCTTCATCATTAAAGGAGGTAGAGAAAATGCTTACAAAAAAAATTATATTGTCTCTTCCAATCCTCACATTTTTTTTGTGGTTTTTTGTTATCACCTCTCCAGCCTACGCCAAGGGGAGTTCCTTGCAATCCCAACTCTTGGATTATGCTGGAAAATCTTACACAGGAGCCCAAGACCCCTCCTACCTGAACTATGACTTAGCGTTGCGAGAGGTTATGGCCGATCGAATTAAGAAACAATTTGGTATTGCACTTAATCCTAAAAACTTTTCTGGCTTTGACCTCCTTGAGATTGAAGCACTCTTCAGATGCAAAAAATCAGAAGAACCTTTTGACGTTTTTTTAAAGATGTTCCCTAAGCGTCCATAGATCTTGAACCAGGGAGACACTGTATTTTCTATACGAGAGGATTGGTTTTCCCAGAAAAAGTATGTATTGATATGTATTGATTTGCAGACGAAATCCTCTGTTTTGTATAAAGATAAATGGGACGGTTCATGGCAGGCTTAGATAACGTCTAAATCTCCGTATGTAAAATGGATGCTACTTGGAGAGCTTGATTCAAGCTGCCTAAATTCTTCAACCTCTGTATATCCCCTATAGAAAAGGGGGATTCTTTCTCTCTTCGTTATAAATCCATTTCTTTCCAAGATTGCCTTATAAGGATGATTCTTCACGATCAGGCAGATGATGATGTTGATGTGATGATCATCAAAATAGTTTACTGCATCCTCGACCAGTGCATTGGTTACATCAAGCCGATTCGGCAAGGTTAGTAGGTCGACGATGTATCCGATGGGATAGTCTATTTGGTGTTTATTGATCCTTAGAACCATATAACCGAGTATTTTGGCATCCGTCTGGGCTATCTTCACAAGATAGTCTCCACCCCGATGATCGCAATATCTCCAATTGAGATACTCTCGGCTCCTTTCAACGATGAAGTTATAGTGATCTTTTATCTCCTCCCAGAACGATTCGATCCTTTCATCAAACTGAGTCATCTTCCCAATATGGAAATCACAGGATGATGGGCGATAGAGTCGTAGAGTATTTCTCCATTTATTTGCCAGTTTTACCAGGTGAAAACCATACTTATAAATGAAAGCATATTTAACGGGTTGTTTTCTTAAATGTAAATCAACATCGTGAATTCTGAAAAGATTCATAACAATATGTGGAAATCTATCGTAAAATTTTGGTAGGCTCTTTCTCAATATCGGATTCCAAGTTAAAAAATAGTGTATTTGCACCCCAGATTCTTTTCCCTTGTTTATTTTCAGATCCAACATCTTTCTATAAATGGTCCTCCCCATGAAGTCTGGGCGGACTGCGGCATCTACTCCTTGGGAGCTAAGAAATACTTTATTACCGATCTTTATCCTTGAAAGAAGTGAATGGTTACAGCCGATCATGATATGATCACTTACCCCCACTGCGATTTGACTCATCCTAAGGGGATTGGTTTGATACTTCCACCTCCAATGCTCCAAGGGACTGCAGAGAAGGTCAAACTTTGGCCACCCATCAAAAACCAACTCAAGAAGCTCAACGATCGCCTCCTCCTCTCCCGGCTGAAAAGGGCGAACCTTAACCTCTTTTTCCGATCGATACCATTAATCATTTCTCCACAGTTCAAAATTGATTTAGACCAAATCAGAATGCAACCTAAATAGAACTTTGTCAGAAAGTATGAGAATTCTTCTGTGAACCAACGGAATTTATTTAAGAAGAGTTTAAAGCTTTTGGAAGAAAACTTCCACAAGAATTATTTTCTATGCACCTTCATACAACTATTTGGTTTTACCTTATCGATTAATGATAGAAATGTCGCATCATAAATCGAATCTCAAAAATCACTCTTTTAGAAGGAAGAAACTTTGGGGAAAAGAGGTGGGGACATCATTTAAATTCTACAAATTGGTCCTTGGGGGCTGAACATACCGGACAGGCGTCAGGCCAGACTCCATCCGACACATAACCGCATACCTGGCATACATAATAATTCGTTTCCCGCTCTCCAATCAGATGGTTGATCGCATATTTATAAAGTTTGGCGTGACCATCTTCCACATCTCTTGAATTGGAGAAAATAGTTGAAGCCGTGATATCCCCTATCTCCTCGGCAAGCTCAATAAAATGGTCATAGGCCACTCCCGCAATATTGGTCTCTGATTGGAAGCTTTCCTTGAGATTAGACTCGGTGTCCTTGATCTCTCTGAGCATCCGAAGCGCACGCTCACCATGAATCTCTTCACTGAAACCGATTACACGGAAGAGTTTGGCAATTTGGGGAAGACCTTCCTGCTCCGCTTTTTTAGCAAAGAATTTTAGTCGCAGTGCGGCCTTGGCCTCGCCCTCATAAATTTTGTGGAAAGCCTCTTTGAGCTTCTCGTCCATTTGCCCTTCCTATAAAAATAGGGTTCGAGGGTCCAAGGGTTCAAGGATTCAAGGATTTCTTAAAATTATTTCGCTGGAACCCTAGAAACCTAGAACCCTAAAACCCTTTCCTTACTCTACTTTCTCAAATCTCTTTCGTTCTTCTGCCCTCAGTTCACGCCTTAAGAGCTTGCCGACTTTCGATTTTGGAAGCATGTCACGAAATTCGATATACTGCGGGACTTTGTAGGGGGCTAATCTCTCGCGGCACCATTTGAGGAGTTCGTAGGCGCTCACACCTTTCACATCCTCTTTAAGAACAGCAAAAGCTTTGATTCTCTCACCAACCTTTTCATCCGGAACGCCCACGACGCAGGCGGAGATCACTGCAGGATGTTCCTGCAGTACAGCTTCTATCTCTGAAACAGCTACACGATAGCCTTTGTGCTTGAGCGTATCCACAGACCGATCTAAATAGAAAAGCCATCCCTTTTCGTCTATTCGTACAATGTCACGAGTCCTGTACCAGAGTTTCCCATCCATCTCGATAAAACATTCGGCAGTCTCCTCAGATTTGTTCCAGTACGTCCTGACCATATGCTCAGAGGAGACCATTAATTCCCCGGGCTCACCATGAGGGACAGGTTCAAGCGTGTCCGGGTCTACCAGCTTCACCTTCTGAAGAGGTGTGACCTTGCCCGCACTTCCTGCTGGAGCCTGTTCTCCCATGGGGTTAGTGACACACGACCACAGGTTTCTGTTGCCCCATATCCTTGATAGATGGGTTGCCCAAACTTTTTGAGCCATCTCTCAGCCACCTCTGAGGGGAGCACATCACCACCCAGAGAAACAGTATTTGAGGGAGCTCAAGTTGTAGTAGTCCACCCGGTCATGTTCAAGAATCATGCGGTACATGGCAGGAACACCAAAGAAGGTTAATACTTTATATCTTTCAACATGGTCAAAGAGCCCATCCAGATTCACTCGCGGGAGTAATACCACCGTGTCTCCTGAAAGGATTCCTCCCAAACCTACCTGTTGACCAAGAATATGGAAAAGCGGACCTCCTTGAACGACAATATCTTCTCCCTTGGGAATGAAGCGTTCACTGACTGCCCTCTGCTCAGCCGCGGCTTTCGAGAAATAGAATGTTTGTAAACGGCACCCCCTTGGGGAGACCGGTTGTACCACCCGTGTAAAGCATTTCAACCATTTCTTCGAGGCTCTGCCTTAAAGGATGGCAGAACAGAAACGGAACCACCTTTTAGCAGCTTTTTAAACCGATAGATATTCCCCCCGGAATTAAACTTCCCTACCGGAATTTTATTAAAACCTCTCCCAATCAGCCATTTCCACCAGGGAAGAAGTTCAGCCAAATTGGTGACGATCACTCTCTTCAATTTGGTTTCAGGAAGAACCTGTGTGACATACCCAAAGTTTGTATCCAGACAAAAGATGGTCTCCGCTCCGCTGTCATTGGCCATGTATTCGATATCAATGGGCGTATAGATGGGTGAGATAGGAATGGCAATAACACCAATGCGCATCAATGCAAGCCAAGTGATGACCCATTGTGGACAATTCGGAAGATAAAGGACAGCCTTATCTCCTTTGGCTACGCCCAGACGATGCAAACTAGCAGCCAGGTTCTCAGTCGCCTCCCGGAGTTGAGAAAAATTATATCTCACACCCAAGTAGATGAGTGCCGGCTTCTCCGGGTAATCCCGAGAGACTTTTTCGAATTGTTCGTATATCGAGTTAGCGGTTATCTCCATGGCTCTTTATTCTATTTGTCAGGATTGCCCCTTACCCCATCCCTCTCCCCCCAGGGGAGATGGGAAGGGTGAAAGGGACTTTTTCACACTCCAAAATACGCCGCTTTCACTTCTGGGTTATTCATCAATTCCTGTCCTGTCCCAGAGAGGACGTGTATCCCGTTCTCTATGACATACCCTCGATCAATAATGGGTAGGAGGGGCCTGGCGAACTGTTCCGTAACCAGAATGGTGACACCCTCCCCTCGAATTTGCTTTATGGCTCGTCTCAGATCGCGCTGGAGAACTGGAGAGAGCCCAAGCAAGGGCTCGTCCATCAGGAGAAGGCGGGGCTTGGTCATCAATGCCATGCCAATGGAGAGCATCTGTTGTTCTCCACCGCTACAGAATCCAGCCTTTCTTTTCTTTATCTCTTTCAAATGAAAAAAGACAGAGTAGACGAAATCGAAGGTTTTCTTTATCTCAGAATCTCTTCGAAGGTAGGTAGCGATCCTCAAATTTTCTTCTACACTGCTGTCAGGAAAGATCGGATGTCTTTCTCGACTTAAAACGATCCCTTTTTTAACCCTCTCATCAGGTTCGGTGTTTGTTATATCTTCACCTTCGAACCTCACCTCACCCAGAAGAGTAATTCTCTCGCCCCCTCTTCGGTCTTCTTTCCTCTTGATGTCAATCATCAAACCGGAGATCGTGTTCATCAAAGTCGTCTTGCCAGCGCTGTTTGAGCCAAGAACACCGACGATCTCTCCCTTGCGAACCTCCAGACTGAGATCATTGAGTGCAAGGGAATTTTCGAAAAAGACCAACAGGTTCTTGACTTCAAGCATCCTCTCTCCTCTTCTTCACTTCCAAGATAAGCGGCTTTCACGGCTTCGTTCTCCATCATCGTGCGAGGAGGTCCATCAGCAATTTTAGCGCCAAAATTGAGTGCAATGACCCGATGAGCAATTCGAAAGAGTTCTTTTAACCGATGCTCAACCATCATGATGGTGAGACCCTCACCATTCAGTTTTTCGATGATGGGAAGAGTGCTTGCAACTTCTGACATGGACATTCCGGAAAAGAGTTCATCCAGAATGAGCAAATCGGGTCGGAGGGCTAAACAGCGTGCCAGCTCCAGACGTTTCAGATAACCATGGGGAAGGCTGGAAGCTATTTTATAAGGTACAAAAGAGTCGCGTTCAAAACCAACATCTTCCAGAAGATCAATCGCCACATCATCCCGATCACCGTATTTTCCTCCCCTCAATTTCTTAACCCGGGAAGAATAGAGAGGAATGATGAGATTTTTGAAGGCAGATAATTGATAAAATGGCTTCACCATCTGGAAGGTCCGGGCAATCCCTACTTCAGCTATCTTATAAGGCATCTTACCCGTAATATTCCTTCCCTGATAGATCACGGTTCCAGAATCCGGTCTCACAAAACCTGTAAGCAAATTGACCAGTGTGGTCTTCCCAGAACCGTTTGGCCCAATGATTCCCAGAAGCTCTCCCTTGTTCAAAGAGAAACTTATTTTGACGATGGCAGCCACACCACCAAAATTTTTACTTAACTCTTCAACTTTCAAAATGGTCCTGTCTTCCATTTATCCCACATCCACCATTCTTTCGAACTGGTGATACTTTCTTCGTAAATAGTGAAAGATCCCTTCAGGTAAACCCACGACGCAGATAATGAGAATGGCGGAGTAGAAGACCACTCTCAATGTTCCAACGGCACGAAGGGATTCAGAAAGAGGCATGAGAATAAAAGCACCTATGGTTGGACCGGCAAAGGTCCCCACTCCACCCAAAACCGCAGCGGTTAAGGGTAAGATCGAATAATCCATTGCAAAGGCAGGCATTCCTACAAACCGATAGTAATGGGTCATGAAAGCGCCGGCAAATGCCCCTGCGATCCCAGCGATGAAAACAGCTTGAGCCTTAAACCAGTAGATGTTGATCGCTCCACTCATCACCGCCCGATCATTATCTCGAATTCCTTGAAGAACCAGCCCATAATCCTCATTGATCAACCTGCGAAAACCGAAAAGACAGATGAGCAGTGCAAAAACAGGAACATAAAGTTCAACCCATATATTGGGAAGAGGGGAAAGGGCGCTCATTCCCTCAGTTCCTCCAAGAATTTTTGTTGTCTCAATAAATCGGGAGAGGAGTAATGGCATCGTTAAAGTGACAATGGCGAAGTATACCCCTCTTAACCTGAGAACGGGGAGGAGTAATAGGGTACTAAAAAGTGCACCACCCAACGTGCCCAGAGGAATGGTTAAAATGGGTGGTAATTTAAAGGTATAATTTAAAAAGCCTGTGATATAAGCCCCTGCACCAAAGAAAAGGGCTTGACCTAATGAGATCAATCCCACCGAAGCCATCAAATCCCAACTCAAAGCGAGCAAGGCGATCATACAAGTGATCATCAAGACCTTCTCCCAATACAGTCCAATCACTCCTTGCAATAGTGGAAGAATGAGCAAGATAAGGACTGGCAAAACTCTGGGGAACATCAGATAGAGTATTTCTCTGTAAGATGAAAGGGCGAAGATATCCTCACATCTCGCCTTAATCCCCCGATCCAGTCTCTCTTTCGGAATTTCATATAATCCCTTTTGAACTTTTCTTCCTGAACCTTGCCTCACGTCCCAACCTTTCCTTTAAGAAAGGTAGGGAATTTGTTTACTGCTTACTGTTTACTGCATACTGCCTTCTCTGTCTTCAGACTCTTTCCTCCAGTTCCTTAAACTTCCCAAACAGACCTGATGGTTTAATCGCAAGGACTAAGACGATCGCTGCCAGATAGACGACCATCATCCATTCAGGCTTAAAGTATGTACCGGTGATGATTTGAGCATATCCAAGGATAAGGCTTGCTACAAGAATTCCCGGAACGCTTTCCAGTCCTCCTACAATCCCAACTGCCACGGCGACCAGCAATACTTCATATCCTGTATTGATCGAAATGATACCAAGAGGAAGAATGACAATGGCAGCGACAGAAGCCATTGCTGAACCAAAGGCTAAGCTGAGGGCAGCCGTCCAATCCGATTTGATACCAAGCGAGATCGCTGTTCGCTCATTCTGGGCGATTCCTCTGAATGCCAAACCTATTCTTGTGATAATGGGTAAAGAAATAAAGAAAGAGGACCAATCGCCAGGCCAATTCCAATGATGAAGAGTCGTTGATAATCGAGAGGAACGCCGGCGACCATGATCATCCCTTTCTTCAAATAAGGGAGGGTGAACTCGTAGGTCACAAACCCCATCCAGCGGAAGAGTTCAAGTATTCCAACCCCAAGAGCAAAGGTTGCAATGACCTCGGATAATGGTATCCCTCGAACTCGTAAAAGGATAACCCAATAAGTAACAAATCCGAGAAGTCCCACAACACCTATGGTCACTACGATTGCAAGAAAAAAGGAAATTTGAGATAATTGAGGAGCATCCAGACCAGGAATCCACTGAAGATATAAAAACCTCCATAGGCAAAATTAGCCACCCCACTGATACCGAAGGTGAGGCTGAAACCCATAGCGATCAGCGCTAAAATGACACTATTCACTAAACCGTAAATAATGATGCTGGGCATCATATTTTCAGATATTGACAAAAGGGGCGACCTTTCATCAGAAGATCGCCCCTAAAAAATTATAAAGACTCTCTTATTTCATGTAAGGTGGAAGTTGAATCTTGGCTTCTGCAACGACATCTGGGTACACAACTACTCTCTTTCCAGGCTTTACCCATTGAAAACCAACACCCAGGGCCGTTTCTTTGGGGTCAAAGCCATAGACGGCTTGGTGATCCTTGCCAAACCTGATCCTTCCGATAGCACCCATCATATCTGTTTGTTCAAGAGCCTTAACCACCGCATCGGGTTCAACGGTCTTGGCACGCTCAAATGCACTGGCCAAAATATAAATCGAGTCGTAGCTCGGCCCTGGACCGTGTCCAGAGAGTTCGGTCCTGGCTTTTTCACCCCACTTTTTTCCATAATTTTCATTAAAAGCCACTGACTTTGGAACTGCCTTCACTGGAATTGGTCCAACTTCGTATATCATGTTTATCATTCCATCCACTTCCCCTTCAAATACCTTCCAGGCATTTTCAGTCGTAACAGGGCTGATAAAACCAGCAAGCAAAGCTGGAATCTGCATTACACGGGCTTGTTTCAGTAGGATACCGCTCTGGGGCATATCAAATATGGGCACGACTACCTGGGCTTTTTGGGCCCTCACCTTGATCATGGAGGGAGAAAAGTCAGAAGCCCCTGTAGCATAAGTATCGAAAGCCCCTACTTCCCATTTATTCTCTTTGAACCACTTTTCAAGGCCTCCACCCGTCCCCTTCGCCCACAACACGTCTTGAGTGATAATGTAGGACTTGTTGAAGCCAAATTCTTTGTTTATAAACCCCATGACTCCGCCTAGATACATCGCAAGGTAGGGAGCATTGATGCAATTTCGAAAACAATATTTATATTTATCATATTCCTCCAGGATCTTTTTCTGGAATATCGGGGTCATGGCAATGCAGCAAACGTAGGGCAGTTTATACTTGGACATGAGGTCCATGGATGCGAGTAGAACCTCAGATCGGAAATTACCCAATGCAATCGCATGGGGTTTCCTCTCCAGGATAAGCTTTTCTGCTGCTGTCAAGGCATCGTGTACAGGAATTCCGGGTTCGTGCTCTCTTGTATCGATAGAGTAAGGTTTCAGGAGATGTTTTGTGGCACCCACCTGGACTCCTCCCTTTGCATTGATCTCATCGCAGGCCATTTGGATAGCCATCCACCCGTCCCGCCCTTCGATAGAACCTAAAGCGGTAGGAACTCCGATGACAATTGGATCACCGGGTTTAAGCTGTGAATGGGCGGAATAAGGAGAAGCAACAAAAATAGTTAACGTAATTAACAGAAACCCAAAAAATATTTTTTTCATAATCCCCTCCTCCTATAAAAAAAGATTTAAAAAAAGTGAAACTAACTATTGCAGAAATTGAATTGCTTGTCAATGTGTAAATTAGGACACATTTTTAGTGAAGAAAATCTAATAATTTCAATACAACTAACCATATAAGGACCGAATTGGTATAATATTTATACCAATTAAAATATTTTGTCAAGCAAAAAATTATTGCAAATTGTTTCTTTTTAATATATTCTGTTGCTTGTTCAAATACTGGATTAAGGATCTTAAACCATTGCCCAGATTTAAGCCTATAAAACAATTACGAATTTCAGAAGAGGTTGCTGAACAGCTGAAACAGTCGATTGTATCGGGGCACTTCAAGCCTGGAGAGAAACTGCCCCCTGAACGAGACCTGGCAGAAGAGTTCCGTGTGAGTCGTGTGGCGATTCGGGAGGGTCTTCGGAAACTGGAGCACGCCGGATTTATAGTTACTCGACAAGGGGCAACAGGTGGTGCTTATGTGACAGATCTAAACTTCGAATATCTAGTAAACGCTTTCTTAGATCTATTCCTCGCTGATAAGATTTCGATTCCTGAGCTACACCATGTGAGACTTCTTATTGAACCCGAGGTAGCCCGATTGGCAGCCTCGAACATCACCCCAGAATATGCTCAACAGCTGAAGGAGGCTTTAGATATTGAAGAACTTCCTATAGCATCCTTATCAGTAGATGTGGACAGAAAGCAAAGAGTCCATTTTATTTTAGCTGAGATGTGCGGAAATCGCTTTTTTGAAGCCTTAATGAGATCCTTATTGGGATTGACCAAAGAGGTGGTAGAGGCAGTAAACCCTGACCCTGATTACGTACATCCGAAAGGAATGCATCGCTCTGTTGTCGAGGCAGTGGTGGCTGGTAATGTTGAGGCAGCGGCTGAGGCTATGAAAAAACACACCCTTGACTTCGGCGAAAATTTTATCAAAATGGAGAGGATCTACCGAGAAAAAAATTCATTCCCTACACTTTAAACCATTGCTACCTTTCTATTCTCTCGTATCATTTGATTCTCTACTGTCCCTTTTTGAGAGATAGAAAAGAATACAAATTCTTGTAATTCCATAACCCAGAAGACCTCCTGTTATTACATCGGTAGGATAATGAAGGCCCAAGTAGATTCGGGTCCATCCGATGAACCCCGCAATAACGAAAAAAATTACCCTGTACCGAGGAAACCAATAAGAGAGAAGAGTTGCCATCATGAAGGAAAAAGCAGCATGGGCACTTGGAAAACTGGGATCCAGAATTTCACCTGGACCCTTGGAGAGCTTCGAGGCCATATCCAGAAACAGAAATGGTCTCTGACGTTGAATGAGAAATTTAAGGCTATAGATGACTGCGGATTGGATGGCATAAAGAAGAATTAGAAGGCGGAGAACTTTTCTCTGCTTGGTTATCATCCAGCTAAGAATAATAAAAAGGATAACGGCGAAATGACTTCCAAGATAGGTGAACCAGGGCAAAACATAATTAAGAACTGGTGAACTCCACCATCCATCCGCCCACCTCATGAAATTTAATTCCCATTCCATTTTCTCGTGACCGTGTCCGTGCTCCGTGTCCGTTTTTATTAAATAGGGAGTTTCGATATGATATCTGCCAGATTCTTACTATGGATACAGACGTTTGCAATCTGATCAAGGTCTGAGCATGAGGAATCAAAGGAAATAGAGAATCCAACCATATGAAACATATCCATATCTCCTTTGCTATCTCCAATGGCGATTACTTCTTCAGGTTTCACTCCAAATTGTTTCAAAATCATCTCCACCCATTCTGCTTTCTTATCATAGTAAACCTGAATTTTAACTTTTCCAGTCAGAACACCATTTTCATGAAGGAGATCATTTGATACAGAATAATCAAAACCATATTTCTGATGAACCCAATTACTAAGGAGAGAAAGCCCGGAAGAAACCATCGAAAGTTTCAACCTTTTCTGTTTCAGGTAGTTGATCAACTCATCCACTCCTGAATGGAAAGGGACTGTTTTAACTATATCTAATACCTCTTCCACTCTCATCCCCTTCCAGACCTCTGCATCCAGTTCACAAAAACGTTGATAATTAATCTTACCGGCCAAAAACTGAGTCTGATACTCCTCGGCAAACCCATACCACTTTCCTAATCGTATATGAATATACTCCCAGATGGATCTCTCCTGGGTAAGCGTCCCATCGAGATCGAAGATTACTAATTTATAGTTTTGAATTCCTTTCATTACTATTTCTTATAAAAGAAAATCCTTCCAAGTTCAATCGAATTGTCTATTGCCTATAAAAGCGATCCTATTTTAGATTTTTTATGCCACACCTTAATTAAATCATGGATAAAAACTATACTTGAATTTAATTGTATTACCTAATAAAATAATTTTTGACCATCTTGGCATGAGGCAGAAAATTGAGCATTCATGAGATCTCAACGACTGTTGTGCTGACATTCCGGACTCAAAATAGCGAACCAGTTGGGACCACATGCTATCTTTCGCAAAGAAGTGAACTTCTAATTATATGACGGAGGGAGAAAACCATGGGAAGAAGAAAGAGGTTGATGTTATTGCTTTTCTGTTTTCTATTTTTTGTTCTATTAATATCCAGCTATGTTCCCAAGGTTGATGCGGCGGTCACCCATCTTTCCATGGGAACAGCCTCTGTGGGTGGGACATTCCATAGTGTCGGATTGGCCCTAGCTCAATGCGTGAACAAGTTTCTGCCCGAAGTGAACATCACTGCTGAGATAACGGCCGGAACCATTGAAAATCTACGTCTATTGGACGATCGTAAGATCCAGCTTGCAGTCGTCACCCCTCAGGTCGCTTATCAAGCGCTGAAGGGGGAACCTCCTTGGAAGAATAAGATCGAGTTCGGTATCCTCATGCGTCTCATCCCAAACTCTAACAATTACGTTGTGTTGAGTGGCTCCGGAATCAAGAGTGTTGCAGATTTGAAAGGCAAAAGGGTGAGTGTGGGCCCAGCCGGAGGAGGCCTTGAACCTAATGCCAAGGCTATCCTTGAGGCTCATGGATTATCTTATAAAGATTTAACGCCCCTCTTCCTGGGCATCGGAGCAGGAGCCGACGCTTTAAAGGACAAGAAGGTGGATGCCTGTATTACCACCATTCCCATCATCCATGAGTTGCAGGCAACCGCAAAGATTAACATTCTATTCATGGAAGAGAAGTTGATCGATGCCACGACTATTAGGCATCCCTACTATGGAAAACAGCGTATTCCAGCCAATACCTTTAAAGAGGTGCCACAGGATATGATCATTCCAGATTTCGGTATGCAACTGGCTGTTCGGAGTGATGCCGATCCTGAGCTCATCTACAAATTAACCAAGACGATCATGGAGAACTCAAAATGTTTTGGAGAGGCCTATGCTCCCATGAAGGTGATCACTCCAGAATGGGCGGCATCCAAACTGGCCAATCCATTTCACCCTGGAGCGATCAGATATTTCAAAGAGAAAAAGGCTTGGAAAGATTGAAGTCGTGAAAAGGCGACTTCTTTTTAGAAAAAAGGATAATTTTGTTGCCAAAGGCACCAGACCGAGAGGGGGCCCCTGCCCCCCTTATTCTTTCCTCCTTCCGAAGAGCAGCTTCTACCGCTACTGCAGTCTGCTTTTCACTTTTTGCCATCATCGGTGTATCCACCTTTCTATTGGAGCCCTTAAGCCAACTTGCTATCTTCCTCAGTTTTTCCCTGATCCTCTCTTTTTTACTCTACCCGATCACTTCCCGATCTCATTCCTGGTGGGGGCTAGGTTTTGACCTTCTGTTAGTCTCTTTGAGCGCAATCCTTGGCATCTATATCACAGTCGATCACTGGAATCTCATCTTTCGGGTGGGCATGCCCACCCGAGGAGATATCTTAATCAGCATCATTGCTGTCCTCCTCGTCCTTGAAGCCACCCGGCGGACAGTGGGAAAACCTCTGGTGATCATCAATATCGTCTTTTTACTTTACGTCTTTTGCGGAAACTTTCTTCCTCCTCCGCTCTCCCATGGTGGATATGATCTGGAGCGAATTGCCACCACCCTTGCTTTAACTCAGAATGGAATATTTGGTGTCGCCCTTTCAGTGATGTTCGATTACATCTATCTCTTTGTCATCTTCGGCACCCTTTACGCATTATCAGGAGGAACAGAGTTTATCCTCGATCTAGCCCGATCCCTCTTCGGTCGTTTCACAGGTGGGCCTGCGAAAATCTCTGTTCTCTCCAGCTCTCTCTTCGGAACCATTTCTGGAAGCGCTGTGGCCAATGTCACAGTGGATGGGATATTCACCATTCCCATGATGGTCAGGACAGGGTTTGAACCCCACGTGGCTGGAGCCATTGAAGCAGTGACTTCGACAGGGGGTGCTTTGATGCCACCGGTAATGGGGGCGGCCGCTTTTATCATGGCAGAATATCTTGGAATCCCCTATATCGCGATCTGCAAGGCTGCCATCTTTCCAGCTATCCTATACTATTTGGCTCTGTTCGCCATCATCCATTTCTATGCAAAAAAGAATGGTCTCAGAGGCCTTCCTCGGGAAGAATTACCTTCTTTTTTGAGCGTCATGAGAAAGAAATGGATCTTTTTCATTCCCATCCTCTCTCTCATCTTTTTGATGGCCAAGGGATACACTCCAACGAAAGCGGTCCTCTATACGATTCTGATCATCCTCATCTTAAATGCTTTTTCGAAGCATACGAGAATTGGAATCAGAAAAAGTTTAACCGTCCTGGAAAGTTCGGCAAAGAGCGCTTTAATGGTCTGTAACGCATGCGCCAGTGCGGGCATCATCATCGGCATCGTTCTCTTGACAGGCCTGGGATCAAAACTTGCAAGCTTCGTCCTCTATGTCTCCGGAGAAAACCTTTATCTCGCCTTGCCTTTCATCATGATCGCTTCCCTCATTTTGGGGATGGGATTGCCAACAGTCGTATGCTATATCCTTTTGGCATCCACGGTTGCCTCACCTCTGATCAAGATGGGCGTCCTCCCTATGGCTGCCCATCTCTTCATCTTCTACTTCGGCATGCTCTGCATGGTCACCCCTCCTGTAGGATTCGCCTTCTATGCAAGTTCAGCCATTGCGGGTTCCGATCCCATGAAGACAGGATGGACAGCCTTCAAATTTGCCCTTGCGGGCTTCATCCTTCCCTACATGTTTATCTTTTACCCTTCCCTGCTGCTCATCGGAACATTTTTTGAGATTCTGTTGGCCACGATTCCAGCCCTCATCGGAATCCTCTTTTTAAGTATTGGGATTATAGGCTACTTTAGAAAGGAAATCGGATGGTGGGGTAGGAGCGTTGCTCATTATCGGAGCTATTCTTTTGATCCATCCTGGAATCACCACAGATATAATTGGAATGGGATTGGGAGCCCTCGTGTTAACCCCCCAGTTCAGAAGGGGGGGCCTTCCCGAGAAAATTTCCTCTACCTATAACAGTAGCGGTCCAAATCACGGAGGTCATTCATGAAAATAGACATCTTTGCCCACATCTTTCCAAAGAAGTATTTTGACAAAATGGTTACCGTCGCGCCAGATGGTAAGGACATGCACAAACGAGTACGCAATGTCCCAAGTATTGTAGATCTTGACGAGAGGTTTAGAATGATGGACCTCTTCGACGAGTACGTCCAGATCATCTGCCTGGGGTCTCCGCCCATCGAGGTCTTTGGCCCCCCTCCCATCTCGACCGACCTCGCAAGGGTGGCAAACGATGGAATGGCCGAATTGGTTCATAAATATCCAAATCGTTTTCTTGGGTTCGTTGCCTCTTTACCCATGAACGATCCGGATGGACTCCTGAGGGAGACTGAACGGGCCATCAGAGAACTCGGCGCCGTAGGTGTTCAAGTATTTACCAATGTCCTTGGCCGACCTCTGACGAGGCCCGAGACGATGCCTCTCTTCGACCTCATGGCTAAGCTGGATCTACCCATCTGGTTACATCCGGCCCGGGGGGCTAATTTTCCAGATTACAAGGAAGAATCCAAAAGTCACTATGAGATCTGGTGGACATTCGGCTGGCCTTATGAGACGAGCGTTACCATGGCCCATCTCGTCTTCTCAGGCCTCTTCGACCGATACCCAGAGATTAAGATCATCACACATCACTTAGGGGGCATGATTCCATATTTTGAAGGCCGCGTGGGTCCGGGATGGGACCAATTGGGTACGCGAACTTCTGACGAGGACTATACGCTATTGCTAAAGAAACTCAAAAAAAGGCCTCTGGACTATTTCCGTCTGTTTTATGCAGATACTGCCTTGTTCGGGGCACGAGAGGGAACCCTTTGCGGGTTAAAATTTTTCGGACCGAAGCGGGTCCTATTCGGTTCGGATATGCCATTCGACCCGGAAAAGGGCTCTGCCTATATTCGCTGGACGATTGAAATCATAGATAGCCTGGATATTCATCCATCTGAACGGAGAGCAATTTATGAGGGTAACGCTAAAAGTCTTCTGCATTTAAAATGAAATGAATAAAAGAGGTTCTTAGCCAAATGGTTCTTAGAGAGGGAAGCCTTTTATGAAGATCAATTTTCATGACCATTTCTTCCCAACAGAGGATATCGCTAAACTGGAACGAGGGGATATCGTTATGAGTTTATTCTGCATGCCACCGAATTGAAGATCGTCGAGGAGAATAGGTAGAAGAAAAAGCATCGTCAAAGGGAGGGAAGAGAAAGTGTCGATTCTGGCTGACCTGAAAATGTATGGTCGGTTTATATGGGGGTTGCGGAGTTTTTTTAAACATACTTTTACTCTTGATGAAGCAAAGGCGATTGTCAAGAGACGCATGGAGGAAAGAGAAAAAAATTTCCTCCGTCTGGTCAGGCAGGGTATCTATGGTTATCCAAAGAGCCCCTATTTACCACTTCTCAGGCTTGCCGGATGTGAATATGGTGATCTTGAGAGGATGGTTAGAGAAAAAGGATTGGAGCGGACGCTCCACACATTAAGGGAAGCGGATGTCTATGTCACCTTTGAGGAGTTCAAAGGGCGTGAACCGGTAATACGAAATGGGAAAATAGTCCCTGTGAACCCTCACCATTTCGACAATCCCTATTTGAGACGCTGTTATGAGGGTGAAACAGGGGGAACAACAGGAGCTGGGACTCGAGTCGGAATGGACCTCGATCATTTGGCTGCCCAGGCTTCTTTTTTAATGTTGGCGCTGGAACCCTTTGGCGTGTTGAGCGCCCCATCGGCCATTTGGTATGGTGTCCCTCCAGATCTTACTGGCTTTAATAGCATTTTCCGATTTGCCCGTCTTGGAAATCTTCCCACGAAGTGGTTCTTACCTATAACCCAAAAGGAGATTCATCCCTCCCTCAAAAATCGTATCGCCACCCAGTGTCTGGTCCTCATGGGGCACCTCTTCGGCTATCCTATCCCTCGACCCGAACCTGTACCTCTTGACCAAGCAATTTGTATTGCCCGTTGGGCCAGTGAAAATATCAAAACGCACGGTTCATGTTTCATCACGACTCATGTCAGTCAGGCATTCAGGATATGCCTTGCCGCTCAAGAGGAGGGGATCAATCTAAATGGACTCACTATTATGGGAAGCGGGGAGCAACCAACAGAAACAAAGGTGAGGGAGATTCTCCAAACAGGAGTTCATTTTATTCCCAGCTACAATTTCGTAGAAACAGGTTTCGTTGCCGTGGGTTGTACCCAACCCTTGGACATCAATGACCTTCATCTATTCAAGGATTCCCTTGCTCTCATCTCCTATCCTCGCGAAGTCCCTGGAGTAGAGGTCACTGTCCCAGCCTTCCACTTTACTAGTCTGCTCCCAACAGCGCCTAAATTGATGCTGAACGTTGAGAGCGACGATTACGGCCTCATTGAAAACCGTCGTTGTGGTTGTCCCATGGAGACCTATGGATACACCGAGCATCTACGTCACATTCGCAGCTTTCGAAAACTGACAGGGGAAGGTGTGACATTAGTGGGTAGTGAGATGATTCATATTTTAGAGGAGGTTTTGCCGAAACGGTTTGGTGGAACTCCGCTCGATTATCAATTGCTTGAGGAAGAGGATGAAAAGGGGTTTACCCGTCTCAGTCTGATCATTCATCCCAGGATTGAGATTAGGGATGAACAGGAAGTAATTAAGACGGTCTTAGAGAGCTTAGGGCAAAGCAGTGATGCCGCTAACCTTGCTCGAGCCATCTGGAACCGGGCTAAAACTTTAAGGGTGAAAAGGAAGGAACCCATTTGGACAGCACGAGGTAAACTCATGCCATTACACCTTTCCCGAACCTTCGAAAGTTAAACGAGGAATGGAGCCGAAATAGCTGAGTACGGGGATGAGAAAGTCAGCACAGAATGGATACAGGAAGAATATGACCATGATCACTGTTTTCTATGATGTAAGCCACTACTCAGAAGTGACAGCTAACTGGTGAACGGGATAAATATTTATAAAAATAGGGAAATTTGATAATCACCGATGTTTGATCTTGCACTGTAGAATCTCTTATCTCCAAAAACCCCTCTATCTGAGCGCTTCACTAAATCAGCCTTATGGGTTAATATTTTAATTGTATCATTTTAGCTTTCTGAAAAAGGTTGTCTAATCCCCCTTCATCCCCCTTTGTCAAAAGGGGGAAATATTTTCTCCTCCCTTTGGTCTCCGACCCAGAGTGGTCTCCGACCCGGAGGGCAAAGGGAGGTGGGGGAGGGATTTTAAAAGGCCTATTTCAAACCGCTAAATTGATACTTCGGATTTAATAGAATCATCAGGAGGTAAAGATGAGTGAGTTTCAATATTCGAATATTGAGCGCGAGATGGAGGTATACGGTTACGATTCGGTGGTAAAGAGCCACTGTCGTATGTGCCACGGCGGGTGCGGAGTCGTCGTCTATGTGAAGGACGGCAAGATCGCAAAAATTGCCGGTGATCCCGATTGCCCCATAGCCCATGGGACACTATGCACCAAAGGGCTTGCCTCTGCACAGCTTGCCTATCATCCGGACAGGCTTACCCACCCCGTCAAAAGGGTTGGTCCCAAAGCGAGCGGCAAATGGGAACGAATCTCCTGGGATGAAGCCCTGGACACCATCGCCGAGCGAATCCTCACCTATAAAGAAAAGTACGGGCCTGAATCTGTTGTCTTCGGCTACGGGACCGGCAGGGAAAATGAGGCGGTGATCTACCGTATCGCTAATCTTCTCGGCTCACCAAACGTGCTGACAGCAGGCCATTTCTGCTATGGCCCCCGTATCTCGACAGGCATTATCACCTGCGGCACGAATCCCATCGCCGACTACGAGAATTTCCCCAAGTGCATCATGATGTGGGGAAACAATGTGACGATCAGTAACCCTGACGAATACAAAGGGGAACCCTTCTCAGTAGCTCTCGACAAGGGTGCCAAGCTCATTGTCGTTGATCCCAGGCTCACTCGTCCAGCAGCACGAGCCAATGTCTGGCTCCAGCTCAGGCCTGGCACGGATGCTGCCCTCGCTCTCGGCATGCTCAATGTAATTGTCAACGAAGAGCTTTACGACAAAGAATTCGTCGAGAAATATATCCATGGCTGGGAGCCATTCATCAAAAGGGCAAATGAGTATCACCTCGACAGAGTTGAAGAGATCACCTGGGTTCCCAAAGAAAAGATCAGAGAGGCAGCAAGGCTCTTTGCAATGACAAAACCCGCTGCCATTCAGTGGGGTGTAGCCATCGAGCAGCAGATTAACTGCGCAGACAATGACCGTCTACTTATGTTCCTGATGGGATTGACCGGTAACATTGATGCCCCTGGCGGACAGGTCCTCAACCGGACGCCAAATGTCGTTAACGTGGGTCAATTTGGTGCCCATGGCATGCTCGCCAAGGACCAAATCGCAAAACGACTGGGAGGGGAACGTTTCCGTCTGGCTTCTCGGTTCGCCATCATTCAACCGAAATGCGTCTGGGATGCAATCCTCGAAGAAAAGCCCTACCCTGTAAAAATGCTCTTTTTGATTAGTTCCAATCCTGTGATCACCCGCGCCAATGCGAAAGAGGTTTACCGTGCCCTTGAGAAAGTTGAATTCATGGCCGTGGCTGATTTCTTTCTCACTCCCGACAGCCGAGCTTGCAGACATCGTGCTGCCTGCTGCAACCTGGCTTGAGATGGATTACGTCGGCGACTTCTGGAAGCGCCATGGCTATATCCTGCCACGACGCAAGGTCATCCAGGTCGGCGAATGCCGCTCAGACCATGAAATGCTCAACGACCTCGCCCACCGGATCGGCCAGGGCCAATACTGGTGGGACAACTTTGAGAAGGCCCTCGATTATATCCTCCATCCGATGAACATCACCTGGAATGATTTTAAGAAGATGAATTACATCAGGGGAGAGGTGAAGTATTACAAGTATAAAGAGGGAGGGTTCTCCACCCCCACGAGGAAGTTTGAGCTCTACTCCACCGCCCTCGAAAAAATGGGATATGATCCACTCCCTCAGCACAGAGAACCCCCTGAAAGTCCAGTGAGTACACCAGAGCTCTACAAGGAATATCCCTATATCCTGATTACTGGTGCAAGGCCGCCCGGGTTTTTCCATACAGAAAACAGACAGGTACCCCGGCTCAGAGAGCTTCATAGAGACCCAATCGTTGAGATCCACCCTGATACGGCTGCCAAGGAAAGTATTAAAGAGGGCGATTGGGTCATCATTGAATCGCGTCGCGGAAAGGTGAGACAGAGAGCTAAGCTCGCCCTTGGACGCGATCCTAGGATTGTGGCGGCTCAGCACGCGTGGTGGTTTCCGGAGAATAAAGACCCAGGTCATGGCTGGGATGAGTCCAATATTAACATCCTCACAGATAATGCCTTGGAGGGTTGTGACCCAGCAATGGGTGCATCGAACATCAGGACACTCCTTTGCAGGATATATCCTGAAAAGAAAGCATCCTATGAAAAAAAAGAATAGGATGTCTGATTACAGAGATTAAAAAGCAGATTACAGTGACTAAAGATAGGGATCCATTAACACATAGTAATCAGATATAATTCATAATTTTGCCTAAGATTATACCAGGAGGTCAGCCATGAATAAGCATGCACTGATTGTCGAAGAGTTCGCCTGCTGGGGATGTAAGGCTTGTGAGGTAGCGTGCAAACAAGAATATAATCCAGTCGATACAAATAATGGTATCAAGTACCTGTCTGTTTGGGGGGATGGTCCGAAAATCATGAATGGGAAGCTTGATTTCATGTGGCGTGTGAACGTCTGCAAACATTGCAATGAACCTGTGTGTGTGAAGGCTTGCCCCGAAGATGCCATCACCAAAGATTCAAAGACAGGTATTGTGCTCCACAACAAAGACAAATGTAATGGTTGCAATGCAGTTCAGGGAAAGTCCGGAGCCGAAAAACAGGATACGTCTTCCTGCAAGGTGGGGTGTCCGGGGCACATTAATGTTCAGGGTTATGTCAACCTTGCTGCGAAAGGGAAATATCAGGAGGCCCTCCAACTTATTAAGGAGACAAACCCCTTCCCATCCATCTGCGGAAGGGTCTGCCATCATCCTTGTGAATCTGATTGCAGCCGGTCTCAAATTGATGAACCTGTTGCTGCGCACTCCATTGAGCGCTTTCTTGCTGATCTGGATCTCAAGAAAAGCACGCGTTATATGCCGGAAATAAAAGCCAGGAAAGTAGACAAAGTTGCCATTGTCGGATCCGGTCCTGCTGGCTTGACATGTGCATATTATCTTGTGCAAGAAGGTTATCAGGTAACCATTTTCGAAAAAGCCGATCTGTTGGGAGGCATGCTCACAATGGCCATACCGTCCTATCGTCTTCCCCGTGAAATTGTCGAGGCTGAGATCCAGCTCATTCGCAATATGGGCGTGACCATGAAAACCGGGGTCGAGATTGGCAGGAATATCACCATTGCTCAATTACGCAAAGAAGGATTCAAGGCCTTTTTTATTGCCATTGGCACGCAGAAATGCATGCAACTGGGCATTGCAGGTGAGGATCTGAAGGGCGTTTATGGCGGATTGGACTATCTTCGTCAAGTTAATCTTGGAGAATCATTGAAACTTTGGAAAAATGTTGCCGTAATCGGTGGAGGCAATACCGCCATGGATGCCGTCAGATCAGCTCGCAGATTGGGAGTTGAAAACGCCTTTATTCTCTATCGTCGGGGCCTGGAAGAAATGCCTTCAAGACCAGAAGAGATTGAAGAATGTAAGGAAGAAGGAATTCCCATACACACCCTGACGCAACCTGTACGAATCATCGGAGAAAAAGGGCAGGTCAAAGCGATCGAATGCATAAAGACACGTTTGACAGAACCGGATGAAAGTGGACGGCGCAGGCCCGAACCTGTCCCTGGTTCGGAATTCACCATCGAAGTGGATGCCGTGATCACAGCCTTGGGACAAGAAGCGGATTGGGCCTGCTTGACGCCAGAATGTGTCTGCACGCTGACGGGATGGGGAACAATGAATGTTGATCCCTTGACATTGCAAAGTGATGATCCCGATATTTTCGCGGGAGGAGACGCAGTGCGAGGTCCCCAGAGTGTAATCGAAGCGATCGCAGACGGAAGACAAGCTGCCATATCCATCGACAGATACATAGAAGGCCAGGACCTTCGACTGGGGAGAGATGCAGAACTGAAGGCAATCACGAGCCCTCAGAAGGAGAAATATGATCCTTCTGCGAGGTTGCAGATGCCTCGCCTTAAACCCAGAGGCCGGGTCAAGAATTTCAAAGAAGTTCAAAAAGGATTTACGAGGAAAATGGTCGCTCAAGAGGCGAAAAGGTGTATCTCCTGCGGCGCCTGTTGTATACAGGCTTGTCCTTATGATGCAATCACCTTTGATGAAAAAAGCGGAATAGCCCAGAAATGCAACCTCTGTTACAACCGAGTGACGAACGGCCTCTATCCAGCCTGTGCCGATAATATCTGTCTCGCCCATTGCATTTACTTCGGTGATCCCGCCGAGATTGAAAAAAAGATTTTGGAGAAGAGAGAGGCAAGAGGAGGTTGGGGCGACATCATCCCTAAGGCTTTAATACATTCGAGGGGGTAAGAGATGAGTGAGGTATGCGTCCATATCGGTGAAATGCTGTCACGAAATGCCAGGATGTATCCTGACAAAATTGCGCTTGTTGAAAGAATACCCGCAGAAAAAAAACGGTTCACCATAACATGGCGTGAATTTGACGAGCGGGCCAACAAGTTCTCACAGGTTCTACGGGCAAAAGGCATAAAAAAGGGTGATAAGGTCATGCACCTTATGAATAACTCCATAGACTGGCTTGTAGCCTACTTTGGGACCGTGCGCACCGGTGCATGGGTTGTACCGCTCAATTTTCGTTTCACCGCTGATGACATCAAGTACTGTGCCTCTGTCGCAGAGCCCCAACTCTTCATTTTCGGCGAAGAATTTACAGACAGGTTAAGTGGTATAAGAGGTGAGATTCCCACCGTGCATCACTATATCTGCGTAGGTAAGAGCATCCCGACTTACGCGGATTCCTATGCGGCGCTTCTCTCCGGCGCGCCATCAGAACCGCTCAATACCGATATTGGCTATGATGATCCCTGCGGACTCTATTTCACGTCAGGCACAACAGGCCAGCCAAAGCCGATCCTTCTGACCCACAAGAACATGGTTAATGCGTGCGTCACGGAGAACATGCACCACTTCCAGACGAAGGACGACAATTTCATCCTCATTCCGCCTCTGTATCATACAGGAGCGAAAATGCACTGGTTTGGGAGTCTCATCGTCGGTGGACCTGCAGTGATACTGAAAGGGATTTCGCCAGAATCAATACTGGAGGCAGTAAGCGAAGAAAAAGCGACCATTGTGTGGCTTCTGGTACCATGGGCACAGGATATACTGGTGAAGCTCGATAGCGGGGAACTCAAACTCGCAGACTATGAACTTTCGCAGTGGAGGCTCATGCATATTGGTGCGCAGCCCGTGCCACCCTCTCTCATAAAGCACTGGAGGGACTATTTCCCGGATATGGCCTACGACACAACCTACGGATTGAGCGAGAGTACTGGACCGAACTGCATTCATCTCGGTATTGAAAACACGCATAAGGTCGGTGCCATCGGACGGCCGGGCTTCAACTGGGAAGCGCGTATCGTCGATGAAGAGGGAAACAACGTTGAACGCGGAAACCCGGGAGAACTTGTCATCCGCGGAAACGGTGTCATGAGGGAATACTACAAAAACCCCGAGGCAACGGCAAAAGCCCTAAAAGACGGATGGCTCTATACAGGTGATATTGTGCGAGAAGATGAGGATGGCTTCATCTATATTGTGGACAGGAAAAAGGACGTGATCATCACCGGCGGTGAAAATGTTTTTCCCGTTGAGGTTGAGAACTTTCTCCATGCCCACCCGTCCGTAAAGGACGTGGCGGCCATCGGTGTCCCCGATGAGCGCCTCGGTGAGGTCGTCGCGGTCGTCATTGATGTCATACCGGGCAAGGGATTGACCGAAAAAGAAGTCCTTGAATACTGCGAGAAGCTCCCAAGATACAAGCGGCCGAGAAAGGTCTTCTTTGGCGAGGTACCGAGGAATCCAACCGGTAAGATCGAAAAACCAAAATTAAGAAAACGGTTTACAGGTGTAGCAGAGGCTTTTAAAATCTGAGAACGCCCCTTTATGAAATCCCTCCCCTTACGGGCTGCATCCAACATGTGGCGTAGAAGGATTCTGTCATCCTTCGGCATATTGAATCTCCGCCTCGGCTTGGACTTTGTCTCGAAAATATCGGCTCAGAAACTTTGGTGTGTGCAGTTCGACCCTTCGGCCAAGAAGTCCCGATAGCTCATCCTGCATAGCGAAAAACGAAAACCCGGGAACATGTCCAGGGATGAATCCGACCAACACATCAACATCGCTGTCCGGATCAAAATCATCCCTCAAGACAGACCCGAATAAGGCGAGCCTGCGGATATGATGACGCTGACAGAATTCGGCAATTTCGTCTTGGGGAATCTTAATATTTTGTCCCTTCATGAAACCTACTCACACTCGAAACGCAACCATAACCCAGCGACCAAAGCTATGAAAAAATGGTGGAGGCGGCGGAAATTGAACAAGCACCTCCAGTTGCAAGTATATGATATAGCAAATGAAAGTTCAATACAATCTATTTTGGATAGTATCCGAATAGTGTTAATACCTTTATTTACTCTTAGTTACTGTCGAATCAATCTTCTGATTTGGTCACCTCAAACGTAATGTCAACAAGGGTCTTAGTCTGTTTGGAAGGAGTCCTCTCAAAGTTGGTGGAAACCCCCGTTTCTGGGTTTAAACTAAATCCAACTCTTACTCCCGCGCCCCACTCTTTGCTGTTATCCAGGATTTCTTTCATGACCCTTACTCGTTTAGGTTCAAGTTTGTACCCAGCTCCCTCTAATGCTTGGATGACCCCTTCCATTATATCACCTGATGCCGTACTTGAGGAGAAAGTGTTGACTATCGGTTCTTGGTTAATTGGCTGGATGGTTGAAATAATCGTCTCCCCTGGCTTCTCTCTGTCATCCATATTCGCCTCCCAAGGCATGACACAAACCCACTATACTCTACAAAAAACACTCACGGCTGTCAATCTTCAGGATTCTGGAAGAATTAAATGATTATCATGAAATGTTGTATTGTAAGGCGAAATCTAATAATGAAGAGGAAGTAATGCTCCCCTGACTTGCACAAGATCACACCAGGCGAATTCCTCTACCCGCGAACGCAGCGGACATGGTAAGAGTTACTCTTATAGTAGCTGAGCACATAGGCACCGTCGAACATTACGATCCAGGCATTCTTCGTGTCACGCTCAAAGGTCGTGGATGACCAATAGGATAATTCATCTCGAAAGGGAACCTCTTCGCGCATAGGAGGTCTCCCTTCGGGACGCGCCTTGGTCCTGTCCAGTAGGGATTCCAGTTCTGCTAACGTTGGCAGGCGCCAATCGTCCTTACCATCCAATGAAAGTGATTCTGCATATTCTTGAGCTTCGTGCCAGGTCATTTCGCCTGGAGATTCATACTGCCATTCGAGACCGGTTTTAGGATCTTTCCAGGTAGGTGGGTTTTGTACTCTCAAGTTCCACGGCAGGGAGAAATGGGATCAATGGCTCAATGGTCAATAATCAATTATCAATGAAGAAGACTAATCTCTTCAAGCATTGTGAAACTGACCATTGCTAATTGGCCATTGACCACATTGGTTTCTTCAACATGATGTTCTATAGCACCTTATAGTTCCCTGCAAACTTCTTCGGATCTCCCCAGAAAATGCACCTCGTCGGGCAGATCGCGTAACACGCAGGGACCTCATTCCTCCCTCGCTTTTCAACGCAGAGGTCGCACTTAACCGCCTTCGTCACATCATGATTAAACTGCATGACATCATAAGGACAGGTCTGAACACAGCAGGTCCCGCAGGAGATACACCTCTTTGCCTCCTGAACAGTCACTCCCTTGGTAAGCCCCTTTTGGACTTCATTGAAGTTCTTTACTCGCTTCTTGGGATCCAAGTAAGGCATCTGAGCCCGTGGAGCCCGATCGTATTTCCCTCTCTGCGGTTCTTCTATTGCCTTCAATTGTATGTCTCTACCCAATCGAAGGCTCTGGCCACTGAGATATCGGTTAATCGAAATGGCAGCTTGTCTTCCATCTGCAATGGCCTCGATCACGGTCTTGGGGCCTCTTGCCGCATCTCCCCCTGCAAAGATATCGGGATCCTCACTCTGAAGTGTTAAGGGATCAATCTTCATGGTTCCCCATTCGGTCAAGGTACAGGCGCACTCGGGCGTCAAACAGCACCAATCTGATTCCTGTCCCAATGCTGTAATCACGGCATCTACTTTAACTGTAAATTCAGAACCCGGGACAGGTTCGGGTTTCTTCCGCCCACTCTTATCAGGCTCTGTCAGACGCATTTTGACGCATTCAATCGCTTTGACCCGACCATTGTTACTGATGAGCCGCACAGGTTGAGCCAAGGTCTTGATGGGAATTCCTTCTTCCCGACACTGCTTAATCTCTTCCGGTGTAGAGGGCATTTCCTCCAAGCCTCGTCGGTAAAGAATAAAAGCCTTTTCAGACCCCAGCCTTCGGGCAGACCTGACCGCATCCATCGCTACATTCCCTCCGCCAATCACTGCAACCCTTTCCCCGAGTTTCACGGGTTTTCCGAGGTTAAGTTGACGGAGATATTCCAAGCCTTGGTAAACGCCATCCAGATCTTCACCCGGAACGCCCAGTCGGAAACTTTCTTGGGCACCGATGGAGAGGAAAAAGGCCTTGAATCCATCTTTACGTAATTGAGCAATCGTTTTATTTTTGCCCACCTCCACGCCGGTTTTCATGGTCACGCCCATATTGCGAATCATCTTAATCTCAGCATCCACAATCTCGCGGGGTAGACGATACGGAGGGACACCTGCCGTAAGCATTCCGCCCAATACCTTGGCCTTTTCAAAGATCGTTACCTTGTAACCTTCTTGAGCAAGATAGTAGGCACAAGTTAAACCCGCAGGGCCCGATCCGACAATGGCAATTTTCTCCTTTTTCTTGGCTTTGATTTCTGGCATATATCGCTTCTTCGCCTTCAGATCCAGATCACCCAGGAAACGCTCAATCGCATGGATGGCCACGGGTTTGTCGATTTGATCGCGGTAGCACTCAGACTCACAAGGGTGAGGGCAGACCCTGCCGCAAATGGAGGGAAAGGGGCTTGCAAGCTTGATGAGCTGTAGGGCTTCCTGAAATTTTCCCTTGACGGCAAGGCTCACAAATCCCTGGACGTCGATATGCGCGGGGCACCCTACCTTACACAAAGAGGTCTGCTGTTTTTCCGCTCCGGATTTGCCTATTACCGCATGACAGCCATTACACTTCTCGCTGTTCACGAGAACAACACCGGTCTTGGGATCCTTCGTGATCGCATCCTCCGGACAGGCCAGGGCACAGGGCGCATCTTCACAATGGTGACAGAATAGTGGCTTAAAATAGGGAGCCTTCTCAATCACCCTGATCACTCTCGGGCCGACACCCAGCCCATGCTCCTGTTTGCAAGCCACCTCACAGGCATGGCAACCCATACATTCATATTCGTTAAGCATTAGAGATACTTTTCCCATCGCTTCCCTCCGATCTCATTATTGTTAAAATTGTTATCGACTTAACATATGGTTATTAAAATCTCCCCTAACCCCTCTTTTCCAAAGAGGGGGAATTCCTTCCTTTAACAAAGGGAGGGAAGGAGGGATTTAGTGTTGGACATTGCCCTTTTATCTACTCCTCACACGGAGCTATACTACACAAACAGACTCTTAGATTCGTGGAGCCCATGGCAGGGTCCAGAGTCTCGTAGGCATTGTTAGTAAGGATATTGACATTGGATACGTTCCAACCATGACTCGGGTCTTTTTGTTCTGGATACCACCACCCATGCTCTGCAACAACCACCCTTGGATCAATGTTGATGTTTAGTTTTGCACGCTGCTTGATGCGTCCTCTCGGCGATGCAATATAAACCCATTGACCGTCTTTAATGTGATGCTTTTGGGCTGTCTCAGGATGGATCTCCACGATGGGATCAGGTCGGATCTCCCTCAACGCCGGTATATTGTCGGTTTGCCGAATGGAAAAAGGTAGGCGTTCGTAGTCCTGCATTAAGGATATACGGGTAATCTTTAAGGAGATGGGGTGTGGAAACCGGGCTCTCGGGAACTTCGACATATTTGGGAAGGGGATCATATCCCCATTTCTCCAGAATGGTCGAATAGAGTTCCACTTTCTTGGTAGGAGTGGAGAAGCCCCGCTGCTTGTATTTATAATAAACCATTTCGCCTCGCAGATATCCCTTCTCTTTGAATTGCTCCCAGGTCAGTCCAGAGGGTTCGAGCAGGTAATCGAGGGCATCCTCTACCGTGTTCGGCCATTCCTGGCCCATTCGTCTTGCCTAATTCCAAGAAAATTTTGTGGTCCTGCCAGCATTCCCCGATCTGGGCGCACTTCTGTCTGGCTAACACATAGCCGTGTCGTTTCCAGTTGTCTGCGACGTGGTTTTGTTCAAGCCAGGTGCCTGAAGGGAGGAAGATATCAGCCAGCTCTGCTGTCGGTGTGAGGAAGAAATCGATGACGGCGAGGAACTCCATTTTCTTCAGCGCCTCGTAAGCCTCTTTGGCATTGGCCCTCGTTACCACTGGATTGCTGCCGCATAGAATCCCTGCCTTAAGAGGATAGGGTTGGCCGGTGAGAATGGCATCCCATGCCTTCTTGGGATTGATCAGGGCCACCCTGGCGCCGAGCTTAAACTGATCTCCACCCAGCCTCTTCTTTTGCTGCTCCGGAGAAAGATCCCTATGGCGGGAAAATTCAGCCACCGTCCGCGTGGGTGGGTTCACAAAAAGAGCGTTCCCTCCTGGAGCGTCCAGATTGCCTGTGATCGCCATCAGTCCAGTCGTCGCGCGTGTGTAATTGACGCAGTTGTTAGTCTGTTCCGTGGGGACACCCCAATGGATACAGGCTGGCTTGGTGGTGGCATACATTCTCGCTGCCTTCCGAATGAGGTCCTTGTCCACCCAGGTGATCTCTTCTACCTTTTCCAAAGGATAATCCTTCATCACCCTTTCTTTGAAGGCATCCCAGCCGTTGATGTAATTGTCCACAAACTCCTTGTCGTAGAGCTCTTCCTCGATGATCACGTGATGAAAGCCCAGTGAAAGAGCAGCATCTGTGCCCGGACGAATTTGAAGCCAGAGGTCTGCTTTATTTGCAATGAATCCCTTGCGAGGATCGATGCAGATCAGCTTGGCCCCTTTCTTATAGGCCCTCCAGAAATTTTCTCCTTTGTATTCATCCGGGTTCGTCCACTGCGGATTGCAGGCCCACATGACGATGCATTTGGGCCCGCCTTCATAGTCGGCGATAGGCAGTGTGCCGCAGGTAATCAGGGTTGACCCAACCCTTGAGACATAGCACATGTGCCCGGCGGTCAGAACATTGGGAGTTCCCAGGAGGTTGGCAAAACGGTAAAGATGACTTTCATAATCCCTGCCGGTCCCCTGACCCACAACGATCGATTCCGGCCCGTATTCAGCAATCACCTTTTTGAATTTTTCCGCGATCGTATTCAGGGCCTCGTCCCAGGAGATTCGTTCCCATTTGCCCTTCTCCTTTGGCCCCCTTTCTTTTCATGGGATAGAGGATCCGATCAGGATGGTAGGCCAATTGCGTGATGGCCAACCCCTTGCTGCACAGGGTTCCGTGGCTGATGGGGGAATTCGGATCCCCCTCGACTTTGATCACCTTCCCATCTTTGACCTGGGCGATGATGCCGCAGCCTCCGTGGCAACTTCGGCAAGCGGTTCGAATTTTTTTAATCTCTTCCATCAGTTCTCCTCCTTACCTTTCTCAGGGGTGATAAACTTAAGAATGTAGACAAAGGTCAATATGATCTCAGCATTCTTGAGGATGGCAGGATTATCCTGTGCGAGCGTCTGCAGCCTTGTGGCGCTTTCCTCAAGCTTCTCGATCTCTTTTCTTATCTGTTCATTCATTTTTCTCACCTTCCCTCATATCTTTAAAACGTTTGGCCTTGAGCATATATCGCGGAAGCGAACCCGGAGGCTCAATGATCACATGAAAGGACAGGTTCGTTGCGATCTTCAGACTCTTCGCAGCAGCCGGTTCTTCGTCTGTTCGATCGCTCTCGACCGGAAGCTGGAGGATTCACCTCTGCCCTGAGGATGATCATCATCCATCAGACCCCTTCTCTCCACAACGATCTCGAACTCCTCGACCTCCTGAAATTCCTTTCGGATGACCTCCTCCACGGTTTTGGGAGAGAAGAGCACCCCTCGTGATCTTTCTGAGATCATCGATTCTGCCCACCACCTCTTTGATCTTTCTTGGAGGTTCTTCCGCAGGAGCAGGTCTCCTTTCCCTTGATCACCAGGTCCTTGGTATTGAACCGTATCAGGGGAAAGGATCTGCGACCGAGAGGAGTCACCACGGCCACTCCGATCTCACCTTCCTCCACCTCTTTTTGAAGTGTTTCACGATCGAGGATCTCAACCAAAAAGAAGGGTTCGATGACATGCATACCGTCTTTTGCCTCGCACATCCCGGCCCATGCGCAGGGTTCTGTTCCGCCGATATGATCGAAAACATGACAATGATAGAGCTTCTTCCAGTCTCTTTCTGCGTCGCGGACGGCATCGGTTCTCCGGCGCAGAGCATCCTTTCGATTCCGAGAGTGGCCGGATCGATGCCCATGTTCTTTGCCTCCTCGGCGATGTGAAGCCCGTAGGTCGGGGTATTCATCATGCCATTGGCCTGGATTTCGAGGATCTTATTGATCCTTCCCTTCGTGTCGAGGGCTCCTCCAGGGACGAGTTCGCAGCCCAGCTTTTCCGAGGCATAATGGGCCTCCCAGAAGGCGACATAGACATTATAGCCGAAGGGAAGAAAGATTCGATGATGGGGCCTGAATCCGGCCATGTAGAGGATGTGGCACCAGGCCTCGATCCTCCATTGCCAGCTTTCATAGGTCTCTGGAACGTAAATGGGTTTTCCGGTTGTGCCGCTGGTCTGCCTGAAGGTGGTCACTTCCCGGATATCGCTTCCCAGCAGTCCCTCCGTAAGGAAAAGGGTCCATCTCCTGGTATTTTCTCATCTCCTCTTTTTCGGTGAGGGAATCTTCTTGATGATCGTCAAACGATTTGATATCCCTGCATTCGATGCCTTTCAGTTTTTCCTCGATACAGAATGGAATGCTCCTTTGCATAGGAAAGCATGTTTCGAAAATAGGAAAGTTCGATCTCGTTGTATTCTTTTCTGGGTAAGGTCTCTAAATAGGGGTTCCAATATTTCATAAACAAAACTCCTCGAGAAAGGTTTTTAATCACATTTTATAGAAGTTTTTCACATCGGCGCCGAGCTTATATGAAACTCTCCTTGCCACATCAGCCGTTTTGGGACCGTATTTCTCAATCAAAGCTCTCCGCAAAGGTTCCGATGAGGATGATACATCCAATGATTTTTTCTTGCAACCCAAATACCGGTGCGCTGACGAAATTGACTCCGGCAGTAATTTCGCCCACATCCTGAGCATATCCCAGTTGTCGACACTTCGTCAGCTCCTCTCTCAACCGCTTCATGTTCAGTCGCGATAGTTCCAACCCATGGAAGTAAACTCTTTTTTTGGTCAGTATTTTTTCTCTCTCCGGTTCGGGCATGAAGGCGACCATGGCTTTCCCGTGGGCACCTAATGTCATATGAAACCTGTGTCCCAGACGAATGGAAAACCCAATATTTTGATTCCCTTCACGTTTTCCGACCACAAGAAGATGCTCACCATAAATTAAACCAAAAAGAGCAGTTCCGTTCGTTTCCTTAGCAAGATCTTCGAGAAAAGGGGCTACGATCTCCGGATAATGGAGGTTATCCAAGACGTGCCGCGACAGGAAAATCAAAGCGGGCCCCAACGAGTAGGTTTTGACCTCAGGATCTTTTTCTACAAATCTAAACTGCTTTAGCGTGTTTAGAATGGAATGGCCTTTGCTTTTATGAATGCCAACCTCCTTACAAATTTCAGTCAGCTTCATCTTAAAATGAGGGCTTTCCCCTAAACAAAGAAGGACACGAGATGCCTGTTCCACCGCTGGAACCAAAGGTTTATAAACTGATTTCCCTCTTTTGCTATTCTTCATTATCTTTCTTTTGTCATTCACTCAACAAAGACTCCAGGATTACTGAGGCGACTCTTAAATGTTCTGTATATAGAATAGTGTTCTATATTTCATAAAAATTTTATAGAACAACTCCCAATTTGTCAACTATTTTTTGAATAATATTTCACATCCCTTAATCCAAATTCGATCAAAATTCCTTAACCCCTTGACGGAATTTCTCTTAAAGGTTAACAAATCGATTAATATCTCAGAAATTTTTCTTGACAAGCTTGAAATGTTCTGGTCTATGAATAGCAGGGGGATTGGACTTTGAGCTAAAAGGGAGAGGAACAGGATGGATAAAAAAGATTGTTTCGGATCAATCAGGGAGGTCAACGTTAATAAAAGCCATACCATGACCCTATCGAAACCTGAGTGTCGAAACTGCGAAGAGATTCGCGATTGTTTGCGCACCAGCAAACAGCTTGAGGAGGAGGAGAGAGAAAGGGATGAGCTGAGAAAACAGAATATGATTGCCCAAATGATTGACCACTCTCATGTCATCTCGAATGAACTGGGTTCCTGCTTATTAGAGTTTCTGAGTAGAATTTACAGCTCACCGTTGGGTTCAGTCCTTTTAAAAAATCTCTTCTTCTTTTACGAAATCCCTCAAGGTGCATTGTCTTCCACCCTGACCATTCCAATTTCTCAAACGATCATGAACTTGATCCAGGGAGAAAAAGGTGAAGTGGGAGATTCTCATGATCCCTTAGCCACTCAGCGACGAGGAGGACTTAAAGAAGTATTTACCCTCCGCATTTTTCTGCTTCAGAAATCGTTTCCCAACCTCCCAAAGGCAAATATGGGACTGATTGCTTATGAAGTGGCCCGCGCATTTGCTTCGGACGATCTCGGAATCAAACAGATTCTCCAGGTCCTCTCCGATTCTGAAACCGACCTATTTAAAAGAATGGATGGTGAGACTCGGATGAAATGGTTGATCGGGAAATGGGGTTTTCTGGATGAATTCGAAGCCTTGAAAAAAGAAATGGATGCTGGGAAATAAACTATCTTCATTCCTCCCTTGTTCTAATGAAATTGAAGTCTTATCGTGTAACGGCACTCCTTTCCTAAAACCATCATGCATTTACCCAGCGGTGGAGTAAGTTCGTGTTCTAACCCCTGGGCGTCGATCCAGCCCTGCAATCTTGCGAAGATGCCGCATTCGCATCGATCCTCTATCCCGGCTCTCACAATATTTTCATAGGCAAAACATCTTTTCATATGCATCTCGTACGTTTGATCATCTAAGGTCTTGATTTCATATTCGGTAAGACCAGAACCATAGAGGGAGAGGACTGCCTTCTTAAGGGTTAGGTACTCCTCTAAATCTTTTACCGGCGGTAAGGCTAATGTTTTCATGTACCGCTTCATCTCCACTCGCCCCAGTTCCCTGCAAACGGATCTGATTCAATCGATTCGCCGCATCGATGCCAAAATGCTTTGTCACGGCCATAAACCATCTGGCATCGTGTGACATCCATCCTTTATCAGAAGGTCTTCTGGGTGTCAAAGGAAAGGGTATTCAACATGCGATTCCACCCCTTTTTTCTTTAGCAATGGGTTAGATCTCTTTGATGCCTTGCTACCTTTTGCTCACTCTTAAGGGGAATACATACCAGCACATTTCTCTCATCTCTTTCAAAACTACACTTTTCTTCAAGAATGGGTTTTAGCTTCTTTCGAGCCCTGTGCAACCTTACTTTTACATTCTTAACCGTTATCCCTAATATCTCAGCAATCTCCTGATGGCTGAACTCCATGACATCAAAAAGGACAAGGACCGTTCGTAGGGATTCTGGCAAAAGGTTGATTTGGTTCTGAACGCATTCTCCCATCTGACGCTGTTCCAATTCTTTTTGAACATCGGATTCTTTTTGGATCAGAGCTTCCTTCAGATCCTCCATTTCCTCTTGATCTAATCTTTCTTCTTTACGTGATCTCTTCAACTGGCGGAAATGGTCTTGGCAGAGATTGTAGGCAATACGAAATATCCAGGAAGACAATTTGGAGGGATCTTTCAGGTTTTTTAAATTATTTTGAATTTTTAAAAACGTCTCTTGGATCAAGTCATCCGCTGCCCATTCATCCTTGACAAGGGCCAGGATAAACTTCCTGACCTTTGCATAGAATTGGTCATATATTTCCCAAAATTCCATCTTCAGTCCTGAATTCCCCGGAACATGAATTGATTGACATCCTATCGTAGGGCAAGTGTCTTCAGCTCTTAGCCTTGAAAGACAGGCCTAATGGCCTGACCCTACAGATCAACGACCTTGATTTCATCTAGGAGCAAGGTTCTTAGCTCTCCTTAAGAAATTATCTCGCAGCACGATACTTACTGGCTTGCCTATCGCAGGGTAAATCGTACTCTTTTTCTCGGCCCATGACATCATTAATCCTATTTTTTATGGCCAAATGAGCCCCTTTCTTGACCTGGCTGGCAAGATCAATTGCCTCTGAATTTCTTCGTTTGAGTAAGTCCTGGACATGCTTTGGTCTTCCCGAAATAATGCTCAAAACAAGGGATACAGTTCGCTGCGTTGGCAGCTCCCAAACAAATTAAAAGTTTTGTCCTCTCGTCCATGGTCAATTCCTCCTTTTAGTCTTTGGTACCTGATACCCGACAGGGCAAAACGCCAGAGCTCCGGAAAGGGTTAGCCCACCACTTTGTTGCGGACTCAGCCTTACATGATCGCTAACCTGTAAAGCTCCTTCTCTAACTTGCGTCACCCGGCACGAAATATAACGATGCAGCGGCGTGGCTGCCAGACGATCCCGATTCTTTGCTGGAGCCAGCTGGTTAACATTGGCTCCGTGCGTCTCTCCGCCGTGCACGAGCCCGAAGCCGTGAGGAATGATCACCTGGCCTCGGAATGAACTATCTGTCACCTCCGCTTCAATTCTGACGGATCCTGCTTCGGTCTCGACAAGGACCAAATCGCCATCCCTAATCCCCAAATTCTCTGCGTCCTTGGGATTTATCCGCATGGTGCAGGGTCGCCTCCCCTCATTCCACGCCGGGTCACGCATGATCGTATTGGCTACCATCTCCATGTGGTTTCCGGCTATCAGAACCATGGGATACTCTTTGTTCACCAGTTGGGTCTCCTCGGCTTTAGGTGTTACCTCTTTTAACCATGATTCCATCTCTGGAAAATGGATGTGGATTTTTTTATCAGGGGTCTTTAAAACAGAAAGGTTGTTTTCCGAATCTACTACTCCGATCTTAACGCCTCCTGGTGTGTTCAGAATCTCTCTAAATATTTCTTCTCCTGTGAGAGGACTCACCTTGTAACCGGCGCGGGCAACATCCTCTTTGTGCATCATTGGAAACCGCGCCAGCAGTCCCCAGAGCGCAGACAGATTTTTAGACCCCAACTCTTCCCCAAGGGTCTTTGCCAAAATGTAAGGTAACCAAGGCTCCACCTTAGGATTAGCTACGAATGTATTCCATCAGCGCAAGGCCGAAACCTAGTCGGTCCTTGGCCAGTTCTCGAAGCTTGGATGGGTAATCCGGAATCATTCCCAACTTTTGAGCAAGCTCCACGAAGATGGTTGCTTCTTCCACCTGCTCTCCATCTGGCTGCACCACAGGACGGCGCATATCGAAGTAGTAATTAGGATACCCCCATTGGAAAAATGTGCCGTCCCATTTTTCATAACCCGACTTGGCCGGCAGGACATAATGGGATAGAACAGCCGTTTCGCTCATGGCCACCTCGATGGTTACCAGCAAGTCCAGCTTTGCGAAGGCCTTCTCATAGGCCCCTGTGTCAGCGTAAGAACGCAAGGGATTTGAGCCGCTGACGATCAGTGCCCGGACGCGCTGTGGGTGATCGTTATCGATCTCTTCCGGCAACACGTTGGGTGGAAAGACCCCCATGATCAAAGGAATATTTGTCATGACTGTTTTCCATGTCCCTGGGTCTTCTTCTGGCGTGTGGGATCCCATTGGCATCAGGTGACCCAAAAAGACGTTGCCGCCTTTGGCCCCAATACGCCCTGTTAACGTAAGCAAGATCAATTCTAAATAGGAATTAAGAGTGCTGTGCCGTCCCATCAGGATGCCAAGGTCACTGCGCATAGCGGTTTTGCGGGTGGCAAAGAGCCGAGTAAATTCCCGAACAACACTTGAATCTAATCCGCAAACGCGACAGTTCTCTTCAACATCGACATCATCAAACCAATTTCGAATAGCTTCGAAGCCACTCGACTTTGGCAGCCAGATAATCTTTGGCCACAAGCCCCTCGGTTAACAAGATCTTGATCATCGCCTTAAACAGTAGAGTATCGGTCCCGGGTCTGAGTCTGTAAATGAATGTCGGCTAATTTGGCTGTCTCCGACACTCTCGGATCGACGACGGCCATTAAAAACCCTGACTCTTTTTTCTTATTACGAAGCACCACTGGGGCATTGGGTATATCGTGGCTTACCATCGGATTGGCTCCCCAGAAGACAAGGAAATCCGAACCCTGAATGTCGGGAAAGGAATGCATATACTGGCGGCCAAATGCCTTACCACTCACCCAGAAAAAACCAGTAAGTTCCTGGGCCAGGGGGCTATAATGATTTTTTGACCCCAATGCATTCAAAAAGCGCACACCGAAGGCTGCTTCAAAATGACAGCCCTGGCCACCTCCTCCCATGTAGGCGATGGAGCGAGGCCCATGGGTTTGTACGATCTTCTTTAAGCTTAGCGGCTATTTCATCCAAGGCCTGGTCCCAGGAGATGCGCTCAAAGCGATCTCCCAACCCGTTTGAGGGGAAACTTCAGCCTTTCCGGGTTATTTTGAAAGTACATGCACATTTGCGCCTTTTCGACAAAGATAACCCTGCGAACGCGGATTTTCCTTGTCACCTCTCACTTTGATGATCTTGCTGCCTTCGGTGACGACCTCCAAGGCCGCAGTTGTTGGCACACAATACACATAAGATGTCTTTCCATTCGGTCATGATTCGCTCCCTTCCATAAGAATCTTTTGGTTGCAGAATAGGCAGATCGGAACCTTGATGTAAATGATTATACCCGGTTCTCCATCCGTCATGAATCTCAAATATAAGGACACACTGAAACGCATTTAATGCACCGATACATGGAGTGGTCATCCACCGCAGTGAGATGATTGATCATCTGCATGTCTTCGAGGAATTTCTGCCGTTCTCCCCATGAAATGTGAAAAGATCGGACTTTTCATCGAATACTTAATGCAGGCTACCCTATCCACTTTGCCGCTTTTATCAATCGCCCCGACAGGACATTGTTCTTGGCAGACGAAGCAATCCTCAGGACATCCCTTCTCATCCTTCTCCGGCCAGGCCATTGCGAGGCAAGGATGCTGTGGTGACAATTCCTCCCAGCATTAACCTGGGTCCGTATTTAGAATTGAAGAGCAACCCGTTCTTTCCCACCTTTCCAATACCAACTGCTTCAGCCATTTTCACCAGGCTCATATACCCCCAAAAATCGCCCTTACCAAGGACGTTGTAAGGAAAGCAGCCATAGACAGGCACAGCGATTTCACCCTTTTCTTCGATGAGGTTACAAGCCCGCATCAAAACCGTATCTATGTTTCGGTAGTGAATATTTGCAGCTCTCCAGTACGTCCATTCTGATCTTTCCTGACATTTGAATAATCCCTTTGGAACAGGTATCCCAAGGCAGACGATGCTCTCCGCTGATGTAAGCATATCCGAAGGCCTGTAACCTAAAGGCTCGTTTTCAAGGGACGTTGCTTTGGCAATGCCGAATACGGGGATATGGTTTCGGGAGAAAAATTTTTCAACTCCTCGATGATCTCTGTCATGCAGATCCTCCTGATCAGAATTTATTAAAAGCTCCTACCAAAACCTTTTTGAAATTCTCAATTTCTTCTCTTTGAATATCCTTTTTTTATTTCTTCATTTAACTTCTTCACGATGGGTAATGCTTTGTTCGCTACCTTGTTTCCTTTTTCGGTGAGATGTACTAAGTAAACACGCCGGTCATTAGGGTGGTCAGATCGTTTCACATAGCCCAATTTTTCCAATCGGTCAATCAATCCTGTGACAGTCGGATTCTCAAGCATTAATCCCTGACTGATCTGGGTGAGACTTAAACCATCATTCTTTTGAAGAAAAAAGAGGAGCATGACCTGGATGGGAGTTACTTCAACACCGCTTTCTGAAAAGGCTTTTTGGAGGTTTATGATAAGTTTCTGACATACCTTGGAAATTAAGAAGATAAGCCGGTCTTCAACAGCCATCAATTAACCTCTCTGAGGAAGTTTTATAGGCTAATATTTAGCATACTAAATAATTTTGTCAAGAAAAATATTTCTCGATATTGACAAACGCAATACGTTTGCTTATCATTAAAATGATCGTCGGTAATGGCACTGATGCTTATGGGAATCTAAATGAAACGATCAGTTCTATTAAATGGACGGATGAAAGCATAGAGCATGTGGCAAGACATGCAGTTAGGCCAGAGGAAGTGGAAGAAGTATGTTTCAATGAGGAGGAGATTCCATTTATCAGATCAGGGAGGGAAAATCTACACTATGTTTTCGGGAAAACTAATCTGGAAGATTTCTTTTTGTTGTAGTCAGATTTATAAGGCAAGGGGAGGTCAGGGTTATTACTGCAAGAGACATGAACGAATGGGAGAAGACCTATTTCAAGGCAAGAGGCAAATAATTATGAAAAAAATACCAAAATTTAAGACGGATGAAGAAACTGCAAGATTCTGGGAAACCCACAGTTTTCAGGACTATTACAAAGATACAAAGGAAGCTGGGATAAAATTCGTCAGAAGACCCAAGAAGACCGTTGCAGTGAGGCTTGATCCAGATGATATTAAATCGGTGGCAAAGATTGCTGAACGCAAGGGGTTAAGCTATACGTCGCTTCTCAGGATGTGGATTAAAGAACATCTCGAAAAAGAAGAACGGCATATTGCCTGAGTGTCCTGAATGGACTTCATTCCAAAGAAGAAATACTTTATTCATTATCCCTGATCCCAAATCTCTGACCCAAAATCTCACACTGTCAAAGATGAAGAAATATTATGGTTAAAGAGGTTTTTTAGGGAAATGCGAAGTGCATTCATGATTTTTATAGACAACAGACGCAGGAAGTGGTAAAGAAATAAATCAAGAAAGCCCGATTATAAGAAAATCTGAAATTCGTCTATTAATTGTTGGACATATCGGAGGACATAATGAAAAGCATTATTGCTTCAGTCGTTTTCTGTTGCTGGGTGGTGCTATTCTGTGCCACTTGTCAAGCAGCTAATGACATAAAGGTTGAGGGTACTGTAACAACTCATCTTGTTGGTAAGACGTCTCCAACCGCTCTTCCTTCCGTGCTGCGGATAAATAATCTGAAGAGCAACACCAGTGGTACAGGCTTCGTCCACAAAAGTGGTGTAGTAATAACCGCAGAACATGTGGTTTCGCCTTGCGAAGCCAAGGATATCAGCTTGATTCTGTCCTCTGGTCAGCAAGTAGCAATAAAATCAGTCATTAAGGATCCGAAAAGAGATCTTGCAATCCTACATCCCACGACAACGCTGAATGTTCCAACACTCGTAATTAGCCAAACACTCACCCTTCAGATAGGAGACCAAGTCGCAGCATGGGGATTTCCATCGGGATATCGAGGGCTCCGCGCACTTCTAACTGTGGGGTATCTTTCTGGCGAAGACCGACCAGGACCTGAAAACTCCCGGTGCAGTGGGTAATAAACGCCGCATTTAACCGGGGAAACTCTGGTGGTCCAGTAGTGCGATTGGAGGATGGAAACGTCATCGGCGTTGTTTCCAGTAAGCTTGCCCCATTGCCTGAGTCTGTAGAATCGTCCCTGAAGGCACTATCCGTAACGAAATATGGGCTTCAATATACCAAAAAAGAGCCAGGCAAAGAACCCTCGAAAGTATCCGAGGCCCAAGTAGTGGCTGATGTGCTTGAGTATCTCCGTAGCCAAACACAGCTTGTTCTTGGGTTTGCTGTGAAGCTCGGTGAACTTCGTGGCTTTCTAAAGGAGAATGCGATCGAACCTTGAGAACGTGCCAAATTGTGTCCAACGAGTCGTTCCAGCCAATCGCCCATACTGCGGGCTCTGGCTGAACTTCGTGTTGGCCAATGGAAAAACAGAAAAGAATCTGATAAACTTGAAGTATGAATCAGACTGACATCTTGAAGAACCTACATGATCGTACCGCCAAGGCGGTTGCCCACTACTGGGAAACGCGATCTGCCCAGCGGAAGAAACAGGAAGAAGGCGGCAAGGCCGATCAAGGTCTCCGTAGCGCAGTGACCGGCGGCGCGCAGATGGACGGTTTTATTGACCTCTTCACAGAACTTATCACACAGGCGGGAATTCCTCAGAAGTTACATCTTCAGAAAGAAGGCCGTCGAACTTCCCGGTTTCTTCAGACCAACCAAGGAATGGGACCTCCTTGTTGTCCGAGAGCGGACATTGATCGCTGCGATCGAGGCCAAATCACAAGTCGGCCCTTCTTTCGGCAACAATTTCAATAACCGGACCGAAGAGGCGATGGGCAGTGCCCTTGATCTTTGGACGGCCTTTCGAGAACAAGCATATCTTGAACAGTCCTCAACCCTTTCTCGGCTACTTTTTCATGCTGGAGGACTGCGAGGCATCCAATCGTCCTGTCAGTGTCCAGGAACCTCATTTCAAGGTTTTCCCGGAGTTTGTCGGCGCATCGTATATGCGCCGGTACGAACTGTTCTGTCGGAAGCTCGTGTTGGAGCGTCATTATACCGCCTCTGCCTTCATCACCTCGTCCGAGCGCATGATGGTCTCAAGGGGCTTACAAGACGCCGGCGGACGATCTGTCAGTCGAGCGTTTTGCAAAGATTCTTGTTGCCCATGTTGCGACCTTTGTGTGAAACCATGTCGTCAACGATCCACAGACTAATCAATGGCGATGCACGGGACCTGTCTTTCTTGGATGATGAATCGGTGCATCTCGTTGTCACCTCACCGCCCTATTGGAATCTCAAACGGTACAACGAAAACCCAGACCAACTGGGGCATATTCAGGACTACGAAGCCTTTCTTGACGGAACTGGAGAAGGTCTGGAGGCATGTATTCCGTATTCTTGTTCCCGGAGGACGGTTGGTGTGCGTTGTCGGCGATGTCTGCGTGGCAAGACGCGATTTTGGGCGACACTTGGTGTTCCCCCTCCATGCAGACATTTGCGTCATCTGCCGGCGGATCGGCTTTGACAACCTGAATCCGATCATCTGGCACAAAATCGCCAATGCATCCTACGAGGTGCCGAACGGGTCCAAGTTCTTGGGCAAGCCGTACGAACCCAACGCCATCATCAAGAACGATATGGAATTCATCCTCATGCAGCGAAAACCCGGCGGATACCGAAAGCCGACTGAGTCACAGCGCAAAGCAAGCATGATATCCAAGGAAGAGTTCGACCGTTGGTTTCAGCAGATCTGGAATATCCCGGGAGCATCAACTAAACACCATCCCGCCCCATTTCCTCTGGAACTGGCGACCCGTTTCGTCCGCATGTTTTCTTTCATCGGAGACACCGTGCTTGACCCGTTTTGCGGATCAGGCACGACGATGATCGCAGCTCTGAGAACAGGTCGGAACAGCATCGGTGTTGAAATCGATCCGGAGTATTGCCGGATGGCAGCACGATATTTGAAGGCCGAAAACCCCGACCTCTTTTCCAGTTCAAAGCTGATTTTTGAGAAGGCAACCACAGAGCGCGCGTGCCTTGTCAGAGAAGATCAGGAGCTTTACGAGGTCCGCCCGGCGAAGAAGAAATTGGATTAGGCCAATAAATCACTTCAGAAGGTACAGCCACCGCTGACTTCGCCCGTTGAGGTTGTAGAAAAAGTTCCCAAACAGATCCTTGGGCAAGATGCAGAAAAAAGTGATCTCATAGAATGCGCAACAATCAACGATCTCATGCCTGGAAAGGATCAAGTTGGCTCCCGAAAACCACCCCTTAATTTTGGTAAGAGGGTTTTTCTACAGACTCGTTGGATGGTTTACAAAACAAACATATGACACCTAGACTCGCCAAGAGAGGAGGATATATGAACAAGGCTAAGTTTGACGAATTGCGTGCTGAGTATCGACGTGAAGACCTCGGTCCTGGTATTCGTGGCAAATATTTTGAATCATATAAAAGGGGAACGAATTTGGTTCTCATTAGTCCTGATGTGGCTAAAGCATTTCCTACCGAAGACGCTGTAAATGATGCGCTACGTTCCCTTATAAAGATTGCGAGAAAATCTACCGGCCTAAGACGCTCAATCGGACGTGCAAAAAAAGTGCGAGCCGGTTAACTCGGGGAAATGAATCAACCACTCAAAGTAGGAATCATAGGAGATTATGATCCCAAATCTCGTTCTCACACCGCCAGCAATGAAGCCTTGGACCATGCCGCCAGCATCCTATCTGTATCAGTGGGTTCTACTTGGCTTCCAACGCTGTCACTGACAGATCGGTCGGGAAGGGCTACACTGAAGCAGTTCGATGCCCTTTGGTGTGGTCCCGGTAGTCCATACAAGAGTATGGATGGGGCCCTTGAGGCTATCCGGTTCGCCCGGGAAATGGGTTGGCCGTTTATCGGAACCTGAGGAGGCTTCCAACATACTCTGGTAGAGTATGCACGGAATGTTCTGGGTATCCAGGATGCTGAGCACGAGGAATCGGCCCCGGGCGCACCCACATTGTTGATCAATAAATTATCCTGCTCCCTTGTTGGAAAGACTGAGACCATAAAGATTACACCGGGGTCCTATACCCATCGTGCGTATGGGAAACAAGAGGTCATGGAGCAATTTCAATGCAACTATGGTCTCAATCCACAGTTCCGCGACAGATTCGACAGAGGAAAACTTAAAATCACAGGTTTAGATCTTGAGGGAGAAGTCAGAATCGTGGAATTAATCGATCATCCCTTTTATGTTGCCACACTTTTTCGTCCCTCAACTTTCCTCAAGGCCCGAGAACCCTCATCCTTTAATCGTTTCCTATTTAAGGGCTGCTTTAGCCTTTCGGAACACCCGGAGAAAGAGCGAAGCTTAGATTTAATATAAGGCCTCAGAAATTGGAAAAACAGGGATACCGAGGTTGCCGCTATTTTCTTAAAGTAAATCTCCACTTACAAAACATATCTTTGGGATGGGGATCGGGCGGAGCAAAAAGACATTCTACTTGGATACGCTCATCGATATCTCTTGCGAAGCCCACAAACTCACCTCGGTGCATCTCTTTACACACAAACTCTTCTAATCCCCTTTTGAGGCGGGCTTCTTGGGTAGGACAATTAGGAACAGTGATGATCACTTCGTCCTCTTTTTCTTCAATCTGATAGCCCACCAGGATGGCCCACGGAAAATATCTCAAGGCTTTTACAAACCCCTTGAGACCTTTCTCCTTTATATCGAAACGCTGCATCAGGTCCTTCGCAGCCATTCCAGCCACCCTACCCCAGACCTGTTCATTGAGCCGTTCTGCGGTGGGTTGATCGAATTTTTCTGCCACATAGAGAAACCAGAAGGCATCGATGACCCGGTAATGCCAGAGTAAAAATTGTATGTAATTTTTAAGTTCTGGGGATTCATCTTCTCAAAAACCTTGAGATCCATATAACCTCCATTTTTAAAATTTCGAATGAAACGAATGATACCGAATGGAACAAATAGTTAATTGTTTTCGTTTTCCATAAGGGATTTGGCAATCATTTTCAATTTCTTAATCCCCTTAATCCTTCAATTCCTGAATTGCACCTCCCTCCTCTCCTCATCCCCTCATCTCCCTATCCATGATTAGAAACAGTAAGTCTTTCAATTCTTTTGCCCAAAGGAGGATGAGAGTAGTAGAACCATGCATAAAGAGGATGAGGGTTCAGATTGGCCAGGTTATCAGCAGTGAGTCGTTTCAAGGCAGAACACATCGGTTCTGCTGTCTTCATGAGCTCCGATGCAAAATCATCTGCTTCGAGCTCAAACTTCCTGGAGATTGCCGATTCCAATGGCTGAGCGAAATGGCCTAACAGACTGATGAAGGTTCCGATGAGAAATAATCCAACATAGACATTAAATTCTTGAAAGCCAAATGTTTGATAAAGCAATGGCCAGTTCAAGAGTCTAGAGACTACAAAAAAAGAGACAAGAGATAATAATTCTAAAAGGATAAGCATCCGGAGCACATGTTTTTTCTTCCAGTGCCCTGCTTCATGGGCTAAGACAGCCAGAATCTCCTCTTCGGTATGAGAGGCTAAGAGAGTATCGAAGAGGACAATCCGTTTTGTACGACCGAGGCCAACGAAAAAAGCATTCGTGTGCTTGCTTCGCTTACTCGCATCCATTTTGAAGACCCCCTTAGCACGGAGTCCAACTTTCTCTATCAATGTCCTGATACGGTCTTCGAGTCCTTTATTTTCAATCGGATCAATTTTGTTGAACAGAGGAAGAATGACCACTGGAAATAGCCACAGCAAAATTAATTCAAACCCGCCGACCAACATCCATGCCCATACCCACCAGATATCTCCTCCATGAATGACCAAGGCTAAGAAAAGGCCCAGAAGCAGGCCACCCAACATGACTACCATGACGAGGCTTTTAATGAGATCCGAAATCCATATTTTGAAGCTCATCACATTAAATCCAAAACGTTCTTCAATCACAAATGTTTCATAGAGATTGAAGGGAATGTGGAGCAGATTTGTAAAAACCGAAATCACAGCAAAGAATATCAAGCCGCTCGCAATCGGCCCATATTCCCATAAACTGATGGTCCTCACCCACCATGGTAAGAATCCGGATAGTAAAATGATTAGGAAAAGGCCTTGATTTGCCAGAGTGGCAATCATTTGAAAACGTTCAGAATCGACCGTATAAGCAGAAATCCTTTTAAGTTTCTCGGGATCGATGATATCTTGAAAAGTTTCGGGAACTCTTTCCCCATGTTGGCGGAGATAAGAAAGATTAAGCCAATTTAGATAGATTTGAGTTCCTGACCGTAATAAAAAAACGGCAAGAAAAATCTGGAGCAGTAAGTTAAATTGAATCATGAAAGAAAGATGTTATTTCTTTATATCCTATGCTAATCAAAAATTTTACCCGGGTTCATGATGCCGTTGGGATCCAAAAGTTTTTTGATCTGTTTCATCAAGGTGAGGCTTTCGCCATGCTCTTTCTTTATAAACTTTTTCTTTCCGATTCCAATTCCTTATCCGCCACCCTTCCATATTCCATGGATGAATACTCAACGTCCCAACTGTTTCTCCATTTTGAACATTAAGGCCTTTGCTTTTTCTGTCCCCTTTCGCTGATGGATGACCCAATCCCTGTTGATTCGAACCTTCTTTTGAAGCGACCCGATATTTTCTTTTATCCTTTTCTCTGCAGGTGTCCCCATGGATGAGGTTTGAGCCAATATTTTTTCCGGTCTCTGCATCTCCTCCACATTCTCTTCTGTGATCGAAAGAGCAACCTTCATCTCCGTAAGGGCTTTCTTTAAACTCTGATAGGATACCTTTCCTTTCCCTTCCTTCTCTGAATATTTGACTGCCCTCTCGACCACCATTTTGGCTTTCCGCAACGGGAGGGAACCTTGACGGACCATCCATTCCATCAAGGAGGTAGCTCCGCCAAACTGCTCCTCAGCCTGCTTAAGCATTTGAGCCTTATTGATTTGAAGAAGTCGAATGACTTCGGTCATCACGGAAAGGGCAGGTTTCGATTCATCCACCAAGTCCATGATCCAATACTTCGTCCACTGGGTATCCCGGTTATATCCCATGAAGAGAGACTTGCCTGCGGAAAGCAGGCTGACCAACATTCCATGAGCAAAAGAGGTCTTTGCCTTAATCACCTCCAAGGAACAGGGATTTCGCTTCTGCGGCATGATCGAACTGCCAGTGCAATGTCGATCATTGAGCCGGACCATATTAAATTCGTTTGCGGATAAAAGGATAAAAGTTTGGGCCATCGTAGAGAGATGATCCATCATGACGGCTACATCATAGGCCAATTCTGTTTCGGGTTCCCATCGCTGGGTAATGGGATCCGTCACATTCTCGGTGGGTCCATTAAAACCAAGGAACTTTGAGGTCAGCTGCCGATCCAGGTTGAAAGTCGTTCCATAGCCTGCTGCCGCTCCCAGAGGATTTTTATTGAAGAGATCGAACCAGTGTGCAAATCTCTGAACATCTCGTTCAAGGGATTCAGCAAAAGAAAGGAGAAGATGACCGAACGTCGTGGGGACGGCATGCTGGTGATGGGTATAGCCAGGCATAATCGTCAATCGGTGTTCATCAGCCTTACGGAGAAGTGCCTCCATCAGAAAAATCAATCCCTCAACAAATTCCAAAGTCTGGTCTCGAAGGTAAAGACGCATATCGAGAACAATCTGGTCGTTTCGACTTCTCCCTGTATGGACCTTTCCTCCGGATTCAATACCCAGTCGTTCAATGAGGAAACTTTCGATGTTGGAGTGGACATCCTCCTTTGACGCATCCAACCTAAACTTCCTTTTTTGATGAAGCGCTCCTAATTCTCTTAATCCCTTAAGAATTTTCCTTCCATCCTGCTTGGAGAGGATACCCTGATGACAGAGCATGAGGACGTGTGCTCGATTTCCCCAGAGATCGTATGGGATCAATTTTTCATCACATGGAGGGATCCCCTTGACATCTCTTCCCGAAAGAAAATCGACCATCTCCTTAGAGGGTAGTTCTTCGAACCGCCCACCCCATAATTTTTCAATCTTCATCGAATAACTCCCTATTTCTTTTTCCTTTTGGCTAAGATTTCGAAGGGAAGCCCGCGAACGAAAGCCGCATCGGCACAACGTCTCTGGTCAAAACCCGTGGCTTTAATGGAACGGATCTCCGGCGAGAAGAGGCTCGTCTTCGATTCTCGATAGATGATCTCAATGTTCCCCTTAAAGAGTTTGACCTTATATTTCCCGTTGACCACTTTTTGAGACTGTTCGATGAAGGCATCCAAATCAGATCGCAATGGATGGTAAGCCATTCCATGGTAGATCAGGTAGGCCCACTTCTGATCGATTCCTTTCTTCACCTGAATCTCATCCTTGGTGAGGCAGAACTGCTCCAGGTCTCGATGAAGTTTGAGGAGAATCGCCGCCCCAGGCGCCTCATAGATCTCCCGACTCTTCAGATCCATTATCCCGTCTTCAAACATGTCGATCCTGCCAATGGAATGCATCCCACCGATCGTATTGAGTACGGGGATGATCTCTCCCAAGGGTCTCCGCTTCCCGTTTAATTTAGTGGGAATCCCCTTTTCAAATTCTAAGGTAACAAAAGAGGGTTCATCCGGAGCTCTTTCGATGGGCCAATACCACATCCAGATATCGTCCGGGAGCGACTGATTCAGGTCGATCGCCCCACTGGCAATGGATCGACACCACATCGTCTTATCATCCCCCCCGGTGATCATCTCTGTCACGGGGACACCCCAGGCCCGACACAACGCCTCCTCTTCCAATCGGGTTAAATCGAAATCTCGCACCGGGACAAGGATCTTCAGCTCAGGTGCAAACATCTTGAAGACATTGTGCATGCGATACTGATCATTCCCCTTTCCGCTCGAACCCTCGAGGATGGCATCGCAGCCCTGTGCCCGGGCAACCTCTGCTACTTTTCGCGCGACGATCTGCCTCGTCATGGAGGTGGAGACAGGGTAACCCAGATAATCCGAGTTGGCCTGAATGGCCCGCGCGATCCAGACCTCTGTAAATTCCTTTAGAAGATCAAAAAAGAGAGGTTTTATTTTGAGGATTCTCGCCTTCCTCCGGCTTTCAAAAATTTCCTCCTCCCCTTGCCCCACATCAATCGTGATGGGGAGAATCTTTTTTGCCTTATATTTTCTCCTGAGCAATTCAATGGCGAGTGAAGAATCCAACCCTCCAGAGTAGGCAACAGCTACCTTGTTCACTTTGGGAATTTCGGTTTTCTCAATCTTTTTTAAAATGTTCCGAACGTCCATACAAGACTAACCTCCTTCGAAATTTAGATTGAGATGTTACCATAAAACAAGTGCTTAAACAATGTTTTTAAATAAGGGGCAAGAGATGTTTATGGAGTTGTCATCGTTCATTTTTTAGGTGGTCTTTTTTAAAAGTCCATATTATTGGTCATGGTACCAGCAATGCGGGTCTTCTTCGAGATAGTCGCCAGTCAAGGCAAGGGCTAAGCTTCGGCAACCCCGACAGTCTTTTATTTTACATCTTCCACATTTACCTTTAAGGTTCTCTTTTCTCCTCAATTCCTCCAAGAACTCTGATTCCTCCCACATCTGTTTTAAGGGAGTTGCCAAAAGATTCCCTATGGAAATGGGAAACCTCCGACAAGGGAGAACATTTCCCTCTGGCATGATGCAAAGACCATCCAACCCTACGACACAAGGAGCTCCCAAGAGTTCGGGTTCCCCGTCATTAAAATTTATCTGGAACGCTTGATAAGGAAGAAAGGGCTGCTCTTCTCCCTCGGTTGGGAAAAAATCTAAAAGCATTCCTATCATTTCCTTCCATTCTCCTTGGCTGAGGACTTCGTTCATGATCTCTTTTCCCCTACCTAAAGGAATAAACCGTTCAATGATCAATCCATCAATGCCCGAATCCTGACAGAGTTTTAAGAAGGAGGGCAGGCTCTTAAAATTCCTTTTCATCACCGTGAACATCAAGAGGATCTCAAATCTTCCTACCTCTTTAATATAGGGAAGGTTTCGAATCACCTTGTCAAAAGTTCCTTTTGAGCGAATCGAGTCATTCGTCTCTGCATCTCCTCCATCAAGAGAGATCTTCATCTTCTTTAATTTAGAAAAATCAGATAATCTTCTCGTCAACTCTGGATCGATCAGAAGACCGTTGGTGATGATTCCCAGCTCTTCAACCGCTGATTGTTGATTCAAATCATTCAAGAGGAGAAAGAGTTCAGGTTTTAATAGGGGTTCTCCACCAGTGAGATGAATACAGGCTGTTTTACCCCATTCCTTTAAAGTGAAAAGGACGTTATCGGATACCTTTTTAAGCTTTGACCAATCTAAATCGTTTCTATTTGAAAAATCTTCTTGATAACAGTGGTGGCAGCGAAGATTACAGAGGTTGGTGATATGCCATTGAATATAAAAAGGATCATTCATTAATCATTGCATATTTTAGATTGCAGATTTTAGATTGCAGATTTTAGATCGAAAAATCTCAATTCTTGAATCTGAAATCTAAAATTAAAGATGAGGTTATTTCCTCCTCGGCCTCTCTCCCAGGGTCACTTTCACGTCGATCAAACCATCCTTGCGAAACACTTTAAGCAGGATCGTATCTCCTGGTTTCTTCTCACGAATATAATGGATGAATTCATCACTGGTCTTTACCTCTTTTTGATCCGCTTTTACCACGATATCTCCACCTACGAGCACAATCATATTGCCAACCTGAATCCGCTGATTTCCCCCTTTCAGACCAGCCTTATCAGCGGGACCGCCTTTTACTACTTCCGAAATCATCGCTCCTCGTTCTATTTTAAGCTTAAGATCCTTTGCCATCTCTGGGATGAGAGATTGAATGGTGGCACCTATATAAGGATACGTGACATAACCCTTTGAAACAAGCTCAGGAACCACTCGTTTTGCCGTATTAACGGGAATGGCAAAACCAATGCCCACATTTCCACCGGTTGGGCTGATGATGGCACTATTGATTCCAACGATTTCTCCTTCCGAGTTGAGCAGGGGCCCTCCGGAATTTCCTGGGTTGATGGCAGCATCAGTCTGAATGACATCTTCGATTAAGGTCCCCGCCTCGGAGCGGATCGTCCGACCGAGAGAGCTAATAATCCCTGTGGTCAATGTTCTCTGCAAGCCGAAAGGATTTCCAATAGCGAGGACTTTCTGCCCGATTCTCAAACTTTTTGAATCTCCCATTGGAATGACCTTCAATTTTTCTTTAGGAGGATCAATCTTGATCACTGCCAAATCATTATCTGGATCTGAACCAATCAATTTGGCAGGCCATTTCGATCCGTCTGCCAAGGTCACTTCTAATTTTTGGGCATTGGCCACCACATGATAGTTAGTCAAAATATGACCCTTCGTATCAATGATGGAGCCTGACCCTGATCCCTGAGTTGGAAAGGCATTAAATAAAAAATCCATCTGGATAGCCGTGCTGGTGACGTTGACAACCCCATCCGCCACCTTCTCATAGACAGCGATATTATTCTTTTCGTCCTCCGTAATCGAGAAAGCCTGTCCCGCGCTAAACAGAATGAGGATTAGAATAAAAAGGCTAATGAAGAATCTCTTTGAGGTGAATCGTTTTCCAGAAATCATATTTTTCCCCCTTTTTATTTATCAGCCCTAAAGGGCTGAGTTACAAACCCTACAGAACATGTAACTCAAGGCTTTAGCCTTGATCATAGTTAACCTTGAATGGTTGGCCTACAAAAAAGATCTACTAAAAGGGTATTCTCTGTAGTCAGAAACAAAACCTTTTCTCACAGGATTCTCTAAAATATAGGATGCAACACCCTCTATGCTTTCTTCTTTCCTCAAGATGTGGTCATAATAGCTAATATGCCACAAATTCTCATTGTAATTCTTCTTAAACCAGTATCCACTTTTTTGTTTGAAAAGGCTTACAAATTTTTTGGCATTAGACCGATCATCCTGTCCTATTACCAGCAGATGGAGATGGTTAGGCATGAAACAATAAGCTAAAACTTTGAATTTTTCTAATACGGCGGTCTCGTTCAAAATATTAATAATACCCTTGACTACCGTAGGTTCCCTGAAATATATAGCACGGTCGTTTGTTAAAATTGTTATGAAATAAGCATAGGTTCCCCTATAATCAAAGTCTTTTAATCTTGGCCTCTTAGGAAATGGTTCTCTTAGATCAAATACCATATCTGGAAGTCAATCCATCCACCCTGAAGAGTCGAGTTACGTTGCTCAGAGCTTTAGCCCTGAATATCAGCCCTAAAGGGCTGAGTTACATCTTATCTCTAACAATCCCATAATTTAGATCCTCGGAAGACCGGCTTCATCGAAAACTCCTACAAAGAGTGGCCCGCTTAGATAGCGTTCGCCAGAATCGGGCAGTACCGCGACAATGGTTTTTCCATTAAACTCCCCACTTCTTGCAAGCCTTAGAGCGACGGCAATCGCTGCACCGCAACTGACACCCGAAAGAATTCCTTCCTCGCGGGATAGTCGTCTTGCATGTTCGATCGCCTCTTCACTGGTGACCTGTTCAACACGATCCACCATAGACAAATCCAGAGTGTCTGGAATGAATCCAGCACCAATCCCCTGAATCTTATGGGGCCCAGGCTTAAGCTCCTGCCCCGCAAGACGTTGTGTGATGACAGGGCTTTCAACTGGTTCGACGGCAACGCTGATAATCTTCCTCTTCTTTTCTCCCTTAATATATCGCGATACACCTGTAATGGTCCCACCTGTGCCCACTCCGGAGACGAGGACATCTATCCCGCCGTTCGTCTGCTCCCAGATCTCTGGACCAGTGGTCTTAAAATGAATCTCCGGGTTGGCAGGATTCTTAAACTGCTGGGGCATATAGTAATTGGGGCTCGATGCCACAATCCGTTCGGCCTCTTCGATTGTCCCTTTCATCCCCTTGGCACCTGGTGTGAGGATGATGTTTGCACCAAGAATGGCGAGCACTTTCCGCCTTTCCATCGACATGGTCTCGGGCATGGTCACATTAAGTTTATACCCTCTTGCAGCAGCCACAAAGGCCAATGCAATGCCTGTGTTTCCGCTTGTCGGCTCAATGATCTCCATCCCGGGTTTGAGCAATCCTTGCTTCTCTGCAGCCCAGATCATACTTGCTCCAATCCGGCACTTGACCGAATAGGAAGGGTTACGACCTTCAATCTTGCCAAGGATGGTGGCTTTAAGTCCTTGGGCCATTCTGTTGATCTTAACCATGGGGGTATTACCGATCGATAATGAGTTGTCATCAAAAAACTTTGTCATAGGATTCTCCTTTCTTTCATATTGGAAGAATGGAATGAATTGGAATATTGGATATTGAAAAAACAGGTTTTAATGCTCCACCCATCATTCCAATGTTCCATCGAAGTTAGTTCATTGGAGGTTTAAACCTCCGAAGTCTTAGTGCATTCGAAACCACCGTGACTGATGAAAACGCCATGGCTCCTGCGGCGAAGATAGGATTGAGAAGAATGCCAAAAAATGGAAAAAGAACGCCTGCGGCCACCGGAATGAGAATCGTATTATAAGCAAAAGCCCAGAAGAGGTTCTGTTTGATATTCCGAATGGTCGCCTTACTTAAGGCAATGGCCGTCACGATCCCTCTCAAATCCCCGCCGATCAGTGTGATATCTGAGGATTCCATCGCCACATCGGTTCCTGTTCCAATCGCAATGCCTACATCGGCCTGAGCTAAGGCGGGGGCATCATTGATGCCGTCACCCACCATCCCAACCTTCTTTCCTTCCGATTGAAGCCTTCTTACCTCCTCTGCCTTCATCTCAGGAAGGACTTCTGCCAGAACACGGTCAACTCCAATCTGATTCGCAATGGCTTTGGCGGTTCGTTGGTTATCACCCGTAAGCATCACCACTTCCAATCCCATTCGGTGAAACGCTTCCACAGCTTCCTTTGAATTTTCCTTCAATGTATCTGCAACAGCAATGATCCCGGCCGCCTCCCCATCCACCGCCAAAAACATGGATGTCTTTCCTTCATTGGAAAGCTGTTCTGCTTTATTCGATAAACCGTTTAAACTCACCTTTTTTTCTTCCATCAACCTTAAATTTCCAAGAAGGATTCTTTTTGAATCGATCGTTGCCTCAATCCCATGACCTGCAATGGCTTGAAAGTCTTTCGAATCCAGAAGATTTAAATCCTCCTCTTTTGCCTTTTTCACAATCGCCTCACCCAAAGGATGCTCGGATCCCTTTTCGGCCGAGGCCGCCAGGGTCAGGATTTCTCTCTGGGTAAACTTATCGGACTCAATGATATCTGTTACCGAAGGTTCGCCTTTGGTCAATGTCCCAGTCTTATCCAACACAATGGTATTCAATTGATGTGCCGTCTCCAGGGCCTCTGCCCCTCGAATCAAAATTCCATTTTCTGCGCCTTTCCCTGTTCCCACCATGATGGAGGTGGGAGTTGCCAATCCCAAAGCGCAAGGGCATGCGATGATGAGAACTGCAACGAAATTGAGAAAGGCATAGGTGAGTGCCGGATGAGGTCCGAAGAAATACCAGACGATGAAAGTGATGATTGCTATGGAGATGACAACCGGAACAAAGTAGCTGGCAATGACATCGACCATCCGGGCAATCGGAGGTTTCGATCCCTGGGCCTCTTGAACCAGCCGGACGATTTGAGCAAGAACCGTATCCTTTCCAACCTTGGTTGCTTCGAATCTAAATGTTCCAGTCTTATTGATTGTCGCACCGATAACAGAATCACTGCTCTTCTTTTCAACGGGTAAGGATTCCCCTGTCACCATGGATTCATCGACAGAGGAGTAACCCCCTTTGACGATTCCATCTACTGGAATTTTTTCACCGGGGCGAACCACGACGATATCCCCTATGTTAACTTCCCCAACTGGAATATCCAATTCGTTCCCATTTCGAATGACCCTGGCTGTCTTGGGCTGAAGGCCGATCAACTTTTTAATCGCCTCTGAAGTCTTCCCTTTTGCCCTCGCTTCTAAGAATCTTCCAAGAAGGATGAGGACGATGATGGCTGCAGAGGTATCAAAATAGACCATCATCATCAGGCCTTTGACCATGATCCGGTGGGGGACAAAGGTCACGATCAGACTGTAGAGATAAGCCGCTGAGGTCCCTACAGCGATCAATGTGTTCATATCACTGGTCTTATGCTTGGTCGCCTTCCAGAACCCAACATAAAACTGCCAGCCTGCCCAGAATTGGACAGGGGTGGCCAGTAGAAATTGGGTAAAGAAATTTGTCCCCAAGGAAAGGCCTATCCACTTTTCAAGAAGTGAACCACCGTACATGAGAATAAGGATAGGAACGAGGAGAACAGCACCAATGATGAATTTTTGCTTTAGCTTAAGGAGTTCTGCTTCCCTGGCAAGCCTTTCTTTTTCAAGCGATATCCTCTTCTTTGACTTCGAGAACCTGATAACCCGCTTCTTCAATAACCTTCTTGAGATCCCTGATCGACACCTCTTCGGGAATATATTCAA
>CAWFSX010000048.1:0-49443 GCA_963818595.1 uncultured delta proteobacterium
TACCTCCGGATAGTCAAAAGGCGCCAAGCGGCTATTTGTCAGAGGAACACAAACGGAAGTTCACCATCACGGCCGGAATTTTTGGAGCCATCTTCTTCATCTTACAGTTCATTCTTCCTTTTGGACTTATGATGGCCATCATGCCCGGCATGATTTTTTTCCAGGATTCCTGGATGGAGATCGCAAACCCGGAACGGGGAGCGTTCTGGAATGATCGGATCTGGTATACCGGGACGTCTATTTCCCCGAAGAAATCCGATGGCGATAGGGTGACACTCAAAAGTCTGAAGGTTGACAGTGAGGGGGACCCGGAAGACATTGGACTGTTGCCAGTGGAAAATCCGTGGCTCCTTGCGGGAACGGACAGGCTCTGGATCATCTCGTCTTCAAAGGTAGGATTTTTTCAGGATGGAAACATCAAGCTGATATCGGAAGAGAAAGTACTGGGGGAGATTTCACGGCCATTTTTATATGAAGGCGATCCAGCGGTGATAGAGGAGGGGCCGAATGGATTCGCATTCGTGGTATGGGTTGACAGCACATGGCAGAGGAAGGCCTCTTTTACGCTGAAACTGCAGGAGAGACTGGGGCGTATCCAGGACAGTTTTCAGGTAGTATCGAGGGATGAAAAACTTTATTTGTTTCTGAAATTTGGAGAGACGCTTTATTACAGAGAAGGGCTCCCCGCAGGAGAAACAGATGACCAAGATCTATGGCGGCCCATTTCGGAGGTTAAGAAGGATTGGTTCGCTATTTTGATGGACGGAGAACCAGCCGTTTTTCTCCAGGAGGCATCGGAGCTTCCTTCAAAAGTTGTGGGATTGAAGCTTCAAGGGGAAACCTGGAAATCATTCTTCTCATACGATGCAGGGATGACGACTCAGATGGGAATTTATCCCCTTGGACAACCAGGGAAATTTGCCATATTCTGTCAGTCCTTTCCAGGATCCCTCCGCCTGGTGCAGGTGGATGGAGGAAAGGTACTCAAAGAGATCCATCATGGGAGGGGGTTTCCGTTTCCCCGTTTCTTTGGAGTGATGATGTTAGGTTTTTATGGGCCCACATTACTTTTGCCACTCGTGCTCGCTGTCATCCTCTCAAGTCTCATGAAGAAACACAGGATTTGTGAGCACCAGGCCGGATCCGTGACGATGCCTTTTGCTTCCATCACCCGGAGGGCGTTATCTCAGATCATTGATTTCTTTGTTCTCGGTGCACCTGCGATAGCAGGAGCTCTTCTTTTATTTCCCATCTTTGACATAGAGAAGATGTTCAGCTCCGGTTCTCTTTTCCTGCCGGGGATTGGACTGATGTTCGGCGAAGTCTTCTGGGGCATATTTTGCCTTTTTGCTTATAGTTTTCTTGAGGGGAGATGGGGGGCCACACCTGGCAAGTGGGTCGTAGGAATCAGAGTCCTTGGAACAGACCTCCTCCCCTGTGGGTTTGGAAGGGCATTGGTGAGAAATCTTCTCAAATTCATTGACGGGTTTTTCAATTTCATGGTGGGTATTTTGCTTGCGGCCTTGACTGAAAATTGGCAACGTGTGGGAGATATGGCAGCACGTACGGTCGTGGTTCGTATGAAGAGGGAAATGACATTAGATGTAGAGTGAATACGAAGAGATCTGGGGGGCAGGTCTATTTTCTTAGGGCAGTCTCAAATGCGCGCATCCTCCTACGTCTCGCCTTGCGGGACTACGGAGGACAGGTAGCGCACGGAGCATAGCGTTGTGAGATAAGAGAGGATAGAAAGAGAGAAATATGTGGTGGACGATAATAGGCATAGCCGCAGCCTCATTGACCATGTTCGGTTTTGTTCCGCAGGTCATCAAGATGTGGACAACCCATTCGGTCAAGGATGTGAGTGGATTAACACTAATTCAATTTAGTGCAGGGGCCACGTTATGGATGTTGTACGGAATACATCTCCAAGATTTCATTCTTATTGGTGCAAATGTCATATCATTGGCCACTCTCTTAATCGCATTAGGATTGTATTGGAAGCTAAATCGAGAGAGAAAGGACCCAAGGATTTGAGGATTCAAGGGTTCAAGTGATTGATTTTTAAAAACTACTTTAGCTAAACGGACCTATCCATGAATAATAGCTAAGCCTAAGGATATCTACCTCTCCGGGAAACAGAATATTTTATCAATACCGGCCCCCCTCGTAAGAACTTCCTTCTCATAAAAATAAAGTGTGCTTAGGATACAGCAAGTAAAAAGATTTAAGAAGAGTTTTGGGTTAAACTTAGGCTCGGTCTGTTTGACACGACATGTCCATTCAAAGGAGGCAGTTATGTTCAAGAGGATTGACCATGTAGAGATTACGTCAGGCAATCTCGAGAGGAGTATTCAATTCTATAAGGAAGTTTTTGGCTTCACTCTCAAGGAGAGGATAAAACCGTCATCGACGGGAATAGAGGAGATTGCGTTCCTCACACTCGGGGATACAATGCTTGAGTTATTGGCGATCAAGAATTCTGCGCCACCTCCGAAAGGCCCGCAGGTAGGTTTCCGGATGATGGCGATCGAAGTCGATGACATGGATCGGGCCATCGAATACCTGAAAGGCAAAGGCGTCGGAGTGTCATGGGGACCGGTGACGCTCGGGACATCGAAACGCGCCGAGATCAGGGATCCTGACGGGCTGAGTATTGAACTCCGCCAGTGGTGATCTGTTTCGAAAAAGTGCTTGTTCGCGGCGGGGGTGTAGGCCTAGCGATGCGCTATATTTGGGACCGGTTCTCATATTCTTTTTAAGAAGCGGAGCTCTAAAACGAAGTTATTGGGTAGTTAGGTCAATACGTTATTAAGACAACGATATTGGGGCATAGGTGAAAATTGACACTTTTTTGTCACTCGTTGGGGGATAGAGCGTAACGAGAAGAAAGAGAAATGGGAGAGGAGAATGTTATGAAAGAGAAAAGCAAAGGGGTAAAAGAAAGCAAGAAAGCGGCGCAGAAAAGCCTCAAAGAGAAGAGAAAGATGAAGAAGGAGAAGAAGAACAGGTAAATGTCCATTCAGGCTTCAGAAGTTGTTTGAAAAAATGCTGTATCTCTTCATTGGGAAGCACTAGGAATCAGGTGTTATCCATAGAAAAGTCGGCGTATCCAATTGCGGAATACAGATTGCGGAGTGCAGATTTGAAAACTAAAAACAGCACGGAGTGTAGCGCCCGCCTACAATAGACATTTTCGGCGGGCAGGCCTGCCTAATCCTGCGCCAACCTCCTACGCCAAGGCTACAAAGGTCAAGAGGCTTCGGCGGGCAGGCATAGAGCATCCATCCTTTGTTACGCCTCACTTTTCCTCTCCACCTTACTAAAATATTTTGGCAGATGAAATAGTTCTTCCTGAAAGGGTGATCGTCAAATTTCTTCCCGTGATACAAGATTTCATTTGACCCGCTATACTCATCAGTGGCCAAAGACCTTTCTTCATATCTTCTAGTTATGTTATCTTGACATTCAAAACGTGGTTTCGTATATTTTATCCACTAAGAGCGAGTTCTTATCATTCAATTTTCGACAATCCATGTATGGACGGGAGGGTAGAACCATGAAGATTAATTACAAAGGATTTATGAGGGAAATGATACAAAGGAATCCAGTGACCATCAGTCCCGACGCATCCTTTTCAGAGGCTCGGAGCATTATCCACAAGAGGGGAATCCGGCATCTTCCTGTGGTGGATGATAACCATAAAGTTGTTGGAATTGTTACAGACGCAGATATTCGGAAAGCAGCCCCTTCTGATGCTACGACATTGAGTATATATGAACTCGAATATCTTTTAGATAACTTAAAGGTTTCGGACTTCATGACCCCAAAGGATAAGTTAATCACGATTACTCCTGACACACTCATTGAAGAAGCAGCCCAACTGATGCGTGACCATAAGATCGGATGTCTTCCCGTTTTAGAGGGCGAGAACCTTTATGGGATCTTTACAGAGACGGATGCACTGGACCATCTTGTGGACATTTTTGGCCTAAAGGAGAAGGGTACTCGTCTAACCGTCGCCTTTGAAGATAAAGTCGGTACGATGCTCGGAATACTTGAGGTGTTTAAAAAACATAATATAAATGTTATAAGCATCGTATCCCCCTCCTTTATCATAGAGGGGAAAAGGATCGTTGCCATTCGGATTAGAACAGAAGAATACGGGTCTATTGTTAGAGATTTGGAAGGGGCGGGTTATCCAGTGCTATCCATAGGCAAATGGCCTTCCATATAGTAAACAATTAAGAGAGCAATTAGTCGGAAAAACGAGGCAGGGTCAATAATTCACCCTGCCTTTTTTGTTTATTTCCTTCGGTAATCATCGACTCCAAGATTTACTTATTACTGTAGGTTTGTAGGTGTAGTTCTCAACCCGTGTTCTGAGACTTCTTCCTCCTACTATCAATTGTGATATAAGAGAATCAGAGATTGAGAAAGGCAGGAGAACGAACTACTTCCTGGGTGTAAGAACCCTGACTACAGTGTGTTCCCTGCCTCCCGTAACCCTGATAAGTTGATTGGGTCTATGAACCCTGGTCACGGTGGAGGTTTGGTTGGGAGGCATGATCCTGCCGATTCAGGAAAGGAGGGAGAAGGATGTATAGTCTTTTGGTTGGAGTGGATGTTTCAAAGGATTTCTTCTCTGCAGCGGGTCTGGATGCAGAGGGGAAGGAGCATTTTTCTGGGACTTATGAAATGAACTCCCATGGGTTTTCAGAGTTTCTGAAGACCCTTTCTTCTCAGGGTGAGAGACTGGATCAGATGCTCGTGGCCATGGAGTCTACCGGGTGCTATCACATCAATCTTTTCTCGTTTCTGAGTTCCCAAGGAATCCGTACGGTCGTGGTGAATCCTCTGTTGATTTCCAATTTTGCGAAGCTTTCCCTGAGGAAAACGAAGACGGATAAAAAGGACGCCCTGACGATCGCCAGATTTCTTTTGGATCACCATGAAGAGATTTCGCAATTATCGATTTCCCAAGATCATCAGGATCTGAGGGATCTGTCCCGAGAAAGGGAGTCACTCTGTCATCTCATTTCAGCGACCAAGGTAGAGATCAAGAGGGTCTTGAGGACGATCTTTCCGGAGCTCGAATCCATCGGGAATCTCTACACAGGTGTGATGCTTCGTTTTCTTCAGCAGTATCCATCGGCTCGTTTGGTGAGAGGGGCGAAACGGAAGGCGATCGCAAAGGCGTTGAAGGGGCCCTATGTGGGGGACAAACTGACGTTTACTGCGGAGGATATCGTTAAGGCGGCCCAGAGTTCCGTGGCCGTGGTGAGTCCAGCAAAAGAGATCATTGTTCAGGGGAAGATTGCCACCTTGTTGCATCTTCAAGAGCGGTTGGAGGAATTGACTAAACTTCTGACCGATTTATGCAAAGCGACGAGAGTAGAAGATTTGAAGATCCTCCAATCGATCAAGGGAGTAGGTCCGAATACCGCTGTCCCTTTTCTTGCGGAAGTGGGGGAGGTGAAGAATTTTACTTCTTCCAAGAAACTGATTGCCTTTGCGGGATTGGATCCTTCGATTCATCAATCAGGGAAGTTTATGGGTGTCAGCAAACTATCGAAACGAGGCAATCGGCATTTAAGAAGAGCGATTTATCTGATGACGACCTCTGTGGTGTCTCAAAATGCTTTCTTTAAAGCCTATTTCCTGAGGAGAAAGAAGGAAGGACTTCCTCCTCAAAAAGCCTTATTTGCTGTAGCTCATAAACTCATTCGAGTGATCTTTGCAATGCTTTCTCAGCGAACATATTTCAAGGCAAAGGAGGCTATATAAAAATAGTTGACTGAAACATTCGTTTCCCAAAAGTCTTGAAAAGGTGTATATTACAACTGCAAATGAACAATGCGGATATGCCTCGACCCCTATGAATAATTCATTCTGAAATTAACTCGATTCTATATAATATTGTTTAAAACCACCTTTTCTGGAAAAATGGCATGAAATTCGAACCTTTTTCAGCAGAACGGAACCTTTATTGGTTCAAGACTTACGAAAATGTGGAAGCAGCATAAAAAATAATGTTATGCGGGGATAAAGGAGAATCAAATGTCGTTGATGAACAAAGTATTCCCACCTGTTGACGCAGCTCTTCAAATGGAACCAGAGGAGCTAGCAGTTCCCTCCTCGAATGTCTTTGTCAGTTTGAGGAAACCAAGTCCAGCGGAATGTTGAATCGCTACAACTTTACCCTCCAAGGCAATCTAAATGAGTATGCGCAGAGCAACTACAATGCAATCGCAAAGGCAATTACTGAAGCATGGGTGTGGCTTGAAAAGGAAGGGTTAATTGCACCAGCTCCAAGCCAAACCGGAGATTGGATCTTCATTACACGTCGAGGTCGAAAATTTAGGAGACTGCGGATGTTCATAGTTACACAGCTGCCACCCTACTCCCAGACAAAACATTGGATCCTAGGTTGTCTTCAAAAGTTAGCCCAGCTTTTTTGCGCGGAGACTATGATACTGCCGTCTTTGAAGCCTTCAAGGAGGTCGAGGTAAGGGTCAGAACTCTATCTGGTGCAAACAAAACCGACATAGGTGTCAATCTAATGAGAAAAGCATTTCATCCCGAAAACGGCCAATTAACAGACAACACTCAAATACCGAGCGAGAAACAGGCTATAAGCGATCTCTTCGCCGGGGCTATCGGTTCCTTCAAAAATCCAAGTAGTCATCGTGATGTCGATTTTAGCGATCCTGCCGAGGTTGCTGAACTAATCATGTTCGCCGATCAACTGATCAGAATTGCAGAAAGACGGAAACCTGATCTATGAACCATTTCATAACAATTGGCTCCACCGGATCGCCGATAAACCCGGCGCCCGGTGAGCCTCGTCGTTCACTCTTTCAATTCATAATCGTTAACCCACGGGTCATTTTCCTATTACAGATAAGTAGGTGGAAGCGATAAAATTGGCAGAAGGACAAAATTTTCTTTGGAAAGCAAGGATAACTTCCTGAACTCTTCAACGAGAGAACCCGGATGGTTATGCCAGATTGCGAATAAGCGTCAATCCGAAGTTGTAATAAAGTTGACAACCATATGAATTCACGGGGTTGATTCAATTTTGGATTGACGCATGAAGAACAGAGCCGCTGCGTGAATAAAAAAGATTATCCTATGGGGTTTCAATCGGGGAACTTCCCTTACAAGTTGCCAAAACTTAGCAATAGAAGCATTTTAACACCAAATTGAACGGGTATCAATTAAAAAAACGGTGCTTCGCACCAACCTTTGTTTCTACCGCGCAGCGGTTTAGTTCTTCAACTGGTAATCAATATGAAGTAAGTCTAATACGGAGCATAGTTGTAAAGTTGTAAAGAAAATTCACAACTTTAAGAACGTGGTTTTTATTAATAAAATTAGTTAGTTAGAGAACAGATACGGATATCTGTCGGAAAACCTAACACTTTTAAGGTTTATTTATAATACAGAATTAGAGAAAAACCCTTTAATTATAAGAGGTTATATGATGATAAACTTTGGCATCAATGTTGCAGCAGTTTACGAGAGTTTACAAGAGTTTAATTGAGATTATATATAAAATAAACAATTGTGCATTGACACAAAATAAAGGAGATCAAAATGAGAAACAACACAAATAAGAATTTTAGCAAAATATACGCTATGTCCTCTAAACATTTCTTTATCGCGCTTAGCGTTGCCGCTCTAATTGCATTTACGTCCCCAGCGTCAGCCGATACAATTAACTTTACTGGCCCGGATGGTCTTAGTGGTACGGCTGATTTCTCTATTTCCGGAGGCAATCTCGTTATCGTACTGACCAACACGTCTACTGGTGTACCTTCTGGTTTTTCTAATTCTGATCAACTTCTCACATCCATCGCTTTTGATCTTCCAGGTTCGATGACGATTACTGGTGGAAGTGTGTTAGTTGGTACTGGGAGCACTGCATATTTTGAGACAGGTACTTACGGGGCACCATCTATTATCTCTGGTGAGTGGGGTTATGGAAACTCAGGGACAACCGGGTTTGGAACTTTAGTCAATTATGTTTCGGCTATGCAAGCTGGGACAACAGCATTTTCTGTAACTAATTTAGATGGACCGGCAGTACTTGATGGTCCACAGAGCGGATTGACAAACGGCATTATTCCTCTTGGTGGCCTGGGGGCTGTTCAGAGTTCGGTCTTAATTACCCTAAATCTCAATGGCACCCTTAGTAACCTCGACTTCTTAAATAATGGTGTAATTATAGAGTTCGGCTCAGACGCAGCTTTTGTGCCAGTCCCAGAATCTGCTACGTTACTCCTTCTTGGTTCTGGGTTGATCGGTCTTTGGGGGTTGAGAAGGAAGTTCAAGAAGTAAATCAAAATATCCAACTTCTTGTGAAAAGAGTAAGGCCATAAATAGTCTTGACTCTTTTTTTTTGGTTTAGTTTCTACTAACCAAATTATGAGAAATTAGGCATGATAGCTTATGAAGTTTACTTGCGTGACACAGTAAAGGGGAAGGAGTTAGTAGGAATACTCCCGGAAAGGAGAAACGACCCTGCGAGAATAACCCAGGAGTCGGTCTTGCATTGGGCGGAAACAGTTTGGGTAATGGATTAAGCAAAAAAGATATATATTTCATTGAGGTAACAATCAATGAGGATAAGGAAAACATTTTTCCACCTACTCGGTTCTTCGTAAATCAAAAGAAAGTTAAAAAGTAAATTAATTTATAATTTGAGGAGGGGAAAGGCAGGGTCATTATGGCTCCGCCTTTTTTGTTTGTTTCCTTCGGTAATCATCACCATCAAGATTAACTTACCACTCCAGGTTTGTAGGTGAAACGAGCACCAACCGTTGCCACCTTCACACCTGAAAGATCTCTTGCTCTACTGGAGTTAAAATCTCATATCCTTTCTTAGTGACTACCACTGTATTTTCAAGTCCCACAGAACCCTCTCCAGGAAAGACAATTTTGGGTTCCACCGCAAAGGTCATCCCTTCTTCTAAAGGATAGGATTGCCCCTGGGCGATAAAAGGCAATTCATTCAGCTCCAGACCGATGCCGTGGGCGATGAAACGGGTCTGGAGTCCTGGTGGCCCCAGATAACTATCTTTATAGCCCAGCTTCTCTGCCAGTCGAAGTGTCTTTAAAAAGATAGCTTCACAATCCGTCCCTGACCGGGTTTCTTCCAGTACAGTGTCGTGAATCTCTTCGCAAGCTTTATAAGCATCAATGAATTTTTGTTTCATTTTTCCAATGGAAAACATTCGTGTCTCATCTGCCTGGTAGCCATGAAAGCACGTTCCAAAGTCTACGAGGATAGGCTCACGGGCTTTCATAACCTTAAGGCTTGCTCCGACTGGAAAGGCTGGTGAAAGTCCAAGCCCGCCCATCGGAGAATCCGACTGGCTCACAATCCCTCCAGCGACACCGCTTAAACATGCCACGTGTAAGCCTCGTAATTAAGGGATCTCACTCTAAGAAGCCCTTCGTGGCCGTACTTCTTGGCAATCGCTTCCAAGAGGCCACCAAACTCAATCTCAGTCATTCCCTTCTTAAGAATCTTTTTGGCCTGCCGATAAACCTTTTTTCCTATTTCTCCTGCCTTTTTCATCAAATCGATCTCAAAGGGAGACTTTATCTTCCGTGTCTCTCTCAGGATCGGAGAAACATCTATGAGCTTGGTGCCTGGAAAAAGCTCTTGATATTTAAAATAGTCTCTGACGGGAAGGACGTCTAGCTCCAGTCCCAGGGTCTTCGGAAGTTTGCCAATATGGGTTTGAATGAGCAAAGGGATTTCTTTGTTGGATTTTAATGCGACAATTTGCTTTAGGGGTGACTCCACTCTGGCCCGCTCCAGTTCCCTCTTAATCATGAGTAGTGGCTCTCCTTTAAGAGGAATGAAGAGGAGGCCATCCTGAGCCGTCCCGGAAAGATAGTAAAAATTCATCTTCTCAACCACCAGAAGACCTTCTATCTCTTTCTTTTCCATGCTCCTTCTCATTTTGGTGATGCGGTTCTCTATCTCCTTAATCGGGGTATACCGAAAACTTAAAGATTTGCTCAATTCCCTCAATTCCTGTCGCACCCAGTCATCGTGATTCATTTTATCTCCTTTCCCAATCGTCTAAGTCCCGACTATTATAACTAATATCTCAGTATCGATAAAACTTATTTAACAATCTTGAAGTTATCGTTTAGAAAAGGTAAAAATTTATGGATGAAATTAAAAAATCTTCTTCGGAACAGAAATTTCATATTGATTTCTGCGCTGGGAATCGGCTTGCTCTGGGGAGGGGGAGCTCGGTGGACCGAACCAGCAACCTTACCTGCTCTGGCTATCGTCATGACCTTCTCGACGATGGGTGTTCCCGGAAGTATTTTCCGATCCTTTCGAGGCCTTCTCCGCCCATCGGTGATAGGGATTGTGATGAACTACTTCATCCTTGGAATTGTTCTCCTCTTGCTCAACGCCATTTTGATCTACGATGAGGCCCTCCGTTTTGGCTTCATCCTCATCGCTGCTGTTCCTCCTGCTGTTGCCGTTATCCCTTTTACATACTTTTTAAAAGGCGATGAAACCCTCTCGCTCATCGGAACAGCGGGTGCCTACCTTGGCGCTTTAATCATTATGCCCCTCAGTGCCCTTCTTTTTCTCGGCCCAGGCTTTATTGACCCCATCAAATTGATGGTTATCATGCTGGAGCTCATCCTTTTACCCTTGATCGTTTCTCGTCTCCTTCTCAGAATCGGAATAGCCTCACGCCTCGATTCGATCAAAGGGCCTATTACCAATTGGAGTTTTTTTCTTCTGACCTACACCATTGTTGGATTGAATCGTGACCTGATTCTGGGTCAACCCCTATCTCTTTTCCCGGTCTTTTTAATTGCAATAGCAAGCACCTTCTTATTGGGATGGGGAATCGAGAAAGTAGGAACCCTTTTTCATGTACCGCAAAAGATATTGACCAGCCTTGTCCTCCTTGGTACCCTTAAGAACTATGGACTCGCAGGCGGCCTGGCCTTAGCCCTCTTCAGCAAGAAGACCTCGGTGCCTGCGACGGTGTCTGCAATTTTCATGATTGTTTACATTATCTGGCTTGAATTTAGAGCCAGAGGAAACCGTTAAATAAGAATGATAGATTTAGAAGAACGAATAAAAAAATTAGCCAAGTGGATGTTCGAGGCTAAATATCTCGTCGTTTTCACCGGTGCGGGCATCAGTACAGAATCGGGTCTGCCCGATTTTCGAGGACCGGAGGGCATCTGGACAAGGCAAGAGAAAGGACTTCCTCCAAAAACAAGACCTTTCACTTCGGTTGAACCAAATGCCGGTCATCGAGCCGTTGTCGAACTTCAGAATTTAGGTAAATTGAAGTTTCTCATCTCTCAGAATGTGGATAACCTCCATCTCCGTTCCGGGATTCGGCTTGAACTGTTAGCTGAATTGCATGGCAATGTTTCAAAGTTCAAATGTCAACGCTGCCAGACTCAGGTGGACAAATCCCTGGAATTAAATAGTTGCTCCTGTGGTGGCAGGTTGGTTTCGAGTGTGGTGAACTTTGGCGATTCTCTTCCTGAAAAAGATCTGGAGGATTCTTTCTGGCATTCAAGTCGTTGTGATCTTTTTATTGTCGTAGGTTCGAGTCTCGTGGTCAGCCCTGCGAATGATATGCCCAGAGTAGCCCTTCAATCAGGGGCCCGTCTGGTTATTATCAATCAGGGAGAAACTCCAATGGATAGGAGTTGTCATTTACGTTTTGAAGAAAAGATCGGAGAGGTGCTCCCTCCGGCGGTAGATAGACTGAAAGAGTTGATGAAGAATTAATCCCAGGTTAAGGTCACCGTAACGAGGACTGTTTGATGTAAGATCAAATGAAATATTGTTTGACGGAGAGATGCTTGTATCGAAGCAAGAAGTTTGAAAAAGAAGCTCGAGTATCCAGTGTCCAAAGACAAGATTCGCACGAGCTTCAACAACGATTCCCGGCTAATTTCTACCACGGCATCTTTCACTTTGTCCTTAGAATTCAATAACTCGATTTGCTTTAAGACCTACGAATTAGATATACTCAATGGTCGCAGGGGGCTTAGGCGTAAGGTCATAAAGGCAGCGATTCACACCCTTGATGGATGTAATGCGCTTGCTTATACGGTTTAGCTTATTCCAGGGGATCTTTGTAACCGTTGCAGTTCTCGCATCCACGCTGTTGAGGCATCGAACAACGATAATCTGCCCAAACTCTCGCCTGTTCTCTCGGATTCCAGTGGCCTTGTCATTGAGAAGAACCGCCAAGTATTGAAAAGCCCTGCTCTTTCCGAGCTCTTTTTCAACAATATCCGTTGCTTCCCGGATGATTTCAAGCCTCTCTTCCGTCACCTCTCCCACGATCCTCGTGGCAAGAGCAGGGCCTGGAAAGGGAATCCTCTTGGCAAGCTCAGGCAGGGAGTCCCAATATTTTCGCCACCCTTCTTACTCCATCTTTTCGCAGCGTCTGAAGAGGTTCTAAAACCTTGTAGCCGTATTCCTTTTCTGGATCAATGCCGAGCTGTGCAAGGATGTTGTGTTGCCGCTTGAGGCCAGCTATGGTTTCTTCGATGTCTGTAAGGATGGTTCCATGGAGCAGGAATTTTGCTCCTGTCTCACGGACAAGTCTCCCAAAAACTTTGGCATAAAAGGTATTTGTGATGGAATTACGCTTTTCCTCGGGATCGGTCAATCCTTTTAGCGCACCCAAGAAATCCGCTCTTGCGTCCACCAAGTCCACAGGGATCTTCATTTTAGTAAAGATTTTGACGACCCGTTCCGGCTCGCCTTTTCGCATCAAAGCATTATCAATGAAAACGGTCTTGAGCCTTTTGCCAAGGCTCCGGTGTCCGAGAACCGTGACAACCGAGCTATCCACTACCGCCACTCAGCGCATTAATCGCAATGCTATTCCCTACCGATTCACGAATCGATGCAATCTGCTCATCTACAAATGCTTTACAATTCATAATTGCCCTCCTCAGCTTTTTTTGAGATGGAAGGAAATTATAATAATGTTGTGAAATTGTCAACCCCTCGATTCCTTGAGCTTCGTCGAGAAACTCTATTGATCAGCACTCAATATTTCAGTGAATGATGGGAAAATAGTTTAAAATTTTTTGATGCTACATGGGACTGGGTGGCTTTGACGAAAATTTTGTATTTGAAGAATCATGGGGGGAAGCTGGAGAGCTCTGAGATGAAGGGGTCATCGAAAACTCTGATGCGGCTTTTTTGCTCATCCATCCCTCTGTTCCGTTTTCGAGCCGGACATGCAGCCAGTCGGGGTGCTCAGCAAGAATTTCAAAAGTGTTCTTCATGAAGGCCTTCCCGATGATCTTGTACTGGGTGCTCGGTCCCTCACGGAGGTTTACGTAGACCCATATGACCTTTCCTCGGGGGAGAGAAGACGGTGATATTTTTGAGGTCTCGGCTGGAGGCGGTGACAGTGATAGATGGGGAGGCGGAGATGGCGAAGGCGCGGAGGATTCCTTTTCTCCTTCGGGTAGTTTTTGAGATGAGGGGGCTGGCTGTTTTATTTGTGTTCTAAGCAGAGGATTGTTTTACGTTTTTTCCAAATTCATCGTAAAAGCTGCACAAATCTGGTGAGGCAAGTGTCCCCCACGTTGCCTTCAGGCTGATATGAACAACCAAGGAAGAACCTTCCTCCACGATTTTAACTGTAGCTGGATAGCCTTCCTCTTGTCCTGTTTCAACGAATATCTGGGTACTGATTGTCCCCGAACCTGGGTCGGTTGAAAGAATTCAATGCCCTTGAGACTGGAGAGTCTTAATCCCTAAATCGAATCCTTTTTTGAATTCGAGATGATCATATTTGACCCACGTCTTGTAAACCGGGCGGGAGACCAGACCTCCTTCCCTGGTACAATTTCTCCGACAATCTGGAATGGGGGCAGAAATTGTTCCCTCTTCCTTTGATTGAATACCTATATGAGAACAACTAAAGACCCATAATGCTGATAATAGGAAGAGGAGGTAATTTCGGAAATTCGATGTGAGCATTCATTCTCCTTTTCTTAGTTAAAAACTCTGAGCAGAAAAGGGAAAAGAATCCCAAAACAATTTTAGTTTGCATTTTATGTGCCAGGGCGGGAAGATTTTAATCCTTTGATTTCGAGATGTTCTCTCTTATAGAACAAAAAGGACCAACCAAAAATGGAAAGAATTTTACACTGTGGCCAAAATTGTCCAGAGAACATATCAGGGAATGGGGTTGCATACATGCATATAAGCATCCTTCCCCAATGCAGGAACCTCACCGGAGGCAGGAGAGATACTGTGGTGATCACAAGGTCTTTAAGAGAGAAGGAAAATAAAGTGCCCTTGAACGATACTTAATCTTTTAGGCATTGAATGAAATAAACCATTATCATTAAGCGATAGCATTAACAGGGCACACATTTTTACAGCGGTTACAAAGGATACATTCGGTAGAGTGAACCTTTTCTCCTCGCAGGATATAACCCATTACATCAATATCCATCAAGCAGACCTTGTTGCATGCGCCACACTCTGTGCATTTCTCTCCAGAGGGCTTTTTCCTTATCCTTCCAACAAAGGAAGGAACCTTCATAATCAGAGAGACTGGACAGAGTACCAAACAGAAGGCCCTCTTTTTATGAAACAAGTAGGCAAGGGCGATCGCACCCGTAAAATAGAGGGCATTGCTTACAACAAACCAGCGAAATTGTCCCCACTTACCATAGGCTTTATCAATGTGAAGCGTCATGTAATCATAGCCCGTCCAAAGGAGAACGAGGGGAATGAGTAGAGAAATGATGAGGACTGGCCAACGGAGATAGGTCCATCTCTTGGGGATGGAATCATTTCGCTTCATCGGCAACCAATCCAATATTCCTGCAGTCCAGCAGGCCCAACCACAAAATCCCCTGCGAAAGAGAAGAGGACCGAAGACCTTAGCAACCGAATAATGAATGAGAACACGAGTAAAAACACCTCCAGAAAGAAAGTAGGCAAGGTAAAAAATATTCTCTTCGATCTGGAGATTTTCGTGTTCAATCACTCCGAGAAAGATCATGAGCATTAAGCCGATAACGAGAATAGAGATTCTTCTGCCCAGATCACGTTTCAATCCTTTCCGAGAGGAGGCGAGAAGAGCTCCTACGGTGATCCATCCACCGACCCAAAAACCCAAAAAGAGAAACCCCCACCATCTCACTGCAGAATAGACGATCAAGGCAATTCCCGATCCAATCAACAGAGGAAGAAAACTCTTAAAAGATAACTTCATCACTTCACCCTTTATCCTTCGTAGAAGGATTTTAATACCCTGAAACATTTCCTACTATAAACCCACCACTCATATATAAAGTTACATAGGGTCATCCATAAAAACTCACCAGTCGGATCAGCTCCCAAGGTGCCAAAATTCCACTATTTCATATTTCGGATGCGGACTTCGATCTCTGAAGTTCCCTTAAGCAGGTTCACCACCCTCGATGTATCCGTTTCACCAAAATGATAGGGATAGAGAATCTTAGGTTTGAAGGCCTTCGCCGCGTCAGCCACCATCTCGGGCGTCATGGTGGGGGGAGGTTCATGGGCAGGAAGGCGATGTCGATGTTCTTCAAGCCTTTCATCTCCGGGATATTCTCCGTATCGCCCGCCACATAGACCCGCTTGTCCCCAAAGGTGATGATGTAGCCGTTGCCAACCCCCTTTGGGTGGAAAGGCTGACCGTTATCCCTTTTATGCACGATATTATAGGCGGGGACAGCCTCGATCTTAAATCCTTCGACTGTCTTCACATCACCGTTCATCATCACAATGCCTCCCTGCAATTGCTTGGCACAGGTCTCGGTTAAAACCACCCCCGTTTTTTCTGTTCGCACCATGTTCAAGGCCTTCAGATCGAGGTGGTCCCTGTGCTCATGGGTCACGAGGATCAAGTCGGCCTTGGGGAGGATGTTATAATCGGCCAAAGTGCTGTAGGGGTCCACATGGATCACCTTTCCCCCGAAGTTGAAGATTAACGTGCCGTGGCCGATGAAGGTGATCTTCAAGTCGCCTGTTGATGTCTTAATGATATCCGTCTCGAATTCCTTTTGAGCAAGAGCAAATGTTACCATGACCAATGATAGCATATTAATAAATAATAGCAGGGTCTTCATGCCATACCTCCTATGGAGTCTGAGGATATTCAAAATACCTTGGGGCGATTATAGCGTTCCTACTTTAAAAATCAAGCCCTGGGGTGGTGCATGGGAGGAAGGTCACGATATAGGATTGTTCTAAATTCAACCTACCGCATTTTTTAGTCCAAAAACCTCCCAAGGAGTCGGGAGAAAGAGATTGCGGTGATCACGAGATATTTAAGAGACAAGAGAAATGAAAGGGTTGTTATTCCATGGAAAGATCATCCTGCCCTATTTTTCAAGCCTCAAAATCCTCTTGTCCGTTTTTCACCTCGGTTTTAGATCAGGACTGTTTTTTGGACCTCTTCCGTTTTTGCGCATACATCGAGGCATCCGCCTTAGACAGAAGTTCATCTATCAAGATAGGATTTTCAGGATCAACCTGAGCAGCGCCCACGCTAATCGAAAGTTGATAACGTCGGGGGCCCTTGGCATTATAATCTTTTATGTTCTCATACAAGCGAGTGATAAGTATTCCATCGTTCTTCACAGTGGATTCCAATAAAACGACAAATTCATCTCCTCCAATTCGAGCAATAATATCCGACTCGCGAAAGGTCTTTTTAAGGATTCCGGCAAGGTCTATTAGTGCATGATCTCCCTCATGATGGCCATAGTGGTCGTTAATCCATTTTAAATCATCCATATCGATGTAAAGGAGCAACGACCTTTTCTTTGTCCGAATGGCCACCTTGAGATACTGCTCTGTCAAAACAAAGAATCTTCGCCGATTATACAAACCTGTCAGCTCGTCCGTAAGGGAAAGAGCCAGCAATACCTCTTCTCCCTTATGGTCACGCATCATTTTGTCAAAACGGAGCATGAATTCGTCAACGGAAAATGGCTTCCTTATGAATTCCCGAGCTCCTGCAGCAATTGCTGACACAGCAGAATGTTCCTCAGCATGCCCAGTCATGATCATGATGGGAAGATTGGGATTTAATCTTAACAATTCCTTGGTAAGCGTAATCCCATCCATAAGAGGCATGACTACATCAATGACCGCTGCATCAAAGGAATTCTTTTTGATTTTTTCAAAAGCTTCTATGCCATTTTTTGCCGTATCGCACTCATGCCCATGTTTAGATAACAATGAAACAAGAAAATTTCTCAACGTCTCTTCATCGTCGACAATAAGTATTTTAAGATTTAATGGCCTCATGAGAACAGTCCAAGTGATAATTTTAAAAATAAAAACCGGATTGCTGAATTGGTAAGCCACGGCAACCCGGTTCCTTTAATTCCCCTTCGGCAACCCGGCTGTCCCAGTAGGACCCGTGGTTTTCCGTCCCACGATTACTCGTGGTTTGGCTTTATCGACAGCTTTATAAGTACTTTTTCCCTTGATCTAATGAGAGCAAATCTAATGCCAAAAATGGTTTTATTAAATAACCAATTGATTTTGATAAGGAATTTCTTAAAATGGAATCTACGAGAAAAGGGAAGAATGAACATTTATTGTCATAAGGAAAGACATCGTTAGGTAGTTTTTTTTACCTAATATCCATCACGGAGAAAATAATGCTTACATGAGGTAATAAAACACTATTTTTGAATTTATGTTTGTGATAATCTAAAATAGTTTATCGATTGCTTTTATGGCCGGGATCAGGGGCGAAGGACTATAGGGGAAGAAAGTTTTTTAAACAGACCTGAAGTCAAAGAATAAAAGGGATGATCGATGAAAAGAGCCGTGGCTCAGCTTTTTCGCCTGACCATAGCAAAGAAGTTGCTTCTCGGATTCCTATCCTATGGGATCTTGACCATCCTCATTGCCCTCATTGCCCTCTCCAGCCTCCAAAGGCTGAATGAAATCAATAATCGGATTATGGAGCGCGATGTTCCTCTGGTAGAGATTTCCGATAAAATGATCGAGGCCTTGCTGGCCCAGGAACTCTATGGACGTCGCTCTTTCATCCTCAAGAGTTCGGAGATGGAGGTGCTCTTCTGGAAAAGAAGTGAGGAATTTAAAAAGCTCCTACAGCAGATGGGTCATCTTCCAGATGTCTCCAACCTTCCACTCGATCGATTAGCCACCCTCCACGAAGAGTATAGCCATCTCTTCAAAACAGGATTGGAGAAGAGAGAAGATTTTTCTTCTCGGGCCTTCCAAGAACATGATCGACAAATCAGACGAAAACAGGAAGACCTCTTCCAACTGGTAAAAGGAATCTCTCAGGATGCCAGAGAGGATCAGAATGAAAAAAGCCTGGAGACCCTTAGCATTGGCCGTTCAGCCTTTTGGATGACTGGCGGATTGAGTATCGGCGGCCTCGTTCTTGGGATCATCATTGCTTTGATCATTACCCATAACATTTCCCACTCCGTCAATCGGTTGAAAATTTCCACCCGAGAGATATCGGAGGGAAAGTTCGACCATCTACCCGAGGTTCACAATCAGGATGAATTAGGAGATCTATCCCAAGCTTTTCAGAAGATGGCCCAGAGGTTGAAACGTCTGGAGGAGATGTCTCTTGACGCCAGCCCCCTCACTCACCTTCCAGGAAGCATGGCCATCGAAAATGTCCTGAAAAAAAGGTTAAAGGATGAAGCTCCCTTAGCCTTTTGCCAACTTGATTTGAGCCACTTCAAGGCTTTTAACGATCGGTACGGGTATGCCAGGGGCAATGAGGTCATCCAGGCGACAGCCAAAATGGTCACCGAAGTGGTTAAGGCAAAAGGAGATGAAGGAGCCTTTGTCGGGCATATTGGGGGAGATGATTTTGTCGTGGTCACATCGCGGGAAGGGTATGAAAAGATTTGCCTTGCCGTCATCGATTCCTTTGATAAAATGGTGCTGGATTTTTACGATCTGGAAGACCGGCAGCGTGGTTTCATCCAGGGTGAGACGCGACAAGGGCAGAAAGTATCCTTTCCTATCATGACCATAGCCATCGCAGTCGTCACCAACCAGTACCGCGTCCTGCAAAATCACGTCCAGGTGGGAGAGATCGCTGCGGAGATGAAAAATTATGCCAAGTCTTTTCCCCGTAGCATTTTTGTAGTCGATCGGCGTAAGGATAGCGGGTCCCGTCAGGTGGACTGAAACATTTTGTCACTTCCTGAAATGGAGGAATACAATAAAAGGAGGAGATATGGGTTCACCACTTCATCGCCTTCAATGGAGTTGCATTTTTCTCCTACTTTTTTTCATAGTAAGTTGCAGCGTGAAACAGGTGGTAAAAAAACCGGAGGGGGAAAAAGAATTTTTTCAGGAAACCTCCCGCTTAGAAAGGCTTGCGCGCGAGCATCCCGAGACCTCCGTGGGGGCTCAATCCCATTTGCAGTTGGCCTTTCTCTATGTGAATTATAGAAACCCCCAATTAAATTACACTCGAGCCCTTCAGGAAATGGAAACCTATCTCTCCCTCGCGTCGGCAAAAGCGCAAACAGACGACATCCAGAACTGGCTTGCGGTCCTGCGGGAAATCGAGAATTTAAAAACCAATCTGGAAAAAGTCCAGAAGGCGAATAAAGGCCTGCGCGATGAGGTGGCTGGGCTGAAAGAGATGAATAATAAAATGAAAGAGACCATCGAGAGACTAAAAAAACTCGACCGCCAGATGGAAGAGAAAAGAACCCTCACTAAATAAGAATAAAGGGGTTACCCATTAAAGATACGTTGGGTCAAATACAGTCTAAGTATATCTCCTCAGTGAAAGCTCCCTGCCCTCATCGCCCGGTTGGCGGGACGAGACACACCCCTGCTAAGGGTCTGACCCTTTTTGATTTTATGGCTTCGCGAATAGAACTTCCTTTGACAATCCGTATCATCCCCTAAAGTCCCTCGGGATGGGTGCAAATTCATAGTCATCAGGCCAGAACCTGTTTTTTGGACCGCATGGGATGATTCCTTTTTTGCAGAGTTCTGATCGCCACTCGTATTTCAGGACAATTTTTTCGGCTACTGTATGCTCCGGATCAAAGTGGACTACATAAGCAGGAGAGTAGGTCGTCTCCCCAAATCCGGTGCCTGCCTGCTCATCCCTCTTCTGTTCAAGCTTGTCAGCAGGGCGACTCTCGCTGGGAGCACAAGATGCAGCTCCCGCAGGTGCCTCTTTCATTCTGGATGATCTCCCTGAGTATGGGACTATTTCAGGAAGCTTTTCCCTATACACCGCGAAAGCGATGGTCCCTATTGCCGAGGCATCGGCAAACACCTTCTCTGCATAGGAGTCGGATTGTTCGGTGAAGTAGAACCTGTTCGTCCTGTCCATGCCTGTTCGCCAGCCTTCGAACGTATTTGTCTCATAAGGCCCAATGATGTACATCCGTTCAATCCGTTTGAGATCTGATTTCTTGCCGTCGATGATGTTTCTCCCATCCACAGCGATGGCGACGGCAATGCGCCTTTCCGATTTGTTTGTGACCTGAATGGAATATCTCTGTCCCCTTACAGCCTCCATATAGGAAAACTTCCCCTCCTGGTGACGACGTGGATAAGCCTTATACTTTGGAAATTCTTCTCCAGAATCTGAAAGAATCCGGACATCCACCACATCTCCCTTTCCTGCATGGGCCCATATCAACGCCGGAATAACCAAACTGATAAACAATACCGTCAAGAAAGCATTCCTTGCCATAACGTTACCTCCTCTTTTCAGTTTCTTTAGATTTAATAGACAACCGGAACACAAAAAAGTTCCCGGTTTCAAGAAGAAATTCTGGAGTTAATCGTGAGAACTGATTTTGGTAGGTAAGGGATATATAAGTGAAGAAAAAATAGGAGACGTCGGTTCAAATTCAACCTAAGCAACCCTTTCTAAAGGAAGGGGAGACCCTCTATGAGGACCTCCCCATGATGAGCATTGAGGGTTAATAATTTTCTGCTAAAACTTCGAAGTGAGCCCGGGGATGCTTGCACACCGGACATTGATCTGGCACGTCTTTTCCTTCAAAGACATAACCACAATTTCGACAGTGCCACTTCACAGGGGCATCCTTTTTGAACACCTTTCCCCCCTGCACATTTTTTAAAAGGCCCAGATATCGGGCTTCGTGGAACTTTTCCACCTTGGCGACCTGAGTGAAGGTTTCATATACTTCTGTAAATCCTTCTTTTTTAGCTTCATCAGCAAAACCCTGGTAGAGGGTCGTCCACTCCAAATTTTCTCCAGCCGCAGCTGCTTTCAAATTGTCAATGGCCTTTCCGATGATTCCAGCGGGGTATGCGGCAACGATCTCTGCTTCTCCTCCTTTCAGCAAATTGAAAAAGAGCTTGGCATGCTCTTTCTCATTTTCAGCCGTTTCCAGAAAGATAGCGGAAATCTGCTCATAGCCCTCTTTTCTGGCTGCACTGGCAAAATAGGTGTAGCGATTCCTGGCCTGGGATTCGCCGGCAAAGGCAGCTAAAAGGTTTTTCTCCGTCTTGCTTCCTTTCAATTCCATAAATTTTCCTCCTTTCATGATTCTATGATCAGCGTTCTTTTTTGTACCAAAAAATATAAAACGTCGAAATGGGGGGTGTCAAGATTCAGCCATGAAGGGCCAAAGAAAATTCTTTGCCCGCTTCGTAGGCCTCCTGGAGATGTTCCGGATGCTTTAACACATCCCCCTCAAAGTCGAGTCCTCTATACAAGAGGGCCCTCCAAAGCTCCATATCCAGAACATCAAAAAAATATTTTACCGTGAGGAGGGCCCCGTCAAATAGCTTTTTCCCTTTTGTCGCTCCTACTGAGATAAAAAGACCTTTCCGCTTCGGCTCCCATTGGCCGTAAGGGATTTTATCAATCCAATACTTTTTGACCCAAAGAGACTGACAGCGGTCCATCAGGGTCTTGGTGTGAGCACTCACCGTGTAAAAAAAGATGGGAGAGGCCAGCATCACCCCCTGACAGGCCATCAACTGATCGTGAATTTTTTGAAAATCATCTTGAATCACACAACGGCCCAGTTCTTTGCAACCGTATATTTCAAGGCATGGGGACATTTCTAAATCTTGAAGAAATATCTTTTCAACCTGGACCCCTGTTTCTAAAGCTCCCTCAACCGCATGATCTAGGAGAACGGAAGTATTTCCCTTGCGTCTCGGACTTCCATAGATGGCCAGTATGTTTTGCACTTTTCCACCCCCTAAGATTCCTCTCTTTAAAATATTATCCTTCAAGGAAGGATTTATCAAATTAAAAATGATTTCTAACACTGAATGGAAAGATCAAAATCCTTTATTGCCAAATCTTTTAAAAAGTCTTAAATTTTGAAGGGCCCTAATCTATTGAACGGAGGAGAAAAATGAAAGTTTTAGGAATTCTAGGAAGTCCTCGAGTAGGAGGGAATAGTGACATCCTTTTAGAACAGGCTCTGGCTGGAGCCAAGGATGCGGGAGCAGAAGTGGAGAAAATTGTTCTGTCCAAGAAGAAGATCTCCGGATGCTTGGATTGTGGAAAATGTAATGAAACAGGAGTCTGTCCCATTAAGGACAACATGCCGGAGATACACAAAAAGATTCTGGAGGCGGATGTCGTCATCCACAGCGTGCCAGTCTATTTCTGGGCCATGACCTCCCAGATGAAAGCCTATTTGGACCGCTGGTGCGCTTTTTTTGATGCAGAGTGGCGTTTGCATAAAGCCTATCGTCCTAAGATGAAGGGTAAGAGAATCGGGCTGATCACGCTCTGCGGAGATCCAAATGTCTCTACGGCTGACCCCATTGTCCACAGTTTTAAAAACACTTGCCAATTTGCCGGACTCAATTTGCTGGAGGTGGTGCAGGCTTCCGCTGGGGCAAAAGGAGAGATTGCCAATAATGAAGTGGCTAAAAAGAAAGCCTATGATTTGGGGAGAAAGAGCGTGTCGAAGTGACCTTCGAAGCCAAGATTTAGTAACCCCCTGAGGACTGGAAGGATAGATAAGGCCAACACAGGAGATTTAGAACACCTTAGACAAACGAAGCGAAATTTTCATCCCTTCAGGTCTATTTTCAACACCCGTTTCATAAAAAGCATTCAGATAGAGAAAGAATCCTTTCTTCGAGAACATCAGCCCTGGACCGATGGCAAACACCCTTTCTTTTGAATGGTCCCTTTTATGATTCTCCACCTTATCGGCAGTGATTTGATTTAGGTAATAACCAGCAATGCCCGCCCTCCACCCATCGAAAATTTCGTAAGACAATGCGTAATTCAAATGAAAAGCCTGCCCAGGTTGGATGCTGTCAGCATGAAATGATGGAGATGGGCTGTGATTCTTTGAGTTCCAAAGATAGTGAAATCTCCAACTCGTCTCCAATTTCGTCGTGATGAAGAGGGTGAAGGCATAGTAAGGATTGAAGCTGTAAAGATGACTTCCAATATTGATCGCAGAATCTTCATCATACCTTCCGGTAGGAAGGATGAAGGGAAAATTGATTCGATGAAAATAGGGCATATTGAAAATCTTATGATCCACCCATTGGATAATGAAAGGACTTAAAATCAAATCACCCAGCCCCCCTTTATGACCGCGAACACCCAAATCCGTATCCAGATCCACTCTCACGGCAGGCAACAAGGCTTCAACACCATAGTATCCTCCGAGAATCTTCCACTTCGTTAAATAAGCCAAATGGGTCAGGGAAAGCCAGCTCTCCACGGAATTATCCCCTGGAATCTTTCCCCCTTTGAAATCCGTAAATCGATTGGCATGGTAATATTCGACCGTTTCCTCGATGAGAAGGCCCGGTCCGGCGACCCCATCCAAAAAACTCGTTCCCCCAAGATTCACAGAGGGCAACGTCACTTCTTGTCCGTAGGTGGCAAAGGGGATAAGGAGGTAAGCAAAGAGGGTGAAAAGACCGATCCATTTCTTGATGTGATGTTCCACCATTAAACCTCTCACTAAAATTTCGTCCGAATATAGCTTACCTGGCTGTAATTGGCAAGGGAAAGACGGACTTCCTCGGTAGATGAAAAGGATAATCCAATTTAATGGTTCATTATTTTTTCAGAACTTCCACTACCTCTATGGCACTGAAAAGCCATTTCTTCCCGATCTTCTTTAAGACGCATTCAAGCTCCCGGGTTTCGTCCACTTGTTCTCCAACCGCGGATTTCCCCAACAGCCTGGCCGTTAAAGTGACTTTGGCTATTTCTTTTTCAGGGAAAACAATGTTGAAGTCATAAATTTTCAAATCAAGTTGGGAAACATGGGAACGAGCGCTCATGGCATAACTCATTATCTCATCACGCTTATAACTTCCAGAAAGGGAATGACTTGGAACTTTCAGTTCGCAGGGCTCATCAAATAATGTCCCAATCTTTTTATTTTTCTGTAACATGTTAAAAGCATTTTCATCAGGGGACTTTGAAACCCATTCTGATAGGAAATGAAACCGCTTCTTAACCTTCTTTTCTTCGCTCGGAATGAAGTTGAAGATGGCCACTATCCCAATGATCACGATCAGCATACCGATGAGGAGATATTTCATTTTCACCATAATGGGACTCCCATCATACGACTCTTCGACGTCTGTCCAAAATGATGACTCTCTATTGACATGCTCCGATTATCCCCTATGACATAGACACAATCTTTTTCAACTCGTCGAGAGGGAAGATTCCAGTCACACGGAAAATGGACATAAGGCTCATCCATCCCCTTGCCATCAACATAAAGTTTCCCATCTTTAAATTCAACTTGTTCATCCTCCAAGGCGACCACGCGTTTCAGAAGCATGACTTTACTCCCAGCAAAACGGACCGCTACCACATCATGCCTTTTAGGCTCTGAAAAAAAATAGGGCAACCGCCAACAAAAATTCATCCCCCCATCGTGATAGGTGGGCTCCATGCTGATTCCCTGAATGGTGAAAGGAATACAAAGATAACCAAAAAAAAGATAGGCGGAGAGTGCAACCAAACAGACCCTAATCAGAAACTTGGGTGTCAGGGAAGGAAAAAAGAATTGTCGAATTTTATGAGGGATAGCCACTCTGTTAAAGTTTTCCTCTCCCACTTTTTCAGACTGGAGTCGTCCCCGGTCTCGATATCCATTATGGCGAGAGTGTAAAAGATGGATTTAGTATAACGTAAAGCTAATTTGCCTGCAAAAAACTATCCTAGTATAGTGTCTCAGAAATGACTTTACACATTGTGTCATTCCGGACTTGATAAGCCTGCCCCATACTTGATACGGGAATGACAGCTCTCAAATCATTGTAAAGCCGTTATTGAGACATCACACTAGGTAAAAAAGGGTAGGCCATGGATGGTTAGGTCGTTTGAAATTGAAAATGTAGGAAGGGGATCGTTTGGAGGGTCAAGCCTGCCTCTCATTCACCAACTCTCCTGTTTGTGTTTTATTTCTTTCCAATGCCCGTTGAATCGTCTCTAACAGCTCATCCGGTTGGTATGGCTTCATCACGTAACCCGAAGCACCTAACTGGTATGCCTTTTCTTCGCCCCCTGGGATCCCCGTGAGGAAGATGATAGGAATGCGATGAGTGACCTGAGATAGCTTCAATCGCTCTGCGACAACGAATCCACCCCCTCCAGGTAACATGATATCCAGGATGATGAGGTCCGGTTTTTCTTTGTTGGCCATTGTAAACGCCTGGACACTATCAGAGGCTAATACGACATTAAACCCGTTGGCTTTCAGTCGAACCTTTAAAGCCTGAGCAACATCTTGCTCATCATCGACAACAAGAACCTTTCTTTTTGCCATCTTCTCTTTATCCTGCCGCTTTCTTTTTATGTTATCTTACTTATTCTTCCTCTTCAAAATCATCGTCGACATACCCATCTGAACTCAAAAGAACTTTCGTATTTTCTTCATTGCTTTGAAAGTCTATATCCCTCGACAATGCTTCGGCCCACTGATCAAAGTTTTTCACCTCTTCCCCCAGCCTAACAGGTTCGATCTTAATGATGGTTCCGATTGTTTTATTGTTTTAAGAGCAATTTCTTTGCCAATTGGATTAAATTTGAGGAGATGGGGAATAACGTATTGGAATTTATAGAAAATTATTGAAATGCCTTATACATTTAATTCTCACTATTTTTTAAAGATGACGTCAATTGTCACCTCAATAGCATTTATCGTCTTTCTTCCTGTTTGAATTTGATTTTAAGAACCTGCTCCAAACTCTCAATAACGATTTCTGTAAATTCTGGATCATTAATATGATATGGCAGGAGACGCAATGATACCCCTGGTTGAAGATGTTTCTTTAATGCCCTTCCAAAGAACCCGGGTCCCTCTGGATCATAGAAAGGACCTCCTTGACGATCAAAGACAGAAAATCCTCCTAACGGCACAAGGATTGAAAATGGTCCCCTGGCTGTACTACACCTTTGAGCCAATGCGTGGGCAACAGCTTCTAATTCTATGCGTTCTGTTCGAACAGCAGTAATCGCTGCATTATGAATATGGTAAATCCTCCCAGGAAAACGCTTTCTTGCCTCTTCGATTGGACCTGTTGCCAGGAAATCGATGTTTCCAGGGACCAATACAGTGGGTATCCCCTTCCGGAGAGCAGTTGAGCCTCGATTTGGACCGGCATCGTAATCTCCACCAAAAAGATGATTAACAAGCTCATTCAGAGAAAGATCGACTACTGCCTCGACCTCTTCCTCACAGATCATCTCTTCCATGGCCTCTCCCCCAGACCCTACTGTGTGAAAAACGACCACTTCTTTTCCCATACTTTCGAGAATTCGTCGCACATTGACCGCACAGGTCTCGATCGTTCCGAGAGTCGAAACAATAATAAGGGGCCCCGTCGATGGATGAAAATCCAAACTATCTTTCACCATCCCTGCAAGAGCGAACGCTCCATTTCGTAAAATTTTTTTGGTAACCCGATTGATCCCGGAGAGATCGCAAACCGAGTGGAGCATTAAAATGTCTTTCGTCCCTACAAAGGCACGGGTGTTGCGAGAAGCCATCGACGAAATCATGACTTTCGGGAAACCAATAGGAAAGGCACGCATGACGCCTGTGCCGAGTGTCGTTCCCATCGAACCTCCCAGGCCCAGAATCCCTTTGATCTTCCCTTCCCGGTAGAGATCCCTGGCACATCGAATGGCACCCGCGATCATCACCTCCAAGGCCTTCCCTTCATGTCCTAAGGCCCGAACCTCTGATAAAGTCATGCCTCCGGCGAGGGCAACTTTCTCCCGATGAATCATCACTGAAAAAGGAGATTCCCCCATGATGCCTGCATCAAGGGTTAGAACAGGAATGCCCAACTCTTCGAAACAAGAAATAAGATAGAGGACTTCTTTTCCTTTAGTATCCATGGTGGCGATAAGGAGAACAGCATTCTGATTCTTCAAAAGGACCCTCCTAATAAATTTTTCACCGAATAACATAGCCTCAGGGTCTTTTCAAGAGAAATGAAAGAAAAATAATCGATAATTCTTGTTGAAGTTCCCATTCAAAATTAGTAGACTCTTCTCAAACGATTGGGTTTTAAACCAACTTCCCAATTAACCTTTGGGGGATTCCATGACCACCCAGGAAGTCAAACGAAAACTCGCTGCCATTCTCAGTGCAGATGTAAAGGGTTATAGCCGTCTGATGGGTGAGGATGAAGAGGGAACTATCCGGACTCTTAATACTTACAAAGAAGCGATGTCAAACCTCATCCACCAACAAAGAGGCAGAGTGGTAGATGCTCCAGGGGATAACGTTCTCGCTGAATTTGGAAGTGTGGTCGATGCGGTGCGTTGTGCTGTGGATATTCAGAAAGAGCTTAAAAATCGAAATGCCCAGTTGCCTGAGAACCGCAGGATGGAGTTTCGGATTGGGATCAATCTTGGGGACGTAATTGAGGAAGGAGAGAAGATTTTCGGGGATGGAGTCAATATCGCAGCCAGATTGGAGAGCTTATCAGAGGCAGGAGGCATCTGCATCTCTGGAACAGCCTTTGATCAGGTTGAAGGCAAAACAGGATTGGAATTCCAATACTTTGGAGAACGGTCAGTCAAAAACATCAAAAAGCCAGTTCGGGTATATCGTGTAAAGACGAAGGGCGGCGTTTCTGATGTTGTAGAGAACCCTGAATTTCTTTTACCTACTACACCGTCGATAGCGGTATTACCCTTTACAAACATGAGTGGTGATCATGCGCAGGAATACTTCAGTGATGGGATCACCGAAGAGATAATAACATGCCTATCAAAAATACCGAGACTATTTGTAACAGCCCGTCATTCGACGTTTGTTTTCAAGGAAAAAGTGGTTAGCATTCGAGAAGTAGGTCAACAGCTTGGTGTTCGGTACGTATTGGAAGGAAGTGTTCGTAAATCTGAAGACCGGATAAGGGTTACCGCACAGTTGATCGACGTGAAGACTGACCAACATGTGTGGGCAGATCGCTATGATAGGGAACTCAAGGACGTGTTTGCAATACAAGATGAAATTACGATGAACATTATCGTAGCCCTTCAAGTCAAGTTGACGGAAGGAGAACAGGCCGCACTGAGAGTGAGAGGGACCGATAATCTGGATGCGTATTTGAAGATGCTACTCGCTGGTGAATACTTTAGGCAGTTCAGCAAAGAAGGCAATATTTTGGCCAGGCAGAAGTATCAGGAAGCTATCGCCTTAGCACCAGAGTACGCGACGGCGTATGTCGGTATGGCCTGGACGTTTATTAGAGAGCCCTGGCATGGCTGGAGTGACTCCCCCGCAGAGTCCCTAAAGCTAGCCATGGAATATGCGCAGAAGTGTCTTGCTTTAGATGAAACATCTTCCGACGCTCATACGGCGGTTGGCTTAGTCCATCTTGTGATGCGGCAGTGGGAAAAGGCAATTGAAGAGTGTGAACTCGCCGTTTCCCTCAATCCTAACAGTGCTGATAATATAGCCATTTTGGCGATCGCCCTTAGGACTGTTGGCAGAGTCGAAGAGGCGCTTGCAATGCTTGAAAAGGCCATCCGTCTCAACCCCATGCCTCCAGACTGGTACTTGCACGAATTTGGCAGTTGCTACCGCCTGATGGGGCGGTACGATGAAGCAATAGCAATGCTGAAAAGGGTCCTCGGTGGGAATCCGGATTATCTGAATTCCCGCCTCAACCTCATAGCCACTTATGTCATGTCAGGAAAAGAAGAAGCTGCACATGCAGAAGCTATGGAAGTTCTCAGACAGAGTCCAGATTTCTCTGTCGAGCGATTTCTAAAGAACTTCCCCTACAAAGACCAAAAGATCCTTGACGGTCTTAAAGAGTGCTTGCTCAAGGCGGGGCTGAAGTGAGGGTTTGCAACAAAATTCTGCCTTATTTTTTCTTGCACATTCCTACCAGTAATCGTTGACCCTCAGCGTCATCTCAGACTGTAGACTCGTAGGTAAAGTTATTATCCCTTGAAATTTAATGTACCGTTGTTTCCCATATCAATTCTTCATCTCCATACCCTTAACCTTCCTGCTGCCTCCTGGCTTTCTTAATGTCCTCCAAATAAAACTTGATCAGGGGTGACATCTCGGGTGGCTGCCAATCTGTCTTCTTGGTTTCCTCTGGCCAGGTGAACGGCAGATGCCAAACCTCCCCTGGTTTTTTGGCCTTTTCCAGAACTTCAAGAGTCTTTAGCAGAACTTTCCTCTGACCTTCTCGATCTCCCACCTGCCCTACTGGCCTCCCGTAAGGATATTCAATAGAAGCAGAGCGAGGTATTCCGACAGCCCGATGAAATTCATAGGTAGGTGTGAGAACAACTGTAGAAAATCCAGCCTCCTCCAAGAATCTTGCAGCCAGTCCAACGGACTGACAGCAGAAAGGTCAGGCTGGTGTCATGAGAACTGCCTCCACACCTTCATATTTCATCTTCTTGGAAATGGGTTCAATCGCTTCTTTTAGAAAATCAGTGCTCTGCCATTGAAACCCATAGAAAGAATAAGCTGTGGGAGCAAGGCGACCGATGACTTTCTCTTTTTCAAATTCAGCCATTCGGGACAAAGGAAGGATCACATTGATATCCTGTTTAATCCAATTGGTGTTGATATGCAGATGATTGACTTCGATATCCTTCTCGGTGGATCCTCCTGGTATCGCTCGGTAAGAACGATCACCCCAGATGGCCTCTTTCTTCTCTCTTTCCATATCAAAGGGAGGATCTATTTTTAAACTAATCCCAGCGCTGGTCACCAGAGCCAGGGTCGTCTGGTTCAAAGGTTTAGACATGGGTGTCCATGGAATATAGCCTTTAAATTCCCCATCCGGAATAAAAGTGTTGACCCAAGCCTTTAACCCCGGCGGAAGAAATCGAAACCCATCCACCCTCTTTTCCTGCTCCATATTCTCCTCCTAAATCCCTTTCCCCCCTTGAGTAAAGGGGGAAGCGGGGAAATTACTTATTTTTAATTACTCTATGATATTAATCCCACCCCAGAAAATCATAACCTATATATATGAATACTGGAAAATAGGCAAGTCCTGTGCTAATCTACTGCTTGACATCACTGTCGCTCTGCCTTATATTTTATTTTGATTTCAAATATTTATTGACCATTGAGGAGATTTTCGATTGCCTCTTTTTATCACCTTTGAAGGAGTGGAGGGGAGTGGGAAGACCACTCAAATTCAACGCCTAAAAAAATATCTCACTCAAAAAGGAATCCCTTGTAAAGTAACCCGAGAACCAGGGGGGTGCCCCATTGGTGAGAAGGTAAGGAAAATCCTTTTAAACCCAGACCATCGTGAGATGGTCCCGATAAGTGAGCTCCTCCTCTACGAATCAGCCAGGGCACAACATGTGAAGGAGGTCATTGAGCCCTTTCTAAAAAAGGGAGGGATTGTTCTCTGCGATCGTTTCAGGGATGCCACCCTTGCCTATCAAGGTTATGGCCGGAATATAGACTTGAAATGGATTGAACGCCTCAATCATCTTTCTTCCCAGGGAATCAAACCTGATGTCACTTTCCTTTTAGACTGTCCCTCTGATGTAGGATTAAAAAGAGCGCTTCAACGGAATCGAACCCTGAAACAAGAAAACGAGGAACGTTTTGAAAAAGAGGAAATCCAATTTCACCGACGTGTGAGAAAAGGATACCTTGCCATAGCCAAAAAAGAACCCCGTCGGGTGAAGGTGATCGACACCCGGCAAGGCGAAGAGAAAGTCTTTGAGAAGATACAAAAAATTGTAGATGATTTAATAGGGTCCAATGGGTCCAGCCTGCCTGCCGGTAGGCAGGGATTCAAGGGTTCAAGTAAATGACTAATTTTTTTAAAATACCATCTGCCTTAAAAATATTATACTCGAACCCTTGACCCCTCGAATCCTCGAACCCTTTCTAAGAAACCATGTCATTCAAAAATGTGCTGGGACATTCCTGGCCCATTTCACTACTACAGCGGGCGATCGAAAATGAAAAGGTGATGAACAGCTATCTCTTTTTAGGGAATGAAGGGATCGGAAAAAAAGTACGTGGCTCTCCAATTTGCAAAGGCGCTCAATTGCCTTGATGAAGAAATGGAAAGAAGAGAGGCTTGTGATCATTGCGCTTCCTGCAAAAAAATTGATCGCGCTCTTCATCCAGATGTCTTGCTCATTGAACCCATCGGCCAAGGCATCAAGAAAGAGCAAGTCATTCAGATGCAGAGGGAACTGGCTTATAAACCCTATGAAGGAAAACGTCGTGTCTGCATCCTCACGGCTGCAGATCGGATGGCTCATGATATACCGAACACTCTTCTTAAAACGCTGGAGGAACCTCCGCTCCATACGGTGATCATCCTTCTGGCCAATAACTCCAGGTTCCTATTGCCCACGATCCTTTCACGATGCCAGCCGATTCGATTCAATCCCTTACCGATTTCTCTGGTCTCCAAATGGTTGGTGGAAGGCAAGGGCTTCGATGAGGCAGAAGCCCATCTCCTTGCTTCTCTTTCAGATGGGAGTCCTGGAAAGGCCTTGGAGATCCAAGAGGAGATTCACCAGATTCCAAGAGAAGAACTCTTAAAGGACTGGGTGGGATCGAAATCGCTTTCATTCCAAAAGATGGGAAGTTGGGTTGAATCCTTACCCTCTCAACGAGAAAATCTCCTTTTGATGCTCGAGGTCGCCAAAACTTTATTAAGGGACCTGGTCATTGTGAAGACATTGAAAAAGGAAACGAAACTGATCCATTCAGATCTATGGCAAGTGATGGAACCCCTGGCTGCGAATTGGAGTCTCTCCTCCCTTTTGAAACGGATGGAGACCCTCCATCACACTTCCCTTGCCATCAGGGGTAATGCCAATACGAGCCTAGCGCTTGAAGCGATGATGCTTTCTTGGGCTGAAGGATAGAGAAGATGATTCGTTTGGTCTTTGTTAAACTACCCAATGGAAAAACAGAAGAGTTCGATGCGACACAACTCTCCCTCGAGACAGGGGAAGATGTGATCGTCGAGACAGAAAAGGGACTGGTCCTTGGAAAGGTCCTTTCCCCCCCTCATGAAAAAGAAAAACGCTTCTTCCTGAAATCTCCGAGAAGGGTAACCCGGAAAGCCAATGCTGAAGATCTGGAGCAATTTCAGGGAAACCAGCAATTGGAGAAGGAGGCCTTTCAATTCTGCCTTCAGAAGATCATGGAGAAGAACTTGAACATGAAGCTGGTCAAAACAGAGATCCTCCTGGACCGCTCCAAAGCCCTCTTCTATTTTACCTCCGATAAGAGGATCGATTTCCGGGAACTGGTCAGAGATCTGGCCGCCCAATTCAAAATGCGAATTGAAATGCGACAGATCGGGGTAAGGGACGAAGCCAAAATGGTCTGTGGTCTTGGGAGTTGTGGGAGGGAGCTCTGTTGCGCCAAATTCATGAACCGATTCGAACTGGTCTCCGTCAAAATGGCCAAGGAACAGAACCTGGCCCTGAATCCAACCAAGATCTCTGGAGTTTGTGGCCGTTTGATGTGTTGTCTGGCTTACGAATTTCCCACCTATGTCGAATTAAAGAAGGAGCTTCCCAAGATGGGTAAGTATATTACCACTCGCTCCGGTAAAGGAAAGGTCATCCGCCAAAATGTGCTCAGCCAAACCGTGACCGTAGAACTTGAGGAAGGGGGGGAGATTACCATCCATGTCTCCGAACTCTGAAAAATCCTTCTACGTCACCACTCCCATTTACTATGTCAATGATGTCCCCCATATTGGCCATGCCTATACCACCGTGGCGGCAGATATCGTTGCCCGCTACAAACGGTTAGAAGGTTATGAGGTTTTTTTCCTCACCGGCACAGATGAACATGGCCAAAAGGTGGAAAAAGCCGCTCAGGAGCGGGGGGTCGATCCCAAAACACACTGCGACGAAATGGTGGTGCGATTTCAATCTCTCTGGAAGAGACTGAATATTTCCAACAATGATTTCATCCGCACAACAGAAATACGCCATAAAAAGGTGGTTCAGAATATTCTTCAAGATCTCTACGATCGTGGAGAGATCTATCAGAAAAATTATGACGGGTGGTACTGCATTCCCTGTGAACGTTTCTGGACTGAAAAGGACCTGGAGGAGGGGAAGTGCCCGGATTGTCTTCGATTGGTAAATGAGATCTCCGAGAAGAACTACTTCTTCAGGATGAGTCAGTATCAATCCTGGCTGATCGAATACATCGAAACAAATGAGCGATTTATCTTTCCTCCATCGAGAAGAAATGAAATCTTGGGATTTCTCCGCGGCTCCCTGGAAGACCTCTGTATCTCGAGGCCAAAGAAAAGGTTGAAGTGGGGGATCGAAATTCCATTTGATCCAGATTACGTAACCTACGTCTGGTTCGACGCCCTCATCAATTATGTTACCGGGATTGGCTATGGCTCCGAGAAAAATCCATTCTCTCAATTTTGGCCGGAAGCGATTCACCTCATCGGCAAAGACATCCTCACCACCCATACCGTCTATTGGCCAACCATGCTCAAAGGGATTGGGTTAACTCCTCCCAAAATGGTATTCGCTCATGGATGGTGGACAATCGAAGGGAAAAAAATGTCCAAGTCCCTTCAGAATGTGGTGGAGCCCAATCGCTTGATCGACACTTACGGAGTGGATGCGGTCAGATATTTTCTCATGCGTGAGGTCCCATTCGGAATGGATGGTGACTTCTCCCATTCAGCCATGGTCCATCGGATCAATAGCGATCTAGCAAACGATCTTGGAAACCTTTTCAGTCGGGCTCTCAGTATGGTCGTCAAATATTTTGATGGTCTGATTCCAACTCCCTCCCCATTACAGGATGTGGATCGAGGGCTTCAGGAGGTTTCGGAAAAAGTGTTTCCCCAATTATCCAAACAGATGGATGACCTGGCTTTTCATAGGGCCTTGGGCTCGATTTGGGAGATTGTCAGCGCTGGGAATAAATATATTGATGAGACCGCACCCTGGGCTTTGGCCAAAGCAGAAAAAGATCGGCCTCGTCTTGGGACTGTGCTTTATCAGACGCTGGAATCCCTTCGACTCATTACCCTACTGCTCGCTGCCTTCATGCCATCCACCTCTGAAAAGATGTGGTCACAGCTCGGGATGAAGGAAAATCTCTGTGAGCAAAATTTAAAGGAGAACGGAAAGTGGGGAGGCCTGAAACCCGGAAAGAAGGTGGCGAAACCCAGCCCTCTTTTCCCGAGGATTGATCCAACCAAGATCTCGCAGAGCGCATAGCGCATGGGGCATAGCGTCTTACTCATTGCTCAAAGCTAAAAGTTCAAAGTTAGAATCTGAAGTCGGCAATCTCAAATCTAAAATTTAGTCTGCTATGAAGAAACCCCAATCCATCCACTCGATCCTTGAAAAAACCTTAAAGGCCTTGGAGATTGATGTCCCGCTGAAAGTCTATTCCATAATGGGTGCATGGAATGAAATCGTGGGCGAGTCTGTGGCAATTCATTCTCAACCCCGCTCCATTCGTAATCAGATCCTCTTCGTTGAGGTCTCCCATTCTACCTGGATGCAGCAACTCCAGTTTTTGAAACCTATCCTTCTCGAGAAAATAAACCATTTTTTAGGCGAGCCGCCCATCCAGGATATTCGATTCAGACTGGGAAAGATTTCTCCGACCCCCCTGGCTCCTTTAAAAACTCATTCTTTAGAACACGAAAAACTTGACCAAGTGACCTTGGATCAAATCGAAAGTATTGTTCAAGCGATTGATGATGAAAGCATCAAGAAGGGTCTTCGAGAGGTCTTGATCAAAAGCGCAAAATTAGAGCGGTCACGTAAAAAATTTAAACGAAGTTCGGAGTAATGAGTTCGGTGTTCGGAGATTTAAAATCGAATAAAATGGCCCCAAACTCCTCACTCTGAACTCCTGACTCAATTAACCCTGTTGTTGCATCAAATTCTGCGTTCGTAAACATAAAACCCTTGCCAATTGAAAGGCGGAGCACAACTCGATACCATTCGCTGGATCACTCTAATGGTGGCTTTTAAGAGGTATCATCCAAAAGGGAATAAATCGGCTCTTCATAAAGACATTCAAGTAATTTGATCGGGCCCTTATGCAACAATAGGGTTAATCTGCACTTCGGTGGGCAAGCGTGATTTGAAACATTCTGGCTAAAACCGGAAAAGTTCTGATTCTTTTAAACCCTACCTTTTTTAGCATTTCGTTCTGATCAAATGAAAAAAAATTGAGGGTCTTCCTTTCAAAAAGTTTGAAAAAAGCAAGAAGGACGGTCTTCCCTCCTCCTGACACCTGTGGATTGAAGTCTGCGATCATCATCTTCCCTTTTTCTTTTAATGCCAAAAAGGAATGTTCCAAAGCTGCCAAACGTTTTTTCTCGGGAAGCTCATGGATGGCAAAGGAAGTGAAAATTCCATCAAAATAATTTTGATATTCAAATGGTTTGGTTACATCCTTACGGAGAAACATCACCCTCTTTAATCCTTCATAACGTTTCTTCGCCAACTCCACCATGCTTTTAGAGATGTCCATTCCCACAACCTCGCCTTCCTCTCCGACGGCCTTTACGATCCAAGAGGCGACTCTCCCTGTTCCTGAACAGAGATCCAGAATCTTTTCCCCTCTTTTAGGAGCAAGAATCTTGACCGCCCTTTTCTGGAACTCAGCATATTGCCCGAATGTGAGGAGATCAAGAAGAATATCGTAATGGGGAGCAAGCTTATCAAAGTAATCGATACGATGATCTTCCTGGCATAGAGCAGAGCGCATAGGGCATAGCGTTATGAAATCATCAAATACCAAGCACCTGCCTTGGCCGAAGCGCCTGCCCTCCGCAAGGCTTCTGGAGGCGGGGCTTCGCGCAGGCAGGTATTTGGAAGTTGGAATTTGGGATTTGGCTTTTGGGTCATGCTCTTTCAAGCGTGACCTTGGCTCCATCTTTAACACTTAGGAAAGCCTTGGGATCGGAGAGAACCTTTCCGATGACATTGACTGCACTGGCGGCTCGAATCTCATCGCCACGGCTTGCTGGAGTCGGGCCGAAGAAGATGCAGAAGGCATGTCCAGTTGGCCAATAACCCAATTCTCCTACTGAGACGACTTCTCTCGATCCCTTCTCCAATCCAGTTTTAACTGGAATAGCGAAGTAAATCTCCTCGCCCCAGAGATTGGTCTTCGCTGCCATTGGAAGAGCTTCCCAGATCAATTGGGCTGTCCTCGATTCGTTCAGCTCAGCTTCGACCTTTAGGTCACTCACCAAGATCCTGATCTTCTTTTCCATCCTCTACTCTTCTTGCCTCCAGCGGATCAAATTCATTAAACAGACCCTCATGTTCTTCCTGGTTCTCCATATTGTTCGGGAAGAAAAGAATCTCCCGATCCATCTTCATTACATCCCCTTTCAAAGTAAGGAATCTCTGGGTCTGGTTTCTCAACAAAAAGAAACTGAGGACCACCAGAACATAACTTGAGAGTTCTCTTGACAAGAGTATAGAAAAAATGAATCTCCAAACCAAAAAAGTAGTAGTCCTCTATGAAAAGTCTTACCGTATTCATCAAAAGGAGCAGGGTGATGAGCTGTAAAAAGTGTTTGGTCTTCGTCGTATTCTGAGCCAAAGAATTGAGGCACTGATCGTAGACCTTCTTAAAGTTCTTCCAACTGCTCGAAATGTTCTTCAGGAGATCCAGATATATCTTCTCATCCCCTCCGTAAATCTTCAAACGGACCTGTCTGTCTCCACGAAAAAGAAGATACCGTTTTAACAACTCCTCTCTTTCTGAGAGGAGAGTCTGATTTCTTTTAAGACCTCGGTAAAGGACAAAGCCAATGCCGATGAGAAGAAGAAAGGGGATCACCTCGTTCATCACTCTGATCAAAAGCACCTCAATCATCTTTCAGCCCTTCGCTACAATCGATTGATCAAGCTGGCCATATAGCCCGCTCCGAATCCGTTATCAATGTTGACCACGGCGATACCCGAGGCACATGAATTCAACATGGCCAGCAGTGCTGTGATTCCTCCGAAACTCGTGCCATATCCAACACTGGTGGGAACGGCAATTACCGGCCGGTCTACCAACCCTCCCACGACGCTGGGCAACGCCCCCTCCATCCCAGCCACGACGATGAGAACACGAGCAGCTTCCAATCTTCCCCTCTCAGAAAGGAGTCGGTGAATCCCAGCGACACCGACATCATAAAGAGTTTCCACGCGATTCCCCATGATCTGGGCTGTGATGGCAGCTTCCTCAGCCACAGGGATATCTGTCGTCCCTGCAGTGATGACGAGAATCGTTCCCTTCCCTTCGGATTTGACGGGATGGGTGAGGTAGGTGAGGATCTTTGACCGAGGATAGTATTGGCTCTTTAAAAAAACCCTTTTTATCGCTTTGGCTTTTTTTTCTTCTAAACGAGTGATGAGGATGTTCTGGCCTTTTCTCTTCAATTGTTTCATGATCGAGACAATCTGTGCAGAGGTCTTTCCTTCCCCCCAGATCACCTCTGGAAAACCCTTTCGGAGACTGCGATGGTGATCAATTCTGGTAAATCCCAGGTCTTCAAAAGGAAGCGACTTCAATTGTGCCATGGCCTCATCAAGCGTTGTCTTTCCCGATTTAACCTTTTTCAAAAGGGTCTCGAGCTTTCGAATATTCATTTTTTCCCCTTTACCCCGTTAGAAATAATGCGCGGCTGCTCTGCGGCGGGGTTAGAATTTAAAATAATTCCGGCGGGGTTTAAAGTCCCGTTGGAATTTCTAACGGGGTTTATAGAAATATTCTATTCAGTCTTTCGACAAAAATCAACCCCTTTGAGTAATCCCTCAGCTGAAAAGGGTAGAAGAGGGTCGGGAGGTTCTCACAGAAAAACCTTGAAGCGAAACCTTTATCCGTTCAACAGCATAGGTTCGCTTCCGAAAATCACGACGGAAAGGATGTGATGGTTAATTGGCAATCCCTCAATGACCGCTTTACAAGGTTTTGAAGGGAGAACTTTCCGACCCTATCTGGTCAAATACCATCCCAAAACTGAGGGATTACCCCTTTGATTTCCTCTCAAGCTCAGACACCGTCATACCGTTTACTCCTCTATTCTTAGTGCCATGACAGGGTTGACAAGGAATGACAAAAAAGATAGGCTGAATTTATTATTGATCTCTATATGCACAGCTCCAATTTGCAGTAAGCAGGCTCACCGTATTTTTGATTGCAGGAGGGGAAATGAACCGAACAGGGATTGTAAAGGATGAAAGATATTTAGAACATGTGATGGACCCTGGTCATCCGGAGAGCCCAGAACGATTAAGAGTTATTTATAAGATGCTGGAAGAGGCGGAGATGAAGGGTCTCTTTGAAATGGTGAAACCTCGAGCAGCCACTCAAGAGGAATTGGAGATGATCCATACTCCCTCATACATTAATATGGTGGCATCCACGGCAGGAAAACCCTACTATCGACTCGATATGGACACCTCCACCTGTGCTAAATCCTATGAAGCCGCACTGTGGGCAGCAGGTGGTTTATTGGAGTTGGTTAAGGCGGTCATGGAAAAAAGGTTGGATAATGGATTCGCATTGGTGAGACCTCCCGGACATCATGCAGAACACGACAGGGCCATGGGATTTTGCCTCTTCAACAATGTGGCGATTGGTGCCCGATATGCCCTCAAGAATTTCTCTCTTCAGAGGGTTTTAATCGTAGACTGGGACGTCCATCATGGCAATGGGACACAGAACTCCTTCTATGAAGATCCCCAGGTCCTCTATTTCTCCACCCATCGCTATGGCTTTTTCTATCCCGGGACAGGAGGGGCGAAAGAGGTGGGAAAAGGCAAGGGAGAGGGGTTCACCGTGAACGTTCCTCTTTCGACAGGAGTAAGTGATACGGAATATGGTAATATCTTTGAAAAATTCCTCAAGCCCATTGCCTTGGAATACCAACCCCAGTTGATCTTGGTTTCAGCTGGGTTCGATACCCATCAGGACGACCCTCTGGGTGGGATGGAGGTTACAGAGAATGGGTTTGCAAGAATGACTCAGATTTTGATGGAGATTGCAGAATCGACCGCTCAAGGAAAACTGGTGATCACCCTTGAAGGTGGATATGACATCTCTGGACAGAGTCGGTCTGTGAAAGCCGTATTAAAAGAACTGGCTCAAGCCTCCCCTCCGGATAAGAAAGACCTCTTGGAAAAAGAGAAGGCCAATTATTCCCGAATTGAAAAATTTCTCCTTCAATTGAAGGAGATACAGAAACGCTACTGGAAGAACCTGTAAACTACACATTGCAAAATGTAAATTTTAACCAAAGACATTTGAAAATTCCCCTCACCCCCTCCCTCTCCCCACTGGGGAGAGGGGAAGGGTGAGGGGTACAATTTTCAATGGGCAGTCATGCTTTAGGCTTCTCCTGTATTTACCATCTCTTTCAGCTCTTTCCCGACCTTGAAGAATGGGAGCTTCTTGGGAGGGACATCCACGATCTCCCCAGTCTTTGGATTTCGGCCTTTGTAGCCCCCATAATTTCTTACCACAAAGCTTCCAAATCCTCTGATCTCAATCCGCTCCCCCTTCTCAAGACTTTCCTTCATCCCGTCGAAAAGGGTATCCACAATGACCTTGGCGACCTTCTGTGTCACATTCGCCTTCTCGGAAACCTTTGTAATAAGTTCAGCCTTATTCATAGCTCCTCCCTTTCTTCTCATCTCTGCCTACCAGCGGGCAGACTTTCCCTCTCCCATTAGGGGTTAAGAGGGGTCAAAGTAAATGATTTCGAATATATTGCACCGCATTTTTAAAAAAGGCAAGTCCCATTCCTTTTTCATTTAGGAATTGAGGGATTTAAGAATTGGGAATTTAATTCCAAAATCCCTAAATTCGCAATCCCTCAATTATTGTTTTCTTATTGATCCTATTCTATCTACCAATTCGCCGAAGGTTTTTTCAAAACCTACTCGGTTTTTGTTGGTGGAGCCAGCCAAGACGATCTCTCCCACTGGGCCCTTAGGAATTCTAACCCACACCCTCTGATGGGAAAAGAAAAAGGAAACGACAAGGCCGAAAATCATCAGGCTACACCCGATCCAGACGATCCAGACTCCAGGATCTTTCGTCACAGATAATCCAGTATATTCCTTTTCAGCAAATCCTTCAAAGGTAAGTACGAATTCATCACCCCTCCGCTGGTCCAATTGAGGAAATTTTTTCAATAGCCAAAAGGGTCGTGGCTCCTGGTCGGGTTTTAACAGGACGACCTGAACCCCTTCTCCGAAGTTATGGACTTCATGTGCATATTGCAGCACTCGAACAAAAAGATTGGCGTTTGGGACGGGTACCGTTGTTCCTTCAAGAACTTTAAAAGAGGCTTTTTCCTTTTTACCCTTCCATTGAATCCCCAATGTCACCTCATGAATGGTCCCATAATTGGCTTGATAAAAAGCCAACCCTTTATAGTGAAGGGGATGGTTGACCTGAACGGTCTTTTTCATAACCTCTTTACCATCATTGATGATCGTGAGAATGCTTGTATATTCCTTGACATGTTTTTCTTTTCTTCCAGGAAGGTCGTAGTAGGTGATGTTGAAATCATCGCAGCGCACAGAAAAATCAATGAGTTTTGAAACCTCTTCCCCCTTTTCATGCAAAAAAATTTGATTGACTGTCTCCCCTTCCAGAATTTCCACATGTCCTCTAAACCCATAGAGGGAACCTACGAGACCTCCGATTAAGATGATGAGAAGGCTTAAATGCGTGATGTAGACTCCCAATCTTGAAAACCTCCCTTTTTCTGAAAAGAGAGTAACCGTGGATTCTGTTTCGAACTGTATGGGATCCCCAAGCCTTTTCTTCAAATAGGTCTGGATATTCTCATCTGTCTTCTCCTCGCTTTTACTTTTAATTTGAACCCGCTCCACATAGGGAAAGGCTTTGAGCATGGAGTCTTCCAATCCAGTGGGTGGTCGAGAAATCTGGCTCCAGACCCCTGGAAACCTCTGAATGGAGCAGGTGATCAAATTAATCATCAGGAGCAATAGGATAGCACTGAACCACCAGGAATGATACATGTCGAAGAGGTCAAAGAAATTAAAAACTTCATAGAGACCGATCCCGTATACTTTAATGTACTCTGAACTGGAAGCATTCTGTTTAATGAATGTACCGATGATGGAAAGGATGGCAAGTAGAATGAGTAGAAATATTGTAAGTTTAACCGACCGAAAAAGATCATAGAGAATAGCAAAGAATCCGTTTCCCTTTGCGTTGACTGTTTCCTCCGACTTTTTCATAGAGTCCTTTGATCAAATTGAGATAGAAAAATTCTCACCTTGCCTTAGCAGGCCCTGAACCGCGTTGATACAGGGAAAGCATACCTGCCTGCCGAAAGCAGGCGATTAGCCTGAGCAGGCAGGGAAGTAATTGAAATATTTAACATATCCTATCATTTACTGTCAACCCTTCGATTTTTTTCCCTTCATAGAAGCCAGAAATGACTCAGGGTTGACCCTGAGTGCAGATATTTGTCTTGGCTTTGAAGAAAAAGATTTAGTCGCAGTCGAAGAGTCAAGCAAAAAGGGGTAGTTCCCTTTTCGGAACTACCCCTTTCTAATTTGTTCTGTAAAAAACTTCAGACTACTTTTTGGCCTTTACATGGCACTGAGTGCATCCTGCTGGACCGGCAGGTTTGTTGGCTTTCTTTGCCTCTTCATGGCATCCTTTGCAATCCTTATGATAAGCATCCTTTGCTGTAATGTCTTTTCCAGCTTTTGAAGCCTCTTTTGTAGCCTTGTGGCAGTCTTTACAAAGTTTACCAGTGGTTTCGCCCTTCTTCCAGGTGTGATGGCATTTCATACAATCGATCTTTAGTGTTTCGGCATGTTTCTTATGGGTGAATGTCACCTTCCCATAGGCAGGGTTATATTCAACCACATCTTTTGCAAAAACGCCACTGACCATCAGGATGGAAAGCAGAAAACCTGTTAGGATCCCCATGCTGATCAACCCTTTTTTCATTCCTTTTTCACCCCCTCTCTTTTAATGATTAATTGGCTCTATCCCTGACTAATTAGACGGCGAAAGTTTAACAAATATTCATCTTTTGTCAAGAAAAAAAACAAGGCGATGTTATAGAATGTTGATTTCCTCCAAGACTCGTTCTTTTGTTTCAAGGGGCTTATTATTCTGTTTGGCCTGTTCCACCATTTCTTTTCCAAGCAAGGCAGCTCCAAGGGCTCCTGTGATCAAAGGCTCTTCGGGTACCAGAATCTCACGGCCCAATTGTTCGGAGAGGGCTTTAAGCAGACCTCTATTTTTTGCACCCCCACCTGTCACAATCACCATATCTTCCACCTTTAGCCGATTGACCATTCTCATGATCCTGTCGGCGAGGGATTGATGGACCCCTGCAAGCAGGTCAGTCATGGGAACCCCTTCTGCCAAACTGGCTGCTACTTCCTGTTGTGCCCATATGGTACAGATGTTGCTTATCTTCGCTGGATTCTTACTTTCCAGAGAGAGATCGCCCACTTTTTCCAGGGACACTCCCAGGGTATCGGCAATCACTTCTATAAATCGACCACTGCCGGCCGCACACTTATCATTCATCACAAAATCGATGATTTTGCCCGCCGCATTGATTTTGATTCCCTTGACATCCTGACCCCCGATATCAATGATGATCCTGGCTTTAGGAAAAAGACTGACGATACCCCTGGCGTGACAGGTGATCTCTGTAAACTGCTTGTCGGCAAAAGGAACATTAATTCTTCCATAGCCTGTCGAGATAATGTAGGTGATCGTTTGGAAGGAGAGGGCCGCTTTCTTAAGCGCCTCTTCCATGACCTTATTGGCGAGGCGGCGCTGCTCCGGACCTGTCGGTCCAATGATCGAAGCGATGACTCCTCCGTTCAGGATCACTACCTTCGTCATCGTGGAACCGACATCAATCCCTGCAAAATAGGTGGTCAATGTCACTCTTTAAAGGTTGAGGCTGAGGTTAAGGTTCAGGTAGAAAAAATTCACTCTCACCAAGCCTCGACCTTAACCTCCATTGGCTGCATGATAAGGCTTGGAAGGGTTAGGGGGATTAAGCTGCCTTGTTTAATCGAATGGATTGAAGAGTCTCGATGAAGGCATCTATTTTGTTTCTTGTATCCACCTCTGAATACGAGGTGATATCAATAATATCGCTTTCAAGAATGAGAGAAGGAAGCTCCCTGTAAACCCTTTCTTTCTTCCCTTCTTTCCCAACCACAAACACAGGGATGGGTTTGTATATTTTGGCCAGTTGATGCAACTGCCAGATAAGGCCCACGTGCCAAGTTCGACATGAAAAGGCTTCGTGCATGACCACTCCGTCAATCTTGTATTCTTCGATCCTATTGATTAACCGTTCCACATCGGGCTCGGATCCAGGCCGTTTCCTGGCCTTATCATACCAGAAGGTCCAATATCCCAGCCACCTCCATGCCAGGTGCTCGACCGGATCCTTGGTAACGGGAATATCCATCTGGTTGAGAGGGGCGACCATTCGATAGGTTGTCTCTGCGGGGAAGGAAGCCCCCTTGCTGTTGAAGTAATTGAAATCGGTCAAAGCAAACCATGCGGGCAATCCGCCCCCCCACATGAGCCTGTACTTTTCGCTTTCGACTTCTCCTTCTCCCTTAGCGATCTTCTCCTCCAATTCTTTTTTCAGTTTCATAAAAAAATCATAGGCCTGCTGGGTGGCCATCATAAAGTTTATGGGTACCATGGTATTCATTGCATCACCGGTTCCCATGGGACAGGGGACAGCTTTTCGAAGGTCATAGGTCTCTTCGATCAGGTTCCAGGTCCGATCACTTAAATCAACCAGCTCTCTCAGGCGATCATAATCCATCCTCTTTTTGGTCTGCTCTTCGAGAAAGGCCACCAGTCCACGCAATTGTTTAACAATATATTTGTGATAATAGTCCCAGACTTCTCGGTGATCACGATCCCTCTGAAACAGGGGATAGGGAAGATCGATATTATAGATCGGAACGTCCGGCATAAATTGCTGAGAGGCCTGGTACCACTTGGATCTGGGGTCACAGAGGATCTGTCCGCTGGAGATCATAAAATCAGGCCTCACCTGTCCACCCCAGGGAGCATCCGGAGGCATCTGGCCCAATTCTTCTCGCCATTGGTCAAAACCGATCCCGCAAAGGGCATATGTGCATAGGGAACGGGAAAGGCCCAAAGATTCTGCCCTTTGAAGAAATCTTTCTGCATCTCTTTTTGCCCCGCAGATCCCCGCAAAATTCTCTGTCCATACGGGGACCACATCCATAGCCCGGAAGATCTCCTCATGATGGCAGACGATAAACGTATAGGCAATTTTCTGTTTTCCCTCTGCCCGTGCCCGGAGCGTACCGGTAATAAATTCTTTGACCATCGGGCCGATGGAAGCGGCCGCCTGGGTTGCTGTCATCCTCTTTTTTGGTTTTGCCTCTTTTTGTACCTCAGCCATTTTTAAAACCTCCTTAACCAGCTTAGCATTTAAAACATTGGCTCAGCCTGAATGCAAAATGAAAAATTTAAATTGCAAATTTCAAAATGGTTCTCGTTTTCTCTCAAACTTTACATTTTTCATTTTGCATTTTGCAATGGCTTTTCATTTTAGCCTTGTTGTTAACTGATCATCTCCAGAAAGGCCTGTATCCTGGTTCTGAGTTGACCCATGGTCCCTGCAGAATAGATATCCTCCAAATGAAGGAGAGGAATATTAATCGATTGGTAATAGGCTTTTCGTGCCGGGACCTCAAAGCCAAAAGGATCACAGTACTTATAGACATAAAGAATGGCACCATTTGCCTTGAATTCCTTGGCATAGGTTCCGATATCACCAAATCGAGATGCCATATCTCCTTCAAAGGTGCCCGCCTTGTTCTCCCTGTAGGTCTTGGGACAATTGATTTTATCGAGATACCGATGGGCCAGTGCATCGATGGGATTTCCTCCTTCATCCGTCCGTGGAAAATAATCCCTGGCTCCGTTGCAAATGGTATCTGCCACCACATTGCCTCCGAGCTCTTCCACAAGCTTGATCAGTTCGATGTTATCGATACAGGCGCCATCCATAAGTAGTCGGGGACCCTTCTTGAGTTGGGATTTTTCCCTTCGACGAATCTCTGCCAAAACCTGATCGAACAAAGTATTGGCTTCCCAAATGGGTAGGCTTGATCCGACCGTCAACATCATGGTCAATTCTGTTCCAGAGATGAGGGGAGGATCTGCCTTTCTGAATTCATAGAGGGCTCTTACCTTCTCCCTGTTTTCATTATGGACTCGAATGGCGCGAGCCAGATCATCATCGGTGATCGATTTACCAACAAACTTCTCCAGACTTTTCCGGAAGGCGTTTAATTCCGCACCAAAGAATTCAAAGGACGATTCGACACAGACAGAAGGAATATTGACAAAGTGAAAATAGGGATAAGGAAGAGAATAACTCCAAGCACTGTAACTTCGCACCATGCTATCACAACCATGAGGAATCACCATGCCAGAGAGAAAATCATATTTTTGTTTTGCCGAGAGATCGAAGCAACTTCGGTAATAGGGGCATACGATGGTCTCAAGGAGTGTATCCCCTTTTGTAATGGGCTCATGGATATTTCCTCTTACCCGAAAAGGGATGCAGCCGGCAGCGGTGATGATTTCCAAAGGAACAAAGGAACAGACATAGCCAATCATTTTTTTCCCTTCCTTTTTCAGCTCCTTCGCCCTGACCCCATAATCTTTATAATATTTTTCTATTGTATCAAAAATGCTGCTCTGTTTATCACTCATCGACCTTCTCCTTTTCCAATCCGCTTTCAGGGAAACAAGTCTCCCTCACCCTTCCCTTCTCCCCGTCGGGGAAAGGGAGGGGTGAGGGGCACAAAATGTTAGAAGGAAATTCTCAGATTTAGACACCTAAAGATCATCTCATCCAAATGCAATATACATAATTTGACCTTAGGTTTCAATCCGGTTGTTGTAAGTATTCCATGGCGATGAGGGCTGCTCCTAAAGCAGCCGTCATATGGGGATTGGGTGGTACAAGGATATCATGACTTCTAATTTCCTTTAAGGCTTGGACAAGCCCACCATCTCTCGCGCCGCCACCCACCATGGCCACATCCTGTTCCACACCTATTCTTTCAGCCAAACTATTGATCTGGGCTGCAAGCGCTCTGTGTAGGCCCGCCAGAAGATCTTCTTTTGTGACTTCCTGGGAGAGTCGGGAGATCGCCTCTGACTCTGCAAAAACGGCACATCCGGTGTTAAAATCAACTCTCTTTTTTGATTTTAAAGACAATTCACCGATCTCTTCCACCTTGACTCGAAGAACCTTGGCAATGACTTGCAGAATTCTGCCGCTCCCTCCAGCGCACTTCCCACTCAATAAAAAATTGTGCATACTCCCATTGCCATCGATGTGGAGGACCTTCGTATAAAGATCCCCTACGTCAATGACTGTTCTCACAGAAGGGAGAAGAGAAGAAACGCCTTTTCCATGGCAGACAATATCCGGCTTGACTTCATCTGCAAAGGTCACCAATTTCGATCCATATCCCGTGGCAACCGTCCTGGAAATTTCATTTTCCGATATCCCGGCCTGGGAAAGTAATTCCTTTTTTATCCTCTCGGCTGTCAGTTTGAAATCTCCCCCAGAGGGACACTCAAAAGAACCGGAGAGGCCCTGTTCATTGAGGACGATACCCTTTGATGCAGCCGAACCAATATCAATCCCTAATACAAAAGCCATTTTCTCACGTCACCACTCTCTCAAACATAACTTAAAAAATTAAAAAAGGCGAACTGGCTTTATTCGTTTCCAGTTCGCCTTCCACATGCCACTTGCCAACTGCACCTTTTCAAATCCCCCCCTACCTACCGGCAGGCAGGCGCACCCCCCTTTTGTAAAGGGGGGAAAGAAGAGGGGATTACTTAATCTTAAACGATTCCTCCATTCCGATGTATTTCTTTCTCAACTTGGGTTTCTCGATCTTCCCGGTTGGATTCCGGGGAACCTCACCAAAGAAAATCTTTTTGGGCCTCTTATACTTCGGTAATTTTTCGCAAAATTTGAAGACATCCTCTTCGGTCAACGCTTTTCCTGGAACGATATCGATGATGACGGTCACCACTTCGCCTAAACGCTCATCTGGGTAGCCAATGGCTGCTATATCCTTGACGCCAGGAAGGGTATGAAGGAAATCCTCAATCTCCACAGGGAAAATATTTTCGCCCCCCGAGATGATGAGGTCTTTCTTTCGATCCACCAGAAAAATAAAACCCTCTTTATCCTGCTTTGCCATATCTCCAGTGTATAACCATCCATTTCGAAGGGCTTTGGCAGTTGCCTCCGGGTTTTTATAATACTCCCTCATCACACCATCCCCGCGGACCACCAACTCCCCAACGTCTCCCATTTTAACGGGGGTCTCTCCCTCATCCATAATACAGGCTTCCCAATTGAACCCTGGAAGGCCGATCGCTCCAACCTTGTGCTCATTTTCTATGCCAAGATGAACACAACCTGGCCCAGTGGATTCGCTCAGACCATAGTTGGTATCATAGGCCATATTGGGGAAATACTCTTTCCAGTGTTTCACCAAGGAAGGAGGTACGGGTTGTGCTCCGATATGCATGAGCCTCCACTGTTTGAGATCGTAATCTTTTAATTTAATCTCTCCGCTGTCTATTTTTAAAAGGATGTCCTGGGCCCACGGGACAAGAAGGAAGATGAGTGTCGCTTTCTCCTCATGGATAGCTTGCATCACCCATTCAGGTTGAACGCCTTTTAAGATGGTGGCCTTTCCCCCGACAATGAAGCTCCCGAACCAATGCATTTTTGATCCGGTATGGTAAAGGGGAGGGATCAGGATGAAGTTATCCTTTTTGGTCTGATAATGATGGGCATTTTCGGTGATGCAAGCGCAGATCATGTTTTTATGCGTCAACAGAATAGGCTTCGGTTGCCCTGTGGTGCCGGAGGTAAAATAGAGGCCGCACGGATCATCAAAGCCAATCGGAATGTTGGGCGGATTGGAAGAAGATTTTCCTAATAACTTTTCAAAGGACTCTGCATAACTCGGAACTTCTTTTCCAACAAAGATGTAGTGTTTGACGGTCGGAAGATTATCTTTGATGCCAGTGATCCGATCGATGAACTCTTCCCCGAAGACCACACAGCCGGGCTCAGCGACATCACAGCAATATCGAATGTCGTTTCCTGTAAAACGAAAATTGAGGGGGACGGCCCAGGCTCCGGTGCGGACGATCCCGAAATAGGCAATCAGCCAATCAAGCGAGTTCATCATGAGATGGACAACTTTATCGCCCTTTTTAATCCCCTTTTTGATCAGAACATTTGCAAATCGGTTGACTCCTTCATCAAACTGTCTCCATGTGATCTCGCTTCTTTTCCCTTCAGCGGGTACCCTCTCAATCAACGCCACATCGTTCGGATACAACCTTGCATTTCTGGCTAAGATCTCCCCAATGTGGATATCTAAACTGCCCATACGGATCCTCCTAAGGTAAGATTGGAATAATGGAATAGCGGAATAATGGATAGATGGGTTATTTTCCTTGAGAGCGTTTCATTTGGAAGCCTTTCCGAATAAGGTTTGAGGAGAAACATTTTTACCTCTCACCTCAAGTCCCGTTTTACCGGGACGCTCCTTTGGCCTCCATCCATGCTATAGCCAGCGTTTTCGCCGTTTGTACGACTTAACGTCTTTATACGACTTGAGCGCACCTGAGGATGCTGTGCCCAAATAAAATTCCTTCACATCCGGATTTTCCCTTAGATTGGTAGCAGCCTCTTCCATCACAATTTTACCGTTCTCCATGACATACCCATAGTGGGCGATCAGGAGTGCCATATTGGCATTCTGTTCAACCAGCATGATAGTGGTCTTCTGTTCTTCATTGATCCTTTTGATGATTTCAAAAATTTCTCTC
>CAWFSX010000049.1:0-37853 GCA_963818595.1 uncultured delta proteobacterium
AACAACATTTTTTCGAAACGGTTCTATAGACTATTTTCACGAAGGTTGGAGAATAGTAAATGCATTGAGTGAAATGGCAGCTTGACACCCTCTGGATTAGGGTCGAGGCTTCGGATCAGGCAATCGTAATAAGGTATCGATCGAAGGCGTATTCCTAGAATAGGGGATCTGTCCGGATGATACTTGACCTGAGAGACACTGCCAAACCATTAATGACGAGATGGGAGATGAAGTATGTGGGTGATACACCGCTATTTTATTGGAAGAAAGGCAATTGAATAAGGAGCCAATCCTTTTTGATGACGGGAGGAGAATTTCTTAATCAGGCTGGCTATTCGAGAGAATTGGTCACCAGGGAGGGTGTAGGGAACGATGAGCACTCCACAATGGGGGCGTTGGTCATTGAAGAATCGAACCGTGAGCCTAATAAAATCATCCCTATTTCTGGTCACCAAACATCTTTTCTCTGTCGCTGCAAAGTCGAGTTGCCTTTGGTCCGATGCCTCACACATCCCGGCCTCATGAGCACTAAACGCATCAATTCCACTTTTTCTGAGTATTTCTGCAATCTTAGGGCTGAGGTCTTCATCCAGGTAAAACTTCATGAGGACGACCTCATAAAGGGATAACGCTCTCGAACCTTCTCATCATTCCATTGTTCATTCTGTTTAATGAGTCGGTCAATTTCCTGGGGATAGATTGTATAATAGCCAATGGCCGCTTTGAGCTGCTCCTGGGATAGCCAATGATATGCCTTTTGCAGCCTTTTGAAATCCTCCTTCATGCTTTTGTAAGCGGCAATCACTTCCCAAACTTCAATCCCTGTTCCCGCCACTCGCGCTCTTCTTCCGCTGGTCCCTTCGGCAAACAATATCCCCGGACAGCGCCTCATCTTAATGGCCTCTTGCAAGAGATCCTTGGTCACGTTTGAGAAATCCTGTCCTGTCTCTTTGGCCATTTGCTCAATTTCCTTCATGGTCTCGGGCGGGAGACGTAAGCTCTTTTGAACACCTGCCATAAAAACCTCCTATGGTTGTCTGTTGTTCACTATATTACATTGTCCTACAGTGAATGTCAAGTGTGAATGAGAATGTATAGATTTGGGGGTGGTCAGGCAATCGTAATAAGGTTTCGATCGAAGGCGTATTCACTGGATAGGTGATCTGAAAGTGTGGATATCAATTAGACAGAAAAGGATTGAGAGAAAGCGTTCGGCTATTTCCTTAATTTTGTCTCCCCGAAGCCTTCCGTAGATCATCAAGAAATTTAGGGGAAATTTGAAAACCTAAATTTTGTGCCTTTTTCACATCCTCCCACGATTTGTCGTATTCTCCTTTAAAGTAATAAGCCTTCCCCCGACTGATGTAAGCCTCACCAAACCTTGGGTTTATCTCAACGGCCTTATTGAAATCAGCGATTGCTTGATCGTATTGCTCTCTAAGACTATAAATAATCCCTCGAGATTCGTAAGCCGCGGCATACTTCGGGTTTATCTCAAGAGATTTGTTAAGTAATAAAATGGCTTGGTCAAATTCTCTTTTTTGGAGATAGGCTGACCCAACCTTATAGTAAAACCAACTTTCTTTCGATTTCCTTTCCTCTTCTTGCTCGGTAGCTGGCATGACATTGAAATCTCTCCATTTATTACGAAGAACCCCCTTCCTATCCTCCGGAGTAAGCCAGTACCATTCGTTACCGTAAGGGGGCCTTCCACCCCTCATGACCCACTCCTTTGAATGACCTCTGCGTAACAAAAAGGCATGAAATAGCTCGTGTAGAAGAATATAGGGATCCAGCTCTCTTACGAAGATATACCTCCAAAAAAATGTATCGGTTGCCCCCAGAGGCAATTTACCGCCTTCGACACTATGAACAAAATGGACAAAAGTGAGTGCGATATCAAACTGGTCTCTCTTACTCCACGTGTCCCCGGCAATCCTTATCTCCATTTTGATGATATCATTTAGCTCATCTTCAAATTTGATTTGGTACCAATCTAGAATTTCAAGCCGTATCCCAACTTGCATCTCAACAAGGCGCGAGCATTTTGAAACAAATTTCTCAATTTCATCTTTCCGATAGGAATCATCGGTGATCAGAAGAATTCTCAAGGTACGAATTGGTTCGTTTTCGGCTTTGAATTCAGGACGGCTCAGCAGCGGCTTGACGCTTCCGGCATAACAACTGAGTAAGCAGACCAGGGGTATCAGAAGTACGAGTTTCTTCGTTTTCATAAACCTGTTTTGAGTTTGAGTTCGTTTCCTATACATACCCATTTGTAAGCTACACTTTTCGGGCAACCTTAGCAGAATTTAGTCGGATAAAGTAAGCTTAGATCAATCCCCCTATCGAGTTGAAATCTAAATGTTTGGATAAGACTTGTCAATTGAGGATTAGGGGAAGGAAGCTTGGGTGACTTGACAATAAGACGTGAGGTCTTGAAATGATGCATTTCAGCCACCTCTCTTTTTCCATCGATTGGTTCGAAAAGAAAAATGGATTCGTTGCAGAATAACGTGACCGTGCCTGCTCGCTGGAGCGTTTCGGCGCGCAAGCGTGTCCGTAACTTAAGGCAGGTTTAAAAAAAGAGGGGGACATTACTTTTCCCTTTACGAACGTTGCGCCCTTTAACTTCTTGTCATCTGTCGGTATTTGATCCGGTGAGGCTGATCCGCCGCAGCTCCAAGGCGGCGTTTTCGATCAGCCTCATACTCGGAATAACTTCCTTCGAACCAGACGATGTCGCTCTCGCCTTCAAACGCCAAAATATGGGTGGCGATCCGATCAAGGAACCACCGATCATGGCTGACCACAACCACGGAGCCTGCAAAGTTTTCGAGGGCCTGCTCTAGTGCTCGGAGGGTATTCACATCCAAATCATTCGTTGGTTCGTCCAAAAGAAGGACATTGGCTCCTTCCTTGAGCATCCGTGCGAGGTGGACGCGGTTTCTCTCTCCCCCTGACAGGATCCCGACCTTCTTCTGCTGATCGGCGCCCGAGAAATTAAAGCGGGCCACATAAGCCCGTGAATTGACCTGTCTGTCACCAAGCTGGATCGAATCCTTTTTTTCGGAAATCACTTCCCATATGGTCTTATCGGGATCGAGGATATCGCGGCTCTGGTCGACATAAGCCATGTTGACCGTTTCACCCTTCCGTATTGTTCCGGAATCCAGCTTTTCCTGCCCTGTGATCAATCGCAAGAGCGTGGTCTTGCCTGCACCGTTTGGACCGATGATCCCAACGATCCCGCCGGGTGGAAGACAAAAGGAGAGATTCTCTATCAGCATCCGATCCCCATACGATTTGGTGACACCCCGGCTTTCGATCACAATGCCCCCAAGCCGTGGTCCCGGAGGAATATAGATCTCAAGCTCTTTGGCTACCTTTTCACTCTCGTTTGCGAGAAGGGTTTCATAAGAGGTGATTCGGGCTTTCGATTTCGCATGCCTTCCTTTTGGCGACATCCGAATCCATTCCAGTTCCCGTTGCAACGTCCTCCGACGCTCGCTCTCCGTCTTTTCCTCCAGCCTGAGTCGATTCTCTTTCTGCTCAAGCCATGAAGAATAGTTCCCTTTCCACGGAATGCCTTCTCCCCGGTCAAGTTCCAGAATCCATCCTGCCACATTGTCAAGAAAGTAGCGGTCATGGGTGACGGCGATGACTGTTCCGGCGTAGCGTTTCAGATGCTGTTCAAGCCACGCCACGGTCTCAGCATCGAGATGGTTGGTCGGCTCATCCAGGAGTAAAATATCGGGCTTTCGAAGTAGAAGCCGGCACAGGGCCACACGCCTTCTCTCTCCACCCGAAAGGACCTTCACCGGTGTATCACCTGGAGGGCAACGGAGGGCATCCATGGCCATTTCAAGGCGTGAATCGAGATCCCAGGCATCGAGGGCATCAAGTTTCTCCTGCACTTTCCCCTGCCGCTCGATAAGACGATTCATCTCCTCTTCCGGAAGGGGCTCCGAAAACCTCTCACTGATCCGGTTGAATTCGTTCAGCAACTCAACCGTCTCCCGAACCCCCTCCTCCACGATCTCCCGCACTGTTTTGGTATCGTCGAGCTTCGGTTCCTGCTCGAGAAACCCAATGCTGGTCCCGGGAGTAAGGATCGTCTGCCCATTAAATTCTTTATCTTCGCCGGCGATGATGCGCAGCAAAGAACTCTTTCCGGAGCCATTCAGGCCGATCACGCCGATCTTGGCTCCATAAAAATAAGAGAGGGAGATATCCTTCAAGATCGCTCTCTTCTCGTGATACTTACTGACCCTGATCATGGAGTAAATGATTTTCTCTGATTCGTTTGCCATCTCGTTTCGAATCCTCCCTCTTCAATGCCATTACAAATGCACCTGAGTCTGAAGTTAGCAGGTAAGCCTTATCCAACTCAGTCAGACGCCAGCCACTTTTGGATGTTCTTCTCTTCTTCTGCCCATGTTTTGCCAAGGCGTATTTCAAGAAATGCTGCATAGAGGCTGTCGAAGAGTTGAAGGCCTTCTTCAAGTACGTACATCCGCTCATAGAAGGCTGCTTCCTTTTCATCGGCCTCATCGGTGATGTTGTCTTTTTCGAGTTTGATCGAAGGGGATTTGAACGAAGCGAAATGGAACATAAGAGATCTCAGGGTCATCTTCCACTGGTACTCCTCCTTTTCGAAGTAAAGGGTCGCCTCGGTGATCTGCTTTCCATTCTTCAAAGCGGCGCGTACCTCGCTGAACTGTTCCTGAGAACCAACCACGCTGACCTTCTGAACGCCCCCTTCTCCCCCTCCCAGAAGAACCAGACGATCGTTCAGGTAAGCGACAAAAGGCTCACCTTCCTGGGCAGGACCGGGCTGGTTGACGGCATATTCCGAAGTCTGGTTCATCGTCTGGTAGGTAAGCCACAAAAGGAAATCCCAGCCAAGCCATTGGTTGTCATGGATCAAGTCGAGGACATCGCCCGTCGCGGCCCGATTTGCCTTCAGGAGTGCTGGTTTAAGATCGTCCCTCAACACCCGTTCGGCCCTTGAAAAAGGATGGAGCATGAGCAGTCTCAGCCCATCGAAAGTGTTTTTGAAATGGTTTTCGAAAAGCTCCATGACCTTGGGGCTCAAGCTCGTAAAGGTGACCAACCCGGAACGCGTGTCCCACACCGCGTCATAGGTGGAAGGCACCGGAAGGGTCTTCGCATACAGAGCTGCTCGTACGGCCTCGCTCAATTCCTCTCTCTTCTGTTTGGGAACCCTGCGCATGCCCGGATGGGCTGCCAGAAACTCGCTCTCTGCGTTTTTCAGGTGCGTCCTAAAGAGGACAGAAGGCACCCGGCGCTGGTCCCGGCGCAAGGTAAATGCAAGATAATGATCCCGCCAGAAGGCCCTGGGGTAGGCAAAACTGTTTCCGCTGGAATCGTCGAGATGGACCCAACCGGAAGAGACTTCGTCGATCGTATTGTCAATGGACTTGAAACTGTTTTTGGCCAGACGATCGGAGACCCATTCATAAAGATCTTTGCTGGGACGATCTCCCAGCAACCCTGAACTGACAGATGCTGATGGTGTTGAAAAGAATACCCATAACCCTCCTCCTCACGTTACGAAAGACTTTGTTAGATTTTTCCGGATTTAGTTAGTTCACTTTATGACATTTTTTTGACCATTTTCCACCGGGTCTAAAAGATTTGGAGCCGGACAGTCGTAATAAAGTGTTGGACAAAGACCGAGGTGTGCATGACCGGCGGTGTGTCAGACATTGAACAGAAAATTGATGATATCGCCGTCTTCAACGACATAGTCCCTGCCCTTCTGCATATATTTCCCCACTTCTCTGACCTTCTGCTCGCTTCCCAGTTTAATCAAGTCCTGATATTTCATCACCTCTGCCCGGATGAACCCGCGCTCAAAGTCAGAATGAATGACACCTGCGGCCTGGGGGGCAAGGGATCCCTGCCGGTTTGTCCAGGCCCGTACCTCATCCGGTCCAACAGTGAAAAACGAGATGAGGCCAAGGGTTTTGTAGCAAAGCATGGTCAACCTGTCCAGGGCCGGCTGATCGAGCTGAAGCTCTTCAAGAAAGGTCTGGCGCTCTGCCGCATCGAGCTGGCAAAGTTCCTGTTCAATCTTGGCAGAAACAGCAATCCACTGGAAGTCCTGCTCACGAAAGGTCTCTCTTAATTTACCGACCAGATCCTGATTCGCCCACTTCCTCCTCTCCAACGTTGAGAATAATGATCACCGCTTTGCGGGTCAGCAAAGGGTAGCTGGCAATGAGTTTCTCTTCGGCCTCTGTGAGGAGGAAGTTTCTCAGGAAACGGCCGGTTTCAAGATGGACTTTCATGCGAGTAAGAAGATCCGCTTCCATGGCCATCTTTTGAACGTCTCTTCTTCTTGTTCTGTTCTTTTTCGAGCCGCTCAAGGCGCTTTTCAATAAAAAGAAGATCGTTCAGTTGCAGCTCTTCGTTAAAGAGCAGGATATCGCGACGAGGATCAACCGTGCCATGGATATGGAAGACCGTATCGTCCTGAAAAGTTCGAACAAGGTGGCAGATGACATCCACCTGCTCCAGGCCTCGCAGGATCTGATCATTGCGAGAGGCCTGCTGGTCTAAGTCAGGGAGAAGCAAGAATTCAATATGGGCAGGGGTCTCCTGACGTGGAGCGTAAATCTCCACAAGGCGATCGAAGCGTGCATCCCGCACTTTCGCCAACCCCAAACCATTCCCTTTTTTGCCTTCTGAATTTGGCTCTTTGCCGGTCAACAGCCGAAAGAGTGTTCGCTTACCAACCTGAGGAAAACCCACAAGACCGAGTTTCATCGTATTCCTTTCCTTTCATCCAACAAAACCTCCCCTTTGATTTTCGAGGGGCAAGCTTGCCCCAAAAAAACCTCACACGAATCTCAGGAATGATCTTTGGGAAATCTAAGAGATCACTACCTTAGGAGAAACGCTCGGGAGGGATTGAAATAGATTAATTTAAAAATAACACGGAATAGGATCATTTTCAATCCCATCAGAGTCATCGGCGAAGCAGCCAGTGATCCTCCTCTTCCTTTTCAAAAATTATTATCTTATAAAAGGTTTTATTCCCAATCCATAATGACCTGGCATTCGTACAGGGAAAGCAGTTTAGAAGAAATAATTTCATAAAGGAGGAGGAATGGCAGAGACAATTGACGAAATCAGCATAGACTGGAAGGATGAGAACGGGCAACATCTGGTCAAGCAGGTCAAGAAGGAGGTTCTCACCAGCGGGGCCTGGTCTACGATCATGTTTATGTACCAGGATCTTGACAAGAAAACCGGCGAATTCGGGCCCAGGAAGATCCGAGTAGCCCGTTATCAAAAACGGGGCGGAAAGTTTATAGCCCCAGTCAAAATTCAATATTTCCTCTGCCAAGCAGGCAAAACGGATCATAGAAATTATCCAGAACTGGCTTCCCGAGATGGATGAGAAGGTCGACCCTGAGGATTAACACGGGAACCCTTCGGGGGAGAAGAAGGGACAGCGTAAAAGAATTATTCTTCCGTCATTACGTCATCGGGGAGTTCGTCGGTATCATCGGGGGTAATGGGAAAATGCTGGGAAAGTAAACCCCCTATTTCTTGGATGGCCTGAGAGAGGACATCGCAGGCTCGGCCTTCTCTGATCCCTCTGGAAACCTCATTTGCAAACCGGTTCAGGATTTCTTGATCCATCTTTTCATAAATGCCTTTATCCGCAAGAACCCAGACTTTCCTTTCGAGGAGGGAGAGAAAGAAGAGGACCCCTGTGTTCTTCTTTGTCTTGTAAAGCCCTTTCTCAAAGAAGGCTCTTTCAGCCCTCAGCCTGACCGCTTCCTCTCTTCTTCGGATTCCAATAAAGAGCTTTTTCAATGCATCTATTCTTTGAAAGAGGAAGCCGGCAGGGGAAAAAGAATAAGAAACTCAAGGGGACATAAGACCAGATGGAGGAGTGAAAAAAAAGAAGAGTCACGATCAGTGACAATAGGCTACCGAGAATAACCCCACCGAAGACCTCTGCCTCAATGTAGCGATCACTCCGGTCAACCACCATGACAACGATTTCGCCAATGGTCCGGGATTCGACCTCGTGGGTTAAGGCCTTTAGTCTCTTCCTTTTCTTCCGCAGTAAAAAATTGGTCTGCTTTTGAAAGCGCTCTCATTACCAGTCTCCTGAGGCTCCGCCGCCCCCGAAGGAACCGCCTCCGCCGCTGAATCCACCACCACTAAAGCCGCCCCCTCCTCCTATGGAGGAACCGCCCATCCCATGGTCCATAGAAGAACCCACCGCCATGACTCCTATGAGCCACCCCTTCGAGAACCTCCTGAAGAAAAGAGACTTGGACAGGAAGAAGCCTGAGCCAAAACCGACCAGGGCCAAGAGAATGATGGTCAGGATACCCGATGGGAAGACTGTAAGATGGACGAAGGCAGGGAAGACCGATCGCCCCGGCTGATCCCTCCGAGAATACGGGAGAAGCTGCCGAGGATAAGGACAAAAATACCGAAAAACAGGAGGAAGGTCAGGAAAGGAGGGAAACCTTTCTGTCTCCGTTGAACCGGCCTTTGCTCGGCTTTGAACTCGCCTCGTGTTGCATCGATCAATGCAGACGCACCCGTTATGAAACCTCCGTCAAAATCTCCCTGCTTAAATCTCGGTTTGATGACCTGATCGATAATTCTTCCTGCCATCAGATCCGTTAACTTTCCTTCGAGGCCCCGGCCAACCTCGATCCTGATCTTTCTTTCCTGTTTGGAGACGATGAGGAGAACCCCGTTGTCCTTCTGCTGTTGCCCGATCTTCCAGGCCTCCGCGACTTTGATGGAGAACTCTTCGATGTTTTCCCCTTCGAGGGAGGGAACGGTCAGAATAACGATCTGGGTTGAATCCGATTGTTCAAAGGCCCTCAGCTCTTCCTCAATCTTCGACTTCGCGGAAGGACTGATCATCCCTGCGTAATCGTTGACATAGCCCTGAAGCTTCGGCACATCAAGGCTATAAGCAGAGAAAGGCAGACAGCAGAGCAACAAAATAAAAAATGAAAAAACCTTTTTCATGTCAGAATTTAACCTGGGGGGGCTCTTTGCAGCCCCAGCCTCGGCCTTGAAGGGCTCTTTCAGGCTCAGATGGAGCAGCAAATTATTGGTCAGGTTGTTCGGAAATATCCGGATGGAGGTATTGAAGACTTCGACCGCCTTGTTATAGCGGGTCCGTGCGACATTGATCCTGTTCTCCGTTCCCTCGAACTGGTGCTGAAGGTCCTGAAAGTTCTGGTTCGCCTTGAGGTCAGGATAGCGCTCGACGACGACCATCAGCCGCGAAAGGGCACTGCTCATCCCAGCCTGGGCCTCCTGAAATTGTGAGAAGGTCTTGGGATCATCAATGATATTTTTAGGCACCTGCATCGACCCGACCTTCGCCCTTGCCTCCGTGACCGCGGTGAGGGTTTCCCTTTCATGCTTGGCATAGGTCTTTACGACCTCAACGAGATTGGGGATGAGGTCATTTCTTCTCTGATAGGCTGCCTCGACGTCTCCCCATGCCGCCTTGACCGCCTCCTCATTCTTCTGCATCGTGTTATAGCCGCAGCCGGAGAGTGCAGTAAGAATAAAACCGAACAAAACCAAGTTTATAAAGAACGATCCTTTTTTCATCTTTTCCTCCTGATTGGAATTTGAAAAACTCTATGGGGAGCTTGAGATCAGAATCTTCCCCCGTCTACCTGTAGACTAAAATTTCATCAATTTGGGTGAAAGGATTAACCATTTATTTTATCGAGGGCAATGACCACGTCTTTCATCACATTATATAATATAATGTAACAAGAATTTCGTTTCAAGTTTGAAACGGAGGAAGAAAAAGATCGACGGAGAGGGAGGGACGGTTCTGATTAAGCGATGAATTTTCGAAAAGTCATGCAATAATTTTTAAAAGCCTTGGGTTCAAATAAGTGGCGTAAGAAAAGATAGCAATGTTCGAAAGAGAAATCCTAAGGGAGCAACAAAAATTAAGTTAACTCGATAGAAAGTTCATAAATCTTTTAATTTCTGGCTCTCACCAATCACACTTCTCTTTTTTCTCAGTACTAAAGACCCAGGGAGGGGACCTAGGTTCTAAAACAACTTAGAAAGAGATTTGGTTGCAGGCAATCGTGATAAGGTTGTAATCGAAGGCGTTTTCTGATGACTACATTTCCTCTACTATTTTTAAGAGTTCAGAATAATCGTTAAATTGCCCATCGGGTTGAAAATCATTATAAGGCTTGTATTCAGACCTAAAAAGTATAAATTTCATCCCTGCCTTTTTAGCACCCACAAGGTCTTTCGGTGGATTGTCGCCAATATAGACAGACTCCTCAGGCTTTATCATGAGCTTTTTCATGGCCATGTCAAACAACCTTACATCAGGTTTCTTGAACCCAAACCGCGATGACAGAATCCTGAACTTAAAGAATGGTGTCAGGCCAAGCATGGCCATTTCAGGCTCAGTAAAAACCCACTGTGCATCAGAGATAAGAGCAAGTTCATATTTCTCAGCAAGGGACGTCAGAACCTCATAAACTCCTTGAAAGACTTCAAATCGTCTCATGGTCAATGACCTAAAAAGGACTGCTGTATCTACAATCGCAGATTTAGAATATGTTTTATTCCCATATCGATGCATCATATTCGAGAAGATTTTGTACACATCCACTTCCGGGTAGGTTTCATTGCTTTGCTTCAACTGGGATTGGATATCTTCAAAATAAGTCTTTTTTAATTCTTTGGGTGCAATCTTAATGCCGCGGTAAGAGAGGTAGCGGGATAAGGTGGAATAGACCCATGGGTCAACCTCATCGGTAAGGATGTCGATTAACGTCCCGTAAAGATCAAAAAATATTCCTTTTTTCATACGATTTTAAGTCCCCATTTCAGACATTGCAGTGCCTCATCAGCAAGTCTCTTTCTGTAATTCAAATCGAGATAGTCATTCCTTGCTATCCTTAACTCTGTCATCGCCATATAAAATGAATTTCTCATGGTGATCTCTTTAAATGCTTTCTTAGGGTCATGAAAATGGGATGCATAGCTTTCAAAAAAGTGCCTGATAAATGGTTCCGCTTTGTAGCGATTGCCTGTTCTCCAGAGAAAGGCATGTTTGATTTCCCCGCAGACCATCCCAATGTCAAAAACGGCATCGGCATGTTTCATCCGTTCAAGATCGATCGCCACCACATCGCCTCTTTCCGTAAATATAAAATTGGTCGGGGTTGAATCCCCATGAACGATTCCATTCTTCGTCTTCTGAAGTAACGTCTTGGCCAACCATTGATCCATCAGTTTCAGATACTCTTTTTTATCTGAGGGGTATATGATTTCTTGTTGGCACAATTTATTGAGTATTTTCTGGAAATAGACATTGACAGAATCAAGCTCAACATTTTCCTCCTTTTCTGTTTTTTTATGTAAGATATATAAAAAGGAGGCCAGCTTCGAAAGTTTCTTTTTCAAAGAAGCCCCGTCCCCCTCATAGATCGCCTTTTTAAAATAATGATCAAGGTCTTTTCCATGAATAAATTCTTCGATCAGGGCAAGACCGATCCTGTTTTCCCTGGAGATGGGGCGAACGACGTAATGGGGGGAGGTATCAAATCCATAGCCTCTGATTTTTTGGAGGTTATCATATTCTCCTTTTATTCTTAAAATCCTGTCGTGTTTTGGATCATTCAGTTTAAAAAATTTACCGATCGTGGCAATTCTGGTCTTTTCTTCTGTATATTTATAAACACTTCGATTGGACATATTGTTGACATGAAAAATAGGGTCCTTGACAGCAGGGCATACCTTTGAAGAAAGGATCTCATAAAGGGGATCAGCGTGCTCTAATTTTCCAAGGTAGAGTGTATTCATAAGTAATGTTTATCGAAGGAACAGATAACTCTGGTGCAGCCTCTCTCCATCCTCCATAGACTGAATCTAAATGGAAGGTTTATTACCTTTGAAGGGAGATGAACAGGAACCAAAAAAGCAGGTACTAATCATTCATCGGAAAAAGATGAATCCTTTATCCTAGAAAAGTGAAGCTGCGGTAAGGTTAGGATGTTATCAAAACATCTTTCGCAAAAGGTTTCCGGACCCTGGCCTTTTTTGGGGGAGTTTCCTGAAAAGAAAAATAATCAGAAGAATTTTTATTGGGTTTCGATTTTGACTTCTCCTTATAAAGGTTTTCGAGTCTTTCTTCCTGGCGTTCTGTTAACATTTGTTTTTGATCGAAATCCCCTGATGCAGATTTGATAAATTGGTCTTCATTCTTAGTTAATTTATACTGGCTTAATCCTGACATAACCCATTCAAGCCTTTCTTTATTCATAATGACTCCTTTCCATCCTGATAAGTGAGTTTTTCAAATCCCTATTACTATCTTTCTCGGAAGCCATGGCTTTCCCTTGCCTCTTTTACCAGCAAATTTTTCCCCATGAAACCTGCCCGGTTCAACATGTTCCTTAGATATTCTCTATTTCCTGAAGCACTCCATACACAGTAGTTTTTTGTCATTGGGTGGGGGAACCGGGGTAACAACCTCCTTTCCGCAACCCGAACATAAAACTTTATAGGATTTTGGATGCCTCAAATAGCTCGGTCTTGAAGCATGGAACCTCCCACGCCTTCTTCGCTGTAACATTGTTCAACCTCTTTTCTGCAGAAAACAGGATTAATAACGGTTTCCGCGGCCGCTATAATCCATCCGCCCTCCCCCGGTTCTTCCCTGGTCGGCACGAGCACGGGCCTCATTCACACTTATCTGTTTGCCCAGGAGTTCCTTCCCGTTAAGGCTCTTAATGGCCGTTTGAGCCTGAGACTGCGCAGGCATTTCTACAAAACCAAACCCCCGGGACTGGCCATTGTACTTGTCTTTGATCACTCTCGCTGAGGTTACCTCACCGAAGGATTCAAAAGCCTCCCGAATCGTTACATCTGTTGCATCATAGGATAAGTTTCCCACATAAATATTCATAATCATTCTCCTTTTTTTAAGTTTACCCCGTTAGAAAACCCCGCTGCTTGTCAGCGCGGGATGACGGGATGGTTGTTCCCATTTTAACGAACATGGGGTTTAAAGCCGCATGTGAGCCTTCCCGTTAAAAAGTAGAAGACTTTCTAACGGGGTTTATTTCTCTTTCTTAGACGGAATAATTCTTGTTCCAGTCACGTGAAAAATTGTCATGATTCCACGTTTTCCATTTCGAAGAGACAATTTCGTGGCGGACGATTACCTCCTTTTCTTTTTCCCTTCCGCCTTCAACTTTGATTTCTTTCACACCACCATTTCCCTGCCCCTTGTAGAATGCAATTACCATTTTAACCTCCATGTCGGCTTTTATGCCGATACAAAAAAGCCCGCAAAGAAGTCGTTTAGAGTTCTTGCGGGCATAAGCTATAAGCCTAAAAGGCTCTGTGCAACTTAGTTTATTAATTTATTATAAGCTAATTTACACTTAAAAGCAAGAAAATATCCTCGTTTGCGAATAGGTGCTCAAGGTTAAAAACTTCCTCAGCACTAAGTCCTGAGGAAATAAATGTGTTAGCGAATTTATGAATCGTAGGACTAAGTCTGGACTCCGGTACAAAATTTGAACGAAATGTAACCCTATGGCTATAAATTTTACATAGGTGTTTTGGCTATAAATCGTGAAATCCCTTAAATTTTAATTATTTTTGAAATTTGAGAATTTAAAAATATTTGGCATTAATATTGCTGAAATAATTGATATTCATGTTCTAATTCACGGATAGATTTCCCTTGTTAACCCCGTTAGAAGACCTTAGGCTTTCTAACGGGGTAAAGGTAAGCTCAAAACTCATTTGATGGCGATGAAACAAAACTTAGAAGAAATTAACGTTTTTTGGGGGAAGGATTCGGCATTTAATGGGAAAATAATCTCTGAAGGAATATTTCGTCTTGATGGAAAAATGGAGGGGGAAATCTTTCATGGCGGGACATTAATTATTGGTGAGACAGCAGTCATCAAAGGGAAAGTGGAAGTCAATGCCCTGACCCTCAATGGCGTGGTGGAAGGAGAAGTCACTGCCAAGGAACGAGTGGAGATTCATCCCAGAGGGAAGTTATATGGAACCCTTTCTACCCCTATCCTTGTTATCCAGGATGGTGGGATTTTTGAGGGAAGTTGCAAAATGGGGGGAAAGCCTAATCATGAAAATGAGTTAGAAGGCGCAGGAGTTCTTGCTGGAAAACCCTACGATGAGATATCGGATCGCCAATAAATTTTAGAGTCATCAAGGTTCCTCAAAATTGTCAGAACCTTGTCAGAGATTGACCCTCTGCTTCTATTGATTCTTTTTGCTTAAAGCGGCCTCAAATGGGTTATTGGTAAAGGTGCTTTTCTGTCTCTGCCTCCTTTCCTCCTTCTTCTCTTCCCTCTTTTTCTCCTCTGTCTTTAAAACCAAATGAGGTTGCGGCTGGCTGTTCTTCATGGAAAGGGAAATCCGTCTCCTTTCGAGGTCCACATCCAGCACGGTTACCAATACCTTTTGATGAACCTTCACGACCTCTGCAGGGTTTTTCACAAAACGGTTCGAAACTTCGCTGATATGCACCAGCCCATCCTGATGGACGCCAATGTCAACAAAGACACCAAATGCGGTAATATTGGTCACGATTCCAGGAAGCTTCATGCCGGGTTTTACATCCTCTATTTTTTCCACTCCTTCTGCGAATCGGAAGGTTTCGAACTGCTCACGAGGATCGCGGCCGGGTTTGGAGAGTTCCGACAGGATATCATTCAACGTAGGAATGCCCACCTTTTCCGAGACGTATTGTTTCAGATCGATTTTCTTCCGGAGTTCCTCGTCACCCATCAGATCCAGCACCGAGCAGCTCAGATCCTTTGCCATGGCATCGACAATGGAGTAGCTCTCCGGATGGACCGCACTTCGATCCAGTGGGTTTTCTCCGCCCCTGATCCGTAAAAACCCTGCAGCCTGCTCAAAGGCTTTGGGTCCCAGGCGGGGTACCTGTTTCAGCCCCTCTCTCGATCGAAACGGACCGTGTTCATTCCGGTACTCCAAGATCCCCTTTGCAAGCTGGGATCCTAACCCTGAGACATAGGTGAGAAGCTGTTTACTTGCCGTATTGACTTCCACACCCACACGGTTAACGCAGCTCACCACCACATCATCGAGACTGTTCTTTAACGCTCCCTGATCCACATCGTGCTGATATTGGCCAACACCGATCGATTTCGGATCGATCTTTACCAGCTCTGCCAGAGGGTCCACCAGCCTCCGACCTATGGATACAGCTCCCCGCACGGTCACATCCTGATCAGGAAACTCCTCCCGTGCCACCTCGGATGCCGAATAAACCGACGCACCGCTCTCGTTGACCATTACAAGCTGAATATTTTTTGAGAGATCGAGGCTCCGGATGAAAGCCTCTGTCTCCCTTCCTGCTGTTCCGTTCCCGACGGCAATCGCCTCTATGCTAAACCGCTCACACATCTCAAGGATCTTTGAGCTGGCATCGGCTGCACCCTTTTTGGATTGGAGAGGATAAATGGTTTCGCTATGTAACAGTTTTCCTTGACGGTCGAGGCAGACCACTTTACACCCGGTCCGAAAACCGGGATCGATGGCAAGGACATTCTTCTGGCCAAGGGGCGGAGCAAGAAGAAGTTGACGGAGGTTCTCGACAAAGATCCTGATCGCTTCCTCATCCGCACGCTTTTTTGTACCCAGGCGGATTTCAGTCTCCATGGAAGGAGAGAGAAGTCTCTTGTAGCTATCGTGAACGGACATCTTGACCTGCTGGGATGCAGGGCCTTCCCCTTTAACAAAAAGGGCATCGAGGATGTCCAGAGCTTCGGCTTCAGGAGGTAAGACCCGTAGGTTGAGAAACCCTTCCTTTTCTCCTCGCCTCATGGCAAGGATCCTGTGGGATGGCGCTGTGTTCACGGGCTCTTCCCAATCAAAGTAATCTCTGTACTTAATTCCTTCAGCCTCCTTATCCGGAATAATCTTTGACTTAAAAACAGCCTTCGATGAATAGAAATCACGCATCCTAGCCCGTGCCATCTGATCTTCATTGACCCATTCTGCGATGATGTCGCGGGCTCCTGCGAGGGCGTCTTCCGCGGAATCAACCCCCTTTTCGGGATCGACGAAAGCAGTTGCCTCGGCCATTGGATCCATATCATCCTGTGCAAAAAGACGTTGGGCTAATGGCTCCAGTCCCTTTTCTTTGGCGATGGTCGCCCGGGTCCGACGTTTGGGTCGATAGGGCAAATAGATATCTTCCAGAACGACCATGGTCTCCGCCGAAAGGATCTTTTCCTTTAACTCATCGGTGAGCTGTCCCCGTTCCTCTAAAGATTTGAGGATGGCCTCACGGCGCTTGTCCAGTTCCATGAGCTGATTGAGTCGGTCGCGAACGGCTGTGATGGCAACCTCATCCAGAGAACCCGTCGCTTCCTTTCGGTATCGTGCAATAAAGGGGACAGTAGCCCCTTCATTCAAAAGGTCTGCCGTGACCTGGACCTGTTTTGGGGTAAGGCTCAGTTCTTGCGCAATCTTCGGAATATGTGCTTCGTTCATAACCTCCCTCAACAAAATGACAAAGAGAACCTTAGAGCATAAAAATTATATAAAAAGGGTGGTGGGTGTGCTGAAAAGCCTTTACAGCGGCACCCTTAAGCGTTTTTGCTGCTCAGTTTTCAAGTATATGACAAAGGTCGCCTCAGGTCACATCGCCTGTTACCCATATACCCTAAAAAAATCCGCAATTGTAAAGGATTGGAAGCACACTTACCACCTTTTTTAATCCCATGTTAAGGAGAATTGGGAGAGTTAAGGTTAAACAATCCTAACAAAGTATTATTCTTGGTTCAATCATCGGCTGGAGATGAAGGGTGAAGATCTTCTATTTTATGGGCCACTCCCCTCTTTCCTTTAGAACATCCCGGTAAACCTGAAGGGCCTCATTCACAGCAGGCATCCCCGCATAGGGAGCCAACTGAAAAAAGATCTCAGTAATTTTCCTTGGATCACAGCCGACATTTAAAGCTGCATTCACATGGAGTTTCAATTCATCTGTGGCCCTTAGTGCAGCCAGCATGGCACACGCAACCATCTGCCTTTCAGGCAGAGTCAAAACCGTTCTGGAATAGAGCTTGCCGGTGATAAACAGGGATAAATCGTTGGCAAGGTCTCTGTCAAATTCCTTCCACATCAGATAAGGGGGATCCATTTTGATCCCTTTGCCAAATAGCTTCTTGGCTGTATCCTGAGTCTTTTTTCTTAATTCGTCATTCATGATAGGAGTCCTCCTTGAATAGTTACTCTTTGGGGGTTGGCATTGGAATAATGGTTTTTTGTCTGAATTCAAACCTATTAATAAGGGACACCTCTATTTATATGGACTCTTTCTATTTCTTGGTATATCTTTTGTGTCATGGGTGTGGGGATGCCCAATTTTTTCCCGAGATCGATAATCGTGCCACCGAAAAGTTCCAATTCACTTTTGCCTTTCTTCTGGTGGATATCTCTCTGTAACGAGGTTTGTGTGTTGCGAGGGAACATCGCCGCTTTCTTGAGAGAGAGATCTACAATTCCATCAGGCAATCTAATATTTTTCTTCAAGGCAATGGAGTAAATTTCATTCATAATTGCAATCACCTCTTCTTTTAGCGAGGGTTCCTCTAAAATTTCTCCAAGAGTCCGATTATAGCGAGCAGAGATCAGGCCGAGACTGGCTATGAAAAGGTACTTTTCCCAGATTGCCGGATTCGCATCATCTTGCCACTCATAAATAATTGAAGCCTTTTCAAACAACCTGAATATTTCATGGGGGATGTGATCGGGATGATCCGGGTCTCTCCCAAAAATCATTCTCCCTGGGTTTCCGATATGAACAACAACTCCTGGTTCTTCAACATAGGAAGATAGATACGCACAGGTGGGAAGGATAATTCCAGTTTTGATTTTACTCCGAAGTCTTTCCTGGATGTCTGCACCGTTTAAAGGAGCTATCATAACCGTATTTTCTTTTATTCGATCTCTAAGGGAAGTGGCAACGTCCATGAGATCATATCCCTTCACGCAGATCAAAAAGACATCTATTTCAGGAAGGTCGCTTATTCTCTCCATCGCAAGTCTTGGTTTGCAGGTCATGCTTCCGAATTCAGGAGATTTGAGGATGAGTCCATTTTTTTTAATAACCTCAAGATGCTTTCCACGGGCGACAAAAAAGATATTTACAGAAAAATCAAGGTTGGGAGAGAAGGTGTAGGCCAATTTCCCTCCGAAATAGCCTCCCACGCCCCCCACACCGATCACGCAGACATTTAACTTAGCCATGGTCTCCTTCTTTCCATTTATTTTCGCAAAAGAATCTTTTCCAGACAAGACTCAAATCGCTGATCGTCTTCCGATATCCTCTTCTTCGGTCCTTTTGTCCTTCCACCTCCTCGACGAAATTTCGCCTTGACCTCACGTTCCTCTAATAAGAACCCAATCTTTTCTGCACGAAACTCCCTGCCCATCGGGCTCAGGCATCTTGCTCCCTTCCCCAGCACCATCGCAGCCAATCCCCAATCACCCGTTATGACTACATCTCCTGTTGTTGTTAAATTCATGATCTTCATATCCGCTTCCTGAAAATCGTCTCCAACTACAATAGGATGATCCGACTCTATGTCGTGATTGAAACTAGCCACTGTCCAGACCGGAATATTGTATTTCCTTCCAAGTTTCATACAGATCTGCAAAACGGGTCTGGGACAGGCATCTGCATCTATTAAAATCTTCATAAAATTTAAAATTACCATGAAAAAAGAAAAAGTGTCTGCAAAAATTTATGTAATAAAAAAGGGCAGAACTATTTGACTCTGCCCTTCCGTTAATTGTAGCGTCCCATTTATTGCCTGCCTGCGGTAGGCAGGGGGGCGAATAAATTCCGTTCCTGCAGCCGCCGGAAAGCTACTTACTCATCAAATACTCGTGAATCGAATTGGCTGCTTTTCTTCCCGCTCCCATAGCGAGAATAACCGTCGCTGAACCTGTCACAATATCTCCTCCCGCCCAAACTCCAGGTTTCTTGGTCTTTCCGGTTTCGAGGTCAGCGACAATGTATCCTCTCTTGTTCAATTCCAGACCCGGTGTCTGCGTAGGAAGAAGTGGGTTGGGACCTGCACCAATGGCTACCACGGCCAGATCACACTCCAGTTGAAATTCCGATCCTTTGATGGGAACCGGCCTGCGCCTGCCAGATTCATCGGGCTCTCCCAACTCCATCCGGAGACATTCGACACCGGTAACCCAGCCATTATCGTTTCCCAAGAATTTTGTGGGAGCTGTGAGAAGATAGAATTGGACGCCCTCTTCTTCTGCATGGTGCACCTCTTCGATACGAGCCGGCATCTCATCTCTCGATCGGCGATAAATGATTCGAACGGTATCTGCCCCTAATCGAAGAGCAGTCCTGGCCGAATCCATGGCCACATTCCCAGCCCCAAAAACCGCCACATTTTTCCCTCGGGCAATCGGTGTATCATATTTTGGGAAGAGGTATGCCTTCATCAAATTGGATCGTGTCAAATATTCATTGGCTGAATAGATGCCGCAGTAGTTCTCCCCGGGGACATTCAGAAATTGGGGAAGGCCTGCGCCCAAACCTAAGAAAACAGCATCATATTCCTTAAGGAGTTCATCGACGGTATCAATCCTTCCGATGACGCAGTTGCACTCTACCTTCACACCCAACTTCTCCAAATAGTTGACTTCTGCCTGGACAATCGCCTTGGGAAGACGGAATTCTGGAATACCGTAAATCAAAACGCCTCCTGTTTTATGAAGGGCCTCAAAGATAGTCACTTCATGCCCTTTAAGAATGAGATCCCCCGCCAGGGTTAAACCTGCTGGCCCGGATCCGACGACCGCCACTTTTTTACCGGTGGCAGGATCCTTTTCGGGAATGGTAACCTCCCCCTTTGTCCTCTCCCAGTCTGCAGCAAATCGCTCCAATCTCCCGACGGCAACGGGCTGGTCCTTCTTCCCAACGATACAAACTTTTTCACACTGGTCCTCTTGAGGACAGACACGTCCACAAACTGCAGGGAGGCTGTTTCGTAACTTCAATTTCCGTGCTGCACCGTTAAAATCACCCTCCGAAATAAGTTTGACAAAAGCCGGAATCTCGACTTCTACCGGGCATCCCTCAATACATTTCGGTTTCTTGCATTGAAGGCAGCGACTTGCTTCCAATTGGGCCAATTCGGGCGAGTATCCAAAAGGGACCTCATCAAAATTTCTCGCCCTGACTTTGGGCTCCTGCTCAGGCATCTTCTGCCTTGGGACTTTTGGTTTCTTCTCTTTCTCTTCTTTCTCTGCCATCTCAACCCCCTTTATTTTGCTACCGCCGTAAATTGTTCCATGGACACCTTCTCCTCTGGTAGATAGGCCCTTTGCCGTTTTACCAGTTCATCATAGTCGACTTCATGGCCATCAAATTCCGGACCATCCACGCAACAAAATTTCGTCTTACCTCCGACCGTGACCCGGCAGGCCCCACACATTCCTGTTGCATCCACCATGATGGGGTTTAAACTCACCATCGTCTTGACTCCATATTCCTTTGTCAATTTGCATAAAAATTTCATCATGGGGACAGGGCCAATCCCGACAATCAATTTTACATCCTTTCGTTCATCTAAAATTTTGCGAAGAACATCGGTCACGAATCCATGATGACCATAAGTTCCGTCATCGGTTGTCACTCTCAGATCATGACTGGCTGCCTTCATTTCATCCTCTAAGATCAGGAGGTCTTTCGTTCGAGCACCAATGATGGCAATCACATTGTTCCCTGCCTCTTTGTAGGCTTTGGTGATTGGGTACATCACGGCAACGCCTGTTCCACCACCCACGCAGATCACGGTTCCAAGATTTTCAACATGGGTCGGCTTTCCTAATGGCCCGATGATATCCTGGATAGAATCGCCTACATTGAGGGTTCTCAGGAGAGCAGTGGACTTTCCCACGACTTGAAAGATCAGATCGATCAGCCCTGTCGCCGGATCTGTTCCTCCCATGGTCAAAGGAATTCTCTCTCCGGTTTCGTTGACCTTTAACACAACAAATTGCCCTGGCTTTGCCTTCCGGGCAATGCGGGGTGCCTCCACTTTAAAATGGCACACCGTTTTCTCAGCCATTTCCCTCTTGAATGTGATCTTATGCAATCTTTCCCCCTCCTTTCTGATAAATTTTTCACAAAGTTTTCCTATATATAAACAAACTGAATTTAAATGTCAAACTTTTATTACATTCATGAAATATTTTTTATGGTTTATCGAGAACGAGATTAAAAAGATTAAATAAATCAAAAACATACCAAATTTACAAATTTCAAAAAGAGAGCTCTGAGAAATTATTTGCTCTCTCCTAAGATATTTCTAGACTTATTCAGAAATCTCAAGAATTATCAAGAATTATACTTGACAGATTTTGAAATTTAGTCCATAAATACGACTAAAGAACTTTATAAAAAGTTTTTGGGAACCCCCGAGGACCCTTTAGAAAATTTTTTTGGGGGGGGGGGATTTACGGAGGAGAAAAAAGATGAACTTGAAACTTTATGTGGGAAATCTTGCCTTTGGAGCCTCAGAGGAGGACATGAAGAAACTCTTTTCTGAAGCAGGAGCAGTTCAGTCTGTCAAAATTGTTACCGATCCGTATTCGGGAAGGTCAAGAGGATTTGGTTTCGTGGAGATGACCTCCGCGGCGGAGGCGGAGAAGGCAATCTCCCTCATCAATGGAAAGACCTTTATGGAAAGGGCATTGATCGTGAGCGAGGCCAGACCCCAGAAAAAAAGGGGTGGCGAGTTTCAGGGAAGAAGAGATCGGAGTAGGTAATCCGATGCCCGAAAGGGTAACCCCGTTAGAAATGAAGGGGTTAAAGATTTTGTTTTTTAAGGCATTTCAATTCTGAATATTATTTATCCTGGTTTTAAAAACGTGGCTTTCTAACGGGGTAAAGGAGAGGTCATTGGAGATTAAAGTTCAAAACAACCAAATTGAAAATGCGATCAAATCCTTGAAGCGCCAACTCGCCAGGGATGGGATCTTGAAGGAATTGAAGAAAAGAAGATCCTACGAGAAACCTTCCGTTAAAAAGAAAAGAAAACAGCAGGAGGCGAGAAGGAGAAGACAGAGAGCCGCTCGCAGATTTTCAAGATAAGGAATTCTTCTCTTTTTTCTCTAGATGGGCGGATAAGCAACTAACCATTGATACCCGGTGGGTTCACAGCTATCCAGAGTTTCCCTTCTTCTGTCTGGAGAAGGCCCTTTCTGGAGAGCAGGGCGATCGCTTCTGAGGAAAATGCTCTCACATCCTTAAAGTCAAGGATGACTTTTTGGATCTCAACATGGAGTACCCCTTTAAGCCTCTTCACCAACTCCTTTGCTCCCTCCCGATCAATGGATCCTTCGAGTCTGACGAAAAGGGTCTTAAGTCGCTCATTGTAAACGGAATAGAGTTGGAGCGTATCGGCTGCCTTCTGTCCAATCAGAAGCTTCTTCTCTGCAATCTTCACCCCCACCTGTTGAATGAGGTCCCGGGTATTTTGGAGCGGGATGGTATCATTCATCCTCTGTAACATTCGTGAAAGGCTCGGGAGATAACCCTCGGGTGTCCTCTGGGCAATCCTACGATAGGCAACATTCGAAAGGACCCGAGTGAAGAATCGTTGTTGCGGATGGAAAACCCTCTTAAAGATGGAACCCCAGGAATAGGCCTCTTTGCATGCCCAATTAAATCCACGCTGAAGCGTCTCTTCGGTCATCAACCTCGGCTTAAAAACGACGGTAGCTCCATTATACTGAGCCCAATCCTTATGCAGGAGCCTGCCTTCTGATTCCATCCGTTTGAATAACGGTGTCCCAGGCAAGGGGGTGAGAAGGAAGAAACTGGGCAGTTCAATTCGATTCCGTTCACAGAATCGAAGCGTCCTTTCAAAGACTCCTTCATCATCATGATCCAATCCAAAAATTAAACCTGCTACGACCATGATGTCGTGGTCGTGAACGGCCTTCATGGCCTCCTCAAGCTGGTGGACTTGATTAAAGGCCTTATTCACATCCTTCAAGTTTTCCTCAGAGAGCGATTCTACTCCGATGAACAAAGAGACGCATCCGCTCTCGGCAGCGAGTTTCAGAAGTTCGGGGTCCCGGGTCAGGGTCATACTGGCCTGGCTGGCCCATTTCTTTTTGAGGGGTTTTAATCGGGTGAAAAGATCTTTGGCATAACGGCGGTTCCCGGCGATATTGTCATCGATGAAGACGAGGAAATCACCTTCTAACCGCTTCACCTCTTCAATCACTTCATCCACCGGCCGACAGCGGTAAGTCTTTCCAAAAAAATGTGTGACATGACAGAAATCGCATTGGTGAGGACAACCCCGGGTCGTTTGGACACAGTTGATCGTCATATATTCATCTTTACGAAGAAGATCGAGCCTCGGAAAGGGAAGTTTTTCCATCGAGCAAAAACCATCCGCTTTATAGAAAGGTTTCAGGCATCCATTCTTAAAGTCTTTGATCAATCCTTCCCAGACATTCTCCGCCTCACCGATCACCACCGCATCTACATGTTCCTTGGCTTCGTCAGGAAGGCTCGAGGCATGAGGCCCGCCCATGACGACTGGGATACCTCTCTGCCGAAACTTCTGTGCGATCTGGTAGGCCCTTGGGGCATGCATCATCATCCCCGTCACGCCGACCAGATCCACATCCTCTTCAAAATCGATGGGCTCCACATTCTCATCTGTAATCATCACTTCAATCTCTGGAGGGGTGAGTGCGGCCAGCGTTGTCAGCGTGAGGTGGGCAAACCAGATGTTCTTAATCACTTTTTGTGAATGGCTGATGTACGGGTGCTCATAAGCTGGATCGATTAATCGAATTTTCAAAAAGGTTCTCCTTTGAAATGATCCCTTCTTTGTAGAACAGGTACCGAGAGGGGACAAGGTAATGGGGATAATCGAATGATTTATAACTTAATTAAGGGAGGCTGTCAATGATTTTCGGTCTTATTCAGGGCTCTCCGAGAGGTTGTAGTAATTCGTTTTACAGGAATCCCTTAAGAAGGTAAGAGATTCTCTGACTTCATGAAAAGATTTCTTCAGGGTTTCGTATTTTCTCTCGAGATCCAAATTCTGGGAGAGAGCCTCTTCCAGTTTGGACTGGAGCTCCCGGTTCTCCTCAGAGAAAAGAGAGGCCTCTCTCTCCTTCAACTTTCCTTTGAGTTTAACCACCTCGTTCTGCTCCATCTGGGATTCCAGATCATGCATCTGGTTTAAGGCCTCCTCTTTCTCCTGGATAGCTTTGTTCAAGGTTTCCCTCGTGTCTCTCAATTCCTGTTGAAACTCTTTAATTTTTTCAAGGGCGTCCACATTCTCTTCTTGGAGGTAGTATGATTCGGACTGGAACTCCTTGAGTCTCTGATGTTCTTTTCTCAGGGCCTCCAATTGGCGATGTAATTCTTGATTGTCTTGGGACAATTGATGGATGGTCTTCTTGTAGGAAACCAAATCCATCTCCAGGGCCCTCTTGGTCTGGGCCGAAGCGAGGAGCTGAGCATGAAGGTCTTCGATCAAGTTCAGGACATCCAAGCTCTGCTCTGTCTCCACTCTCTTTTCAGGAGACTCAAAGATCATCTTCCTTTCGATTTGCCTCTCGGGAGGTCTCATTTCCGGTATGGGTTCGTAACGATCTTCTTTCGGCGGCAGGGATTCTTCTTCCAAGGGTAAATGAAGGGGTTCCTCCAGCTTTCGGATCTTCGGCATCTTTTCCGCGACATTCGTATCGAATCCATCGGCCGTGATTGCTTGACTTCTTGGCTTCATCCTGTATCCTCCTCAGCCACTCGGCCCCTCCTTTCCTTCCCTTTTCCGTCTCGGGGAAAGGGAAGGAAAAAGATTATTTAATCCGTTCCTTCATGTATTCGTCCATCACTCTCAACATTTCAACAATCTTTTCCACTTCTCCCTTGACCCGGTTCACCTCTTCAAGAATTCGATTGGCCTTTTTCAGATCGAATTCCAGGGCGGATCGCACGGTCAAAGAAGAACGAAGCTCAGAATAGAGCATATCAATTCGCTCTGTCAAATCATCCTTTTTTGACTCTTCGGTAGGTCTCTTCAAAGACGAGATGGTTCTGGGTTCCGCAACATCCCAAGGCCTCTCAATCGGCTCTTTGTTCAGCGTATTGGGGAATTTTTGTGCAACGTTGTTGGCGAATTCATCCGACATGGTCAGCTCCTTTCAGTCCAAGTATTTCATCGATGAGGCTCTGGATATCCGCTGCACCCTTTGACGATTGGGCGAATAGAAAGATCGGAGTCCCTTGGCTCGTTGCCTCTGCAATCTTTGTATCCTGGCGGATCACTGTGCTGAGGAGGTATTTTTCATAGTGGGTTTCCAGCGCCTTCTTCGAACGTTTGCAGATTCGATGGGACTCATTGTAACGGTTCAGGAAGATGAAGATGTTTTCAAAGACAAAAGAAAAATCCTCTTCAATGGTGGAGAGGGTTTCGAACAGAATCTTGAGTCCATGGTAGGAAAGGAAATCGGCTAAGACAGGAATAATAAGATCATTGGAGGCGAGGATGGCATTGAGATTTAAGAGACCGATGCTGGGGGAGGCGTCCATCACAATCAGTTCATAGTTTTTCTCCACAGAACTGAGAACCCTCCTCAATCGGAACTCTCTTGAATTCATCGAAAAGAGTGAGAGTTCTACGGGGGAGAGGTTTAGGTTAGAGGGAATGATATCCAGTGTGGGAAGATCCGTTTTGACGACGATCTTTTCGATCTCTTCCTTCTCGATCAGGGCATTGAACAGGGTCTTGGGAAACTGTTGACTGTTGAGACCCAGGCATTGGGTCAGATGGCCTTGTGGATCCAAATCGATCAAGAGTGTCCGAACTCCCATCTGGGCAAGACGAAAACCATAAGAGGCAGAGATGGTGCTTTTCCCCGTCCCTCCTTTAAAGTTGAGGAAGAGCTGTTTACGAATGGATGGGATGGGGGAAGATAGTCTAAGGGTATTGCGATATTTGCTTATATCTCCTGGCTTATAATAGCGTCCCCGATGAGAATTCCTTTTGGCAGTGGGAAGGATTCCTTTCGCCTCCTTTTCGATGAGTTCGTGTCTCGAAATCCCGAGCATCTTTGCAAAGGCCATCGGCGAATAAACCATATCTCCTAAAATTTGTGCCTTTTGAATCAGGGGTAACGATGGAGTCGTCATGGATACTTTTTCTTTCTTCAAACTCGGTTCCTAAGGAAAGCCCCTTTCCTTTTCAACGGTCTCGCTGCTATTTTCTCCAGGGTCATCCTTGCCCATTTGCGAAGACCCAGATCTAAATCGCCCATCGCCTCCATCAACCGGTTCTCACTCTCATCAGGATAAAGAGTCGTCAGAGAAAAGAGAGCTGCCCTTCGCACCACTGCATCCTGATCCCTTGACAACTCCATCAGGATGGGCAAGACGCCCTCTATTTGAGTCCAACCCAATAGGGTGGCTACTTTTCGCCTCACCCAAGTTGATTCATCGCTCAAGAATTGAAGAAGGATATTTAAATCCATTTTCTCCTGATATTGGAACATCCCCCGGAGGGCCATCATCCTGACCCTTGGATCGCTATCCTTAAGATGTTTTTTTAACAAAGGCGAGACAATGGGACTCCGAAATTTAATCAGGGAATGGAGCGCCTCAGCTCTGACCCCTGGGTCTCGGTCTGACAAAATTTCCTGCAGTAGGGCCACGGGGATGGATGGATAAGATTTTTCTAAATAATATCTTATCGCCAAAATTCTTACCTTCGGATCTGGATGTTTCAGGTCGGCTTTTGCCTGTTTTAGAATGGCTTCGGAGGATAAGGTCTCTGGAATATTGGTTCCTGGAGGAGGGGAGAAGGGACGCATCATTTTTCTGTTATGATGGGATAAAAAAGATTCATCAAAATCTGATCTTTCTAATCCTGTCGATTTTAAATAATTTAATCGGAAACGATCTGCCACGTTACCTTTCTACTCCAACCCTGAGAGGCTTTAAAAGAAATTACCCTTTGAAATATTCTTTAAATTCAAATTTCAACTGTTCAGAATATTTTTCCAATAGCATATCCAAAGCCTCCCTGACATAAACAGACTGGGGCACTTTGGTCTTCTCAGATAACCTCTTCAAAGCCTCTAACTGTTCATCTTTAATGTAAATCGTTCGGGCAACCTTTTTCTGCATCAAAAAGACCCCCTCTAACCAATTTGAATATTTACAATATAATACAATATGTTTATTGTGTCAAGAAGAAAATCTTATAGATTCTCTTTAAATTTCAATAGATTATGATTTTTCATGAATTTCTCATTAATTTATGAAGTTTTCTTAAATTCTTTTAATTTCGGCTTGGGTGGCATCAATTCTTGCCTTTAACCTCTTCTTTTCCCCCATGCTTTTTTATCTCTATTTTCTTCCCAATATTCTCTAAATAATCCTTTACCCCGTTAGAAATAATGCCCCGCTACTCTGCAGTGGGGTCAGATTTTAGAACAATTCCAGCGGGGTTTAATGCCCCACTGGAATTTCTAACGGGGTTTAATCAGTCAGGTTTTTCCTCCAGTTTCCCTATTTTCTAAACCTCTTTCAAAGTCTCCTCCTGGAATTCTATCCTCTCTGCCTGATTGAAATTCACAGATGACAAAAAAGCACTTGACTTTTAAAAATGAATTTCCCATAATTTAACCATTGTAAGTTGTAAGGAGTGTAGTTGTTTGGATCATCAAAAAAGCCACAAAAGTTTCTTCCAATACTTTTGTGGCTTTTTAATAAGGACCAAGGGCTATTACAACTTACGTCAGTTCAGAGAGGAGAGGGGGTGAGTTGTAGTGGCCAAAGGTCGTGTCAAATGGTTTAACGAGAAGAAGGGCTTCGGATTCATTTCGAGAGATGACGGAAGTGATGTGTTCGTTCATTTCTCAGCCATTAAGAAGGAAGGATTCAAAACTCTTTACGAAGGCGATGAGGTAGAATTCGAGATCTCAGATGGTCCAAAGGGTCCACAGGCGACGAATGTAACGGTTCTGGCCTAAGTGGAGACTTGTTAGACTTAAAAAAAAGAGACCCCAGGTTTTTGTCCTGGGGTTTCTTTTTTAAAAATCCGATTTCAGAATTTAGGAATTGAGGGATTCAGGAATGATCTAATTCGCAATCCCTAAATTCCTTAATTCCTGAATGATCAAAGGAGATTTAAGAGTGGGAGAGATTAAATCAACCTTAGAATTGGCTATGGAGAGAACAAAAAAGTTTGCCATCTCCGAAAAGGAAAAAGAAGAGATTAAGCAAAAAGAAGTCTTACAGAAGGCGACCAGCCTTTTTCATCGGTATCGTGAAGGACACCTTCCCTTAAATGACATTCTGAAGGAGATTGGGAGAATGGAGAAGAAGACAGCCATCATGGTGAAAGAGTTCCTTCTCACGCAATGGATTGATACCCTCTCTTTGGACGATGATGTTGAAAGGACCCTTAAAGGGATTGAATCATTGAAACAAAAAACGATCGATGAGGTCAAACAAAAATTTCACCATCTCCTCTCCCAATATCAAGGAGAAAAGGAAAAAGTCAAAGAGAAGGTAAGGGTCCAATTCACAGAGGCCTTGAGAAGAGACGGCATCTATGGGAGCGCGGTGGAGCCCAAAATCGAAGGGAGTGAACCTTGGAAAAAAGAAAAAGAGAAATTGGATTTTTCCTACAAGATGAAATTGGAAGAAATCAAAGACCAGTTGAGGGGTTTATAGATAAGAGACCCAACTTCATCTGGCAGACATTGTGAGGTTAATTTCCGGCTAGCGATTTCAAAAGCCTCCATTCTGAGGAAATCATTGGAGACTAACGATATCCGATAGAAATCGAACGTCCCAATCAATATTTGAATCTCATATGCTTACTTTCATGAATGGCTAAAAACAGAAGATTGATAGCAGATATCGAAACCATCGCGATTCCATAGTTGGCAGTCTATAAAGAAGGATACCACATCGTTCCCTTCCGGTTATCGCTTCCACTAATAAAGCTTGACTGTAAGATAACCTAAGGAGCGGCTCATTGCGGTGAAAGCCCGAGCATAAACAAGGGTTTAAATAAGAAAGGCAGACCCATAACGACCCTGCTTTACTTTTTGACAATATAGATCGGAGAATTTCTTCCCCAATACGCCCTTTTTTAATCTTTCTAAATTGTTATTGACTTTTTAAATTGAACTGGTATCTTGTTGGAAATAAATTCCAAAATTTATGATATACAATTTTCCTTTGCGTAAACAAACCGCTTCATAATCTTCTGGAGGGGTAAGAGGTGATTGATGAGATGAAAAAGAAGCGAAAAATGACTATGCAAATTTCTCGGAGGGATTTCCTAAAATTCACTGGAACGGTAACCATTGGAGCCGGAGTCTTACCAAAGCTGATTTGGTTAGACGAGGCTATCGCAGCGATTCCGGCCTCCGAAGGATATCTTCTTGTCGATACTAAGAAATGTCAGGGATGTCTATCCTGTATGTTAGCCTGTTCATTGGTTCATGAAGGAATAGAAAATCTTTCTTTAGCCCGAATCCAAATCCTCCAAAATTCTTTTGAGAAATTTCCCGATGATCTCACCATGGCACAGTGCAGGCAATGTGTTGAGCCTGCCTGTGTTGAAGCCTGTCCTGAGAAGGCACTCTCTGTGGACAAAAAGAATGGGAATATCAGGATAGTTGACATGAAGAAATGCATCGGCTGCAAAGCCTGTGTTCAAGCCTGCCCCTACGAACCGGCCAGGGCATTGTGGAATCCTGAAAAGAAAAAGGCCCTCAAGTGCGATCTTTGCTCCGATGCTCCTTTCTGGAGTGAGAAGGGTGGGGTGAAAGGAAAACAGGCCTGTGTGGAGGTGTGCCCTTTGAAAGCAATCCAGTTTACGAAGAAGATCCCCGAACAGCAAGGCGATATAGGTTACAAGGTCAATTTGAGGGGAGAGAGTTGGAAAAAGCTGGGTTATCCAACGGATTAAAACCAACAACACAAGGTCAAGGCCAGGGTTGAGGGGTAGATTAAGGTTTTGAGTAGAGGAAAAGTTCAACAGATGCTGTGAGGTTACAAGATGAATGGATATGCTGGTAAGATCTTAAGAATCGATCTAACGGATAGAAAAACCTCAACCATTGACACCAAAGATTATGAGCAGTGGATAGGTGGACACGGAATGGGGTCTGCTATTTTTTGGGACCTGGTCAAGGATAAAACCATAAATGGTTTTTCGCCTGAAAATGTCGTCACCATCATGACTTCTCCCCTCTCCGGAACCCTTGTCCCAGGAGCGTCTGCGAGAACAGAGGTCCAGGGGATTGGTGTCCAATCCTCACCGATTGAATGGTTTACGCGGAGCAATTTCGGTGGAAGATTCGCTCCTATGCTCAAATATGCGGGATGGGATGGGATCGTGATTGAAGGAAAGGCGGATAAACCGGTCTGGATCGACATAAGAAATGAGGAGGTGAAGATTAGGGACGCTCGCCACTTGTGGGGCTTGGATACGTGGAAGAGCCAGGAAGAGATATGGAAAGAAGTGAGCGGTCGTGGATATGGGAGTTGGATGGAATTCGGTTCGGATGAGAGGACAACTCAGCGACCCGCTGTTCTCACTATCGGCCCTGCCGGAGAGAACCTGAGCAGGATTGCTTGCCTTATTCACGATGCAGGAAATGCGTCTGGTCAGGGAGGGTTTGGTGGCATATGGGGTTCAAAGAATCTAAAAGCGATCAGTGTTATTGGAACGGGTAGCATCCATATTGCTGATCCAAAAGGACTCATGGAGGCACGGCTATGGGCTCAGAAAAAATACAGCGTTGATATTGAAAACCCTGATCCATCCTGGTTGTCCTCTTTTGGATGGAAAAGTCCTCAAAGCCGTTTTTGGGAACCCCATGAAAAATCCAGACTTCAGGCTTGCATCGGCTGCCATCTGGGCTGCAAGGAAAGATCGGGTACAGGTTATGGAAATGAGTCTACATGCCAAGAGACCACATTTTACGTCGCCTATGATAAGTGGAAGCACGGGGGCAAACAGACTTCAGCTGCCTATATCGCCACTGATCTGCTTCAAAAATATGGCATCAATTCATACGAAGCCGCCACTGGCCTTTTCTACATCAGAGCCCTACAAAGGATGGGAGTTCTCGGCTACGGCAAGAACGATCAACTGTGCACTTGACTTTCGGCAATTGGGAGAAATCGAGTTTGCTGACCGCTATCTGAATATGATTGCATTCAGAAGAGGCGTTGGCGACGATTTTGCTGAAGGATTCTTCAGAGCATCTAAAAGATGGGGTAGATTAGAAGAGGACCTAAAGACTGGCCTCCTTCTCTATCCCTACTGGGGTTTCCCCGAGCACGGTTATGATCCGAGGGCCGAGGTAGAATGGGGTTATGAGTCGATATTGAGCGAACGGGATATAAATGAGCATGACTTTAATTTCGTATTCAAGTGGCCCAGTGGGGCCATCTTGGCAGGCAAAACACCCCACCCTCCAGCCGAACAATTGACAAAAATTGTTGCGGAAAAATTGATCCCCTATGAAAATAATCCTCTCATGCTGGACTTCAGCACTAATAACATCTACTCAGAGCATATGGCCAAGCTTGTTGCCTGGCACCTGCATTATACAAGATTCTGGAAAGAATCAGTACTGTATTGCGACAAACGTTGGGCTGAATTCGTCAATAGCAAGGTTCCCGGATATAAAGGACTAACTGGTGAGGGAGAGCCAAGGTTCCTGAACGCCGTCACCGGGAAGAAATTCAGTTTCCTTGACGGGATGGAATTAGGAAGAAAGATCTGGAATCTCGACAATGCCATATGGGCCCTCCAGGGTCGACATAGAGACATGGTCCATTTCTCCGATTATATTTATCGTGCACCGTATGCAGGGGTTGGACGTCATGCAAGGTATTATTTACCCGGGAGAGAAAATGGGAAATGGGACTATATTCGCGTGGACGGAAGGTGTCTCGACAAAGCCAAGTTTGAAGAATTCAAAACCAGATTCTATGGCCTGGAAGGGTGGGATGCTCGCTCGGGATGGCCGAAGAGAAGAACTTTAGAATCTCTGGGGCTCAAGTCTATTGCAGACGAACTCGAGAAGAAAGGGAAATTAGGGGTTTGATGAGCAGGGGAAAGCAAATGCAAGAACCTGCTGGAGATGCCTTGATTTGGAATTTTAGAGACCAAAGCGATAGGAGACTGCTATGATTAAATTTGCGAAGATCATTTTTCTTTTCATTCTCATGTCTTCCTGTTATGGATGTGCAACGGAGTCGGAAGAAGTTGTCAAGCCTCCAAGTCAGCCTTTCGTGCCTCATATCTATCTGGAAAAAGAACTGATTGTCGCCTATTTCGAAGTGACCAATATCACCGAATATAAGAAGTTGGTCCCGAATATCTTCAGCATGCCCGAAAGACCTTTGTGCAGGGTGAGCGCAGTTGACTATTATAAAACAGAGGCTGGGCCACCTTATCTTGAGTCAATAATCGAGATACTCGTCAAGTACAAGAAACCCCAGGGTGGTGAGGAGATTTTGGCCTGGTATTTTCTCGAGGTACCCGTCACGACTGAAAATGCCCTGTGGGGGAGGTTTGTGTCAGGTTTTCCCAAGGTATTGAGAAAGATAACTTTTGAAAGGTACGAAAATAAGTATGTTGGGACTTCGTATGGCCGTGACGGTAAAACACCTACGTTAAAACTTGTTTTACAACTAAGGAAAGGTGATCTCACCCCTGATGAAAAGAGTTTCTTAGACTCCATTTTACCTTTCCCCTCTTTCACAATAAAAGATGGGAAAGTAAGGAACTGGGGCGTATTCGGTGGAGGTAAATACAAGGTCTATCAACTTGAGAAAGTCGCTCCACAGATGTGGAATATTAAATTTGGGGACTGCTCTATTGAATATCCAAATGACCCCAAGAATTACCTCTACCGTCTGGGGATAGGAAAATTCATTACAGGCTATTGGGTAAGACTTAAGTATCGACATGGTTTGAAGTTTATAGAGGAATAGAAACAAGAGGTAGAGATAGAGAAAGGAATGGATGAATCGCTGGGAATTGTTTCGTCATCTTTCAGTGGTAAGATAATCAAACTGTGCACTCTATTGGGGTTCCTGAGCAGGAAGCTTATTAAAATGGGCAATTGACCGTGTCCACTGGGAGATCGATCCAGCGCCCAGGGTGTTGATCAAGTCGCGCATCTTAAGGGTACTCCGTATTTGTCCAGAATTGTCGATAACGATCCTATTGGATACCCCTTAAAACTGCGGATATCTTGCCACTATACCGGCCTTCCGGGAAATTATGATTTGACCATCAAATCAACTCCCGAATTCATTCTCTTTATTGCTGGTTGAAGTGTTGCATGGAGGCAGGGTTCTGGAAAATGAGGAGTACAACGTAAAAATCTTGAATATAGGGTTCAGCGAAGCAATCGACTCCCATGGAAATTCACCAGGGGTCCATTGTAACAGATGCCCCTGAAGGGGCCGATATCTGCCACGCTTACTTAATCCCCTTTCTACCTCGATACATAATGAATGCTTTTTACCAAGACATTTTACAGTATGCTACCCAAGAGGCGCATAAGAGTACTCGGGATGCGCGTTGATTTCAGCTCACAGTTTTAGGAAGCTTCTGCAACATCTGGACAACTTCCAGGCCCGCATTTCTGGCTTCCTCTAGGGCCGAGAGGTCCTGGGCGCCGGCTACCCCCTGCTTGACATCACCCATTTCCCTGCCGTAGCCTATAGCCGCTCGAACCGGTATCATCCCCTGACCGATAAAGAAGCCGTAGAGCAAGTTCCGGGTCTGTGCGGCACCTACCCTCCTTAATGCTATAATTGGGGCAACTACTTTTCCTTTCAACCTCCTGTCTGGGAGGAACAGAAAAGTCCTATCCATTATAGCTTTTGCCTGCGCGGTGACGCTACCGAAGTAGACCGGAGTACCGAATATAACCGCATCCGCTGCTTTCAAGTTGCTTATATATCGGCTGCATATCATCCTTTATGCGGCAAACGCCGGTCTGCCGACAACTTGAGCAACCATCACAACCAGCAATATTCTTGTCGGCTGCCAGAACAATTTCGGTTTCCGCCCCTGCTTCTTTCGCTGCAGTAAGAGCTTCCCTGACCAGTATCTCGGTATTACCTCCTTTGCGTGGACTGCCAACAATACCCAAGACTTTCATGATTGGCCCCTCCATGAATTAGAACCTGTTTTGTAGGGAATAAGGCGGAGCATACCCCTATCTTAAATAGTTTTGATTTTGACTCTGATTGAGTTAAACCGAGGACCTGCACCTAGAGTCTGTGGATTACTCGACGCCAAACTGTTTAAGGGAACACCGTTTTTCCCGGTCACAGGTCTCGGCGACCACAAGACTCCCTTAGAGACGTTTTCGGTTATAATCGCTTCGGTAGTTAGCATTCCTAGTTCGTTGAAAAGAGTAATATCGTCTCCATTCTTTATCCCAAGCCTATCGGCATCAATAGGATTAATCCACACAATTTCTGGGATCTCGCCGTAGACATCCCTGAACTGACTGTGGGTCCACTTCGGGAGGGCACTGTTAAGCAAGGTAAACCAGCCTTCATCCACGTCATTCGGCAACTGCAAAGGTAAAGGGCTAGCACACTTATTAGGCGCTCCAGAGGAGTAGAACTCGATCTTACCCGAAGGTGTTTGATACTCTTCGCGGGGTCTTTGACAAAGCTTCAGCACCGAGCCTTTAAGCAGGTCATCAAGGCATCCGTTCTCAAAGGTAATATTCATGGCTGCCCCTAAGGCGTGCCAAGGGTCCTCGAATAACCACGTCTCGGGGGAGTTCAGTTTCTTTGCAAGCTGGTGCATCAGCCAGATCTCGTGTCTACTTTCCCCAAGCGGTTCCACCGCCTTCCGAGATAGTCGAGTGTAGAGGTGATGGTCAGAGAAGTTCACATCCGTCTTCTCCAGGTAAGTAGCTGCGGGCAGTACAACGTCCGCGAGCCTTGCCGTTTCGGTCCAGTGTGTCTCGTGAACGACCACGAACACATCATCCCTTGAGAGTCCTGCCCGGACAGCGCTCTGGTCTGGGAGCGTGGAGGCGGGGTTGGAGCCACTGACGAAAACAAACTTGAACTCACCTGAGTTTAGCCTTGGACCCAGCGAGACCTGTTCAACGACTTTTGACTCTTTACTACTCAACTTGCTCCCATTGATGTAACTCCAATCGGTGGACCGACCCTTAGAGTCGCTGTAATGGAAGCCACGGTGCTGGCCGAGCAGTGCTGGCACCAGACTCACCGCCCTCGCGGCTTCCGCCCCATAACTCGATTTGTTCAGTCCTAAGCCTATCATGAACCCGACAGGAGGTCTCTTGATAAGTATCTTGCATAGCTCCTCAACCTTTGTCCATGGGAGATTCGTCGCCTCTTCCACACGCTCCGGGGTCCAGCCTTTAACCTCTTTCCTGAGTTTGTCGTATCCGGTAGTCCATTCCTCGATGAACCTCTTATCTACCTTGTTATTTTCGATAAGGTATCGCGATATTCCGTAGAACAATGCCACATCGCTGCCCGGACGTGGGTTAATCCACAGATCGGAGCTCTCGGAGGTTTCACTCTTCCTCGGGTCGATCGACACCAGAACTGCACCCTTCTCGTTCTTCGCCCTCATTGAAAACGCCCAGAGGTGAGCAGAGCTGACTCGTGCATTGTTGCCCCAGAACACGATGGCCCCGCAGTCGAGCACATCCTCGAATCCGAGTCCGTAGGTAAGTCCGTAGTGGAGCCCGATTCCGGCATGTCCTGAGGAAGCGCAAAGGGCACCGTCCGTCACGGTCACGCCAAGCGAGCGCCACAATCTCTCGGGGTACTGCCAGGCGAGAAACCCTTGGTTACCTGGGTAGTCGTAATGGAGGACGGATTCGCTGCCAAAATTCTCTAAGACGCTGGTTAGTTTCCCCGCGACCAGATCTATCGCCTCCGACCATGGGACTCGTCTAAACTCGTTTCCATCCTTGAGATAGGGATGGAGCACGCGTTCCGTGCTGTACACCCGCTTGGGATCGCCGATCCCTCGAGGGCACAGGAATCCTTGCGTTACCGGGTTTTCCTTGCTGCCTCTCGTGGAGGTGATCTTACCATCCTCTACGATGGCGTCCACGAAACATGTGTCTGGGCAGTCACGGTGGCATACAGTCTTTACGACGATAGTTGATTCTTTTGAGGCATGTGAGGGATCCATTTTTGATCTATTCTCCTCGGAATCAGGAGGCGGGACGGTGGATGCGCAATTTCTTCATCCTTATTTTGGCTTTCCATATTTTTACCATTTTCATTGCGGTGGTGTAAAGTGGGAAAGTAGACGATGGATGGGTATCATACAATGACCGAAAATCCTGGAAGCAAGATTTCTTGCCAATTTCTGGGCTATCCCCAAAGCTAGGATATCTGAGTGAAATCTTGACAGGGAAGAAAACGAGGATTTTTGCTGACGACAGGAGTGAAGAGTTCGATGAGGTTGTTTTGGAGAGTTGTATTGGACGAAGGAGTTTTGAATAAAAGGAAGAAATCATAAACTGACTTCACAGTGTTCGTGGGGACGAATCTCGATTTTCATAATTATGTGTAAGGGAGGTGGTTTATCTGAGATCAAGCAAAGCCACCCCGGTAAGGGTTCGATTCTGTTCCAAGAATTTTTTCAGTGAGGCGATGATAAGAAGTGTGGGCATATCCTGAGGTAGAATAAATTGAGCCTCCTGGAACTTGGACAGGGCAGGTTCCAAATGACCATGCCTAATCAACCCAATCCCTTCTGTCATAATAGGTCCAACCTGGTCTTTGAGACTCCTTAGTTCAGGCGGATCATGATCAAATACCTCGAATATGGTCAACGGAGTTAACGCTCCCTTGACCCAGGCCTCTCCCAGATCCCTTAATCGATAATGGTTTCTGTCTGGCAACCGCATTGCGACTTGCTCTGAAATGAGCATATCCACACCTATCTTTTTGGTGATCTCTTCGAGGCGTTTGGCCAGATTAACCGTAAGCCCTAAAACCGTAGAGTCCATCCGCTCGGGAGAACCAATCGTCCCCAAGATGACGGGTCCGGAGTGTAGGCCAATGCCGATCCGAACGGTTTGATCCTTTAGCCGACCCTCCTCTGTATTGAACGTCTTAACCGCACCGAGCATCTCTATCCCGCAAGCGACAGCTCTTTGAGCTGAGTCGTTTCCTTCAAAAATACATAAGATAGCATCCCCAATGAACTTATCGATCACCCCTCCTTGTCCGGAAACCGCTCTGGTCATTCGTTCCAAGAGCCGATTCATAAAGGCTATGAGCTGACTCGGGCTGAGCTTCTCGGAGAGAGAGGTGAATCCCCGAATATCGCAACAGAGAATAGTGACCTCCTGTTGATCCGCTTCGCCCAAGCGAATTGATCGAAGTCCCTTTGCGGCAATTCGGCGAAGATAAGCTGGAGGGACAAACTTCTCGAAAACATCCCGTGCCTCATGGATGGCTTTTTCCAAAGAACGATAATGCAGAGCGATCGCGAGTGCTAAAAGGATCGAAAGCCAGAAAGAGGCAAACCATAAGATTTTTTCGTTGCTGAGAGTCGTTACCCCTGAGGAGAGCAGGGCATCGTGAAGGCCTCCCAAGAGCCAAAGTAACAACCCAATCCCAAAAGGGACGAGATAGGCGCGTTTCTGCTTTTTCCACCGCCACAGTTTTGTCATTGCTAGAACGAAGTAATAAA
>CAWFSX010000050.1:0-116713 GCA_963818595.1 uncultured delta proteobacterium
GATGGGAAAAGCCATTAGAATAACGGCTATCGATCGCGATGCCGCGGGCTCTTTGGCAGGAATTAATGTCGAAAAAATTGACCTTCTCGCCTTCAGCATCGGTGGGTTGCTTGCGGGTCTGGGAGGACCTTTGCTCGGAATGTTGTCATTTGTAAGTCCGAAACGCAGCCTCACATTACGGTGAAGGCCTTCATTCTTACGGTTCTGGCTGGCGTGGGCTCCATTCGAGGATTGATTGCAGCTGGAATGATCCTTGGCATAGGAGAGGCCATGACCGTCACCTTTGTGAGCTCCTCCTACGGAATCCTCGGGTTCACGCTCTTCCTTGTTATTCTTCTAGTTCGACCTTAAGAGAACTTGGAAAGAGGATATAAATGAAATCCTTTCTTCCCTTGCAGGTGTCCGAGAAAAAGATAGCCATCATCACATTAGTTGTGGTTTTAGCTCTCCCCTTCGTTCTTTCTTTCAACCCCTATTACTTGAGCATCTTCATTTCGGCCTTGATCCTCGGGTCTGTTTCGTTGGCCTGGAACTTGCTCGCAGGAGGATGCGGACAGGTATCCTTCGGACACGCGGCCTTTTTCGGAATCGGTGCCTATGCTTCAGCCCTCCTGGTGATGAAGGCGGGGTGGAATCCTTTCCTGGCCATGGTTGTCGCTGCAGTCATCGGAGTAATCGGGGCATTGATCATAGGGATTCCTGCCTTTCGATTGCGCGGGCCCTACTTCGCCTTATCCGTCCTCGGTTTCGCTGAGGTGATGAAGCTCCTGACCTTAAATCTCACCCGCCTGACAGAAGGCTCTAAAGGAATCTTCAACATTTCCTCCTTGCCTCGATCACATGGTGGGTTGACCTTAGAATTCTACATCTCCAGGACAACCAATTATTATTTCGCCGCAGTCTTGATGTTTGTCATCTATCTGGTCATCTATCTTTTTCGACATTCGAATACGGGACTGGCCATGTCAGGGGTCCACGGAATGAAGAAACCGCCGCCGGGATCGGCGTGCCCGTTTTCCGGACTAAGGTCATCGCGCCCACGGTCTCAGCCTTTTGCACCGCTTTAATGGGTGCCTTTTATGCCCATTATATCCATTTTCTTAGTCCTGATTCAGCCTTCGATGGCTTTTGGTCAGTCATGCCGATTGTCGGATCATTGTTTGGAGGCATTGGCACGTTGATCGGTCCGAGCATAGGGGCATTCGTCATCACCGGGTTGGATGAGTTTGTCTTTAAAAGGTTCTTCGAGACCGGGCATAAGCTCTTTTTCGGACTACTGTTGGCCGTTGTCATCGTCTGGGCACCAGTCGGCCTATTGGGTAAGTGGGTCAAAAAAAATGAAGGGGTAGAAGGAAATAAATATGATCCATCCTCCTATCACCGTACCTTTAGAGCCTCTGACTTTCCCGCTTCGCCAGGCAGCGAAGGAATATCCGGAGAAGGTTGCTGTGATCACTCCCCGAGGCAGGTGGGAAGGAATATTCTTATCAGTGGCTGGAGGAAAATTCTTCAGTCTTTGCTGCTTCTCTGGCAAGTCTAGGAGTTGAACCACGAGACCATATCGCCCTCTGGATGAAGAACAGTCTGGAATACATCCTTTCTTTCTATGGAATTTTGAAGGCAGGAGGTGTTGTCGTTGCCAATCAGCACCCACTACGGAGAGCGAGAGGTTCTGCACCAATTAAGAGAAACAGAAGTCAAGAGCCTGATCACTTCAGACAATCTGTATGCTCAGGTGAGAAACCTCATCTCAGAGGTTCAGGGGTTACAATTCATAGTGCTTGAAGGGCAAGGAGAACTGCCTTCGAACACTATTCCCTTTTCGTCACTCCTGGGCGGATCGGATCGACTGGATCGTTCCATCGGGATAGATCCCAAGGAGAGGATCGCTGTTCTTCCTTTCTCGAGTAGAATCACGGCCTTCCGAAAGGGGTCATGCTGACTCACTTCAATCTCCTTAGCTGTCTCTACCAGGTTGTTCAGGTCCATGAAATTTCGACAACGGATATAATGATCAACCAGCTCCCCTTTTTCCATATTTATGGGATGACCGTTTTGATGGGAACATCCATTATGACCGCAGCCACGCAGGTTCTGGCAAGTCGCTTCCGGCCGATAGACGAATTCCTCTCTCTGTTCGAAACCTATCGGCCCACTCTCTTTTTCACTGTTCCCTTGATCGTTCAGGAGTTCTGCCACCATCCGAAAGTTTTGACCATGGACTGGAGCCGTCTCCGGTACGTCAATGCTGGCGGAGCGATCCTCTCCCCCGAGGTTCAGGAGAGGTTTACACAGATCACCGGGGTCCCTGTGATGGTGGGATATGGTCTTACCGAATCTTCACCCACCACACACGTGACCCCCCATCGGAAAGATGGAGAAAGAGATGGGACTTGGGCTTCCATTATCTTTGACAGAAGATAAAATCGTAGACCCGGAAACAGGAGACGAATTGCGGGCTCGGGAGACCGGAGAACTCTGGGTCCGGGGACCGCAGGTGATGAAGGGATACTACAACAATCCAGAAGCGACTGTGCAGACAGTGACAAATGGATGGCTTCGGACAGGAGACCTAGCTTGGAAGGACGAGGAAGGATATGTTTTCATTGTCGACCGATTAAAAGAGGTGATCAAATGCAAAGGGTTTCAAGTGCCACCTGCTGAGATTGAAAACGTCCTGGTCAGCCACCCCGATATAAAAGATGCGGCCGTCATTGGTGAGCCCCGCGCCCCCGGAATATGGCGAGGTTCCTGTAGCCTATGTGGTGCTTCAGGATAAAGCCAGCCTTTCGCAGGAGGCCATTATCGAATATGCGGCGCAAGGATTGGCCAAATACAAACGGTTGGCCAGAGTGGTGTTCACGGAAACGATCCCGCGTAGTGCTTCGGGTAAAGTATTACGGCGACTTCTGAAAAACTCACCATCCATATGAGCATTAAATATCTTGCCTTGCAAAACAAAAAGTGGTCATTGCGAGGAGGTCAATTCGACCGACGAAGCAATCTCGGAAGATTGCTTCGCTTCGCCATGTACACCCTGCCTACCGCAGGCAGGCATTCGGTGCAGGGCTTCGCTCACAATGACAAGTCTCGTTGAAAGGAAGGAGTACATGAACGATGCTTTAATTATCAGCGCAGCAAGACTTCCCATTGGAAGATTTGGCGGGGCCTTAAAAGAGGTGAGTGATTGGGACCTGGGGACTATCGCCATCGCAGAAGCTATGAAAAGAGCAGGTCTTAGGGGCGATGAAATCGATGAGGTCATCATGGCCCATGGCTTTAGAACGGGCGATCTCCCCGCGAATTCTTCAAGGGCTGTAGCGCTTAAGGCTGGAATCCCAATTGAAATTCCGCAGTTTACAATTAATAAGGCATGCGGGGGAAGCCTCAGGGCCATTAGTTTAGCCGCCCAGATCATTAAGGCTGGAGAAAGCGATATCATTGTCGCTGGAGGAATGGAAAGTATGAGCAGGGCTGCTTACATCCTGCCCAAAGTGAGATGGGGCAGCCGGCTTGGACATGCCCGGCTCATCGATCAGTTGGTCCTCTTAGATCCTATTTCTGGTTATTCATTGGGAGAGACCGGAGAAAATGTGGCCGAACTTTATAAAATTTCCCGTGAGGACCAAGATGGGTTTGCTTTCTCTGAGTCAGCAGAAAGCTGAACGTGCTATTAAGTCGAATAAATTTAAGGAAGAGATCGTGGCTGTCCAAGTTCCTCAAACTGGCAGATCTCCTGTGATCTTTGATTCAGATGAACATCCAAGGTTCGGCACAACGTTAGAGGAACTATCAAAACTGAAACCTGCATTTAGAGAAAATGGCACCATCACTGCTGGAAATGCAAGCGGCTTGAATGATGGGGCCTCTGCGGTCGTGGTGATGTCTCGAAAGAAAGTAAAAGAAATGGGTATCCATCCGCTCGTCTCGATACGGTCCTATGCATCCATAGGAGTGAAACCTGAAATTATGGGGATCGGCCCCATTCCTGCAACCCAAAAGGCTTTACAAAAAGCTGGGCTGGAGCTTAAGGATATCGATTTAATAGAGTTAAACGAAGCCTTTGCAGCTCAGTGCCTGGCCGTGATAAGAGAACTAAGGTTTGACATGGAAAAGGTAAATGTCAATGGTGGAGCGATAGCCCTTGGCCATCCAATCTCTGCAACAGGTTGCATTCTTCTAACGAAGATCATCCACGAGATGAAGAGACGAAAATCTCAGTTTGGCTTAGTGACAATGTGTATTGCAGGAGGGCAAGGCATAGCGATGATTGTTGAAAATGAACAAAAGTAATGTCAGATCTAATCAAGGAGGAAGGGAATTCCAATGTCCTACAAAAATTTGATCTATGAAACGGATGACAGAATTGGCATTATCAAAATCAACCGACCTGAAGTGAGGAATGTCCTGAATTGGGAGACATGGATGGAGTTGGAGGATATATTGAAGCAGTTGCATTCAGAACCCAATATCAGGGTGGGCATTATCACGGGTGTCGGGGATGAGGCATTCATTGCCGGGGCTGACCTTCGAATGCTTAAAGACCGAACCCCTCAAGATGCGGTCAATGCCTCGAAGAAGGCCAACGAGATCCTCCTTTTTATGGAATCGATGGAAGAGCCCATGATTGCAGCGATCAATGGTTGGGCATTGGGAGGAGGTTGTGAGATCGCCTTGGCCTGCGATATCCGGATTGCCAGCGAGAAGGCTCAGATCGGCCAGACAGAGGTTCGAGTGGGGATTATGCCTGGGTATGGAGGAAATGTCCGTTTGATGCGTCTCATCGGGACTGGCCGGGCTAAAGAGATGATCTATACAGGAAAGATTGTGAACGCAGAAGAAGCAGAAAGAATAGGATTAGTCAATCGAGTGGTCCCGCATGGAAAATTGATGGAAGAGGCCTTGGCCATGGCTTGGCAGATTGCTCAAGGACCTGCTTCCATCCATTTAGCAAAACGAGCAATGTTTCATGCCTCTCAGCTCTCTTTAAGAGAGGCATTGGTGAAGGATTCGGAAATCTATGGGGAGGTTTACAAGACCAAAGATTTTAAGGAAGGAGTAACCGCCTTCTTGGAGAAGAGAAAACCAGTTTTTAGGAATAACTAGTCCACGTGGGGGCTTGAAGAGACGGGTAAACCCCGTTAGAAATTCCAGTCGTTGCGACCCTTCAACATACTTAGGGCCGTGAGCACTGTCGTACGGCTCGAAACCGAGCGGGGCATTATTTCTAACGGGGTAAAGGAGACAATAGCCATGTTCTTTGAACTGAGCGATGAGCAGAAAGCATTTCAAAAAAGAGTTCGGGAAATTTATGAGAGAGAGGTCGGGCCGTTCGTGGATGAATATGAGAAAAAAGAGACTTTTCCAGTTCAACTCTTTCGAATCCTTGGTGCGGAGCATCTTCTATGCCTGCGATGTCCCAAGGAATATGGGGGTCCTGGCCTGGACAAGATTTCTGAATGTATTTCAATGGAGGAATTGAATCGGATCTGTGCAGGCATTGGATCAGGCATCATGGTTCAGGGAGGTTTAGCGACAGACCCCCTCCTCCATTATGGTTCTGAGGAACTGAAGCAGAAATACTTACCCTCTGCTGTTCGAGGAGAAAAGATCGGTGCCTTTGCATTGACGGAACCGGATGCAGGGTCGGATGCGTCAGGGATCCGGACGACTGCCACAAGACAAGGAAAGGGTTATCGGCTTAATGGGTCAAAGACCTTCATCACGAATGGAACGATCTGTGATTTTGTGACCGTTGCTGCTTACACCGATCCTGTCAAGAGGGGAACAGGTATCAACCTCTTTGTCGTGGAGCGTGAGGATCCCGGATTTTCTGTAATAAAAAAGCTCGAAAAATTAGGGAACCATTCTTCGGATACTGCTGAATTGGCTTTCGATGATTGTTACGTTCCCCAAGAAAGGATGATCGGAGAACGGGAAGGTGGGGGATTAGGGCAGTTGGAAGGGACCCTCAAGTCAGGAAGGCTTACCTATGGGGCGAGAAGTACTGGTGTAGGTCAGGCCGCCTTCGACGCCATCCTCTCTTATATCAAAGGAACCCAGAGACATGGCCAGTCTCTCGCAAGGTCACAGGCCATTCGATTTACGATGGCAGAGATGGCAATGTCACTCGAGGCCATGCGATATATGACCTATCGAGGCGCCTGGCTCTTTGATCAAGGCCTCGCCTCGATGAAGGATGCCTCGATCGTTAAGCTCTTCTGTACGGAATCCCTGCAGAGGATCGTTCAAAAGGCCATGGCCATTCAGAAGAATATCGGGCTGATGATGGAAAATCCTATCCAGAGATTCCTTCGTGATGCGAGATTGTTTAAGATCCCGGAAGGGACCTCTGAAATTCAACACTTAGTGATCGCTAGAGAATTGGGACTTTAGGAGGAAGGAGAATGGATTTTGAATTGTCCGATGAGCAGAAGGATGTTCAAAAAGCGGCCAGGGAGTTTGCCCAGGGAGAGTTTGATCCCGATCTGGCCTTAGAGCTGGACCGGAAAGGGAAATTTCCGGAATCGATATGGAAGAAGGCTGCTCAGTTAGGGTTCATTGGAATTCATTATCCCGAAGAGTTTGGGGGTCAGGGGTTAGGGTTCTTTGAAAACCTTCTGGTCATTGAAGCCTTCTGCAGGGTTGATTCCGGAATCGGGAGCGCCCTGAGCAGTGTAGATCTGGGTTCAGAAGTCATTCTGAAATTTGGTTCTCACGAACAGAAGAATCAATTCCTTACTCCCCTAACAAAAGGAGAGAAACGACTGGGTATTGCCTTTGCTGAATCGGAGGACAGTAGAGACCTTACAACCATCTCCACGATCGCAGAAAGGAGGACGGATGGATATTCCATCCACGGGAAGAAAAGCTTCGTACTCAACGCCTCTCTTGCAGATTCCTTTATCACCCTCTGTAAAGAACCCAGGGAAGGATGGATGACATTGATGATCGAACGAGAAAAGGAGGATATCGAAGTTCATCCCATCGAAAAGATGGGGTTAAGGATGATCCCCTTTGGTGATCTCCTTTTCAAAGAGGTTCGGGTGCCATTTGAAAACCGGATAGGACAGGGAGGCGAAGGGATAGCCCATGTGAACCACTGTTATCAAGCTATGGGGCTCAAGAGCGCAGCTCAAGCCCTGGGCATTGCACAGGGGGCCTTTGATCGTGCCATGCAATATGCCAAACAGAGGGAACAATTTGGCAAAAAGCTTTCACAGTTCCAGGTCATTCGGCATAAACTGGCTGATATGGCTGTAAGTATTGAGGTGGCTCGTTGGCTCACCTATAAGGCCGCTGCAGAGTATGATCAGAAAAAGATTGATCCCGGATTCCTCTCCATCGCCCAATTGGAGGTGGGAAGGAGATTGATCTCAGTGGTCGATGAGGCCCTCCAGATCTTTGGTGGCTACGGTTATATTGCTGAGGAGGCCATTGAACACTACTTCCGGGACGCCTGGGCAATTGGAGTAGAACTTGGAACAGAGGAAGAACAGAAAGATTTAATTGCTGAGATCATGTTGGGACCTTTTCAATAAAGAAGTAAATTTTAGATTTATTAAACAGGTGATTCAAATACTCTCTCATGAAGCCAAAAGATTACGTCTTTTTCCCCACCTTCAGTTAAATAGTTCAGGGGATCCTCATCATTGAAGCCCCTATGAAGATCGTATGGAAAAGTCTTGACACAATCAGGGTTTTGGGTATATATAATTCTTTGTATACAGTATCCAAATCCAGATCAGGAGGTGATTTTCATGGACGAAGTACAACTCTTCAAAAATATTACGGTTTTAAGTCTCGAACAGGCAACTGTTCTCCCCTATTTAACCCTTCGATTGGCTGAAGATGGAGCCAATGTCATTCGGATGGAACATCCCATCTACGGAGATCCCAATCGACGTGTGGGGGACGACGTGTTGAAAGAAGATAGGATGTTCTCCTATTATCTGTCCATCAATGCCGGGAAAAAAGCCCTCACTCTTGACATAGGAGCTCCTGAGGGACAGGAGATTTTCAAAAAACTCCTCACCAAATTAAAGGTGGATATCTTTGCCACCAATCAATTGCCCAGAAATTACACCAAACTTGGAATTGAATATGAGATGCTCAAAAAGATCAAAGAGGACATCATCTGGCTGGGAATGACAGGGTTCGGTCCCCAAAACAATGAGGCCGCTTATGATCCAGTGCTTCAAGCAAGAGGAGGGTTAATGGAATTAACTGGAGAGAAGGGAGGAACCCCTCAAGTGATGGGCATCCCCCTTCCCGATATGGGAGCCAGTGAACATGGCTATGGTCTTCTGATGAAGGCCCTCTTCAAAAGGGCAGTGACAGGCCAAGGAAGCCGCATCGATCTCTCGATGTTCGAAAGCACCGTCTCCTGGCTTACTCAGGCAATCACCCATACAGTCACTTTCAAGAAAACAGTCAGTCGGAGGGGAAACACCCACGAATTCTTCGCTCCAGTCTCTGTTTATGAAACGAAAGATGGCTATGCCTATGTGGCAGTAGGAAATGATAAGCAGTGGGAGACGATGACAAAGATTCCAGGGTTTGAATCCCTTTATAAAAAAGAGTATGAGCGAAATGCTGGCCGGATTGCAGATGTGGAAAATTTAAATAACGCAATCAATGCCATCACCAAGAAATTTTCGACGGATGAATTGATCGACATTTTCAACAAGGCCACGATTGCCATTTCCAAAGTCAACGCCATCGGAGATGTTGTTCAGGATCCACTGGTCAAACCGAATCTGATTCGCAGCAAAGATCCCAAGACAGGGGTAGAGATTACTATCGCACCTCCTCCTATCAATAACCCTTATCTGAAATCGGTCAACCGGATGATGAGCTTCCCTCCCCGTTTTGGGGAACATAACGAGGAAATTTACAGTGGCCTTTTGGGATACAGTGCTGCCCAATTAAAGGAGTTTAAGGAGAAGAATATCATTTAATAATGAGTTCGGAGTTCAGAGTTCGGAGGTTTAAGAACATTCATTCTCCGAACAGCCGAACTAAATTACTCCGAAGCTATTAGCGATCGAAAGGAGCAAGACCCATGGCGCTTGATTTCACTTTTGCCGAGGAACAAGAATTCTTCAGGCAGATGGTTCGGGATGCAGTGAATCGTTTGATCATGCCGAGGGTGGCCGAATTGGATGAAAAAGAAGAATTCCCCTGGGACCTTTGGAAAGAATTCGCTGCCCTGGGATATCTGGGCCTGAGGCATGAAGAAAAATATGGTGGAATGGCTACGGATACCATCTCCCAGATGATTTTCTACGAAGAATTGGCAAGAGGATCCTGTGGGTTCGCCATGGCGGCGATCATGCAAGTTCTCATGGGAACTTACTTCATTGCCCGTTTTGGAAATGAGAACATCAAACAGAGGATCCTCGTACCAGCGATAAAGGGCGAGAAAATCGGAACGATCTGCTTTACTGAAGACCAGTCCGGTTCTGACTTGGGCGGGACAAGGACCCTAGCAACCAAAGTGGATGGAGGCTGGAGAATCAATGGAAGAAAACAGTGGATCACCAACGGACCGATCTGCTGATTTTGCACCGTGCATGGCAACGGTTGATCCAAAATTAGGCCTGAAAGGTCTTAATTTCTATTTGGTTGAAAAGAAGACAGCGGATCGTGATGGGTTCGTCCCCGGCCAGAGGCTTCATAAGTTGGGCTCCCGCTGCTCGGTGACAGGTGAATTGGTCTTTGATAATGTCTTCATCCCCGATGAGAATTTTCTGGGTGAGGAGGTTGGAAAAGGCGTTCAATATGCTGGAGAGATTCTCAATGAAGTACGATCATGACTGCGATGAATGCCTTAGCCATTGCAAAAGGAGCCATGGAGGATGCAAGGGAGTATGCCAAAAACCGGATTGCTTTTGGAAACCCCATCAGTAAGTACCAGTTGATTCGAGAAAAGTTTGCAAAATATTGGGCCTGGTATGAGGTCTCGTGGAATTACGCTTACAAATGTGCCTGGATGATTCAAAACAAAATTCCTTGCACCAATGAGTGCATGTTGGCCAAATATCATGCGACCGAGATGTGTATGTATGCCGTCGAAGAGGCAATGAGGATTTATGGAGGGAATGCCTTCTGTTCAGAATATCCGCCACAACGGTACTGGAGGGATGCGAAGTTCTTGCTTTACGGTGGTGGCACCCATGAAGTGTTGTGTGACTATCTGGGAAGAATTTTTTGTAAAGATTAATATGGTGACTCGTGATTCGTGTTGGTGATTCGGTAACTCAACCCTTTAGGGTTGATTTTTAATCAAGGCTGAAGCCTTGAGTTACACAAATTTTGGGGGAGTCCAACCCATGGAGATCTATGTACTGGTGAAACAGGTTCCTGATCCGGAAGCGATCATAAAAGTCAAATCGGATTCTGAATTGGAGATCGAGAATAAATACTTCACCAACTTCTTCGATGAAATTGCAATAGAAGCAGGCTTGAAATTAAAAGAAAAGTTTAGCGGCAAGGTCACTGTGTTGACCGTTGACAATAAGAAGGTTGATGCCCTGAGAAGAGGAATCGCCATGGGTGCAGATGATGCGATTCAGATCACTGACCCTGGCTTGGAGGGTTCGGATCAGTTTGCCATCGCCAAAGCCTTGGCGGCTTATCTCAAAGATAAACCTTTTGATCTGATTTTAGCGGGGAGGCAGGCCATGGATGACGATGCAGGAATCGTCGGGCCTGCTGTCGCCGAGTTATTGGGAATTCCACACGTCAATGCGATCATCGGCCTCGAGGTGGATGACCCAAAGAAAGAAGTAAAGGTGATTCGAGAGGTAGAGGGTGGAAAAGAAATCCTCTCCTGTTCCCTCCCTGCACTCTTCACCTGCCAGAAAGGTTTGAATAATCCTCGAATCCCTCAGGTCATGAACGTGATGAAGGCCATGAAGGCTCAGATTAAAAAGTTAGACCTGGCTGCTCTGGGACTAAGCGCAGCCGATGCAGGTGGCCAAGCAGCTAAAATAAAAATTCAGAAATATTTACCACCTCCTAAGAGGCCACCGGTAAAAATGATCAAAGAGGATTTTCCGGAGAATGTAAAGGCACTGGTTAAACTTCTCAGAGAAGAAGCCAAAGTCATCTGAATTTCAGAATGCGGATTTCGGATTGCGGATTGAAATTCTAGAACTTTAAGTCTCTATATTTTTTTAATTCGTGACAAGGCTTATTTGGACTATAATTCCGCAATCCGCAATCCAAAATTGAAAAAGGAAAGCATCATGTCTAACGAGATATGGGTCTTTGCAGAGCAACAGGAGGGAAAGGTCAGGAAAGTGACCTTTGAACTCCTATCGGCTGGGGCAGATTTTTCAAAAAAGACGAGCCAGGCGGTCGGAGTGGTCCTTCTGGGAAGCGGGCTCCAAGAAGCTGTTAAAAGCTTAACCCCTTTTGCTGACAAAATCTATCTGATTGATGACCCTGCCCTTGCTTCATACACTTCCGATGCCTATTTGATCAATATGGCTCCCTTAATTAAGGAACATCAACCCTCTGTTCTTTTGGGAGGAACTACCTCTACAGGAAAGGATCTTTTCCCAAGGCTGGCTATGCATCTCCAAACAGGTTATGCCCCTGACTGCACAGGTCTAACCATCGAAGAGAATGGAAAGCTTGTAGCCAAACGTCCCCTCTACGGAGGAAAGGTCTTTGCAGAGATGAGCTTTTCTGAAGCCAGACCTCAGATGGCTACGGTAAGGAATAATACTTTCCTTGCCAACGAAAACCTTGGTAAATCAGCCCAGGTCATTTCGATCTCCTCTCATACGGATCCTTCTTCATTGAAAAAAAAGGTCATCGGATTGGAGAAAGCAGCTGGAACGAAGTTAGATATCACAGAGGCTGAAATCGTGGTGGCTGCTGGAAGGGGAATCAAAGCACCTGAAAATTTTAAGATCCTTGAAGAGCTGTCTGATGTGCTCAATGCCTCGGTGGGAACCACTCGGGCCACGGTGGACGAAGGCTGGAGGGATCAGAAGGACCAGATTGGAAAGAGTGGAAAGAATATCTCTGCCAAACTCTACATGGCCTTTGGGATTTCTGGCGCCATCCACCATGTCCTGGGTATCGGAACATGTAATACAGTGGTGGCTGTGGATACTGATCCAAATGCCCTTATTTTCAACTATGCAGACTATGGGATCGTTGGAGATCTCTTCCAGATTGTTCCAGCATTAACCGAAGAATTAAAAAAGGCATTATCAGATGCATAGCGCAGAGCGCATGCCATATGGAAGCACCAAATCCCAAGCACCTGCCTTCGCCAGAGCGCCTACCCTCCGCAAGGCTTCTGGAGGCGGGGTTTCGCGCAGGCAGGCCAAATTTCAAATAAATCCCAATTACCCAAATTTGAAAAAAATCTTTCTGGTTATTTGAAATTGGAATTTGGGGTAGGGAACGGTTTCAAACCGTTCCCTACAGGGATTTGCCTGCCTGCCGGTAGGCAGGGAATTTGTGATTTGGGATCTTAGCGGCTGCGCCTTTTGCGGTGAGTTAACCGATGGACAAAGTGGATGTCATCATTGTGGGCGGGGGATTAGCAGGTCTTTCCTGCGCTTATGAATTGGCCGATTCAGGAATGACTGTGATCGTCCTGGAGCGGGGAGATTTCTCAGGGAGTAAAAATGTGACGGGAGGAAGAATCTATCTTAGCCCCCTCCGAAATTACCTCCCAGATCTCTGGAAAGAAGCACCTTTGGAAAGGCACGTGACGAAGGAGTTTATCACCTTATTGGGCCAAAACAACTCGACCACCTTTGAATTTTATAGCGACCGATTCAATCAAGAACCTTATCCCAGTTACACCATCCTCAGGGCGAAATTCGACCGGTGGCTCGCTGATCTCGTTTCAGAAAAAGGAGTTTTTGTCATCCCTCAGAAGAATGTGAACGGTCTCATCAAAGATGGAGAAAAAGTCATCGGAATCAAAGCGGAGGATGAAGAGATCGGAGCAGACTGTGTGGTGGCTTCAGATGGAATCCTCTCCTTCATCGCTGAAAAGGCAGGACTCCGGAAACCCTTTCAGCCCCAACATTTTGCTCTGGGTTTTAAAGAGGTCATTTCTCTTGATCCTAAAACCATTGAGGACCGATTCCGACTCGGAGAAAAAGAAGGAGCAGCCCAACTCTTTGTGGGAACTCTCACCAAAGGGATCATGGGAGGAGGCTTTCTCTACACCAATCAGGAGAGTCTCTCTTTGGGAATCGTGGTGGGAATTCACTCTCTCAATCAAAGAGAACCCCGTGAGGAAATTTATAAATTCTTAGACGAATTTAAAGAAAGGCCTGAGATAAAAAATCTGATTAAGGGCGGAGAGGTCGTTGAATATTCCGCCCACCTCATCTCTGAGGGAGGCCTCCACATCAAACCAAAGGTCTATGGAGATGGAATTTTAATCACCGGGGACGCAGCAGGCCTGGGTCTCAACATGCTGGTCACAGTAAGAGGAATGGAATATGCCATGGCTTCAGGAGTCCTGGCAGGCCGAACCATAAAAATGGCAAAGGAGAAGAACGATTTCTCAGCCTCTTCTTTGGCCTATTACGAGAAACTTTTAAATGAAAGTTTTATAATTAAAGAAATGGACAGCTTTAAAAATTCTCTTTCGATCCTGGAGAACGAAAGGCTCTTCTCCAAGTACCCTCAGGCGATCTCTGATCTCTTCGAGAAAGTGATGAGGGTGGATGAGAATCCCAAAGAAGGTCTTTACAAGACCATTTGGCAGGAACTTAAGAAAGACTTTTTGAATTTCCAAACATTTAAAGACTGGTTGCAATTTAGGAAAATTTAGGACTTCGAAATAGATTGCTTCGGCTTCGCCTCGCAATGACAGGTGAAGGGTTGTCATTCTGAGCTGAAGCGAAGAATCTCTTAAAGGGAAGGTTCATAAATGAAAATCACCGAAAAATTAGCTTTAGATGCTTTTAAAAACGATAAAGAGACCCATATCTCTCTCGACCAAAAAATTTGTCAGAACTGTAAGGAACGTTTTTGTATCTATGCCTGTCCGGCAAACCTCTACTCCCTTAACGAAAAGGGAGAGATGGTGGTCGAATTTGCCGGTTGTTTGGAATGCGGCACCTGCCAGATCGCTTGTATCTATGGCTCCGTCAAATGGAAATACCCCCGGAGTGGATTCGGTGTACAATATCGCTTTGGATGATGGAAAACAAATCAACCTTCGACAACTGCTGTTGCCCTCATTCTTAACCGACCTGAGACGAACTCCTTAGACCAGGTCCTCGATCTCTGTCAAGGGCTTCAAGGCATTCCAGCAACATACCCAATTTCTCTGAATCAAACTCAAAAGCATCTCTTGGACAAGAGTCCCTCATCCAAGCCCACTCATTGCGGATCGAAAGGATTTTTTTGAAAGGGGAAAATAATGGAATACAAGACGATTGAATTGATCAGAGAAGAAGGGATCGCTTTTATCTACCTGAATAGGCCTGAAGTTCTAAATGCTCTGAATGAAACGATGAAGGATGAGCTGATCCATGCGCTGAAAGAGACTGAAGAAGATCATGACATCCGGGTCATGATTCTAACCGGACGGGGTCGGGGTTTTTGTGCCGGGGCCGATCTTAACAGGTTTATGGAGCTTCAAGAAAGTGATAGGGATCATAAAAAGAAGTCAAGATTCGGGTCACTCGATTTACCCAGGGCTTTTATCCAGTACCCCAAACCCATCATCGCCGCCATCAATGGGCCATCTTATGGGTTTGGTTTTACCGTAACCCTAACATGTGATATTCGTCTTGCCTCTGAAAGGGCAAAATTTAGCTGTGCCTTTGTCCGGATAGGAGTCACCCCAGAATTCTGTAGCACCTATTTTCTACCCAGACTCGTCGGGTATGGCAAAGCGGCAGAGCTTATTTTCACTGCCAGGCCCTTTGACGCTCATGAGGCATTAGAAATAGGGGCGGTTAACCAAGTATTCCCCCATCACCGACTCATGTCTGAGGCCAAAAAGATGGCCAAACAAATTGCCTCCATGCCGCCTACCTGCCGTACAAAAGTCAAAAGAGATTTTACGCCATGGGATGCAATCCACTCTGGATCAAGTCATACAGCATGAGGCGATGGTCTTTCTCGATGCCATGAAGACGGAAGAACATCGATTGGCCCTCAGCAAATTATTGGCCCAGATGAAATTCAGGAATGTTAAGACCCATCGATCTAAAAAATAAGGAAAGAAGGTAATTGTAAACACCACACGCTTCATCTTATAATTGGAGCGCTATAAAGGGAGCAAATTCATGGACTTTGATCTGACCGAGAGCAGAAGGATATCATCAAGGCGGCCAGAGAATTTGCTGAGAAAGAGTTCCCAGATTTGGCCCAGGAGTGCGATCGCGAGGAGAAATCTCCAAAACATCTCTGGGAAAAGGCCTGTGAGCTTGGTTTTGTGGGGGTCTTCATACCCGAAACTTACGGCGGTGCAGGATTAGGGTTCTTGGAGCACTGTCTTATCAACGAAGAATTCTGGCGGGTTGATCCTGGGATTGCACATTTTATCCTGGCAGGCACTTTTGGCTCGGAAATAATTCTCCTCTTTGGCACCGAGGAGCAAAAAAAGAAATGGGTGCCTCCCTTGGTGCAGGCTAAGGCCATCACCGGAGCTGCGATCACCGAGCCGGATGCGGGAAGTGATGTTTCCTCCGTTAGAACCACTGCTATTCTGGACGGTAATGAATATGTCATCAATGGTACCAAGACGTTCATCACCGGCGGGACCATTGCCAATTTCCTTCAGGTTCTTTGCGTGACAGAACCGCATGCCAAGTCTCGACACGATCGATTTAGTGTCATCATGGTTGAGACAGACCGCAAAGGGTTTGAGGCCAACAAGCTGAAAAACAAGCTTGGCCTTCGTGCTTCTGATACTGCTGAAATCTCTTTCAGCGATGTCAGGGTGCCAAAAGAGAATCTCGTCGGAACGGCTGGAAGAGGATTCCAACAGTTTATGGTCTTCTTTGATCACACTCGCCTCCACGTAGCCGCTGAGGCAGTTGGGTTGGCCCAAGGGGCCATGGAGCAGGCCATTAAGCATGTTCGAAAGCGGGACAATTTGGAAAGCCCCTCGCCTCTTTCCAGGTCACCCAGTTCAAGATTGCAGAAATGGCAACCCGAATCGAAGCCGGCCGGAATCTCTACCAGAAGGCTGCCTGGCTTCTCGACCACGGGAGAGTAGAACCCCATCTCATCTCCATGGCAAAGTGGTACACAGGAGAGACGGCAGTGAGGGTTGCCGAGGAAGCGCTGCAGCTCCATGGAGGATATGGGTTTATTGGAGACTACAACATCGAGCGTTTTTATCGGGATTGTAAGATCGTTGAAATCTATGAAGGAACCAAGGAGATTGAGAAAACAATCATCGCCCGAGAGCTGTTAGGGAAATACTTGAGACTAACCTTTAAGGAGAGAATGAGGAGAATCATGGACTTTGAACTGACCAATCGGCAAAAGCAGATCCGTTTGGCCGCCCGGGAGTTCGCCGAAGGTGAACTAGTGCCGATTGGCAAAGAGTGTGAGACCAAAGGAGAATTTCCAAGAGACATCATCAAAAAAGCAGCTCAGTTGGGTTTCATCGGAGTCTATATCAAGAAGGAATATGGAGGCCTTGGGTTAGGCCTTTTGGAACATGCCATCATCTTGGAGGAATTCTGGAGGGCTGAACCTGGGCTGGCTCAAGTATCTTGCCCAAACTGTGTTTGGTTCGGATATATTGTTGCTCTATGGCACCGAGGAGCAGAAGAAGAAGTATCTCCCCCCTTTAGTCAAAGGGGATTGGGTCATGGGTTTTTCGATCACCGAGCCGGAGGCAGGAAGCGATGCAGCTTCTGTGACCACCACCGCGGTAAGAGTCGGAGATGAATATGTGATCAATGGCAATAAGGTGATGATCAGCAATGGTACAGAAGCCAAATTCCTTTTAGTCTTCTGTTTGACCCATCCTGAAGAGACCTCTAAATCAAAGCGCCACAGTATCCTTCTGGTTGAAACAGACCGTCCAGGATACAAAGCGGATAAAATCCACGGGAAGATGGGACTTCATGCTTCGGATACCGCCAACATCTTTTTCAATAATGTGAGGGTACCCAAGGAAAATCTAGTGGGTGTCGAGGGAAATGGATTCTTCCAGTTGATGAATTTTCTCGACCACTCCAGAGTGATTATAGCGGCTCATGCGGTGGGTCTTGCACAGGGTGCCATGGAGCAGGCGGTCAATTATGTGAAGAAGAGAAAACAGTTTGGGAAGACGATTGCTTCGTTTCAAGTCACTCAATTCAAAGTGGCTGAGATGGCAACGCTGATCGAGACAGCAAGGGACTTAACCTATAAGGCCTGCTGGTATGTCGATCGTGGAACTCCAAACTCCCAACTTTCAGCCATGGCAAAATGGTGGGCCTGCAATGTTGCGGTCAGGGTAGTGGATGAAGCGCTTGCAGCTTCATGGTGGATATGGCTATCTCGATGATTATCCCATCGAGCGCTTCTATCGGGCGGCTAAGTTGCTTGAAATCTATGAAGGGACAAAAGAGATACAGAAGAACCTGATTGGTCGCCGCATTCTCGGCATGACATAGAAAAAATATCAAATAATTCCCACAGCTCTCCAAGCCAGAAGGCTCTCCCTCCGGGACCAATTATGGCATCCTTTGAGTCTGGATGCTTGAACACTGGAACTCCATCGAATGTGGGAGGTGAATAATAAGGTTGATGAATAAAAAGATCGGTGTTTATATCTGTCACTGTGGTACCAACATCGCTGCCACGGTTGATTGTAATGAACTTGCCCGTTTTTCCAGCACCCTTCCCGGAGTAAAGGTAGTCCGGGACTACCGTTATCTCTGTTCTGACCCTGGACAGGATTTAATTAAAAAGGATATCCGCGAGCTCTCCATCGATCGGGTGGTGGTCGCTGCCTGCTCCCCTCGAATGCATGAGATGACCTTTCGAAATGCCATCTCTTCGGAAGGACTCAATCCCTATCTCCTCAATATTGCAAATATCCGTGAACAGTGTTCCTGGGTTCATAAAGAGAAAGAGAGGGCAACCGAAAAGGCGAAACATATTGTTCAGGCAGGAGTCGCCAGGGTTTATCTCCATGAGTCTCTCGAGGCAAGAAAGGTCAGGATCAAGCCCTCTGCGTTGGTGGTTGGGGCAGGCATTGCTGGGATTCAGGCTGCTTTGACCATGGCAAATGAAGGAATGAAGATCTTCCTTGTTGAAAGGGCACCCTATATCGGTGGCCACATGGCTCAATTGGACAAGACCTTCCCCACTCTGGATTGCGCCTCCTGTATCTTTACCCCCAAAACAGTTGAAGTGACTCGAAATAAAAATATCGAACTCTTTGTCTGCTCGGAGGTAGTGGATGTAAAAGGTTATGTTGGAAACTTTACGGTGACGATTAAAAAACATCCTACCTATGTCGATCCAAGTCGGTGCACCGGCTGCGGAGATTGCGTGGAAGCCTGCGTTTTGAAAAAAGGAGTACCTTCAGAGTTTGAAGAGGGAATGGCCAGGCGAAAAGCCATCTACATCGCTTTCCCTCAAGCCGTTCCCTTGAAGGCCGTGGTGGATAAAGAGAGTTGCCTCCTTTTAAGCAAAGGGAAATGTAAAAAGAATTGCATCGAGGCCTGCAAGGCAGAGGCAATCAATTTTGATCAGAAGGAGGAAGTGATTGAAAAGGAGGTGGGTTCGATCATTATTGCAACAGGATATGATCCATTTGATCCCCATCTCCTCCCACAGTATGGGTATGGGGTTTATGACAATATCATCACCGGTCTTCAGTTTGAAAGGCTTTCAAGTCCCTCCGGACCCAATAGTGGAGAGATATTGTTGAAGGATGGAACGGTTCCAAAAGCCATCGCCTTTCTACACTGTATTGGAAGCCGGGACGAAAATGCGAATCTCCACTGTTCCAGAATCTGCTGCATGGCCTCCATGAAGCAGGCTCATCTGGCGAAAGAGAAGACCGGGGCTGAGATTTATGAATTTTACATTGACATCAATGCCTTTGGAAAAGGATATCAGGAATTCTATAAACGGGTTCGAGAAGAAGGAATTTACTTCATCCGGGGAAAAGGCTCTGAGATTTATAAAAAGGATGGCCGTCTCATCGTCGAGGCAGAGGATACCCTTCTCGGAACTCCTGTTGAGATCCCCGTGGACCTGGTCGTCTTAGGAACGGGTCTCACTGCCCGTCGCGATGCCGAAAGAATGGCTCAGGTATTGGGGATTAGCCAGAGCGCAGATGGATTCTTTATGGAAGCTCATCCGAAACTGAGGCCGGTCTCCACAAATGTTGATGGGATTTTTTTGGCAGGGTGCTGCCAGGGGCCCAAAGATATTCCTGATACAGTGGCCCAGGCCTCTGCGGCTGCAGCAGAGGTGATGTCCCTGGTTATCAAGGGTGAGATTGAGGTGGAGGCTACCATCTCCTCTATTGACCCTGAGATCTGCGCAGGCTGCAAACTGTGTATTGAGGTCTGTCCCTACTCGGCGATTGGATTTCTTGATATCAAAGGAATCTCATCTGTCAACGAAGCTCTTTGCAAAGGATGTGGTGCTTGTACATCTGTCTGCCCCAGTAAGGCGGCGAGCCAGAAACATTTCACACAAGATCAAGTATTGGCAGAGGTGGAAGGCTGTCAGCGTGTGAACATGAGTTTTGAACCGAAGCTCTTAGGATTCTTATGCCAAAATAGTGCAGACCTCTGCGCCGATTTTGCCGGAATGGAGCAGAAAATTTATACCCCAAATTTTTTGCCGGTGAAACTACCCTGCCTTGGAAGTTTGGATATCTTTTTTCTCTTGAAGGCCTATTTTTCAGGAGCAGATGGTGTCTTGGTTTTAGGATGTCCTCCAGGTCAGTGCCGGCATAAGAGGGGAAATGAGAGAGCAAAAAGGAGAGTGCAAGTCGTTCAGGGTCTGTTGGAGATCCTTGGAATTGGAAAAGATCGTCTCGATTTTGCGTGTGTCCATCCTTCTGAAATTTCTAAACTGGTGGAAACCGTGAATGGGTTCAACGAACAAATAACAAAATTGGGACCTTCGGTTTTTCTTCAGTCTGATGATCAGGCTAAATTTCATTGGATGACTGAGTTCAAAAAATGCGATGATTGCCATCAATGTAAAGAGGTCTGCCCAATCTGTTTCTGCAAAAAATGTTATCCGGAATCTTTTCAAAACTTTGGAATCGGTTGGTTAGTTCATGTGGTAGAAAGATGCACAGTTTGTGGAGCCTGTAAAGATACCTGCCCACGGGGAATTCATCTTTTTGAGATAATTCAACTACTTAAAAATAATATCACCCCCACCCTCACCCTCCCCCATCAACTTTCCAATAACCCCCTCTCCCCTTGCGGAGAAGGCCGGGGTGAGGGGAAGTTCCTTATAACAAAATGAAGATCGATCCTAAAACTTTTATCCAGGATTACCAACTCAATGTATGCATCCAATGCGGGACATGCACGGGAGGATGTCCTGTCAAATTTAGATCTCCCCTCAATATGAGGAGATTAGTCAGAGAGACATTTTTGACAGCCAACCCCTCTCTCCTATTTAAAAGGCCTGAATTATGGGCCTGTACCACCTGCAGCACTTGTAGCCTTCGCTGCCCTGCTGGAGTAAAAAACGTCGAGCTGATTATGGGGATACGAAATTTTCTTGCCAATCAAGGCGAGGTCCCTTCAACCATCAGGGATGCTCTTGAAAATACCTTCCTCCAAGGAAATCCATGGGGACGGTTCCGCGATCGCAGGGCGGATTGGGCAAAAGACCTGGGAGTAAAGATTCTCGGAGAAGCATCCACAGAGACATTGCTCTATGTGGGCTGTGCCCCTTCTTATGATCCAAGAGTTCAGAATGTCTCAACGGCCCTCGTCAAGATCTTTCAAAAAGCAGATCTCGACTTTGGGATTCTTGGGAAGAAAGAATCCTGTTGCGGAAATGAGATCAGGAGGATGGGCGAGCAGGCCCTTTTTAAAAAGCTGGCAAAGGACAATACGAACCTTTTTAAAAAGTCTGGAATCAAAAAAATCATCACTATCTCACCTCATTGCTTTAACGCTTTCAAAAATGAGTATCCAGACCTCAATATCCCTGTCCAGCACTATACGCAGGTCATTGCAGAGTTGATCGAGATGGGAAAATTAAAAATGACTAAGGCGCTGAACCTTCCTACCACCTATCAGGATCCCTGTTTTCTTGGAAAACAGAATTTGGTCTTCGATGAACCGAGGAAAATTCTGACCTCCATTCCTGGATTGGAATTCAGCGAGATGGAAAGATCAAGGCAAAGGAGTCTGTGCTGTGAAGGAGGAGGAGGCAGGATGTGGGCCGAAGGGGGAACAGAAGGGACTCGGAATGGAGAGATACGAATCAAGGAAGCCGTTGCTTTGGGCGCAAAGGTGATGGCCACGGCTTGTCCTTTCTGCCTGTTAACCCTTGAAGATGCCGTAAAAACCTCAGGTTTAACAGATCAGATTGCGGTAAAAGATATTTCGGAGTTGGTCGCCGAGGCTTTGTAACTCAGGGCTTTCAGCCCTGATCTCCAACCCTGAAGGGTTGAGTTACAAAACCACTGAGATTGTAGACTAAAGGCCTTTATCTTTAAAAAAATTAGGGAGGCATTATGAATATCGCGGTATGTGTTAAAAGGATCCCAAAAACTGCAGAGGCGGACATCTTTATTGAGAAGGATGGAACAGATATTAAGAAGGATCATCTGGTCTTCCACCTCAATGATTGGGATGGCTATGCAGTCAGGGAGGCAGCTCTCTTAAAAGAGAAATATGGGGGTGAGGTGACTGTCATCACAATTGGGCCTGAAGAGTCAAAAGAGGTATTGACGAGATGCCTGGCTATGGGGGCGGATAGGGCATTAAGGATAGAGGAACCTGCTGCTCAAGATGGTCATCTGATTGCCAAGATACTTTCTCAAACAATCAAAAATCAATCCTTTGATCTCATCTTAACAGGTGTTCAGGCAGAGGATGACAACTGGGGACAGGTTGGAGTGAGCCTGGCTCAAATGTTAGGTCTTCCTCACGCAGCCATTGTCACCCATATCGAGATTACCGGCGACAAAGCAAAGGTCAAGAGAGAATTGGAAGGCGGCATTGACGAAGTCACGGAGCTCAAACTCCCTGCTGTCCTGACCATTCAGACTGGTATCAATGAGCCGAAATATGTCTCCCTTGCCGCTCTCTTAGAGGCGGAAGACAAGGAGATTAAGGATCTTGGAATGGAGGAGATAGGGCTCACTTCTGGCGAATCCGTCGATACAAAAATCGATCAGGTATTCTTTCCACCTGTTGGAAAGATGGCAGAAATATTAAAAGGTAGTCCTGAAGAGGTTGTGACTCAATTGACCGAAATCATTAAGAAGAAAAAAGGAAGCTAATTCAAGAATCCGCTCGAACGCAAGGCGTAAGTCGTAAGTGGGTTTTACCCCTTACCCCTAACGCCTGGCTCCTGTACGAAGCGGGAGTGAGAGATGAATAGGAGGCAGAGCAATGGCAGAGATCTTCGTATTAGTTGAGCATCGACAGGGAAAAATTCGGGACATCACCTATGAAATGTTAGCCGCTGGAGGGAAGTTGGCTTCCCTTCAGGGGGCTTCATCAACGGCTGTTCTATTGGGTCATAATGTTAAAAATTTCGCTGAGGAGTTGGCGACAAAGGCATCAAAGGTCCTGGTTGTGGAGGATGTGCAGCTTGAACATTTCAATTCCATCCTCTATCAAAAAGTCCTCTCCTCTCTCATCACAAAATATCAACCCCCTCTCACCCTGATGGGCCACTCGGCTTTTGGAATGGACCTGGCGCCGAGCCTTTCTGTGGAAATAGGGTTTCCTCTGGTTACGGATTGCATCGGCCTCTCGTTTGAAGGGAGCCGTCTAAAAGCCGTCCGATCCATTTATGGAGGAAAGGTAAATGCCAATGTATCCGTGAGGGAATCCAAGGGATATATTGCTACTGTTAGGCCGGGTGTTTTCAGCCCCGGGGCGCCTGGTGAAAAAAAGGGAGGGATTGTTATGGAGCTCTCTCCACTCCAGGGGACGATCGATGTTAAAAAAATTTATCGAATATATTGAGGCACCGATTACAGGAGAAGACATCACTCAAGCTGAGATCATCGTCTCTGTGGGCCAGGGAATTGGAGGACCTGAATATATCCCGATGATAGAAGAAGTGGCAAAAAGTTTGGGCGGGGTGATTGCTTGCTCGCGACCCGTGGTGGATCGAAATTGGCTACCCAAGGATCGACAGGTAGGAATCTCTGGAAAGACAGTGAAGCCGAAGGTCTACATTGCCATTGGCATCAGCGGTGCCTTCCAGCATATCACGGCCATGCAGGGTTCTGAAACGATCATCGCTATCAATAAAGATCCTCGCGCTCCCATCTTTGGCGTAGCTGATTATGGGATTGTAGACGACTTCAAAAATCTGCTTCCGATTTTAAAAGAGAAAACAAAAGGAATGAAATAGAGATTCTTTACCCTCCTTCGCAGAAAGCCACGGACTTTAAGGCCGTGGATGAATGCGGGAGGGGTACCCCTCGAAGCTCGTTACGAGCGTAGTGGGGGATGCTTCGGAGGGTTCCGCCCTTTGAAGCATGTGGAGGAGCCATGGGCTTTAGCCCGTGGGGCTCCACGTTGGGGCGTCAAAGAGTTATTACGTCCTATAGACCTCTGCCTTTTTATTTTACCTTTTCTATAAAAGTTCTTGCAGCCCTTATTGCATCTTTGACTATATCCACATCATGCAAAAGTGCTCTGTAATAACCAGCGATGTGGAGTTGGTCGTAAAGCCTCTCAAATTCTCTTAAAAGTTTCCCATCATGCATTGATAAATGTTTCTGCAATGCCGTCCTATAACCGTCAACGGATCTGGGAAGATCTTTTTTGTTCAAGCCTCTGTTTAGTAAACATAGATCTATTGCCTTTAATACTGCAAGGTAAGCCGTTGCACAGGTAAAATTCAGATTTCAGATTGCGTAATGCGGATTTCAGATCTTATTTAATTAAAGGCTATGCTTCATGCGCTATGCGTACATTTAAAAATATGCCAACTTTTTTGTGAATGACACCGCATGCTTTCTGCGATTTTAACGTTAAAATTGGGGTTCTAAACCCAAAATCAGGCTCTTTCTTTCAGAAATGATTAATTCGATCAAGCAGTTAACTTGGTCCGACCCCACCCTCTCCAAATCCTCCCCCTACGTGGGTTCTTCAAAGGACTATCTTTTTCTTTCACTTGCTGTTTTTTGCTTGTGCACGATCTTAGGGATTAATTGCATATTTGAGGGTTCATCTCTTCCACCTTTTGAGAGTGGGATGACATGATCTATCTCATACCCTGAAGGAACTTTCTTATACCCTTTACTTCTTAGAAATTGGTTCTTAGCTGTTGCGCTTCGTTCAACCTTAGGCAATCCGGAATTTTTATACCTTTCGTTTGCATTATATTTCGTCCCTCCTATTTGATAGGTCGATTTGGGATAGGCGCTTACCCCCTCACGCTTGTAGGTTCTAACTCCCGACGAACCTGATTTATAAGTTCTATGAATGTTCCCACGAGATTTGTAAGATAATTTCCCAAAAGAGGATCGATTTGATTTCGCTTCGAGCAAAACTGGGGAAACTGCAATCATCAGCGCAACAAAAAGAGAAAGAAGTTTTCTTATCATCATTCATCCTCCAAGAAATCTGCTTTTATAATATTAGACGGACACTCCCTCAAAAATCCCCTCCTTTCCCTGCCTGCTCAGCTATCAGCCAATCGTTTTGTCCGACGTCAAGGGCCGACCCAGGAAATGTATTTATTGACAGGAAAATAAAATTCTGGCTATAATATAGCCAGAATGAAGTACGAGATCCTCTTTGCACCAGAAGCCGTTCAAGATTTCAAACGCCTATCAGCAAGAGACCGTTCAACTTTCAAAGAGGCGATCGAGAAACATCTTAGGTATGAACCACAGAAAATAAGCAAGAGTCGAATCAAAAAGTTACAGGGGATGAGTCGACCACAGTATCGATTGAGAGTTGATGAAATCAGGGTATTTTACGATGTTGTGGAGGCGACGGTTGAAGTCTTAGCGATCATACCGAAGTCCAAAGCCACTGAGTGGCTGGAGGAAATGGGAAAAAGAAATGAAGAGGATTGCACTGTCAGAAGTTAAGGACCGCCTTTCAGAATACTTGGATTTGGCGGAAAAAGAAGAGATTATCATCACACGCCATGGAAAACCGGCCGGTGTTTTAATTGGCTTCGGGTCCGAAGAGGACTGGTTCGATTACAGGTTAGAGCATGATCCCAGGTTTTTAGCGCGAGTTGCATCAGCCAGGGAAAGTCTTAAAAAAGGTAAAGGGATAAGAATAGAAAACCTATTAGACTGAAATTTTTCACTCTCTTTACAAATGACGCCCTGCTCTATGCGCTCTACCCCATGCACTCTGCGCCAGGCTGTTTTTAGTTTTGAATTCCGCAATCCGCAATCTCTCCGAGCCAGAGGGCTCTCTGAGCCGGAGGCCGAAATCCGCATTTGAATGGGCCAACTTTTTTATGAATACCCCCCGCCTTTATCCTCATACCGCCCGTCCATGCAATTCATTATAGGGCCTGATATTTCTGAGAAGGTCCCTTCTTTTCATCTTGACCAGGTAAAGGTCGTACTGATTCTGAAGGTTCATCCAGATCTCCTCAGATGTACCAAAGTAACGAGCAAGCTTTATTGCCATTTCAGGGCTGATATTTCTCTTCTCGTTAACGATCTCGTTAATGGTGCGGAAGGTCGTACTCAGTTCCTTGGCTAACTGAGACTGTGTTAGTCCCAAAGGATCCATAAACTCTTTCTTCAGAATTTCGCCGGGATGGGTCGGCTTTCTTTTCAGTTCAAACATTGTCTTCCTCCTTCAGTGATAGTCCGTTATTTCAACTTCGTACGCATCTGATTCAACGAACCTGAACACAATCCTGTACTGGTCGTTTATCCTGATGCTGTATTTCCCTTCATATCTACCTCTCAATACCTCGAGTCTATTGCCGGGCGGCAATTTAAGATCTTCCAGCCGCTTCACCGCGTTCAAGTAGTCCAGCTTGAGCAACCCAATATTACAGACAGCTTCGCTGAACTTCTTGCTTTTGCCCGTGATGTAGAGCTTTTTCGTCTCCTTGTTTCCAAAGGACTTAATCATTTTTACTCATTATAACACATAACGTTATATTATGGTGAAAAAATGGTGACCGAACCTTACTGAAAAGTTAAAAATGCTTGATTTTTTATCACCCTATCTTCCTATCCCCTCATCTCCCATCTCTTCGTCTTAATGGATTGGGCCAACTTTTTTTGAATGACAGCGAATTTTTGAATAATTAGTTTGCATCTATTTGTTTTTCAAAGTGAATATGAGACCCGGTACCAAATGAATTCTGGGGGGGCACCCACTCTAATGCAATTTGCAATATGTAACGGGCAAACCCCCAAATCTTTCTGTTGACCACCCTCCAACCAGCCTCAGTTCGTGCGGTCCCGGAATCTCTGCCTGGAAAACAGGCTTATTGTCTTTCGTAAATGGGAGGCGTATAATAGAGTTATATTTAAGATTCCCTGGGATGAGCCTAACGGCAATTCAAGACTATTTGAAAAAAAAGAGAGATTGATGTATTGAGAAAAACGATATGGAGGTGAACAATGACAATCACCGTTAAGAGTAGAATTGAAAAGGGTTCCATTCGTCTCCCCAAGAAGGTGGGGTTGCCGGATGGCACGCGGGTTCTCGTTAAGATTGAGCCAATACTGAAAACGAAAGAAAAATTGAAAGTTATTTCTGAATTATCAGGAGGGTGGTCTGACGATCCCACGATTATTCCTATCTTTGAAGAGATAGATAAGGAAAGGCACAGCTATTTTGGCCGCGAGGTAAGTTTCTGATGATCCTGTTAGATACCAATGTGGTAGTGGCTTTCTTAAATGGCAACGAGTTGATCTCAGGGAGGGTCCGGGATGAAATTGATAAGATTTCCTTGAGCACCTTGGTTATAGCGGAGTTAGATTATGGGGCAAAGGTATCTCAAAAGTCTAAAGAAAATATTGAAAAGCTATATCGGTTTTTAGATGTTGTTCAGATCGTTCCATTTGATATTGAATGTGCAAAGATTTTTGGAACAATCAAAAGTAAACTTCGAATGATTGGAAAGCCCACTGGGGAAGTGGATGCCCTAATTGCTGCTACTGCTATGGCTCACGATGCTGTTCTTGCCACAGCCAACAAGAGACATTTTGAAAATATCGAAGGTTTGAAATTGGAAGTGTGGCGAATTGAATAGAGAAGGATTCTGCTCGGCGACTATGCCTAAATTGGAACGGTCTTCTTTTCCATTGAATTTCACCTACCCATAAAAGTGAAAATTTTCAATGACGCCCTGTCCTTTCTTTATCCATCTGTGTTAAAACGAATTTTTTGACTCCGTGGCCCAGGGGCAGGGCTGCTCTCATAACTTCTGTCATGTTTTACCTTCTTTTCTTTTCCAACCCTCAATTTTCCTCATAAACCACTCAACTCTTGTAGGCCCAATATGCAGAATATGAGCTATCTCCTCGTTTGTGTAATTCTCAAGCATCAACTTCGCTATTTTTCGTTCAATCGGGTCGCTTGTTATCTGCTCGACCATGTCCACCGCCCTATCTCTTCTCCAATCATCACCGTCATCGTAAAACGGATTAGGCATACCTGTTGTTTCGCCATCCATATCAATTGGTCTTTTTTTCCATTTTGCATCCTCATAAATATCTCTCTTTCGGCCTCCTTTAAAGAGGGTAAATTGTTTTGTCATTTTTATACCCCTATTATAGATGATGCCAATATCAGGAGGTCATCTTTTGTTATATCTTTGGGAATCTCAATGTCTGGGCATTTTCCCTTGATTGCATTCGTTATAAAATACACATCCCGCATGTCCGCCAGACATAACGCAATAAACTCTAATATGGTCTGATTCTCATCATATTGCTCTTCCTCCCAGTGCTTGAAGTGTATCAATTAATTGTCCCCTGTCCTAAGTCAGTGATTCCCCAGTCACCTGAAAAAGTATCAGACGATGAACTGCGAATTGTGTTCCGTAGATAGATTCACCATGCCACAGCAGTCACCGGGCCTCAATTTTCAGGCGATAACATTCATCGAAAAGTGAAAACTTTCAAAGACGTCCCCTCCGTCTTTTCACTATTCTGCCTACCAAAAACAGGCCCATTCCGCATTTGGGGTGGCCAACTATTTTTAGACGACTCCTGGACTCTAATTAAAGTCTTCCGAACTAATAACTCCGGACTTTACCCAGTTATCACCCAATCGTTTTGTCCCACGTCAAGGGCTGACCCCTCTTTCCAAAACATAGAATATATTGAGGCACCGATTACAGGAGAAGACATCACTCAAGCTGAGATTATTGTCTCTGTGGGCCAAGGGATCGGAGGCCCTGAACATATTCCGATGATAGAGGAAGTGGCAAAAAGTTTGGGCGGGGTGATTGCCTGTTCACGACCAGTGGTGGATCGAAATTGGTTACCCAAAGATCGACAGGTAGGAATCTCTGGAAAGACAGTTAAGCCGAAGGTCTACATTGCCATTGGCATCAGCGGTGCCTTCCAGCATATCACGGCGATGCAGGGTTCTGAGACGATCATTGCCATCAATAAAGACCCGCGTGCAACTCCATCTTTGGAGTTGCCGATTACGGGATCGTAGACGACTTCAAAAATCTGCTTCCGGTTTTAAGAGAAAAAACAAAAGGTACCGAAAAGGATTCGAGAGGTCGAGGGGTCAGTATTGATCCACCCCGGCCATCCTGACAGAACTCTACACCCTTTAGCAGGAAATCATTAGATGCCCCTTGTTTAAATTACGGGATAAATAATGCTATGCATCTTTCAATTATTTATCCAGCACTTCTCTGACTTTCTTCGCCAACTCATTTACTGTAAAGGGCTTCTGGATGTATTCTATCCCTTTCTCTAAAATGCCTTGATGCGAAATAAAATTCTTTGCATACCCAGACATATAAAGCACCTTCATCTTTGGATAGAGTGACATTAGACGTTTGGCTAATTCAGGACCGTTTATCTCAGGCATCACCACATCCGTTATCATCAGACTAATATGTCCCTCACGCTCATTACAAGTCGAGAAGGCGGTATTTGGATTAGATGCTTCTAAGACTCTATACCCTTGCATCCTGAGAATTCTTCCTGTTACCTTCCGAACCTCATGATTATCCTCCACAACTAAAATTGTCTCATTCCCGAGAGGAAGCCCCTCCTCTATCCCCTTCTTCATTATTTCCTCCTTATCGGGAGGGTAGTCTATCCAAGGAAGACAAACCCTAAGAATCCTGTACCCTTGTGTCGAAAGATTCTCATTTCTGTGATGATGTTAATTACTTTCACTTAAGCCTCTGGCGTGAAACAATGGGAATTAATTCTTAGAGCAATTTATTCATTTAAGATTTAGCCATGTTTCATTGTAGAAAATAAATTTTGTTTCTTATCTTGGTAAGATTCCGTGAATTAATTCTTCATGGCAAAGGAATCAAATGATATGAATTCTGTAGTCTGAAGTCACAAGTAGCAACCAGTATTTAATTATATTTCTTATTCAACGCCATTGCCTTGCTAAGAGAAAAACCATCTCGTCTAGTTTATAATCTTGGCTGTCTCCCACAATGCCTCTGATAAGGATGGATGGGCGTGGAAAGTAGTTCTTATATCCTCTGGTGTAATATTGAGCTTCATGGCAAGGCCAGCTTCCGCTATAAGATCGCTAGCATTTGGACCAATGATATGGACACCTAATATCTTGCCCCTTTCTCCATCTGTTATGATTTTCACCATTCCTGTTCTCTGGCCAAGTACTGCTGCCATACCATTGCCAGCAAAAGGAAACCTGCCAATCCGTATCTGGTTTCCCTGGGTAACGGCCTCTTCTTCAGTGATGCCCACACTGGATATCTCAGGCACAGTATAAGTCCCATAGGGAATCGCTGTATAATCAATTTCTGAACTCCTTCCCATAGCATTTTCTGCGGCAGTGATTCCCTCGATATAGGCTACAGGCGTCGACATGTGCTCCATCGTCACATCACCAGCAGCAAGTATCCCTGAAACATTTGTCTCCATCTGCTTATTAACCACAATACCCATCATGTCATTCAGTTTAACCCCTACCTTATCGAGGTCAAGCCCATCGATATTGGCCTCTCTTGCCTCTGCCAACAACACATACTGTGCAGAATTAGCAACTGCTTCCCCATTAATATCCACAAGAATAGTTTGGTCATCATTTTTACCTGATTCTATGCTCATTACATGAGCCTTAGTGAATATTTGAATATTATTAGCCTTGAATTCCTTTTCAAGAATAGCAACGATCTCCTTGTCAATTTGAGGAAGAATCCGAGATGATTCTTCAACAATGCTCACCGTAGCACCTAACTTTGAAAAGATTGTGGCGAATGCTGCACCAATGAACCCACCTCCTACAATCAATATAGACCGGGGTATTTCTGTGAGTCCCAGTGCTTGCGTTGTGTTGAGAATATTTGTTCCTCCTCCACGAAAGGAAAGCTTTTTACACCGGGAGCCAGTTGCGAGTATGATTCTTCGTGCCGTTAATTCTTTTTTCATTCCATCTTTTAGCTGCAACTCAATTTGCGATGGTGAAATAAGCTTGGCTTTCCCCTCTATGATCTCAACACCTTTCCCGTTGAGAACCTGTTTTACGCTGGTTACAAGGATTTTCACGATTGTATCTTTACGCGCATTCATCTTTGCGAAATCAATACCCATGTCCGTATAGGTTATCCCGTAGTCTTTAGCTTTGCTTCCCATATCAAGTAACTCTACCGCCCTTACTAAAGTCCTTGTGGGGATACAACCACGATTGATGCAAGTGCCTCCAAGAGTATCTTGTTCAACGAGTGTAACCTTCCCCCCCAACTGTGAAGCCCTGATTGCTGCTGAATATCCGGCAGGTCCACCACCTATTATTACAATATCACGCTCTTCCATAATCATTCTCCTTTTATGTCTTGTTATCCAGATTTATATTTTTGAATGCTTTTTGAAACATCTCAGCAGCTTTAAAAGAACTCCTGACAAAAGGACCAGAGGCAACACCCATAAAACCCATTCTTGAAGCTAACTCCCCCCACTGTGTAAATTCCTCTGGAGGTACAAATCGAATCACTTGATGATGTCTTGAAGAGGGACTCAGGTACTGGCCGATGGTGAGTAGCTGACAACCTGATTCAAGAAGCTCCTTCAAGACTTTCAACACTTCCTCAGGATTTTCTCCCAAACCCAGCATGAGTCCTGATTTGGTCACGGATCCTACGATCCATTTCCCCACATCGTGTCAGAAGTTGCAGGGAACGCCTGTAGTCGGCTTGAGGCCTCACCTCAGGATAAAGCCTCGGTACAGTCTCAATATTGTGATTAATGACATCAGGTTTTGCTTCAATCACGATTTTCAGGGCCCATTCTGACCCCTGAAAATCAGGGATCAGAACCTCTATCCGGGTATTGGGCATTTGATCTCTAATAGAGCGTATGGTTTTGGCAAAATGTAAGGCACCCCCATCGGGGAGGTCATCTCGAGTGACCGAGGTGATCACCACATATCGAAGTCCAAGTGCCTCAACAGCCATTGCCACCCTTTGGGGTTCTCCTTCGTCAGGCGGAAGGGGAGAATCGTGGTGGACCGCACAGAAGCTACAGCTCCTTGTACATCGATCTCCCAAGATCATGAAGGTGGCCGTCCCACGAGAAAAACATTCGCCAAGGTTTGGGCAATGAGCTTCCTGGCAGACTGTATGAAGCTGACGATCTCTAAGGAGACTTGAGACCTCCGTGCAAGCCTGGCCTGAAGGGATCCTCTTTTTGAGCCAGTCAGGTTTCGGCAACCTTGCTATATCCACCATAGATTAGATCCTCAGTAATAGCTGAATCAAAAGATTTAGAACATGAAATCTGAATAAGAAGATCAATCATTTTCATCCTTTGCATGGAAATATTGAAGACCTCTTGAAAATGAATAATGGCACTCTCTTTTACCTCCTCAAGATCGATCTCCTTTCTCAAGAAGGGCTTTCATGGAAGTCGCCTTTACCCCTTTTAAGCCGCAAGGTTGGATTAGCTCGAAAAAGGAGAGATCCGGATTCACATTCAAGGCAAAACCATGGAGGCTGATGCCACTTCTAACAGCTATCCCAACAAAGCCTACCTTATCCTTTCCGACCCAAACGCCACTATTCCTTTCGTTTCTCTGACCAATAATTCCATAGTCCTTGAGAATTTGAATCATCACCTCCTCGAGACGCCATACAAAGTCGACGATCCCAATTCCTTCCCTCTTCAGAGCGAAGATGGGATAGCCCACGAGTTGACCTGGACCGTGATAAACGACATCTCCTCCTCTTTCAATAGATAGGCAAGATAATCCACGTTCACGAAGTAAACGTTTCTGAGACGAGAATGTTTTCTTTCTTGCCTCCCCTTCCAATGGTAAGACATGAGGATGCTCTACCAAGAGGAGACAGTCTGGAAGAATCTCTTCTTTTCTCGCTCGGTGAATCCTGTGCTGAAGGGTCCAGCATTCCCTGAAATCCTGGAAGCCCAGATCGATGACTATGGCCTTTCGCATCACCTTTTCTCAGTTTTTTGCACCATCAATGGCTGTCAAACTATCACTACTTTTTTGTTCCATACATAAGGAGAATTCCATATAAGTATCCCTTATTGGTCCCCTATCCTTCCCCTTGCGAAAACATGTTAAAAGAATAAAGAGGCGATTTTAGTGATGGCAATTTACCCCGTTAGAAAGCTCCAGCATTTATGCCGAGGATGTTCTAAATAGTAGGCATCAGCTCCTTGTATAGGCGGGGTCAAAACCCCACCTTTCTAACGGGGTTTACTTCAAGATTCATTGTGCGGGTGTAGAAATTTATTATTTAGGACGGGGTCCAGAGTTGGCTTTATCTCCATATCAACCAGCTCTTGAATAGTCAGGTCAAGGGTGGCCATAACTGGGGCTGATCCGGGCTGAAGGTTGCCGCAGCGCATGTTGCCCTCTTTATCCATAATGATGGCATGAAAGTGCAGGATAACGTTGCCATCTTCCTCAGTCCCAAACATCCCCCAACCAATGCCCAAATCTACAGGTCCTTGCATGGTATAAGTGACAATGATTTCTTCGCGCGGGAGGGTTAGGTCTGTAGTCCGGCCCCATATGACTGTTGCAGAGTTAAGCGAACCAATGCCGGTTACTGTGCCAGACTTGAAACCATTCTCTTTGATCAGCTCGATGATGGAGTTGATTGCATCTTTGCCAGGTTCGATCCGGGCGGCCACAACTCGTCCTTGTTTGCCTACAGCAGCAGTCCATTTTTTTTCCGTCATAATCAAACCTTCTTCTTGTAATGTTTCAAACTTTTCGTTTCTAACATCTTAAGTTTGAGCATCGAGTCATCAAGATTCATTTCAAGGAAAAACCAGCCGGATTTAACCTGCCATCTCTAGACCTTTAAAACCCTTCTTTGCTGACTCCTGAACCGTCATCCCTTCATTCACACCCAGTTTTGTTGCTAATTCATTTGCTACGGATACAATGCCCATTTCCCAGGCGTCTCGTGCGTTTCCGATCATGGCACTCATACAATCTATGGCGGCAGCAGGAACGCCCGCTTGATCAAATACTGGCAACCCGGAGATCCCTTGATTATCTTTTCCCTTACCTCCATCGTTGAGGAAAATGCCTTTGAGTCCCAAATCCTTTATCCATTCAAATGTTGTACGGGCGCAATGGGAGCCGCTAACGACTACACAGCCGCGGTGGCTCGTATTTAAATAACTAATTGTGTCGGCAAGGACAATGCGACCGTGTTCGTCTTCGTAAACAACCGGAGTAGGGCTGGTAATCAGGCTGGACTTCTTGGCCGCAAGCATGATTCGAGCGGCCTCCAAAACGGCCATGCCAACTTGCACCCCTGCTGTCTTAGCCTTATCATTGACAGCAGAAATGATCCCGGAATGATAGTTGTCGTGCCCTTCACCGATGCGAGCAGTCATACAATCAACCGTAGCTCCCAGAATATGCATTGAGTTTAGAATGGACAGCCCCGAGATCCCAGCATTGTTTTTCCCTTTACCAGCGTCATTCAGGATAACCCCAAAAGGAAGGTACTGGGCAACATAACGGGCGGTTAATTCCGACCCATGGGATCCCACTACCAACACCTGTCCCGTTTCATCCGGACCCATCTGGACAGCGGAATCTATAACTATAACTTCTCCCCATTCATCCTCCTGAATAACTTTTTTATCTTTTTGCATTGTGGATCCCCAGATTAACTATCCAAACATCTTGCTTCCGACCATTTGGAAGGTCTGAGTGTTCACATTTGGCGGAATTTTTTAAACCAACCATTTAATAATTATTGTAGGACCATGTCCCCCTGCTCCAACGCTTAATAAAGCTATTATTGAATCTTTTTTGAGTTCCCCATTTTCCCAAAATTCTGCCAAATTTACAGGAATAACGGAATTAGACAGATTGCCATATTTGTTCCATGTGTGCTTCCATTTAGCCCTACTCAACCCAGCTTTTTCTGCACCGTCAATCCAAAAATCATACATAAGGTCCGAAGGCTGATGGAAAACAACCATATCCAATTGCGATAATGATAAGTTTGCCATTTCCAAAGCCTTGTTGATGCACTCTATACCATAACGTTCTCCATTATTTTTCCACCACCCGAATAATTCCGGTGTACCGAAAAGATAATTACTAATTGTAGGTTGATCATTAGCTTGCTTAAGTTCAGGATGGACACATTTACTGGGGGTTGCACCACACCAGTCGTAGACCTCGCTTGAGGTCCAGTTGTAGTGGGAAAGAAATTCACATTTTAGATTCTGAGATGAGACAATTCCTGCACCAGCACCATCACCCATAAGAACACTCAAAAAGTCCGTTAGGTCAGCTCTCATTTGTCCTCCAGTGGTTTCCCAAGCTGATACCGTTACCACAAGGATCCTCTTATATCTACCGCCAAGAATGATATTCCAGGCAACCTGGCAGCCATCAACGAAGCTTGCGCAAGCGTTTGATATGTTCAATACAGGTGTCTCTTTGCTGCAACCTAATTTATGATGGATGTACGTACCAACCATAGGTACGGTATATTTGCCCCCGCAGTTGTTCGCTATGATATAGTCAATATCCGATGTTTTTAATCCAGCACGGTCCAAAGCCTTCTTGGCCACCCTCTCTGCTAAAATCTCCGCAGCATCATCATGCCTGAATCTTCTAATTTCATCTGGAAACCTGAACTTCCCCTGAATATCTTTAGGAATGTAAGACTCTAAGTAAGAATAATCACTACCTCTTTTGACCGTCTCGGGCATCTCTTTCACGACTGTTTCCAATCCAACCTTCATCTTCATAGGAAATCCTCCTTTTACTAAGTTGTATTTCTATCCTTATATAATTTTCTCCATCATTTCTTTTTGCCTTCTATTTTCGTTGCGGAAGTATGAGTATTGATGCCGGCTTCTTTTGACTTCAGTGGTATTATTGGCAGTTCAATACTGGAAGGATGTTTCGCATCACGGTAAACCGTAATAGTCGGAACTGTGTTTGCTTGATCACTGGGATTATTCTTGGGGAGACAACTTTGGATGCAAATCGAACGTCGGCCAATCCGCAGCTGCTATGGAAACTCTGATTCGGTGCCCCTTCTTAAAAACCCAGGATGTAGGAAACAGATCCAAAACAAGTTTCACGATATTATCCTTTGCAAAAATCCCATCCACATAGTCAGTATCCTTGAAACCATGGTAAGGAAGGTGGGGAAGAACCTTGATAAGCGATTTAGGAGGTAACATATCTTCCTGTGGGACGTAAGGCCTGCGAAACCAGCCCTCAGTTTTCCTTCAGTAACATAGTAAGCCTCTCCTCTTTCATCCACATCCTCCAGATACACAAAGAAATCTCCGTTATCAGCCGTTGAGGACACCCAAAAACTGACTACTGGGTGACCGGTAACCTCAGTGTCCTTCTCCAGGGAGTCCGATGTATAAGTGAGGCACTGCCGATCTTTATCCGTCCTTTTCATCGGTTCATCCGGTGGACCAGCAGCATTCCAACGAGTAGCCTTATTTACTCCATACCTTGAATCGTGGGTAAAGTCGGCCTTATATTTGTCGGAGCCATCAGTCTTTCTTGACTTAGAGAGAGTATTCCCCCCTTCAAAGTAGTACTTGGCCAACACTTGTTGTTTAAGAGGCCATTCATTCTCGAAACGCCACTTTTTGCCATTCATAACATAAATGAACACGGGTGGTTCTGTATCGATCCCGTTCTTTATTCCTTTGAGGTAGCGATCAAAAAATCGCAACCGCTCTCTCAACATCCCCGTAGCTGCCTTTCCCAAATCTTCTCCAAAATAACGCCAATATGGCCCTGCGACTTCAGGTGAAATATCTGGCATGGTATGAAATGATGGGTGTATGAGCATTTTTGATGGATTCGTTGCCTTTAGTGTGGCATACCAGCGGGTGGTTCCGAGGGTGAAGATATCGAACCAACCGCCCACATTATAGATAGCTATTCCTGATTCCGAAAGACGGACCGGCCAATCACTCGGACCAAGGTCTATCCACGTATATTGTGTGCCGTCGATTCGAGAATTGCGATATGGAGCAGCGGGTGCCCATTGCCGAGCATCTAAGATTGTTCAGATGTTCTCTCACGGCATTATAGTATATGTTTTGGCGTTTTTTCCCATCGCTGTATGTAGGTGGATCATCGAAGAAAAAGGGCTTTCCGCTTGGGTACTGAGGAATCTCGTCAGTAAGCTCTCCATCACCATCCTCATCGATTAAAGGCGCAACGGGAAGAAGACCTGCTGCCGGGATGTAAGCGGCTCTGTCAAATTGGTACATAAGGCCGCCCCAAGTCTCAACAAGCGCTCTGTTATATATCCCACCACAATAAAATAGGCAATCCGAAAACATATCAAAGTTTATGACATCTGGCATTATGGCCTTCAGGGCTCTGGGCTTTTGTGCCGCCACCGCATACTGGGACCAACCCATATATGATGCTCCAAACATACCAACATTTCCATTACACCATGGCTGCATCTCTATCCAATCGATCAACTGCTTTCCATCCCTCGCAAGCGGAGGAGACATATCCAATCGAGAACCGAAGGAAGCTCCACTCCCACGCATCTCTCCAATAACAATCGCATACCCATAAGATGTAAAGAATTTGATAAATTTTTCCATGCCTGGGAGTGTTCCACTTATTTCCCCAGTCTTCGGATTAATCGTTGCCCGTCTATATGGATGGTAATTGAATAACACAGGGAACGAACCATGGCTCTCTCCTTCCACTGGTAGGTAGACATCCACCGCAAGCTTTGTCCCATCGAACATCGAAACAAAATGAGACGACCGTGTGTAACTTTTATATTTGGGGAAGGAATAACCGGCATATTCGAAGGGGCGGCTTACTTTTCCGGTTCCAGCTTCCGAAGATAATAATTCTGGAGTGCTGATTACCAGCGCAACCAATAACACAAAAATGGTTATAGAAAGTCTCCTCATTTTCTTTTTCATTTTTTTCCCCGCCAATATACAATCCAAACTGAAAGGATTCTCCTTACTCTTTCATCAACATCTCTTCCACAACTGTTCCCAATCCAACCTTCATCTTAATCACAAATCCTCCCTCTACGAGGTTGTACTTTTACACTCTATATTCTTTATTCATTAACTCTGTTTGCTTTCCTTCTTTCTCTTCAATTATTTAGCCGGTTGTTTTAATGGAGTTTTCTTAATGGAGTACCTCCTCCAACAATAATCCGATCTCCGGTTACATACCTTGAAAGATCTGAGGCCAGAAATAAGGCGACTCCCGCGATATCCTCTGGCGTACCCAGCCTCTGCATAGGAGGCATGACGGCTTTTTCTATCTCTGCTAAAAATTCTTCTCTATTTACACCAGGAGGGATAAGCATGTTCCACATATCCGAAGGAATTGCCCCCGGGAGAATCACGTTCACACAGATATTAAACGGGGCCAATTCAAGAGCCAGGTCAAGCGTCAATCCTAAAACTCCAGCCTTAGAAGCAGAATAATGAACCATTGGAGCAACAGGATAAATTGCTGATAAAGATGATATATTAACTATTTTTCCATATCCTTTTTCTTTCATATGGGGGACAACTGTTTTACAACACAAAAACATCCCTTTAAGATTTATGCTTAAAACCCTATCCCATTCTTCTTCATTTATATCAGTAACAGATTTTGGAAGACCTGTTATTCCTGCATTATTGATCAAGATATCCACTTTCCCAAACTTCCCGATGACTTGATCTACCATCTCTTTTACTTGGCTTCTGTCCGTTATGTCGCATTTAATAAAAACTGCGTTTCTCCCTTTTTTCGAGAGCTCCTCTGCGGTTTTCCTCCCCTCCGCCGCCAGAACATCAACAATAACAGGGGAGCAACCTTCCTCAGCAAATTTCATAGCAATTCCTCTTCCAATTCCTCTGGCACCTCCGGTTATAATAGCTACCTTATTAGAAAGAAGCATTTTTACCTCCTTTTTGGGTACTTCCTCCACATGGATTTCCTTGAATTTTGATGATCAGTAACCCACGGATTGAAACATTCCAAATAAAAAATTGGTAACCTATATCGAAGCTTTTGCTATTTCAGTATATAACTATTCCTCCTTATTTAAAGGTCCCTCTGGGCTTCGGAGGGATTATCGGTAATTCAATGCTGGAAGGATGTTTCGCATCACGATATACCGTAATAGTCGGAACTGTGTTTGCTTGATCACTGGGATTATTCTTGGGAGACAACTTTGGATGCAAGTCGAACGTTGGCCAATCCGCAGCCGCTATGGAAACTCTGATTCGGTGCCCCTTCTTAAAAACCCAGGATGTGGGAAACAGATCAAAGACAAGTTTCACAATATTATCCTTTGCAAAAACCCCATCCACATAGTCAGTGTCCTTGAAACCATGGTAAGGAAGGTTAGGAAGAATCTTGATGCGTGAATTAGAAGCTAACATGTCTTCCTGTGCGACGAGGCCTGCAAACCCAGCCCTCAGTTTTCCCTCGGTAACATAATAAGCTTCTCCTCTTTCATCCACATCCTCCAGATACACAAAGAAATCTCCGTTATCAGCCGTTGAGGACACCCAAAAACTGACTACTGGGTGACCAGTAACCTCAGTGTCCTTCTCCAGGGGGCCAGATGTATAAGTAAGGCACTGCCGATCTTTATCTGTCCTTTTCATTGGTTCTTCCCGTAGATCAGCAGCATTCCAACGAGTAGCCTTATTTACTCCATACCTTGAGTCGTGGGTAAAATCGGCCTTATATTTATCGGAGCCATCAGTCTTTCTTGACTTAGAAAGAGTATTCCCCCCTTCGAAGTAGTACTTGGCCACCACTTGCCGTTTAAGGGGCCATTCATTCTCGAAACGCCACTTTTTGCCATTCATAACATAGATGAACACCGGTGGTTCTGTATCGATCCCGTTCTTTATTCCTTTGAGGTAGCGATCAAAAAAGCGCAATCGTTCTTTCAACATCCCCTGATCGGCCTGTTCCACATCTTCCTCAAAGTACTTCCAATATGGCCCGGCCCTCCAAGTCTCTGTAAGGGCCAACCCACTATGAAATGATGGATGTATGAGCATTTTCGATGGATTCGTGGCGCGCAAGGTGGCATACCAGCGGGTGGTTCCGAGGGTGAAGATATCAAACCAACCCCCCACATGGTAGATAGCTATACCTGATTCCGAAAGACGGATCGGCCAATTACTAGGTCCAAGGTCTGTCCACGTATAACCCGTGTCTGCTAATTGAGAATTCCGATAAGGGGCAGCCGGAGCCCACTTGCGCACATCTAAATTGTTCAGATGCTCTCTCACGGCATTATAGTATATGTTTTGGCGTTTTTTCCCATCGCTGTATGTAGGAGGATCATCGAAGAAAAAGGGCTTTCCGCTTGGGTACTGAGGAATCTCGTCAGCGAGCTCTCCATCACCATCCTCATCCACTACTGGCACAGCTGGGAAAAGCGCTCCTTCTGGACCGGGAAGTGCGCCTGCTGCTGGGATGTAGGCTGCCCTGTCAAGAAGATATATATAGGTACCCCAAGTATCAATAAGTGCTCTATTGAATATTCCCCCACAGTAAAAAAGGCAGCCCGCAAACATGTCAAAATTAATCTGCTCTGGCATTATGGCCTTCAGGGCTCTGGGCTTTTGCGCAGCAACAGGGTACTGGGACCAACCCATATACGAACATCCATACATGCCGACATTCCCGTTGCACCATGGCTGCATCTCTATCCAATCGATCAGTTGCTTTCCATCCTTTGCAAGCGGAGGAGACATATCCAATCGAGAACCGAAGGAAGCACCGCTCCCCCGCATCTCTCCAATAACAATCGCATACCCATAAGATGTAAAGAATTTGATAAATTTTTCCATGCCTGGGAGTGTTCCACTTATTTCGCCAGTCTTCGGATTAATCGTTGCCCGTCTATATGGATGATAATTGAATAACACAGGGAACGAACCATGGCTCTCTCCTTCCACTGGTAGGTAGATATCGACCGCAAGCTTTGTCCCATCGAACATCGAAACAAAATGAGACGACCGTGTGTAACTTTTATATTTGGGGAAGGAATAACCGGCATATTCGAAGGGGACGGCTTACTTTTCCGGTTCCAGCTTCCGAAGATAATAATTCTGGAGTGCTGATTACCAGCGCAACCAACAACACAAAAATGGTTATAGAAAGTCTCCTCATTTTCTTTTTCATTGTTTTCCCCGCCAATATACAATCCAAACTCAAAGGATTCCCCTTACTCTTTCATCAACATCTCTTCCACAACTGTTCACAATCCAACTTTCATCTTCATGGGTTTACATTTTAACCCGATGCCAGGAGGATAAAGGATTCTTGCTATCGCTGAGGTAGATACTTCCATCCCACCCTACTGCAACAAATTCAGTGGATGCACGTCGAGCAATCCCATAGAGCCAACCATAGATAATGGGCGGCTCAAACTTAGGATTCTTCCACGTCTTCCCATTGTCCGTGGAGATCAAAAATGTACCGTTCCCACCAATCAAGACTGTACTCCCTTGATTAGAAGCGACACAGAAAAACTGTGTCTTGGGTGCATCTGTCTTAACTTCTTTCCACGTCTTTCCCCCGTCGAGTGTCCTGATGACATAACCATCAATACCCACTGCCCATGCGGTCTGGGGATCAACGGCTGTGACATCGAATAGAAAGTTTCCTCCTTCCACATCACCTGTAGTCTCCGAGATATCAAAAAGGCCAGCCTGTCTCTTCCAGGTAGCTCCGCCATCCTTCGTATGATAGATGAAACCATACTCTCCTACAGCCCAACCATGAAACGGGTCACAGAATGAAACGGATTTGAGAATAAAATCTTCATCCTTGAACTGGATATTCCATGTTTTTCCACCATCAACTGTAGATAAAATATGTGTCCGTTCCCCAACGATCCATCCTTTGGAAGACGTCACAAAATAGACTTTCATCAGATAGAAGGGAACAGGGCTGCTTTTGCTTCTCCCAGGTCTTTCCCCCATCTGCTGTGTGGAGGATTGTCCCCTCTTCGCCGACCGCCCAGCCATTTAGTGGATCAACAAAGTGGATCGAACACCAGGGTATTCTCGGTCCCACTCGACTGAAGCGTCCAAGTCTTCCCACCATCAGCCGTATGAAGAACAACCCCCCACCGGCCACATGCCCAACCCTCTTTTTCAGTTGGAAAAGTGACAGAAAGAAGGTCCTCACTCATCGCCTTTTCTTTCTTCTGCTGAGCAACCTGAGCACAAGAAACCAAAAACGAAATGAAACATACCATCGCCACAATGTTAAAAATGTTAGTTGTTCTCCTACTAAGAAAATATCGGGGGGAAACATCTACATCCATCGTATGGCCCTCCTGATGTCCGGATAAGTCTCTGATTAGGATTCAGATTATATTTACTTATGTGCATTTGGCAAGAGGATCTTGTCACATTATCCCATCTTCTTCCCCCCTTAATTTAGCAACCCGACTCTGTGTATACCGGTCGGTTATGTGCAAATCCTTTTCAGGGCACTCAGATAACAATTCATCTACTACTTGCCTTTGACAACCAAACCGCGCATGCTAATATCCTTTCGGCCTACCCAGGGCGCGGGTATCACAAAAGTACGGCTGAAAGACGAGTGCATATCCAGATGATCATACATCATTACGTCGCTAGTATAATTAAACATTCCCATCTCAGGGAAGTAGGCTGATATAACCAGTCCACTGCGGTATAAACGCCCCTTCTGATCGTAGTTTAATATAAGAAGGGGGTAAAACGTTTCCTTATCAATGTATAGGATTCGGTAACTGTATACGAAGTTTTTATCGAGCTGCGTCATCTTGACCACGTACATAGGCCTACGTTCCCATTCATAATTATGGAGTTCCATTCCTTTCGAACTCATATACCCTGACCCATCCAAGATCGCGAATGGAACAAGATATTCCCGCTCAGCAATTACTTCGCATTTATACGGAAAAATTGTAGAAGACAATTTTTGCGAATATATAAAACTATCGGCATAAATAACATCCGCGCCTCCTATGGAATCCTGGATATCGGTGGCCGACATCAGGCGTACCCGCCTGAGAGCATTTATGTACAGCAACATCTGGTCATATTTGTCGGGATCCAAGTATTTCATACTGGTCATAACGTTGCCGAACATGTCCCGCGGCGACAGGTAGAAGAACTTAAAACTAAATTCTTCGCCAACGCTTTTAGCTCGTTCGTCATACCAACCATAGGGTTCCATAAAGACCCGTCCTTTAAATCTGATCCAACAAGCCTCATTAACCATGTCTTGATCTATTCTCAAACCACGTGTAAAACCTCGGGTGGTTGCAGTAAAGTACTGGTTTTCATGGCCGATGTAGCGCTTTAAAAGATTGTAGATAACCTGATTGGCCTTAAACTTTCCTTCTGGCTTAGGAAATGGAACACCAGCCATGTATGTTTCCTCTTTAATGAGGCCTTTATCGTCTAACTTGGTGCGACCTATATTCTCTTTCGTCGCCTTAGCAATGGGTAAGGCCAAATAGTACTGTCTGGTGGGAACAACCTTTATCTCAGGGAAACAGCCGACAAAGGGAGGTCCACCGGGCTTGAAGAACTCCTCATAATGAAGCGGGATCATCAACTCCTTAAGCCCAGGGTACTTAGCTTTATCCTTATAGGAATAGGTGCCCGGCTTAATCTCCGGGGCGATTTTACCCACCTCATCAGGGGCTCTGAATCCAACAACTTCGGCCCACTGCTTTTTCATCTCTTCCACGTCAAAAGTCAACTTGGCATAGACATCTGGAGGTAAGATCTTTTTGTAAGTTAACTCTTTTAAATATGGCCGCGGGTCATCGACTATCTTTTTGTATTTTTCAAGCTCCTGAGGCGGTTACCTTATATTCCTCTGCTGCCCATAGGATCGGCGCCATCACACCCAGTGCCAAAAATAAAACAAGAAAACATATTACAAAGATTTTCACTTTTTTCATTTTCTCTCCTCCCTTCTCTATTGAGCAATTTTCTTTTCGGAGTACCAGGAATACCATTAACCCTCTAACCCCACTTGTAAGCAACCTTGAAAAAGATCTGATTCTTGTTGTCAAACAACGTCATCCCTTGCCCTGGCTTCGACCCACTGAATATCTGCCCTCCCAGTGTGAAATGCCAATGGTAGTCAAGGTCGTACACTAACTTCGGAATGAAATAATTAGAGTTAGTGTTGATATCATGGATCCAGGTGAAAGATGGGGTCAATTTATTGTGGAAGTATGAAGTATTGACCGAGAGAAAGGTCTGATAGTTGTTCTTTTTCAGACCTGCTATTGTTTCAAAGGATGGATAATCCATGATCCTTCGATAGAAGAATTCCCCGGTGATGTTGAAATAGGTCCTGGCATTCAAGGCCGGAATCTTCACCTTCCAAGCTACTTCGACGCCCGTGCGAAAATCGTCAGATTTTCCAAATCTCTGCAGTACGGGAGCTAATGGATTTGCTGAAAGCAAACGTGCTGTCAAAGGCGTAAAGGGCCTCTAAATACACCGTTGGTGCAACGTCTCCCAGGAAGGAGGCCCTCAAGGGAGTTATCTCCTTAGCAATGGTAGCCCCCACAAATTTTAAAAGGGGATACTTGCCTTCCGGAAATGGATGGAGGAGCACATCTCCATCAGAAGCAAAAATATTTGGCGGGACTGGGGACATAAAAGGAGGAACCAGCCAACGCCACGGGGCTGTTATCTCGGCCATAAAAGACAGTTTAAGGTAGCCATGGCACCGAGCATATTTGCTTTGACCCTTAAGCCAAATTCATTTCCCTCTTTCCATCTCTTTGGCTCTCTAATATTCGCATACGTCGTAGCCACATGAGCACCGGGAATCGGGACATTGGGTGCCCAGATGCCAAAATCCGCATTTCCTGACCATAATATCTTGATTGGGAATAAAATCCGCATTGGGGTTATAGACAAATTCAAACCCCAGATCCTGCAGCCAGCTCAACTTTATTTTGGGATAGTAATCGGCCCTGAAGAGCCAGATCGGTATGATCGTTGTTTCAAACTCAATATCTAAAAACCCACGTCGCCCATCCAAAGGATTGATCTGGTCCATGATACGGAAAGCCAAGAGCTCCCCCCAGGAGACAATCTGCTTGCCCCGCACGGAACATGAAGTCTCCTGGAGTCCAGGTCAGACGCGCCTCTTTCAATAGTTGCCAATACTTGTCATCCACATTCAGATTATCTTTAGATTTAGAGAATAATTTGTCATTCCATGAGCTGTCATTATGTTTCATTTGGTAGATCCAATCCACAGTGAGCATCCCTGAAGCATAGAATTTCAGATCCTTGGTAATTTCGTAGTCGCCTTCCACAAAGAGGTTCATCAGGGCAGAATTCAAATTACTTTCAGTATCGTACTTATCTCTAAACCCATAACTGAACCCCTGAGTGGCAAAGCCAAAGAGCTTAAGAGATCTTCCCTAACACCGAAAACTCTTCAGCGACGGCAGAAGAAAATGTCAGGGTGATGATCAACCCGGCCATCAAAACTAACATCAATAACTTTCTCTTTTTCATAACCCCTCCCTCCTTCATTTCTTCGTGAATGGTTTGAGAAAACAGAACAAACTCCTCCTTCTCCTTACCCACAAACGACTGTCAATAATTTCTATCCACCTCCTTCCTTTTACTAGATTTATTAGAAAAAAAGTAATCCTCTGGATCTTCTTTTTTACCCTCACCTTCCTCCATCGAGGGGGAGATGAAAAGGTAGTCTCTCCCCCTTGACGAAGGCTCTGGAGGTGAGGAAGTGAGATGAAATGGTTATGTAAATTCCTTTTCTGTAATCACTTTTGCCTCGACTGTTTCTATTGCTTTCTTCTTCTCACTGATGAATTTAGGTTTGATGATATAAATCAACAATGGATGAAGTGTTAAAGTGAGAATGACGTTCGTCCCCATGATCATCGCCAGGAAGAATCCCACCTGGGCCTGGAACTTCATATCTGAAAAGAAGTACCAGGTAATGATCGGTAGAATGATCGTCAATCCGGTATAGACGACCGCCTTGCCGCAGGTGCATATGGACTGGATAATTGTATGGGTCCAATCACCCCCCTGTAGATGGAATTCCTCTTGACATCGGCTATAGAGGTAGATCGCAAAGTCAACCCCAACCCCAACTCCGATCGCAGCAATAGGAAGCGTATTGATCGAAAGTCCAATGTTGGATAGAGACATATAAGCACCTGCCACACTGTTTGCCAGGAGCAAGGGAAGGGTGAGCATGAGGCCAGCCGTAATAGACATGAAGGACAGGGTGCAAAGAATGAAGATGGCTCCAAGAACCGTAAGGTCAATGATGGCATGGGACCTTTTCATCTCCTCATTCAGGGCAATTTCCAACCCGATCCTTCCACCCGCCAGCTTAAATTCCCCTTTCCCTATCTTCATGGGACGGTCCTTGAAGAAATCATAGGCCGCCTCCCGGATGCGAAGCAGATTCTCTGAGGTGTGATCGGCAAAAAAGAGCGTAATCTGAGCCCGCTCCATCCCTTCATCAATAAACCGACAGCTGGTTGTAAATCCCATGTTCGCCTTGACGTAACCCAAAAGGCTCGTCAACATGGTCTCGTTTCGTGGAAGCTGGTACCAGAACTTGTCTCCATCATGTAACGTGACATTCATCATCTTCACCATGTTGATGATCGAGGTGGAAGATTTATAGATATCCGGGAGCGTCTGTTTCATGTGCCTCGAAAAGCCCTCGAATGTGGTCAGAACAGCTGGGTCGTAAACCGATCCTTTTTCTCCCTCATAAAAGAGCATCAAATTCTCTGATGAGGCATCAAAGGTCCGATCCATCAGAGCCTGATCTTGGTTATAAGGATGATCTGGCCAGAGAACAGGGGAGCCGGGTGTGGGATCTCCAATTTTTAGCTTGCTCGTCTGCCAGAAGCAAAAGACCGCTAATATAACGATCAAAGCTCCCACCGCATACCTGCTGCCTGAGCCAATTGAAAAACGGGTGATTCTCATCATGAGCCTAGCGAGCCAGTCCACCTGACAGCTATCCTTCGCCCATTTCTCACTCGCCACCTTAAGGGGAATTAAGTTGCAAATGGCCGGTACCATGAAACCCGTCAGGATGATGCTCATCATCCAGAAGGTCATGATGATCGCGAGATACTGCATCAGGGCGATCTTGGCAATAATCAACACCAGGAAACCTGCCGCATCTGTGGCCACGGCTGCAAAGTTGGGGATGAACATGGTCCGCATCGTCTCATAACTCGCACGGAACCGATCACCACCGTTGGAATGTAACTCCTCAAAGTAACGGTAGGTGATCTGATGCGGAGTTCCCTATTATTCGGGCGCCTACAAGAAAGGCAATGACATACAGCATGGGGTTGAAGTTTATCCCTGTGAAGCCAATAAATCCCAACCCCCACACGGTGAGGATTAGTGCGTTGCCCATGACCACGATCATTCCCAAAAGATTCCCATAAAAAATGAGTATTAAAACCACGATCATTCCAACGATACTGATGACAAAAACATTGAGTATTTGTGGTCTTTAAACTATAGATCCAGCCCATGAGCATTGGGAACCCAACAATATGAACCGAGGTATCTCCATCCGAATAGTCTTTTCTCAGTTTTTGTAAAAGACGAAAGGCTTGCTCATAGGAGATATTCTCCTTAAACTCTGTCAACAAGAGTGCCGCCGTTCCATCCCTCGATACCAGAATCCCACTATAGGCCGGGTCAGAGAAGATATGCTTCTGCAATAAGGCCATCTCCTGGTCATCCTTGGGGACCTCCGGCCACATCAGTGAGTCGATTTTAATCTGACCTTTTGCCTGTGCCTTCACCACCTTGGTGGTACGACTTGCAATGGATACGGTCAAGACGCGGTAGACCTCATCCCATAACTCGATCTCACTGGTCATCTTTTGAATCTTGGTCAGAATACTGCGGATTGAAGATATCTCCATTTTTAGCCTTGAGGATGATGACCGCCCCGGATGCTCCACTCCCAAACACCTGAGCAAATCGGGCATGGAGTTTCAGGTACGGATGGTCGTAGGGAAACAATTCTGCCAGAATGACTTCGCCTCGAATTTGAAAGGCCCCATACAAAAAGATCCCGGTGATTACCAGGATAATGATCAGTACGGTCAGCCTATTACGGGATAGAAACCAACAGAGTCGATCTAATCCACGAAGTTTTTTCTCGTTTTCCATTGTCTATCTGACCCTTCTTCTATATCTGTATGTTCCAGATCTATTTGTAATTTTTTAAATGATAGGTCGTTACTAACCCCTCTTTTGTACCAAACCTTTAATTTTCTTCACTTGTATAGTACTTTCCTGATAGCCTCCGTGATCTTTTGCTTGTCGGGCAAATACATCTTATTAAGAGGGGTACTAAAGGGAATTGGTATATGGGGTGGAGCCACCCGCACAATCGGAGCTTTTAGATCATTCAAAGGCTTCCTCAGCAACCATTGCTGCAACCTCTCCTCCTGACCCCCCAAACTTCCAGGCCTCGTGTACCACGACCAGTCGTCCTGTCTTCTTTACAGAGGCCAATACGGTTGCTTTATCCATTGGCGCCACTGTCCGTAAATCCACTACTTCAACTTCTATACCCTCCTTGCTTAAATCCTCGGCAGCATCTAAAGAGTGGTGTACCATCATGGCCAGTAGCAACGACTGTTACGTCCCGGCCTTCACGCTTGATATCTGCTACTCCTAAGGGAATTGTATACTCATCCTCGGGAATCTCTTGCCGGATCCAATGATAGAGATTCATATGCTCGAGGAATACTACAGGATTGTCGTCACGAATGGCTGATTTCATAAGGCCCATCGCATCGTATGGCGTCGATGGCATCACCACCTTCAGCCCAGGCACATGGATGAGCCAGGAGTGGTAATCCAGCTCGTGTCCCCGATGTGGGCCCACTCCAAACTTTGTCCTAAGCACCATAGGCACTCGCGTTTTCCCTGCCGAGTAGTACCACATGCAAGACGCATCACAGGCCAACTGTTGCATCACTAAGGCCAAGAACTCACCAAACATGATCTCCACTACGGGTCGCATCCCCATCATTGCAGCGCCAACGCTTGCCCCAACAATCGCAGACTCCGATATCGGAGTATCTATTATTCGACCGGTAGCCCCAAACTCTTCCCATAAACCCTTAGCCGACATCATCGGCCCACCGAAAACTCCAATATCCTCCCCTAAGAGAAAAACTCTGTTATCTCTACGCATCTCTTCCCTTATTGCTCCAACCAAAGCTTCCTGATAAGTCATTCGTCTCATTTTTCTATCCCTCTAATTTGCAGGAGCAAACACATCATCGAGGCCCAAAACCTGTTCTCCGGGCCATGGATCTTCTTCTGCCTGCTTTACCGCTGCAGAGATCTCTTCTTCCATATTCTTGCGCATCTCCTCAATTCTGCTCTTCGTCAACACTCCTATATTGATCAACTTTTTTTGCAACCGGACAATTGGATCCTTCTTTCTTCCATTCCTCTGCCTCTTCTGCTGAACGATATGTCGCCGGATCTGCCACCATATGTCCACCTACTCGATAGGTCAGAGCCTCGATCAAAGTTGGCCCATTACCTTTGCGGGCCCTTTGAACAGCCTCCTTCACGGCCTCATGAACTGCTACTACGTCGTTACCATCTACATTGACTCCGGGAATTCCATAGCCAATAGCTCGATCAGCTACAGAATGGCATCCTAATGCCTTGCAAGCTGGCGTAGAAACCGCAAATTGATTGTTCTGGCAGACATAAACTATGGGCAGCTTAAGGACCGAAGCTAAGTTGATAGCCTCATGAAAATCTCCCCGGTTACTTGTCCCATCCCCAAAGGAAACCACCGCTACGCTGTCTGTCTTTTTCAGCTTTGCTGCCAATGCAGCACCAGTTGCGAGGGATATGGTGGGTCCAAGAGCCCCTGCATACATACCAATGATGTTCAACTCAAGCGGTCCCCAGATATCACCTCTATAACGGCCACGGCTGTAACTCGTCTCTTTTCCCAAAATCCCAGCAAACAATCTTCGTAAAGAAGCCCCTCGCATAATGTATGCAATTAGAGCCCCTCTATAATGCGGAACGATCACATCATCCTTTCTCAAATTGTAAAAAGTCCCTACAATGACCGCTTCTTCCCCTTCAGCAGGATGGTAATTACCTTTTATCTTTGTAATCGCTTGTTCCACCATTCGGCCCATCACCATATATCGGTAAGCAGATAGTAATTCATCATTCGTTAAGGCCACCTTTTTTAACCCCCTTCCTTTAATGGGTAAATACATTCATAAACCAGATCAATCCTTTTGTTCTATTCTCGCAATAACTTCACCAACCTTTACTACTGAATCATTTGGATAGACGATTTCAAAAACAATTCCTGAAATAGGGGATTCAATCTCAGTATTTACTTTCTCTGTCATTACTTCCACCAAAACATCTTTTTCCTTAACGGCGTCCCCAACCTTTTTCCACCATTTGACGATGGTTGCTTCCGTGACACCATCGAGGTTTGGCATGTTGATGTCAACCATCACGTATATGCTCCTCCTTTCAACATCCTTTTTAAAACACTATTTATTCTCGGTTCCAAACATTTCACTTTAATTGAAAACCATACCCCAGCCCTCCTTCCCATCAAATTCCCAATTCAATTTGGAAAGGATCCTCCAAGATCTGAGAAAAGGTCTGAAGGAAAAGGGATGCGGGGAGTCCATTAACGATCCGATGGTCAAAGGTCAAACTGATAGATACAACTGACCGGATAACGATCTGGTCATTTCTGACCACAGGGGCTTGCCTAATGGCACCGGTCCCTAAAATGGCACATTGAGGCTGGTTGATAATAGGAGTCGTCCACCGGGACCCTGGTAACATGCCGATGTTTGTAAGTGTAAAAGTCCCCTTTCTTACATCATCCAATGTGAGCTTACCGATCTTCGCCCGTTCCTGCAAATCTCTCGCTCTTTCGGCGATTTCAACGATATTCTTTTTGTCTGCTTGATGGATGACTGGAACAATTAAATTTCCATCAGGCAAAGCCAAGGCCATCCCTATATTGATGTCTTCTAATACCTGGATCTCATTGTCCACCAGAGTGGAGTTCAAAATCATATGCTTCCGCAGGGCTTGGGCAATTGCTTTGATGAACAGGTGAGTGTAAGAAATTTGTATTCCACCTGTTTTCCCTGGATCTTTGATAAGTTCATTTCTCAGTGCGACAAGTTCTGTTACGTCCATTTCCTCCAAAACCGTGACGCGAGCGGATGTCAAATGGCTTTTGATCATATGATCCGCTATCATCTTCCGCATCGCTGTCAAAGGGATGATCTCCGCAATTGGTATGCCATGAGGCCCTACCCTTTTTTCTTCATTTTCGCTCACTTTATTTCTCCTATTTTTTCATTCTCTCATTACAAGGGTCTCCCCTGAGATGTCTCGGTATTAATCTTTTATCTCAAATGTACCAACTCGGCTCCCCGGTATCATGTGGACATTCAATGTCTTTGCCGGCTTCTTACTCAGGCTAACACCCTTATGGGGGACGCTCCCATTCCAGTAAGCAGAATCACCTTTTTCCAAGACATATTTCTTTGCTCCTAAGGTTAGCTCCATCTTGCCTTCAAGGACGTAAAAGAACTCCTGACCTACATGGGTGGACAATTTTGTCTCTTCTTCCTTCCCAATCAGCGTCACAATAGCAGGCTCCATGAATGGATTTTCCATGCCTTCGGCAAGTAGTTCTGTTTTATAAACAGCCTTCCCTCTTTTTGCCCCCTTTTTAGAGTATGAAATCTTGCGCTCTCCCTGTCTGCGGATAACATAGCCCTTCTCATCTTCCTTCTTAAAGAAATATCCAACGTCCACCTTCAAGACATTGGCAATCTCTTGCAAAGTTGGTATGGAGGGCATTAGAAGGCCATTCTCAATCCTGGAAAAGAGAGGGATCGAAAGCTTCGTCTCTTCTGCAAGCTGCTTCATACTCAGCCCCATTGATTTTCGAAGCTCTTTCAGCCTTTTTCCGATCTGTCTTGCCAGATCATTTTTGTTATTCATGGAGTATCTCCTTTTTCCAGCTTTAGCTAACTCGATAAATAAATATTTGCGTATTTGTAAAATTTCTTTATCAAAAAACAATTTATTTGTCAAGAAAAAAATTTACTATTTATAAATATTTTTTATAAATAGTTAATATTTTTATGGATTCTCGACTTGATTAAATACTCTTCCGAATCTTGTAAGGTAACGATCTTAGTAAGGTTGTGGACGAAATTCTTATCGGGATCTCGGCGAAGGCCAACCATCAAGCCGCTTTCTCATGGACCCATTGAATGGTTTATTTGACATATTCAGATGATAGTAAATCCAAATTCAATGTAGTCACTTGAAGAGCATGGGGAGATTAAAAATTGCTTATGAACACTGTCAAAGAAGTTTGTAACAGAAAATATGAATTGAGCTTAAAAGCGATGTCATTCCAGTGTGACGGAGGAAGATTATAATTAATGATGGGGGGAAAAAGATGTGACATTCATACGAAGAATAATATAGACTACCTTACGGGCAACGCCCAAAGGCTTCCATCAAAAGGAGGTTCACAATGAGATCTATATGGATTGCTGTTTTGATAGGTGGAGTTCGTAATTCTATTGAATTCTTCTTGCGCCACGGTGCCCACAGAACCTCTTGCTTCAGGGGAGCTAAGATTATTAAGTATGCAGGTTCCAATGAAAGAAGACATCAAGGTAAATTTCCCATTTGTAGTAAATATTAATTTTGAGGCAGATGGTAAACCGGAGATTAGAACAGCCTGTTTCTCCTTCTCGGGTGATGGTCCATACTGTGTTTAAGGTAACGGATGTGAATTACGGATCACCAGGAACGATCAAGGTACAAGTTCGAGCTAAAAACTCTGGCTCGCATTCCTTGGAAAGTTATGTCTATTATATTAAGGATGGGAAGGTTCAACCGACTAATGTGGTAAATTGTCAATATCCGTGTTATTCCGTAATCAAAGTTAGATGTATGTGGCACTTTTACATAATACATTTTTCTAGGGAGCGTATTTATTTTTTAGAGGTGGGACCGTGTGACAAAATTGTGACAGAATTAAATCAACGAGACTGAAATAAATAGAATAGAATGAAACCATTTTATTTATTTTTCCCAAAGGCTATATCCTAAAACATCTAAATATCTCAATTGGTTTTATCCTTTTCAAAGAAAGGTAATTTTTTTTCTTTCCGGTAAACAAGGGCCTGGCAGACGGCTATTTTTTGATCTCCATTCTCGCCTTTTTGGTGAACTTCAATATGATAGGTTGCAGTGTGTTTGCTCCGGCTCTCTTCTTTGGCTTCAGCAATAAGGGTAGAATTGATTTGGGGAGGTTTAATAAATGTGACGTTCATGTTTAAACCCGTAACCATTGTGCCGTGGGAGCTCGCAGCAGCACCAAAAACTTCATCGATGAGGGCAAAAATTGCCCCTCCGTGTATTAACCCATTAAAATTACACATTTCTTCTGAATATCTTGCTTCCGCTTTTGCATAGCCAGGAGCAATATCCAGTATGGTCATGCCCATGTACTTGGCGAAAGGTGATTTTGTTATCTGTTCTTTTAGTAATTCACACACATTTTCTTTCAAGAGTTATTCCCCAAAATGATTAGGAAAGTAACCGGGTCAATTCCTTTCAACTAAGAAGAAACAAACCCTGGGATCTAAGAATTGATGACCTTTAGGATACCGGAATTCCAGCTATATTGAGATGAACCCTATAAATGGAAGTTCTGGCTGTGATATAAAGGGTCTTCCAGTCTCTATCTCCCCAACATAAGTTTGCAGGAAGTTCCGGGACTGTGATAATCCCAAGCCTTCTCCCTTCCGGATTGAGCACCCAGATCCCCCCTTTGCCCGTGACATAGACATTCCCTTCTGAGTCCACCTTCATGCCATCCGGCGCCAGTGGTTCTCCGGAGATTTCTGCAAAAATGCGACCATTTGTGGTTTTCCCATTATCGTTTACATTAAATACACGAATGTGATTCATCTCAGTATCCGCAATGTAGAGCAAGGATTCATCGGGAGAAAACGCTAACCCATTAGGCACAGAATCATCAATTAAAAGGCTAAGATTATCTCCATTTGGCGACGACCGATAGACCCCATAAAAGGGGAGTTCCTGTTCTTCAAAAGTGCCAAATATTGGATTCAAACCGTACGGAGGATCTGTGAAATAGACACTGCCGTCAGATTTTACGACCACATCGTTAGGGCTGTTGAGCTTTTTACCTTTATAATGTGAAGCAATGGTGACGATAGTACCATCCTCCTCCGTTCGGGACACCCTGCGATTTGCATGTTCACAGGCGATAAGCCTCCCTCTTCTGTCAAGCGTTAAACCATTCGATTTACCACTGGGAAAACGAAAATCTGAAATACCATCCTTCGGCGTCCACTTTTTTATTCGGTTTGCAGGAATGTCGCTAAACAATAAATATCCGCCTTTCACATTCCAGACAGGTCCTTCTGTAAATTGGAATCCTGTTCCAAGCCTTTCGACTTTGGCTCCTTCGGGTACAATACGTCTAAATTCAGAATTCATTTTCCCTTTCCAATTCAAATCCCTCCGGCACAGAGGAGGTGTTTGACTGTCGCTCTAACTGGAAATTGTTAATAGGAATTTAGCAAACTAATCTCATTGCTGAAAGGAAATACGTTTGGGTTACCAACCAATGCGAGATAATTCATTTGCGCTGAGCTATTATTCTTACCACTAAAAAGAGGTGATTCGAAAGGGAGATTCTATGCCTTTTTCAATCACCGCATAGGAAGTTCCACAACGGCCTTCCCCGGAACACAATTGATGTTATTCTGATTCTTTATCCAGAGTTCTAACTCTGCATAACCTTTTCCTTCTTTAATATATTTACTAATAATCTTGCCACCGCAGGTGAGAATATCCCCAGGGGTCATGAAGCTGCGGAATTGGATAGACAGCTTGCGAGAGTTTACCTCTTTCCCCTGCCCAGTCATCCAAGAGTTGTGCATAGTAATCCCCTGCCATATTACCCGGTGCGACTACATTGGGAAGTCCGCGGCGTTGAGTAGCAAAAGGGTGGTCAAAGTGAATTCTGTCCATAAGCCAGACCGTGGATAGATACATTAATATGTTAACGGTCGTTACTTGTTTTTCTAATGGCGGGATTTCCTGCCCCTCGGCAATATCCCCAAAAAAAATCTGTTTATTCATTCTTTGACTCCTTTCGCGGCGTAGCAATCATTGTCACCCTGTGTTTGGCTAACAAATCTCCATTTTGATTGGTGTAGGTAAACTCCGAAGTAACGAAAATGAGCTTCCCGCTCTTTCCATCTTTCTCATTCATGTTGAGTATTTTACCCTTGACGGTCACTCGATCATTTAGCATAAACAGGCTTGAAGAACTCAATTTCTTCACCGCCACGGACCCAGCCCAAAGCCCAAACATTAGGGATTTCAGGAACCCCGACAAAAGTCGCGAGACCATCTTCGCCCAATTCCTTAGCGCTTTTCTCAAAACCGGGAACACCAACTGCCCAACTTACATAGAAAAGGGGAGCTGCCAAACCGCCGTATTTCCCTCTCCTCGCGGCATTTTCATCAAAATAAATTGGATTGGGATCATCGATGGCCAGAGCATAACGCCGAATATCGCGAGCCAATACGGGTTCCCCGGTATGTGGTGCCGTCTCCTTTCCAATGTAGTTTTTCCAACCGAGTTTGTCTAACAATGATTCTTCCATAAATCCTCCCTCGCATTTCAGAATTTACCCGTTAGAAAGCCCCAGCATTTATGCTGGGGATGGTAGAAATACCTGCAAAGGCAGGAGCATCAGCTCCTTATTGAGGGCAAGGTCAAAGCCCTGCTTTTTCTAACGGGGTTAACTTCAGCCCTATTTCGGCAAGATATATCTTTGGCCTTCATACCCCATAATTTAAACATCTATTAAAAAGATTTCCCCTTGATCCTTAATTCAGTTTTTCTAAGCAGGTCGAATTCCGTCAATGGAAATGCTCTCCTGTTCAACTCCTGACATCAATTATTTCTAATTTCATATCCAATAAGGGGGCATCAACAATTTGCCGGCCAATGTCTAAGATATCGATGTCCAGGGCTTTAAGCTTCACCGATAGCCTCCATATTTACCCCACCCCCGAAGGCTATTTTCACTTTATCTCTTAAGCCTAGCCGCCCCAGCCTTTCAACGATCGGCCGTAACGTCATCCGGTTTGCCGGTATCAATAAAGACAATATGTGCACCGGACTCGGCAGCCTCACAGGCTTCAGAGACAATGTCCTTATATCGCCCCCTTACCTGGACTACCTTTGAGCAAGGGTTAAGGTGGGAAACGGCTTGAAGACTTTTCTTTATTCCCCCCAGCAGCTCAATATAGTTCTTATCCAGATAGGCAAAGGGATGAGGTGCGATCCGGGATAATGCTCCTCCCGTATGGACAGCCTCACGGATCATCTCCTTTAACGACGGAGGCATCTTCTTCCATGCGCCACAAACAACTTTTGGTCTTCCCCCGGTCGCTTGAACAAACTTGTGGGCACGGGTGGCAATGCCAGATGCCTTCGCCATCAGGCCGATTAATATCTCTTCCGCCATCACGATCTGTCTGGGGGTTCCAGAAAACCGGATGACCTCGTCTCCTTTTCTGACATGGCTGCCTTCAGGGACGATCCTCAGTACGGATAATCCTAACTTCCCTGCTTCCTCCTTTGTCGAAGCTATTCCTGCAATAATGCCATCTTCATCGACTACGATGGACGCAGTCACTTTTTTCCATTCAACATTTCTTAATATCTCCTCCCTGACGTCTAATACTTCACTCATTATTCTTATCTTTGGGTCTTACATCATCTGTGCAGGATCAAATCCCCTTTGCCGAAGCCACTTGGGCATCAACTCTTGGTCAACCCTTCGGTTGACTTCAGGGGCTTTCTCCCTTAAAAATTCAGCCAATGAAGGACTGCAGGTCATCGCTCCGAAACATCCGTCGAAGACATAGACCTTATCCGTTTTGGCGATACTATAGGCAAAATTCATGGCCGTTTCGAGATTTTCAGCCGTTACTGTATATTTCATAAAATCATGATTCATCGGGTCGGACCCCAGCAATTCAGCAAAATCCTTGCCCACGACGAAGGTCGGAATATGGGTGGACAGTTCCAGCTGGGGGACACCCAACCAGGCATGATTGAGGACCATGGCCTTGATGGCCGGGTTGACGGACTTTGCCTTGGGAGCTCCCGGCTGTTTTTCATAAAGCCCGTAGCCAAGACTCACCGGGATCATATCCAAATCAAAAAAATCCAATTCGGCTTCGGTCAGATTGCCGAAGGTCATCCCGCCACCGATCATATAGCGCGGTTCACCAGTCGCATCCAAAACGGCGATACACTCTTTGATCTCTTCACACAATACACGCAGCTTGCCGTAGGACCTAAACGCCAGCATCATCAGTCTTCGGTCTACGGAAACCATATCATTGTCGGCATCCACCCCGGTGATTCCTTCCGGTGAAGTCAGCAGAAAACAACCAAAAGTAAACTTCTTTTGGACGAAGGGGGAATTGAAAAGGACCTTGGGGATAAAATTACTGCTCCTCGGGCCGAAATTCATATGCTCCACGCTCCTGGTTTCCAATCGGGCATAAGACATGGCAAAAGGCTTAATAGCCCGATTGATCATTCGGTGCATATCCAGTTCCCTTAATTCCCCATGATGGGCATGGATGATCCAGTCCGCATCATATATCCGAGCCACGCCGTAAAGGGTCCCTATTTCCGTTTCAATCGGCACTCCCGGGTCAATAGCCCTAACCGGTTTCACCTGACCATTAAAATACTCATTCAATTTATATTCTTCTGCGATTTCCAGCGGCTCTCTGATTCTGAATCCCGTAGCCACGCGCAGACGAATATTCTTACAACCTGTTTTTGCTTCGACCACATCCTTGATGGTCCTAAGCATTTCGGCGTAAGCCTGGCCGCTCATGATCTGAAAGCCGTATTGCGAAGACAGGAGATTGACCGTGTCGTTCGGCTTGATCATATTCATATTGACTTTTTTTAAGGCCTCTTCCGTTGCTTTCCGGATCACCGACAAATCCCCGCCTTCCAGGAATATTTCGTGCGGGACATCGGGAAATAGATCTCTGATCGGCAAAGCCTCGATTCCCGGAAGCTCGCCTGCCCTTTTCTTGATTTCCGGGCCATATTGCGACTTTCTAATATAGGATGGTTTAGGCTTGTTCAACATGACGTACCTCCTCCCGACTCTAATAGTCCATTCTCATTAAAATTTTCTAAACACGTCCAGGTCTTCTTTAAGAAAATGGCCGGGATATTTTTTAATGACCTCTTCAGGGACCTCCCAGCAGGTCTGGGTTGAATCATACCACCGGTATCCTTTCGCCGGGGGCTTGACCTCGACCCCATGCGCTTTTAATAAGCGTAGACTGGTCATATGACAATAGACGGTGCATCCGGAACGTGCTCCGGTCATGAGAGCGATTTCCTCAGGGGTCTTAGCTCCCTTCAGAACAGCGGCTGCCCCTTCCCTTACTCTGACTCCAGCGCACATACAGAGCCACTGATGCGGATGCAGATGGGCTTTAAGACATAATTCCCGTAACTGGTTTTGATCGACCTCTGTCGGGTCGACACCCAATATTAACGGCTCAGGCCGTAGAACATGCTTGATAGCGCCCTCGGGGCATATGTCTCGGCAATTTTGACAAGCCAAGCATTTTTCACTGGTCACCACAGCCTTTTGGCCGCACGAAAGGCAACGGCTGGCTTCTTCGATGGCTTCTGCCTGCGAAATGGTGGCTTCCACTTCCTCAAAAGTACGTACCCGTTCAGGTAAGGGCAGACGGGATTGATTGACCCGTTGCATCTTAGGAAGATAGTCAAAAATCCAAGCCTCCACTTCAGGCAACTCCTTCTTGCTTCTATCAACCCCTTGGACGGCCCCGAGGGTTAAGTATTGATGAATGGAATCAGCGGCGGTCCGCCCATCCGCAATGGCCTGAATAACCGATTGGGGGCCCCGCACGACATCCCCTCCCACAAAAAGATTGGGGATAGGGGACTGTAGGGTTTGGAGATTGGCCTCCAGTGTCCCTCCCTTGGAAGGGACTAATTTTTTTAATCCTGGATCCTTCTCCAGAAAGCTGAGATCAGCAGCCTGACCAATGGCAACAATGGCTGTATCGGCCTCCAAAACCGTCAGATCTGTGGCATCATATTGGGGATCAAAGGCCCCCTTTTCATTAAACACGGAGGTGCACCGTTTGAATTCGATTGCGGACAACTTGCCGGCCTTCTCCAAGAACTTGTTAGGGCCTAAACCGTTGATGATCTTAACCCCCTCTTCTAATGCCTGTTGGATTTCGTCTTTCCAGGCAGGCATTTCATCTCGTTTTTCCAGACAGACCAACGAAACATCCTCTGCCCCTTGGCGAATTGCAGTCAAAGCGATCTCAATTTCTTGTCTTCTCTTCATTTTTGCGGAATGAAGATCTGTGCCTTGGCGAATTGCAGTCAAGGCTACATCAATAGCCACATTGCCGCCCCCAATGATAACCACTCTCTTCCCAAGGGGAACAGGGTATTTCAGGGATACATCTCCAAGAAAATCAATCCCTTTAAGCACTCCTTCCAAGTCTTCGTTATCTATGTTCAAACGTCTGCTCAGGTGAAGCCCTGTGGCCAGGAAGACGGCTTTATACCCATCGGCCTCTATACTCTTTAAGGGAATATCTTCGCCAAAAGTAACTCCTGTTTTGATTTCCACACCCATTTCCCGGATGCCCTTGATTTCCTGGTCCAAGATCTTCTTGGGAAGACGATATTCCGGGATGCCATAACGGAGCATCCCTCCCAATTCGGGTTTAGCCTCAAAAATAGTAACTCCATAGCCTCGCAGCCGGAGATAATAGGCAGCGGAAAGACCTGCTGGTCCTCCTCCAATGATAGCAACTCTATGGCCATTTTCTAATGCTATTTGGGGCTTAAATGGAACCCCGTACAGCTGGTCATAGTCGGCTACAAATCGTTTTAGGGGATTAATGGCGATGGGTTGATCGACTAAGATTCGACGGCAGGCATCTTCACAAAAATGAGGACAAACGCGTCCGACAGATAAAGGAAGGGGGTTTTTCTCTTTAATCAACTTGAGGGCTTCGCTAAATTCCCCCCGGTTAATATGGGCGACATACCCGTGAATATCAATTCCGGCCGGGCAAGCCAGGCGGCAGGGGGTAATACATTCTTCATCTGGAGATTCCAATTGGACCACATTAATGGCTTCGGTTGGGCATACGTTTTCACACGAACCGCAGCCTATACATTTATCTTTATCCACTTGAGCTAAATATTTGATTTCTACCACCATCTTTGATGCTCCTCTCATTTAAAAATATAAGCGCCATACCCCTCGTTCCGCCTGAGCGGTATTGCTGAAGACTTCCCTGTTATTTTTTGAGGTGGCGCCTGAAATTTAAATACAATACCTTTTCATTATAAAAGGTCCTTTTTTTCTCTGCAATCTTAAATCTTAGGGTTAGGAAACGATAGCCGGATTGAGTTGCTAATGCTTATTTATCTTGATTGTATTTTTAAGGAAGTTTCCCCAGATATTATCTTTGTCGGAGATACTGTATTTAGGCATAAATCTCAGACAGATATGAAGGTAATTGGCCAGCACATGCCTCTCGATCATCTCAATCCCGCTTTGTCAGCATAATCCCCTTAAGCTCCTCCTTCCCCACCGGCTGATATTACTGTACAGGATTTTTTCCGGTGGCTTTAAAGGAATCCCAGCCCGTCGAGGTTCCCTCTCCAGGAAATAGACGCCTCTCGTTCATAAATCAATTTCCTTCCCGACGGATGTCTCCTGTAGCCCGTCGGGAAGGAATTCAGTCACCGTTCGGCCCATTTCACAGACTTTTTGAGGACTCGGCCGAACGAGAAATTTATTAATTTTTTCAGCTATTTCTTTGGTATTCTGAATGTCGTCGTCGGCATCCAATCACTCGCTGGTTCTACGAACCCTTTACGGACAACCCAATATCTCACTTGTTTGGGTCCGATGTGATCACCGGGGACATACGTGATGGGTTTCGTCAATCCCATCCCGTCGAAATTCTTTATTCGGTCGAGGCCGTATAGCTTTAAGGCTTCGCCGTTCAGTTTCTCCGGGGCCACCTCGTCTAAAGCAAGGCGGATGCCCTCTGCAATGACCATCCCTGACAGAATGCCATTGATATACATATCATTTGGCCTCGCACTGCCATGATTCTTCTCCCATAGCTCTCTGGCTAACTTTAATCCAGGAGGAGCCGGAAGTTTTGGATCTTTCGACATGGGTTCATAGAAATACTCGCCTTGGTACCCCTCTGTCAATTCAGGCCCTCCTAAAGCGATGACATCGCCCAGGGTAGCTGCCGCGCATTGTGTTAACGGGATATTTAAGTTCATCGCCTTAGCAGATTTAAGCACGACGACTGCGCCAGGGGCAGATGATAAAACAAAAATCTGCTTGGCCCCCGCATCTTTCAGGCGCAATAATTGTGGGCTTGCATCAGTGGTTCCTTTGGGGATGGTCTCCATCACCAACTTGATCCCCTGCTCCTTGATAAAGGCATCAAGATCCCATATGCTCAGAGGCACAAAGGGCTCATCCGTATTGATACTCCCAATGGAAAGAGTCCCCCCGGGTTTTCCTGCTTTCTCCCAGTCCTTCTTTAACCATACGGCCCAACTGCGAATCATATTGGCAACGCCCGAGTGATAATTGCCATAAATCCAATCAGACCAAGAGCTTGCGATACCTAGAGAGCCTGTCACGAGGGGAATCTTTGCCGTTTCGTGATCCATCATTAAAGCGTCCGAATGGGCAGAGGCACAATGCGTTGCAACAATCATCCCCTGCCCCTGAAGCCTGGCAAACCCATCTTTCGCTTTTGTAGCGACGTACTGAGAATCGTATCCAACATACTTTACCTTCACCTTTCCCTTTTTACCCTGCAATTCCTCCCATCTTTTCGTTGAGGTATTCCAGGTAATTTTGTGATCCTGTTTGACACATCATATGCGTCCCACTGGTGGGACCTGTCGTAGCACTGATGTTGCCGACGATGACTTCCTTGACAGGTTGAGCCCAACTCACCGGAGACGATAATACGGTTATGATGGCTATCATCAAAATAGAAACGGATAAAACAATTCTTGTTTTCATAATAAACCTCCTTATAATTTTTACCTTACATTCTCATTGCAAACATGACTTCTGCTCTGCCTTATCACCTCCTTTCAACATCAGTAGCCAAATGGCCATAACCGATAATAGGCCTTAAAAAGGTTCCAACGATGCGCCAGCCCTCTGGGTTCAAAGATCAAAAAGAGGATAGCCACACCTCCAATAATGACCAAGAGCAGGCCACTCCCCGCTCCAATTGGCAGAAAAGGCAATTTCCCTTCTGCCATAGGTCCTATGACAAAAATGAACTCTTTTAAGGCGGTGATGAAGATGACGCCAAAGATGGTCCCTTCAATACTGCCAAGTCCTCCAACAATGATCATCACCACATACCATATTGAATCATTGAGGGTAAATGATTCGAGATGTGCCCACATCATGTAGTGAACGAATAAGGAGCCGGCCACGCCGGCGTAAAATGTGCATACAATAAAAGCAAGGAGTTTATAGCGAAAAATATCAATGCCCATGGCTTCAGCAGCAATATCGTTGTCCCTGATGGCAATAAACGCTCGCCCCGGTCCTGACCTCATCATATTCTTCGCAAAAAATGCCATGACGACGGTGAAAAGCATGGCAATATAGTAAAATTTTTGCGGTGTGTTAAAGGCAAAAGTCCCTATTTTTATAGGTTCGACACTAAAACCAGCTGCTGTTAATGGGATATAGAAGAGAGCGATCCAGGTAAGGATAATCTGGGCACCCAGCGTCGTCAAGGCTAAGTACAAGCCCTTTAATCGGACTGACGGAATGCCGAAGATCGCTCCCAAAATAGCAGAAGCAATCCCCGCCGGTATCACACAGGCCCAAAATGGCCAGCCAAAATGAATGTTTAATAGCCCTGACGTAAAGGCTCCCACCATGACAAAAGCAGATTGACCAATGTTGAGCTGCCCGCAATATCCAGTTAATATATTGAGCCCAAGACAGATGATAACGGTAATCGCGACTCCGATTAATAGCCTCAGGGAATAAGTGCTGTTGAGAAAGGGAATATGAGGGATCATAAAAAGAAGGATCAAGGAGGCAATGGACATAATCCATTGCGTCTTTGTTTTGACGATTCGCATGTCTTTTCTATAGCTATCAGAATAGATGCCGCTTGGGGGATAAAAGGATGTATGAGCCATTTGATTAAACCCTTTCTATCTTTTCGAGACCGAAAAACCCATAGGGTCTGAATAACATGACGACGATGAGGATGACATAGGTTGCGGGAACTCCGGCAGCCTTTCCCACGTATCCGGAGACAATGCTTTCAACCAACCCGATCAGGACTCCGCCGATAATAGCCCCCTCTGGGGATTCTAATCCCCCGATGAAGGCCGCTGGTATAGCCAATAACCCTATATGACTTAGACCAAGCTGAAATCCAAGGGTCCCTCCCAAGAGGATCCCACCCAGCGTTGCAGCCACGCCAGCAATGCCCCAGCATACGGTGAGAATCCTCTTAACGCTTATTCCCATGCTCTGAACCGTCTGATGTCCCTCCGCCACTCCCCTCATCGCAAGCCCAAGCCGGGTAAAGCGGAAAAAAAGGATGAGGGCCACCATGACGGCTAAAGCAAGTCCGAAGGCGAACAGGCTTTCAGTCGTTAAAACGGTTTTACCCAACTTCAAAGAGCCCTTGGGGAAGATGTTTACCTGTTGGAGTGGATAAGTTCCCCAGAATAAGGAGACCAACCCTTCCAAGACCAGAGAAAGGAAGATGGTCACTGTAATCATTGAGAGCAGGGGCTGGCCGATCAGAGGGCGTAAGGTGATACGTTCGATAAGGATTCCCATGAGAAAGGCGGTGGGCAGAGTAAGAATTAAAGATAAAAAAAGATCAAGCCTCAATGCAGCTCTGAAGCTCCAGAAGATATAAGCCCCTAACAGCAACATATAGCCCTGAGAGAAATTGAGGACTGAAGAGGACTTGTAAATGAGGACAAATCCCACGGCCACGAGGCCATAGATAGCTCCATTCATCAGCCCAGCTGCGATGATCTTCCCGAAAAACTCCATAAATGTACCTCCTCAACCATTGTAAAGGCAATGGTTTAAATCCTTTATAGCCACCTTTTTCTTCTTTTGTAATGCTTTACTTCACGAAAGCTCTTCTTTTCTCCGAGTTTGCTGAGTCCTAAGTAAAATTCCTTGATATCTTCATTTTCAGCCAACTTAGAAGAGGGCCCGTCCAGGACGACCCGTCCGTTCTCCATCACATAAGAATATTCAGAAACGGAAAGAGCGGCTCTCGCATTCTGCTCCACAATAAGCACGCTGGTCTTTTCCTCCGCGTTGAACCGGACAACGATCTCATAGATTTCATCCACCAATAAAGGAGCAAGTCCCAGGGAGGGTTCATCGAGAAGCATGATCTTCGGGTGCGCCATCATGGCTCTCCCCATCACCAGCATCTGTTGTTCTCCTCCTGAAAGATACCCACTGGTTGCATTGCGAAGGTTTTTCAATCTGGGAAAGTAATCATACACCATGTCCAGATCTTTCTTGAGGCTGGCCTTCTGAACGATATATCCCCCAGGACAAGGTTCTCTTCTACGGTCAGATGTCCCAGAACCTTTCTCCCCTCCATGACCTGAATGATACCTCGTTTCGCCACCTCCTCCGGATTCTGGTTATCTATCCTACTTCCGTCATACTCGATCGTTCCGGCAGTGACCTCTCCGAGCTCCGTATGAAGCAGCCCTGAAATAGCCTTGAGGGTCGTTGTCTTCCCCGCTCCATTGCTCCCCAAAAGAGAGACAATCGCTCCATCGCGGATCTCAAGGGAGACACCTCGTAATACCAAAATGACTCCGACGTACTTCACCTCAACATTATTCAGCTTTAGCACTTTCTCTCCCCCGTATAAATCCCCATCGAATGAAATAGGAGGCTATTTGAAGCCATCCGTCATGGACTCCGTTCCGTCACAATTGATCTCAATGGATACTTTCCATCTCTTCGTAAACCGATCGTATCTTGATATTGGTTTCGACGGTGCCTTTCCGACCATCCCTATATTTGACTTCGGTGACCACTGGCATTTCCCTTTTGTTCCCGTAGATCGCTTCGATCAAATCCTGGTAACGGTCTTGTAAGAATGCCCTCCTCAGCTTTCTCGTTCGGGTCAGCTCCCCCTCATCCGCATCAAACTCCTTATGAAGTAAGACGAACTTCCTTACTTTCGAGCCTTCGGGGAGGGTGTTGTTAACTCTCTGCAAATCTTTTCGCAGGAGGGCACTTACCTCCTCCTTCTGAGAAAGGTCCACAAAAGTAGTATAAGGAACCTGGTTCGTCTCAGCCCACTTCCCGATACTTTCAAAATCGATATTGATGATGACCGATAGATAATTCCTGTTCTTTCCCCCAACCACCATCACATCCTGTATGAACCTGCTGAATTTCAGTTTCCCTTCGATATAAGCGGGTGCATATCTGTGCCCGCTGCTCAGCTCATCCAGGTTGTCAATTCGATCCAAGTAAAAAAGATGTCTCTTCTCATTGATATATCCCGAATCTCCTGTGTGGAACCAACCCTCCCTGATGACCTGATCCGTCTTCTCAGAGTCCTTGAAATAGCTTGAGAAAATGCTATCGCCTCTGATCAGGATTTCCTGCTCATCAGATATTTCTATTTCAACCCCTTTGCATATTTGTCCCACGCTGTCATTGTCGATATCATCCTGAGGATGCATGCTGACCACACCTGCTTCTGTGCTACCATAGATTTGTATAAGATTAATGCCCATGGCCTGAAAGAACCTGAAGAAATCAGGGCTCAAAAAAGCACTTCCCGTAACAGGATACTTGGTTCTGACCAGCCCGAGCTTATCCCTGAGGGGGGCGAACACAAGCCTATCCCCCAGCTTATAAAGCAGCTTCCAACCGAGACCGATTCTTTTATTCGAGGAGCGTAAATCTACGACCCTATAGCCTACTGGAAGAAAGAGGTTATAAAAGAATTTCTTTAGAAACCCGGCATCATTGATCCGTATTTGCGTCATAGACGAAAGGCTCTGCCACTGACGCGGCGTGATCAACATGAACCGTGGGGAAATCTCCCTATAATCCTGCATCAAGGTTTCAGGTTCTTCTGGAAAATTGATGATGACTCCACTGAGGTAGCTATATCCGGCAAACCATTGGTGGAATACAGAAGCCGACGCTAATGTGGTAATGACATCCTCCCCCTGATGAAGGGGGGCAAACTCATGCATTCTTTTTGCAGAGGTGATGATGGCATCATGTGTGATCACAGCGCCCTTGGGCAGACTGGTCGTCCCCGACGTATAAGACATTTGGGCAACGTCACTTCCTTTCCCCCGATTGACCAGTTCATCGAAAAATTGAGGGTGTCCATCTGCATACTGCCTTCCGATTCTCCTCATGTCATCGTAACTCAATAAGATGGGATCATCATATTTTCTCATGCCTTTGCGATCCCAGTAGATGACCCTTTGCACCTTCGGAATATCGTTCTTAATCTCCAGTATCTTATCAACCTGTTCCTGATCTTCAGCGATGACAAACTTGGAGTCAGAGTGGTTAATGATATAGGCAACTTCCGACGGGATGGAATCGCTCCACAGGGCCACCAGGACCCCGCCGGCTGCCTGGATCGCGGCTTCCGCCCAAAAGCCCTCAGGCTCGTCATCTCCGATGAGTGAAACCTTGTCACCAGGTTTGAGGCCCAAGTCCACTAAGCCCAGACACAAATGTTTCACCTGCTCATAGCAATCTCTCCAGGTATAATTCTGCCAGATGCCGAAGTCTTTTCTTCGCAGGGCAACTTTATCTCCCCACTGTTGACTGTTTCGTAATAGAAACTTAGGGTAAGTGTCTAATGCTGACAACGCCACACCTCCTTCGGAAATAAGTCATTTCTCTCCCAGATAGGCTTTGATCACTCTGCCATCCTTTTTGATCTCGTCAGGAACGCCTTCCGCAATCTTATTTCCGAAATCAAACACGATAATCCTGTCGGAGATATCCATGACGATATCCATGTCGTGCTCCACCAAAATGATGGTGGTTTGTTTCTCCTCATTAATATCCAAGATGAATCTGACCATATCCTCTTTTTCTTCCAGGTTCATCCCCGCTGTCGGCTCGTCTAAGAGGATGATTTTAGGTTCCAAGGCAAGAGCCCTTCCGAGCTCTACCCTTTTTCGCTGTCCGTAGGGAAGGATCTTTACCTCCTGTTTTCTGATCGCTTCCATTTCCAGGAAATCGATGATATCTTCAACTATCTTCCTCTCCTTGATTTCCTCTTTTTGAGCCAACCCGTAGTATATTGCACAGGATAATAGGTTTGGTTTCACATAGATGTGTCTTGCTGCAAGGAGATTATCTAAAACGCTTAACCCGGTGAAGAGTTCGATATTCTGGAAGGTTCTTGCAACTCCAAGGGCACAAACTTTATGAGGAGGGAGGCCAGTGATTTCTCTCTCTTCGAAATAGACCTTTCCTTTCCATGGGTGATAAAAACCAGTAATCGTGTTAATGATACAAGTCTTGCCAGCCCCATTCGGTCCGATAATGCTAAGTATTTCCCCTTTGTTTACCTCGAAGGTAATGTCCAAAAGGGCATTAACTCCCCCGAACTTTAGACCAACGTCTTCACACTTGAGAATTGGAGTGCTAATTCCTGTCTCCATCGCTACCATTGCTCTCCCTCACATTTTTAGTTGCGGATATAATAAAACCCAATAGTTTCCCTCAGGTCTCCAAGAACTCAATATGATGTTCATTAAGATGACATTTCGTTTACCCCGTAGAAAGTCCCACCATTTATGGTGGGGATGAAGAAAAAAATGTTCATTCCTTTTATTGAGGGTGGGGTTCAAAGCCCTGCCCTTTCTAGCGGGGTTTACTTTCCTTTCAACAACGACTCCGTTTCATCTTCCGATTAAGGAAGATGCAAGGCACCACCGCTCAGCAACATGGCTGCTTCTCCCATCCCTTCGGAAAGGGTAGGATGAGGATGAATGATGTGAGCTAACTCCTCCACCGTCACCTCCATCTCCATGCCAAGCACGGCTTCCGCAATCAGTTCCGTAGCATGGGGTCCGATAACGTGGACTCCCAAAATCTCCCCATACTTTTTATCGGCAACTATTTTAATCATTCCTTCTGTCTCTTCTGTCAATGCGGCTTTGCCCACGGCATGGAAAGGAAAACGGCTCACCTGCACCTCCCCTTTTTGGTTCATTGCCTCCTTCTCTGTTAAACCAACGCATGCCACTTCTGGTGATGTATAAATACAGCGTGGCACAGCCAGATAGGAAAGGGTGGACGGATATCCCAACGCATTACGGGCTGCACACTCTCCCTCAGCCATCGCTACATGTGCCAGCATGATTCCGCCTGTCACATCTCCCACGGCATAGATATGTGGAATATTGGTCTCCATTCTATGATTCACTTTAATTCTTCCCATCTCTGTTTCCAGCCCAATTTTTTCGATATTCATCCCCAGAGAGTGAGGTCTTCTTCCAACCGTTTGAGCAACTTCTGAGGTTATAATTTCTTTCTTTCCTTCTGGTACTGAAAAAATAACTCTTTTATTCTTCCCCTCCTTTTTAATCTTCTCAACCTTAGCCTGAGTAAAGATACTAACCCCCTCTTTTAATAGGAACCCTTCTAATGCTTGACTAATCTCTTTATCCTCTGCGGGGATAATCCGATCCAACATTTCCACAATGGAAACCTTAACTCCCATCCTGCTAAAAAATTGGCCAAGTTCAACCCCAATGTATCCTCCACCGATCATTAATAGACTGCTGGGAAGAGATTCTATATTCAGGAGGTCGTCGCTTGTCATCATAGGAACATTTTCGCTTCCGTCAACTGAAAGTTTGGCTGGGACGGAACCTGTAGCCAAGATGAATTTATCCCCAGTCAAAACTTCCCCTGACTCCAGAATTTTCATGCTCTTCGAATCAGTAAAAGAAGCTGTTCCCTTTATGACTTTTACATTCTTATTCTTTAAAAGGCTTGTTACTCCCCCTGTGAGCCGATCGACGATTGTCTTTTTCCGAGCTAATAATCTATTAAAATCAATTTCTAACTTCTCCACGTTTAAACCAAAAAGCGAAGCTCTTTTTATTTCCCTATAAACCGATGCTGAGTGAAGGAACACTTTTGTAGGAATACATCCCTTGTTGAGGCATACACCTCCTATCTTCTCCTTTTCAACAAGGGTGACATCCGCTCCTAGCCTGGCTGCACGAAGAGCTGCGGGATAACCTCCAACACCCCCACCAATCACTACGACTCGCTCTTTTCCCATATAGATCCTTTACCCCGTAGAAAGCCCCACCATTAATGGTGGGGATGAAAAAAATGTTCAATCCTTATTGAGGGTGGAGTTCAAAACCCCGCCTTTTCTAACGGGGTTTACGCAAGAATTAAAATAGGCTCTTCCACTAATTCTCTCAGAGTCTTCATAAATTGAGCGGCTTTGGCACCATCAATGACCCGATGGTCATAGCTCAACGTTAATTTCATCATTGGGCGAACCACCACTTCTTTGTTGATAACCACGGGTTTGTCTAAAATCGCACCGACAGCAAGAATGGCACTTTCAGGTTGATTGATATTGGCAGTAAATTCCTCCACGCCAAACATACCCAATGAGGAAAGGGTAAAAGTACTCCCTTTCATTTCATCAGGTGTGAGTTTCCCCTTCTTTCCCTTTTCTATCAATACAGTTCTTGCTTCGGCCGTCTCGGAAAGAGACTTCTTTCCTATATCCCAGATCACAGGAACAATGAGACCTTCCTCAAGTGCCATGGCCATTCCCATGTGAATGGCATCAAACCAGATTATTCCATCTGGTGTCCAGCGAGTATTGATGATGGGATGAAGCGAAATGGCTGAGGAGGTGATCTTCATGAGGATATCGGTGAGGGTAAGATGAACCCCCGTCATCTTTTTTATGACTGGGGCTAGTCTTTCCCTCGATTCCAATATTTTGGTGGTATCTACCGAGATCGTCATATAGGTTTGAGCCGTCTCTATCTTGCTTGCCAGCATCTTTTGAGCGATGATCCTCCGCATCCCGGACAATTTCACTAATTTCCCTTCTGCGATCGGAGGAAAAACTGGTTCAAAGGATTTTCTGTCAGGAGCCGACTCGACATCCTTCATCTTAATTCTTCCTCCCATGCCAGAGCCAGAGACCGTTTTTAAATCGAGACCACGCTCCTTTGCAATTTTTTTGGCCATAGGAGTTGCCCTAATTTTTTCAACTCTCTCAGTTCTGACTTCCAAGACCCGTTTTCCAATATCCCCAGGGATAGCCTCAGGTTTTTTTGCTGCAACCGCCACCTCCACCTCTTCCCCTTCCTTTTCAATCAGTAGCCCAACCACTCCTCCAATAGGAACAATCTCATCTACCTGGGCGAGGATTTTGGCAAGAAATCCCGATTGTGGAGCTTCCACTTCAAAGGCCACCTTCTCCGTCTCAAACACAAAGAGAATCTCTCCCTTTTCAACCCTTTCTCCTTCTCTTTTTTTCCACTCAACGATTTTGCCTTCCGTCATTGTCAGGCCTATCTTGGGCATCAGTACTTGGATTGCCATAATCACCTTCCTTGGAATTAAAAGATCTTTATAGATAATACACTTACCCGATTTCTTGGTTTATTAGGAAGTCCCCTATTTCCCGTTTCCTTTTCTTTACCAAATAAGTTGCCCTCCTTTGTTTCAATATTCCATAACTTTTTTCACGGCCTTAGCCACATCCTCAGAATTTGGGAGGTAAAATTTCTCTAAATTGAAGGGAACTGGAACAAAAGGAGCACCCACCCTTAAAACCGGTGCATCCAAACAATCAATCATTTCCTCACAAACCATCGCTGCTATTTCGGCTCCAATACCAAATGCCTTCACAGCCTCATGTGCGATCACCAGTTTTGAGGTTTTTTCAACTGATTTAAAGATTGTTTCTTTATCTAAGGGGCTAATGGTCCTTAAATCAATTACTTCCACGTCGATCCCTTCGTTTGATAAAGTTTTTGCTGCTTCCAAAGCCTGATGCACCATGCGAGAGGTAGCAACAATGGTCGCATCTTTACCTGTCCTCTTTACATCAGCCTTTCCTATCGGAATAAGATATTCTTCTTCAGGTATCTCCCCTTTCAATGCATAAAGAGCTTTATTTTCAATAAAGAGGACAGGGTTATCATCTCTAATCGAAGCCTTAAGTAACCCTTTCACGTCGTATGGTGTTGCGGGCATCACTACTTTTAATCCGGGGATGTGTGCAAACCAAGCCTCTAAACATTGGGAATGTTGAGGACCTGCATTGAGACCACCTCCACATGGGGTTCGGATGACCAGTGGCAGTTTATAAATTCCTCCAAACATATACCGCATCTTAGCCATTTGGTTAACAATCTGATCCATGCAAACTGTTAAAAAATCCATAAACATAATCTCAGCAACAGGTCTAAGGCCTTGGGCTGCAGCCCCGATTGCCAGCCCTACAATTGCCGATTCGCTGATGGGTGTATCCTTAACTCTCTTTTCACCAAATTTTTCTAAAAGATCCTTGGTGGCACTGAATGCTCCTCCGGGACCTCCTACATCCTCACCGATGACGAAAACATTCTCATCCCTGGCCATCTCCTCACTTAAGGCTTCTGTAATTGCTCTGACATATCGTGTTTCTTTCATGTTATCCCTCTCCCGCTTTAAAATTATGCATAGACATCGTTGAAAAGCTCCTCAATTCCTCCGATCGGACTATTCTCCGCAAAGGCAATCGCTTCTTCAATCTCTGATTTAATCTTTACCTCTATCGTATTAACGTATGCTGGACTAATGGTCTTAGACTTAATTAAGAACTTTTGGAACTTTCCGATAGGGTCAAACCCTCTCGCTTCCTGGATCTCTTTGGGGGATCGGTATTTCTGTGCATCTCCAGCAAAATGGCCGAACCACCGGTGAGTTTTGCATTCCAAAAGTGTAGGGCCTTGACCCTTCCGAGCCCTTACGATCGCTTTTTCTGCCTCTTTGTAGACCTTTAACACATCATCTCCATCCACAGTTACTCCAGCCATTCCATACGATTCTGCTCTTGTACTGATATTTTCTAACTTCATGTAGACCTTTTGAGGGGTGAATTGTGCCCATCCATTGTTTTCACAACAAAAGACAACTGGAAGATTCCATAAAGAGGCTAGGTTTAATGATTCATGAAAGGTTCCCTCATTGACTGCGCCATCACCAAAAAAACAGATCGTTACTTTACCCTCTCCCTTGAACATTGAAGCAAAGGCGGTTCCAAGAGAAATAGGAATTCCTCCTCCCACAATTCCGTTCGAACCAATAATGCCCATTTCTTTGCAGGCGATATGCATAGAACCAGATTTTCCTTTACAATAACCATCTCTTCGGCCGTATATCTCTGCCATAAAACGTTTCAAGTCAATACCTTTAGCGATCGCCTGCCCATGCCCTCTGTGCGTGGTAAAAATATAGTCATTCTGTTCCAAGCACGAACAAACTCCTGCAGCCACTGCCTCCTGCCCAATGCTTACATGGATGAATCCAGGTATCCTCCCCTGCGCAAATATATCGAGGAGACGTTCCTCTACCCGCCTAATCTTCACCATCAAATAGAGCATTTCCAACAGTTTTTCTTTGTTCACCATCATTGAGTCTCCTTTTTCTCCCTTCATTGGCTACAACCAGTGGCCGACACAGGGAGATAAAAATAGTTTTTATCTCCTTGTCTGACACGTTGATGAAACATCTACTAGAGTTTTTCTAAATTAATTTTGTAACAACTCACACCTTTCAAGAAAATATCGTAGACAATCTTAGAAAGTTCTTCGAGTGTGACGGGTCCTTCAGGGTTGTACCAATACATGATTGAATTGAACATTCCAAACAAGGTGAAGCTAATGGCTTTTAATTTATCTATCTGCATACTGCCATCAAAGTAATTTGAAAGGAGGTCGATTAATATTTGAGCATATTTTCTTTCTTTTTCGGCAATCGCTTTAAAATATTTTGAGGGTAGGTTATGTGCTTCAATGAGTAGTGCTTTGGCCTCGGGTACATTTCTATTATAAAGCTTTAAATGCCGAAACATGATAAATTGGATTTTTGAAGCATTATCGGCCATCTCTTTCAATTCTTCCTCTAGCCCTCCTAAAAGGAGATCCATATAGTTATCTAGAACAAAGTAAAGGATTTCATGTTTATTGGAGAAATAGTGGTAAATACCTCCTTTGCTTATTTTCGCCGCGATGGAAATATCCTTCAGACTTGTTTCCAGGTACCCGTTCTCATCAAATAACTTGGAGGCCGCTTTTCCAATAACACACATTTTATTAAATTCTTTACCGTTTAATTGTTTCACCCATTTTTTCATTAAAGCCCACCTTTGCGAGGTTATAAAAAAACCGGCCAGCTGGCTTAAACCGGCCAGCTGGCTTATTTCTACTAAAGATAATTTTTTTTGTCAAGAAAATAATTCGTTTATTTCCGTCTAAATTTTGGAACCAAGTTTTTCTAAATTTATTGACAATAACTTGATTTTAAATCATATTTCTTACTTTTTGTTTTCCAAAGAATTAAATCATTTTAATTTTTATTTTTTGCCTTAATTTCTTTTTTGCTGGCTCAGTTTTCCCTTCAATCGTAATGTCATATAAAAGCCCACATACCGCGCAGATGTCGAACCAGATTTTGGAATGGTCAGGACTTCTTGAACAGACGACACCTGAAACGAACAACGAGGAGGTGATCTTTAAGTTTGTTAAGGGACCGCTTTGACTAAGATCTGCTGATAAAAAAATCTCGCTCCACTAAGATTTCACTACCGATTTCTGACAGTCTGCTGCACCCTGTCACACTCATGATTCGTTGTAGTTCACCTGTCAAAATATTCACCATCTCGGTAACCCCTTGGCTGCCGTTCGCAGCCAAACCCATGACTAACACCCACCCAACAAGAACAGCATTCGCACCTAAAGCCAATGCCTTCATAACATCCGAACCTCTCCGGAATCCACTGTCGACAAAAATGGGCATCTGGTCTCCAATGACCTTTTTAATTTCCGGTAACACCTCAAGTGGATGAGCGGCGTAGTCAATGATCGACCCCCCATGGTTTGAAATGACGATTCCACCTGCTCCAATTTCAAGAGCTTTCTTGGCATCTTGAGCACTCAGCACACCCTTTAAGATGAATGGAAGCTTGGTAGCTTCCGCTAATCTCTTCAGCTCTTTCAGGCTTTTTGGACCCATCGCTTTGGGAGCAAAAATCTGATCTCCCCTTTTGCCCCCGTAAAAAAAATCAATGTCAGTCCCAACAGCGATAGCTCCCCATTCTTCAGCCTCCTTTAACTCTTTCATCATCACTTCGATATCTTGGAAGGGTTTGACGATTCTGACTGTGGGGGCTCCGGTGCCGATCACCTCTTTAAGTTGTTCTGAGGACGTGATTCCCACCCACATCATCGATCCACTATCTTTAATTCCAGAGGCGACCTTGACTAAAGGTTTGTCGGTAATATCCATCATCCCCGAAAGAGCGCCACTTAGAATTGGGGTCTTAAATTTCCGTTTAAACAGATTAATCTCGGTGGAAGCTTCCTGGGAATCGATCATTCTGAATTTGAACCCGAAGCGCTCGAAATATCGTAGGTTAAAATGGCCAACGAAATTCGTTTCAGGCCCATTTCTCAAATACGTTCCCTCTCTTAAACAATAATTCTTCAGAATATCTTTGGTTTTCAAATTCTCCTCTGCCAATGAGATAAGCTCTCTAAATTCCATTGATACCTCCGTTTTTGTCAGTGTTCCCCCGCAGCAGGCAACCTATCCCTGCATTCAAAGTTCTCGTGGTCTTTTTCACGAAATTTCAGGATGCCGTAGCTTTTGGTAAAAAGAGGTTGAGAGATAAATCGGTACCAACGGGTTGTGGCCGGTAACCCGATCCTTCACAGCGAGAACCGTCGTCGGTGCCTTTGCATATTTGAAAAAAAGGGAGTCGTGCCCCACACAGAGGCCAAGAAGAATATTCAAATCCGTTTTCTCCTCATTGAACAGTTTGGCCTGGAAGATAGGGTTGCACATAGACTCCTCTGTCCCACGGAAAATCTTTTCCTCATCTTTGATTCCGACCCGGTCTTTCGAGGTTCTCCCAGCTTTGCAGAGAATTGAGATCACCTCGAATCCTTTCATTCTCAAAATCTCCTGAACCACAGAAGCCTCTTTGGCAAGACCGATGCAAAAAGCAAGTCCGAGCCTTCTGCACTTCATCTTCCTTGAAAACTCAACAATCTCCTCCATACGGGTCTTGGTCGGTTGCATGACATAGGGCCGCTGGTGGCGATTGACATAGCATTCCCCTTCCTGAATAGATGCCTGTCTGGCAAATTCCTTGATGTCGGGACGTTCGTACTCTCGATTAGACCGATTAAGAATCTTCTTTTGTGTCAATGTTGGACAGCCCGTAGAGCCGGTGCCTTCTTTGGCCATGCATACCTTCTTTGCCACTTCCAATTTGCATGAAGCGCAATCCATAGGGATTCTTTTTTTTCTCCCTCCCATAAGAGACCTCCTATTTACCCCGTTAGAAATAATGCCCCGCTGCTCCCTCCGGGCCAGAGGCCCTCTGGGCCGGCGGCTGCAACGGGGTTAGATTTTAAAATAATTCCGGCGGGGTTTAATGCCCCGCTGGAATTTCTAACGGGGTTTACCCTTTTAGATTATTCAAAGAACAAAGAATGTAAGGTTCATTCCATGATCGGCATTTCCGTTAGGACTAGGGTGACATCGATCTCCAGTATGCTGAATATTGTAGATGCCCCTTATTGGAAATCACTAATTTCTGCTCCAAAATGTATTATGATATAATTGTTCTAAATACTCATCTGTTCACACCTTTTGATGGTAAACTTCTCTCATATGATCTTCTTTGAGAAATTCTCTGGAGTTTTTCTCATAGCTAAAGCTAATCTTTTTTGTCCTTCAGATCGATGACTCCCGATTATTAAGGGGCATGAAGATAGGATGTTTATACCCGCTCAAAAATAGCTGCGATGCCTAATCCCCCTCCCCCACAAATGCATTCCAGACCGTAGCGGCTGTTGCGTCGTTTCATCTCGTGAAGAAGGGTAACCAGGACCCTTGTGCCAGTGCAGGCAATGGGATGACCGAGGGAGATGCCGGACCCATTGACATTGATTCTTGGATAATCTTTCTCTGTAAGATTCATCATTTTCAGGTCTGCTAAGACCTGTACGGCGAAGGCCTCCTGGATCTCTATCAGATCGATCTGGCCCATACTTAAATTTGCTTTCTTTAAGGCCTTCTCTACGGCGATTGGCACTGTAAGATAAGTCCGACGAGGATCCGCACCGGCCACAGCAAAAGCTTTGACATAAGCCAACGGCTTCACGTTAAGTTTTTTTGCCTTCTCTTCAGAGGTGACGACGCAGACCGCTGCACCATCGTTCTCCGAAGATGAGTTTCCTGCTGTACAGACCCCTCCAAGAATGGGCTTAAGTTTGGCCAACTGCTCTAAGGTTGTATCTGCCCTTGGATTCTCATCGCGATCGACGAACACCTTTCTCCCTTTGGAGTCTGGTACGGGAACGGGCACAATCTCCTCTTTAAATTTACCTGATTCAATAGCGGCACAGGCCTTTTGATGGCTTTCCAAGGCCCATTGATCGCAATCCTCCCGACAGATACCCTCTTCTTTGGCTGCCGTTTCGGCCCAAGACATCATCGATGGCAATATCCCATATCTCTCCTCGGGTTGAGACATGACCCTGCCCCGTTGGATTCTATCGTAAAAGGGAATTCCCCATATGGAGAGATCCCCATGCCCACGCGGCATTCCCTTTTTACCACCAATTCCCCATTTGATGTCGCCAGGCACATAAAACTCAGCACTGCTCATGGTTTCCACGCCCCCTGCAATGACAATCTCTGAATTACCCGTTTGGATCGCCATGGCAGCATAACAGACCACATCCAGGCCAGTACAGCACCGACGGTCCAGAGTCATCCCGGGAATCGAGTCGGGCCAACCTGCCTTAAGGAGAGCCATGCGGGCAATATTGACATACTCACCGCTTTGATAGGATTGCCCCAAAATGACCTCATCCACCTGCATAGGATCCACTCCAGCCCTTTTGACAACTTCGTTCAAAACCAAGGCTCCTAAATCATAGGCAGCCACTTCTTTTAAAGCGCCCATGTATCTCCCGACGGGTGTCCTGACTCCACTCATAATCACGGCTTTATTCAAGGTACTCTCCTTTCTCCCACCCAAATTCAGTATTCCATCATTGACTTATGACATTGTTATGATTCTCCACTCACTAATCTCATTAATAAATGAATTTTTCAAAAGAATAAATGGCAAATGAAGATATGATCCCTAAATTCAAATCAAGAACCAACGGTGGTCTGAAATGAATCCCTATTAAATTTTAGAGATCGGGCTAACAGGACCCCCATCAATAGGATCCCTCCTAAAATAATAAACCCTGTCGAAAAGGATCTCACTTCTCCGATGGTACCAAGCATAGCCGGGATGGCTCCGCCTCCAATGAGAAAACTTACCGGCATGGTGAGAGAGATGGCAATATTCTTGAACTTGGAACCTCCTATTTGAGAGAGAGCGGCAAAACCTGGCGGGAAGAAGGAGGAGGCCAACATGGGTTGGAGAAAAATGAGAAGGATAACACACCATCCGGAGGTCACACCCAGTAATACGGATACGGTCCCGTTCGCCAAAAAAATCGCTTTCAGAGCCCGTTTCGGCCCCCAACGATCTGTCATCCACCCGGAGAGGATGGCTACTCCAACAGGAGCGATGCGGGAAAGTCCCACCAATGTATTGGCCCAGGTACGGTCCATCCCTTTCTCTGATACCAGGTATAATGGAAACATAGTGTACATCCCAAATGTGCCACCAATCCCCAAGCTGAAAAGAGCTATCATGATCCAGAAAGAAGGTTCTTTTAAGATGACTCGAAGGGTGCTGACATTGAGAACTTCGCTGAAGAAATTTCCTCCCCTGCCAAAAAGGAGAAAAAAAATGCCAGTGAGGACGGAGAGAATGCCGAACCCCATAAAAATTCCTTGCCAGGAAAACCATCTTAAAAGCATTTCCACAATCAATGGAGCAACGACGAAACCTAAATTGGGTGCTAATTCATGAATCGAAATAGCCTTCCCCCAATCCCTTGGGCTCACCAATTCGGTAAGGGTAGCCATTCCTGAGGGGAGATAAAGCCCTGCCGCCATCCCCAGTATGAAGAATCCCAAACGGACGCTCCAAAGGTGATGGCTAAGGCCGACAAACAGGAGAGCTCCGCCAAGGGCGATGGTGGAGAGGATGATTGTCCTTCGATGGGTCAAACGAGAAGAGACAAAACTTGATCCCAGAAGCGCGATGCAATACCCAAAAGAGATGATGAAAAAGAGGGACCCTGCCTCCTCATGCCCTATCTTCAGATCCTTCTCAACGGTGGGCAATAGAGGTGACAGGACGATTCGAGAAATAAAATTCAAGAAGAAGATGCCCACAAGAAAAAACAAAGGGCTTAATAGGGAAAGAAAGGATTGAGGTTCTCCTTCTGCTTTGTTAGAATTCTCAGAACTTTGAACACTCCTCATCATTCCATCCGTTAAAAAGTTTGGGGGAGCACCTTATCGGCTATATTCAGTCCCAAATATTGATCGATGATCCTCACAAACATCTCCACACCGAAAGGGAGCACCTCTTCATCAATATCAAAGAGGCTGCTGTGATAGGGATGAATCATCCCTTTCTCCTCATTTCGACATCCCAACCTGAAAAAAGATCCCGGAACTTTTTGAAGGTAATAGGCAAAATCCTCTCCTCCCATGGAAGGCTTTAAGACCTCCACATTCTCCTTCCCTATCCCTTTTGAACAGGCTGAAATGACCAATCGGGTCATTTCCGAATCGTTGATTAAAACGGGATATCCATATTCGAAATCGAATCGATAATTCATCCCAAAAGAGCCAGCAACACCCTGGGTCACCTGTTCCAGTTTGGATTTTAATTCTTCTCTCACCTGGGGATTTAGAGAACGGGCCGTTCCAAGCAATTCGACCTCATCCGGAATGATATTAAATGCCGTTCCACCACTGATCTTGCCAACCGTTACCACTGCATTCTCTAATGGGTTGATATTTCGACTGACAATGGAGTGAATCTGCGTAATGAGATGACCCGCCGCAAGAATTGGGTCCCTTGTCACATGAGGGGAAGCGGCATGTCCACCCCTGCCGATCACCTTGATGGTAAAACGATCTGTGGCCGCCAATCCTTCTCGCTCGTAAACTCCGACTTTCCCAACCGGAAGGAAAGGAAAGACATGGGCTCCGAAAATCGCATTCACCTCTGGATTCTCCAGGACTCCCTCCTCCACCATCACTTTACCACCTCCACCCCCTTCCTCCGCAGGCTGAAATATCCACTGGATTCTTCCCTTCACCTTCTCTCTCATCGATGAAAAGAATTTTGCCACCCCCAAAAGAATCGCCACATGGGCATCATGACCGCAAGCATGCATCTTCCCTTTCACCTTTGAAGCGTAAGGGACTTGATTTGCCTCCTCGAGGGGAAGGGCATCCATATCTGCTCGGATGGCCACCGTTTTCCCGGGCTTGCTCCCCTGAAGGAGTCCCACCACTCCGGTCTTCGCCCATCCTCTCTTCACCTGGAGTCCAAATCTTTCAAGCCATTCGGAAACAAGTTTAGAGGTCTCAACCTCTTCGAATCCAAGCTCTGGATGCATATGAATCTTTCTCCGAATCTCTACCAACCAGTCTTTCATTCCCCAGATTTCTTTCTTTAGACGATTTTCCACTGGACTCTCCTTTTCCCCTCAGTTTCTCCCTCTCCCTGCGGATGAGAAGAAATGATATATGTTAAAATCCTTTGAAGCAATTATTCCGATGGCAAAATTTACATGAATCTCAAGTGATATACTATTTAGGATAAGAAATGTAAATAAAAAAGGCCGGTTAAGGGACCGGCCTTTAAATTCTTCCTTTTGCCTATGAGCCGTTTAACGTCTTGCTCAGGACCATTGCAACGAACCGCAGGTCGAGCAATGGGTTGCATGGGGGAACATCCATCTCATGGACCTCACCTCCTTCTTTAATATATATTTTAAATTTGCACCCCCCTCCCTGTCAAGGAAAAATAAAGTTTCGATTTCGGCAAGGTTCTCCACCTCGATCTGACCCATTCTATTGCGGTGGATCTGAAGATGGGATTTCTCCTCCAGAAAAATTAAAAGAGTTGGGGGTGGTGAAGTAAGGTCAAACAGAAGTCGCTTTTTTTATGGAGTGGCTTTCATTCAGAAGTCAGAAACCAGAATATAGGATTTGAAATTCCGTAACCTGCATTCCGAAATCTAAATTTCCTAATCCCTTCCCTTTTTCTTTAAGAAGCTGAGGAGGTCTGATTCCTTGGGAGATTTGGTATTGGACTTCTCCTTTTCGATCTCTGGTTTTAATTCTTCCCTCTTCCACTCCTTCTCTCGGATCATATGTTTCTCAACCCAGTGGTCAAGGGCTTTCACATCGAAAAGGACTCGATCCCCGATTTTGAGGTAAGGAAGTTTTTTCAGCGAGGCCATCCGGTAGACCGTATCCGTGGAGAGGCTTAAAAACTGACTTGCCTCTTTGGCCGTGATCAATCTTCGGAGCTCAGGAATCTTTTTCATCCGGTCGTCCATCCGCTCAAAATATTTCTCTGCCAGCAGGTCCACCAGTCTGTCTAAAAATTCTTTGATCGGGGGTCGATATTCCTCTTGTGCCATTTGTCCCTCCAAGAGATTTCTGAATGCAGAAATCTCTGTAAAATCTGTGTAATCCTCTTTTGAAATCTGTATAATCAAGAGAGCGTATAGTAGTTTTTCAGCTCTCTCCAAAGAATCGGGTGATCGCTCACCGTTCTTTTTCTCTTTGCGCCTCCTGAATCTTCTTCATGAGAGCGATGTTTTCTGTGTGGCCGGTCAAACGGGCGGTTACTTTCCCTCGAATCGGACGATTGAGGAGATAGAAATCGCCGATCAAGTCAAGAACCTTATGCCGGACAAACTCATCTAAAAAACGGAGTTCGGTGTTGACGATCTTCCCATCGTCGAGGAGGATAAAGTTATGGAGGCGACCTCCTCCTGCCATCCCCATTCGTTCAAGCATCTCGATATCCTTGAGGAACCCAAATGTCCTCGCAGGGGCAACCTGATCCCTGAAAGCCTCCTCGCTCTCCAATGTGAAATCAAAAGTCTGCTCCCCAATGGGGGGCGGATAGTTTAAAAAGAAATGGATGGAAAAGACTTCTGCAGGCTCGATGGTCAGAGATTTATTGTTGTGAACGATCTCCAGCCTTCGATCGATGACCAATTCATCGACCCTCTCTTCCTGGTCCTCCACCCCTGCCTCTTCCACAATCTTACAAAATTCAAGAGCAGAACCATCCATAATCGGAATCTCTTCAATCATCTTTACCATCAGGTTGGTAATCCGATAGGCGTGCAATACCGCCATGAGGTGTTCGACGGTCTTGGCGATCGCGCCTCCCTTTTTGAGAGAGGTGGCAAATTCCGTTGTTTGGACATAATCGAGATGTGCGGGGACGAACTCATCCGAAGAGATATTTCCGAAAAGAATTCCACTATGAGGGGAAGGGGCTGGAAAAGAAGGCCTGTCTTCTTTCCGGAATGTAGTCCTGTTCCATAAAGGACCATACTCTGTTTAAGGGTACGCTGAGGGTATAAGGAGGTCCCTTTTCTTTTTGTGACCTCTCTGGCTAAAGAGATGGCTTCCCGGATGGAGGGAAAAGGAGGCCCTGTGAATTCTGCAGCCACTTCCTTTGGAAAAACCTTTTTGCCCTCAAAAGGATCCTCCGTTACAATCTCCTCCGATCGCTGGATGGTCAGCAACTCCTTCTGTTGGTTGAGGGCCCGATGAATGGTCATGAGGAGGGTATCCAGAGAAAGAGGTTTTTCAATAAAGTCAAAAGCACCCAATTTGACGGCGGTCATGGCGGTCGAGATCGTCGCATGGCCAGAGATCATAATCACTTGGCAATCCGGAGAAATCCATTTGAGCCGTTTCAATACTTCGATGCCATCCATCCCTGGCATCCAGATATCGAGGAGGGTGATATCCGGTTCCTCTTGCTGGAAAACTTTAATCGCCTCTTCCCCACTCTTTGCCCTGGCGACTTGAAATCCTTCGTCTTCCAGAACACCTGCAATCGACTGGACCACCCTTTCCTCATCATCTACGATGAGGACTTTTTTCTCCATGAGGTCTTCCTTTCAAACTTCCGATTTGGCTTTTCATTATCATAATTAGAAGGAAGAATCAATAGTTTCTTGGAATATTGGAATATCCCATCCTCCCATTCTTCTCATCATTCCAGTATTCCATATCTTACTTGTCGATCTGGGCTTTCTGAAGCTCGACCACTGAAATCCCTATAGATCACTTTCCACCGGCTATAGGTATCCAGCGCGCCCCCTCGACCTCCTGCCTCCTTTCTTCCATAACCCGAATGTTTGATCCCACCAAAAGGAAGATGTATCTCTGCACCAATCGTGGAGGCATTGATGTAAACGATCCCCGTCTCCAGGTCCCTCTCTGCAATAGCCGATGAATTGACATCTTGGGTATAAATCGCAGAGGAAAACCCATAGGGAGTATGATTAACGATTTGAATGGCGTCCTTAAGATCCTCTGCCTTGATCACGGAAACGACCGGGCCAAAAATCTCCTCCTGGGCGATCCGCATCTCAGGAGTCACCTCGCTAAAAATGGTGGGTTCGATAAAATATCCTCTGGAACAACTGCCCTTCTGATAGGCTTTCCCTCCCAGTATGAGCTTGGCCCCTTCTTTCTTTCCAATATCGATATATTTAAGAATCTTATTGAACTGGGATTCATTGATCACTGGACCCACATCCGTCTCTCGTTGAAGGCCATCTCCCACCCTGAGATGGGAGCCGGCCGTTTTAAATTGTCCAATAAATTTTTTATAGACTTCCTTGTGCACAATGACTCGACTGGCAGCCGTACATCGCTGGCCGGTCGTTCCAAAACCACCCCAGATGGCTCCCTCAACGGCCAAATCAAGATTCGCATCATCCATGACGATGATGGCATTTTTCCCTCCCATCTCGGTTACAATCATCCGATGAATGGCCCCACAAATCGCCTCGAGATGTTTCCCAGTATCAAAAGAACCTGTAAAAGAGATGGCATCCACCCTTGGATAGCTCACTAAATATTCCCCTACTTCCCCTCCTGATCCATGAACGAGATTTAAAACCCCTTTGGGTAAACCCGCTTCTGCCAGAACCTCCACAAATTTTGCCGCGCAGACAGAAGTATCACTGGAGGGTTTAAAAACAACTGTATTTCCACAAACGAGGGCAGGAAAGACTTTCCATGCAGGAATGGCGATGGGGAAGTTCCATGGGGTGATCAAGCCGAAAACACCCATAGGAACGCGAACGGATTTCATATCCTTATTGGGGAGCTCAGATGGAACGGTTTCTCCCGAAAGCCTTCTCCCCTCTCCAGCCATGTAATAACCCATATCAATGGCTTCCTGGACATCGCCCAGGGCTTCAGAAAGGATTTTACCCATCTCCCGTGTTTCCAGCTTTCCAAAAGACTCTTTATTTCTCAATAGAATTTCTGCGGCCCTGAATAGGATTTCACCCCGACGGGGGGCCGGAGTGAGTCGCCATGGCTCATAGGTTTCTCGCGCTGCCTTGACTGCTTGATCGATATCTTCTCGACCTGATTTCGGTACGACTCCAACCACTTCATCCTTGTTGGCTGGATTGATCGAGCGAAACGTTTTGCCAGATTGAGAATCAACCCATTTTCCATTGATGTAGTTCCTAACCCTTTCCATCTTCTTTCTCCCCCGCTTTTCGATTTACATTTTACACTGACCATTTAGCATTGATCATTTTGCATTGATTTCTTAGTAGTTCCCCATCCCCACCTTCTTTTTCAGGAGATCATAATCCTGCTCCGATGAGGCGAAAATCCCGGTATTGCCCAACCTCACATTCCTTAGCCCAACGGTCTTGACTTCCATATAGGCTTCGATCATCTCAGAAACCTTCGGGCTCTTGTACCGCTTCATTTGATATTCGGGGAAAAAGGCCAAAATGGTAAAAGGAATTTCTGGATCGACGTCGAAAAGCAATTGGGCAATCTTTTTCAACTGTGGCGCCTCTACAAGGTTTGGGATATAGAGGGAAAGGACTTCCAGAACAAAACCTCTTTTAACAATCTCTTCGGGAAGTTTGAGGATGTTTCGGTTGAAACAGCCGGTCAGCCATTTATGGTCTGTCCCGTCATAGGCCTTCATATCGAGCCAGAAGGAGTCAACCTTGGCTTCCCTCAACGCATCAAGATTCTGAGGGGTGAGGCCATAACCATTGGTTTCAATCAGCACCCAGAGCTCCGTTTCTGCCTTGATGAGACGTGTACATTCGATATAGTACTCTGGGCAACAGGTCAGATCACCTCCCGTGAAGGCAACGATATTGCGTGCGGGTCCCCATCCCTGAGGACTCAAAACGATCTCTTTTTTCTGGATCACTTTGGGACAGAGAGAAGACCTTTTTCCAGACATCACACAAGCTCCGCAACCACGACATGAATCAAAGGCATGAAATGCAGTGGCTCTTTCTCGGGGCTCTCGAATGGTCACTTCCTTTTCATATTCCTTGCATGCCTTTAATATATCGGCAGGGGACCACCAATCGCCCTTGGCGATCCTTGTGAAACTCCAGGAATGGCATTTTCGACAGGAGAAGTTACAACCCGATTGGTAGATGGAGAGGTAATTTTCTGGACGGGAGAGATGAACGGCAGAGATCAGCCTGAGGAGGCCATTGTCTGTCTTTTTAAGGGCGGCTTCACAGGCAAGGGCCTTCCCTTGTTCGACCTCGATAAAACAACTCCCCTGGGGATATCCTTGCTGAATTAAATTACATTTCATTACAAAATTTTATCATAGGGTGTCTCCCGCTTGCAAGTCATATGAAGCGTGTGATATAGGAAATTATAACTCGAAGCACGAAATCCTGAGCTTCGTGAAAGCGTGAGGCGCAAGTCGGAAGGGGTTTTACCCCTTACCCCTAACGCCTGACGTCTTCCGGAGTGAAATTTCGATATTCGAATTTACGGGATACCCAATGAGGAGGAAAAAATGGAGGAAGAACTTAAACAGATCGCTCAATGGATCAATGCTTCTAAAAGGGTGATCGTCTTTTCCGGTGCAGGGCTCAGCACAGAATCGGGGATCCCAGACTTCCGAAGCCCCGGAGGAGTTTGGGATCGATATAACCCTGAGGATTTTTACTTCCAGAATTTCCTTGCTAGTGAAAACTCCCGTGAGAAATATTGGCAGATGGCAACGGAAATGTATGAACCGATAAAAAAGGCTCAACCCAACCTGGCTCACCTTGCCATTAGTGAATTGGAGAAACTGGGCAAACTCGACTGCGTCATCACTCAAAACATTGATGGCCTTCATTTCAGGGCCGGAAATTCGGAAGAAAAGGTGATTCAACTCCATGGGACAGCCATCTTCGTTTCCTGTTTGAGCTGTCAAAAGAGATATGACCGCGATGAAATCCAAGAACGAATAAAAAAAGGACAGAAGGCACCCCGTTGTGACGATTGTGGTGGACTTCTTAAACCCGCTACCATTTCATTCGGCCAATCCATGCCAGAGAAGGAAACGCAAGAGGCTTATCACCGATCCTCCATCTGTGATCTCTTCATGGTGGTGGGTTCCTCCTTGGTTGTCCAACCTGCGGCCTCGATGCCTTTAGTGGCAAAGAGGAATGGAGCGAGATTGGTGATCATCAATCGCGACCCAACCCCCTACGATGATATGGCGGACCTCGTCATTCATGGCCAGGCTGGGCCTACCATGGCCAGTATTTTGGCGTATGTAAAACAGAGATTTGGGACTGGGGATTAGGGGTTGAGAATAAGGATTAGGAATCAGGAACTAATCCCCAGTGCCAAATTTAATTGCATTGTCTCTTCTGAAATGGACTGCTTTTAATCAATTAATATCTATCCTTTATTTCCATCTCCGTTCATTTTTGGGATCTATTAAAGAAATTGGACATTTTGTGGCTACTGGGCAAAAATTTGGCACTTTTTTGTTCATAAAACAAATCATTTTGTAGAAAAATCGTGTAAATTCAAATAATTAAAATAGGCAAAATTTGGCACTTATTTTGCTTATTTTAAATAAGAATTTTTATAATAAATTTCAGTTTGGGCTTTAACTTTTAACTTAATAACGATTAAGTTAAGGAACTTTTATGAGGAAATTATCCATTAATCTTATTCTTAAGGTTCTGTCGATTGCATTCATATTATTCTTGATGAGCTGCTCGGCAATTGACCAGGTCATCCATCCTGATGAGAAACCTACCACTCCTACATGGCCAACCTATGGACAGATCTTGGAAGAAAACTATAAAGGACCCAAAGCCAGAGTGATCATCACTAAGTTCATTGACAAATCGGTAAGGGGTCAAGAGAACAGCCAGGCAGGGGATGGAATAGCTGAGATGTTACGTCAAGCCATGTTGGCCACAAATCGATATATTGTCCAAGTCCAAAAATCTTTATATGATGTTAGCAGAGGCCAGAATATTGGAGACAGCGGCCGAATTAAAAAAGAGGATGAAAGCGATCTTCTTGTAGAAGGGTTCATTAAGGAATTCAAACAAGGGATTGCAGGGGCTGGAGAGGAAGGAGGAGGAGCTTCTTATGTTACCCTCATGGTGACGGTCACGAATCCAAGGACCAACCAGATCCTCTCCACTGAAAGAGTCAGGGGAAAGGCTACGGATTTTGGAGGGACTATTGGAAAAGGTGGAGTTAAATTGCCAGAGGTTTTTAAAGACTTTTCAAAAACACCGATGGAGAAGGCGATACGCATCGCTATCGAGGATTCAACGAGTTTTATTGTCGCCAAGACCCCTCCTGAGTCCTATCGGGTTTCTCCTATTATCCCCCCGAAGGAGACCCCAAAACCCCCTCCCGTAAAAGTCCAACCTGAAGTGACTTTGCCTCCGCCCCCAGTCGTAACCCCACCCCCTCCTCTTCGTGTCACCCGAGTCGAATGGGATAATGTGAATCTGCGTGAAGGGCCGGGAACAAATTATAAGGTAATTCGCAACGTGAAGAAAGGGACTTCGCTGGGAATTCTTGAGGTAAAGGGAACCTGGTTACGTGTTCGACTTGAGGACGGAATCGAGGCATGGGTGAATAAATTAGCCACTTCCGAAGGATCTAACGCCTCCCCTTCTCCATCTCCTCCCAAACCGATGCCAATGTGATGATTAAAAAGGATCGTTTCAAGAGGGATCAATGTTAATCTGCATGAATTGTAACGTCGAATATGAGGAAGGAAGAAAATTTTGCAAATATTGTGGAGAACCCCTTGTCCCGAAATTAGAACCCATTTCAACTCAAAAAAAAGGAAATGGACCTGAAGAGGGAAAATCCGTTGGAAAACTGATCTGCCCGGATTGTCAAATCATTTACGAATTTGGGAGTTCCTGCATACAATGCGGGTCTACCCTGGCACCCAACATCCCACCCGGGAAAAAAGAGGAGTTAAAGGGTAATCATAAAGAAACTACAGAGGAAAGAGGACCCCTCGAAGGTCAAACGCCACAAGAACAACAAATAAAGAAACCTCAAGAAAATCTGATCTGCCCTGATTGTCAAGTCATTTACGAACGAGGGAATTTTTGCATCAAATGTGGGTCAATCCTCATCCCTCAATTTTCCCCTCAAATAAAAAAAGAACCAAAAGAAGTTCATAAACCCGACGTTGAGGAAAAATCTATTCCATTTCAAACAATCCGAGAACCATTGATAGAGGTCCCCCGTAAAAAACTCGTCTGTCCCACTTGTAAAATAATCTATGAACGTGGGGATTCTTGCATCAGATGTGGGTTAACACTGGTGACACAACTTCCATTACAAGAAGAGGAAAAATCTAAGTGTCCCGAACCCCCTGAAGTTGACTTTGAGCCATCCCCTCTTCCAAGTCCTGAAGAGAAGGATTTAGGGGACATCGAACGAGCTAAACACAAAGAGGTTAAACTCTCCCCTGCGCCAGAAGTTGAAACGACAGAAGAAACCCCTCTCGTTGCACCCCCGGAACAACAACCTACTAAAAGATTAACTGATGATTTAGAAAGGAGATCAAGCTTCTTCAAGAAACGTAAAATAGACTATCGCCGTTTATCCTTAGAGGTAGGGAGCATAACGATTCTGGCATTGGCAGGGGGATATTTCCTTTGGTCAGTCTATTCTCACATGAGCAAAGAGACTGGCGCAGAGACACGCCGTTCTAAAGAAGTTCCCAGCTCAGTTCTCCTCGCCCCCTCAGTGGCGACCAATGCATCAGCGCCTGCTTCCATGCCAAAAGAGAACGACAAGAGAGAGACCGAACAAAACACGGCCATTCATTCCACCCCCTCTGATGCTATGGTTGCAGAAACACTGGAGATAGAGAAAATAAAAGGGATGCTCGAGAACATCCGACAGGCTAATTTAAAAAAGAACATTGACCTATTCCTATCCTGTTACTCAATCGATTTCAAAGATCGAGAAGTAAAAAAGAAAGCGACCCTCGACAACTGGAAAAAATTTGATTACCTTGACCTCTCCTATGATTTGAGGAATCCTTCGATATCAGGCGATACCGCCAAGGCAAAGGTGGAATGGTTGATCAAAATTTTTCCAACGACTGGAGGTAAGCCCCAGGAGAGTAAAACCATTCTGGATGTCTTATTAAAGAAAGAAGAAGGGGAGTGGAAAATAAAAGAAGTGAAACTGGTCGGTTGAAGTTACGGAAATCAAATGGCCTGTGAACTTTAAGATGACCTTACCGTCCTCTGCCATCTTCTGAAATCCTTCTGATTGAATCCTTGCCCGAATCATCAAATTCTACATAGGGAAAAGCAACTGGGGCTACCCATTAGTCTCGGAACAGGGGCCGCTTAAAGATATTTTTTAAACCAGTCAACACTGAGTTCGATGGCCCGCCGGCGATGGGATGGATCAGTCAATCGATGGTCTGCGCCCCCAATGATATGAATCTCCTTAGGAATGTCCAAACTGTTAAAAATTCCCAAAGCCTGCTCCACGGGAACGAGTTCATCTTTTTCACCATGGATCACCAGACAATTTGAAACGTTGGGTAAGAGGGGCAACAACCGATGTCTCGGAAGATCCTCAAAAAAAGCCTCCGGAGGGAGAGGATAATCTTCCTCCTGTTTCTTTGACCCAAGATCATCCATGTGAAGAGGAGTGGCCCAGATCACAACAGCCCTGATCTCTTTATCCATTGAGGCTTTCATCAAGGAGAGAAAACCTCCAAGGCTCGACCCGAGCAACCCGATCCGATTTCCTGACCCCGAATTGGATCGTATGAAATCGATCGCTGCACTCAGATCGGTGATCTTTTTACTGATCGTATTATCTTCTTCCTCTCCCTCGCTTTCTCCAATCCCCCTAAAATCGAATCGAAGCATTCCCATCCCCCCCCTGGAGATCTGCTCTCCGAGAGCAATATACTTCTCGCTATCCTTGCTGGAGAGAAGACCATGAGAGGTGATGATGTAAGGTGGATTCTCCGTCTCAGTGAAGATGGAGGACTCCTGAAATTCTTTGCCCCTCGCTCTTAAAAGAAACCTTTTCTATTCTCATTCCAAAATCTCCTGTAATTCGGTTATTGTAACGCAGTTAAGGGTTGGTTATCTAAGTCATTTGCTTATTGCTTAACTGTCCTATCTGCTTACATGCCTTCGCTTTCTAAATCGATACCCCTGCATCTTTCATCGCTGTAAGATACTCTTCCTTCAGCCGTTCTTTAGAGATACCGTGATCAATGAAATCCCACGGAAAAATTTCATCTAACTCTCTCCTTCGATAGACATAGAAGTCAGCGTTGATTGGAGTCTCCCGAAGGGCTTGCCCCCAATCTCCCTGAGTGCGATGGGCGGCCACCAAAATCTTCCCCACTCTCCGGTCCCCTCTTGAGAGCAGAGCCTGAATATAAGCCCATTTGGGAAGGTCATGGATCATCCTCATCCCTCTCTCTCCTTGAATTCCTCTCTGAATTATCTTTAACTTCTTCTTCAGCTCACCGACTCCTTCCAGTGGCACCCATTGAAAAGGAGTGGCTGGCTTCGGAATAAAGGGATTAATGCTTAAGATCAATCTCCACCTCTTCTTCTGGTCCCTTGAAACCATGAGAATCTGATGCCGAATCCGTTTAGCCAAAAGGAGGATCGCCTTGACATCCTCATCTGTTTCAGAGGGGAGGCCAATCAAAAAATAGCACTTAATTTGGAAAAGACCATTCTCCACGAGAGTATCAACGGATTTTAAGATCTCTTCTTCTGAATAACCCTTTTTCAACATTCTTCGGAGTCTTTCAGAGCCTGCCTCCGGTGCAACGGCCACTGTGCGTTCCTCTCCCTCTCTTAGACATTGAATCAATGAGGGAGTCACAGCATCCACTCTTAAAGAAGACAAAGAGATTCCTCCCTGTTTGGAGAGGATGCTCTGACACAGGGCGAGGAGTTGGGGATGGTCGGAAACCGCGGTCCCGGTCAAGCCTATCCGATGTTCTTTTAGAAGGGCTTCCCTTGACATCGAATCAAGAAGGGAGAGACTTCGGTTTCGGAAAGGATGGTAAATAAAACAAGCCGCACAGAAACGGCATCCCCTCGGACAACCTCGATTCACTTCCACCAATGCCATTTCCTTAAATTCTGTATCCGGAGTAAAAAGAGTCGATTGAGTTGGGAATTGATCGATCTTAGCCACCCATCTCCGTTCAACTTTTTTGGGGAATCCTGGTTCTGGACTCATCGCTTCAATCTTTCCATTTTCAGCATACACCACTCGATAAAACTTTGGGACATAAACCCCATTCACCCCACTTAGTCTTCTTAAAAAATCATCCTTCTCCTTCTTCCCCTTATCTGAAAGGATTTGTCGATAGACTTCTAAAAATTCTCCAATGACCTCTTCCGCTTCGCCGAGGATGAAGAGGTCAAAGAATTCACTAATGGGTTCTGGATTTAAAAAAACGGCTACCCCTCCTGCGATCACCCAGGGATACCTCCCATCACGAAGCCGGCTCTCAAATGGAATGTGGGCTAAGTCCAAGAGTGTGAGGATATTAAGAAAATCGTTCTCGAATGAGATGGAGAAAGCTAAAATGTCGAAGCTGGAGAGAGGCTTCTGGGACTCCAATGAGAAAAGAGGAGTTTGGGTATTGCGATATTCTTGAAGATCCTCTGGCTCAGGGAGGAAGGCTCTTTCACAGACAACGTCCTCATCAGCGTTTAACATCTGATAGAGCGTCTGAAATCCAAGGTTGGACATCCCTACGTGGTAAGCGTTGGGATAGAGGAGACAAATTGAAATCTTCCCGCCCCATGGTTTTTGAACAACTCCTCTCTCTTTCTCAAGAATACCTTTGGCCTTCTGAACGAGCTTCCAGGAAGTCATACGTTATCAGTAATCGGTTATCAGTTATCAGTAATCGGTTCTCAAAAAGAGGTCTACGAGATCAAGTATAACAAATTTTAAGTCTTCGTAAATAATTTTACCATTTACAACTGATGACTGACCACTGTCCACTGATCACTTGCTTGTTCAATCGGCCTGTTTTCTTAAAAAAGTAGGGATATCAAAACGATCCTCATCCTCGATAGAAAAATCCGACGGTGGTTCCAGTTTTAATTCATCAAACCGTTCGCTCGCCTTCGCCCTCCTCATAAAAGCAGGGATATCCCTGTTATTCTCTTTGGTATTGAAAGAGAGGTGGGGAAGATCCTTATTTTGCTCTCTGAGGCCAAATGAGATAGGAGCCACTTTTTTAAGCTGAGAGGTTCTCTTTTCCTCTTTCTTTCCGAAACCTGTAGCGATCACGGTCACTCGAATCTCATCCTTCATCGCCTTGTCGACCACCATTCCCCAGATCACATTGGCGTCTTCATGGGCCTCCTTCTGGATGAGAGTGGTCGCCTCGTTGATCTCGCTGAGGGTCATATTCTCGCCTCCGGTGATGTTGATGAGAAGCCCCCGAGCCCCTTCAATCGTAATATCTTCAAGGAGAGGACTGGAGATGGCTCTTTGGGCAGCTTCGATGGATCGATTTTCACCAAAAGCAATTCCCGTTCCCATCAAGGCCATTCCCGTTTCAACCATGACGGTCCGGACGTCGGCAAAGTCCAGATTGATGATCCCGTGGCCAACAATGATGTCTGAGATCCCTTTCGCGGCATGGAAGAGAACCTCATCTGCCTTTTTAAATGCCTCGATCAGAGTCATGCTCTTCCCACTGATGCTCAGAAGTCGCTGATTCGGGATGGTGATGAGCGCATCGGCCGTCATTTTCAGATTGGCCAACCCTTCTTCAGCCTGTTTCATCCTCTTCTTCCCTTCGAAGTGGAAAGGTTTGGTCACGATTGCCACGGTGAGGGCCCCCATTTCACGGGCCACTTCAGCAATTACTGGTCCCCCGCCGGTACCTGTCCCGCCCCCTAACCCGGCCGTAATGAAGACCATATCTGCCCCTTTTAGAGCTTCCCGAATCTTCTCCACATCCTCCAGGGCAGCCTTTCTTCCGACCTCTGGGTTGGCTCCGGCTCCTAAGCCCTTGGTCAAATTTTCACCCAACTGCAATTTCATAGGAGCCATATTTGCCGCCAGTGCCTGAGCATCGGTATTGGCTGCGATAAAATCGACCCCAGAGAGTTGATAGGAAATCATAGTATTCAGGGCATTGTTTCCCCCTCCTCCAATTCCGATGATCTTAACCTTGGCGGCTAAATTTTTATTTTCGTCGAACTCAATCATTTTCCCCTCCTTTTTTTAAAGTAATTGGAAAAACGGAATATTGGAATGTTGGGTTTTAGTCCTGTGACATTATTCCAACCTTCCATTATTCCATCATTCCATTAAAAGAATTCTCCAATCCATTCTCTCATTCGATGAGTGACCTTACTGAAGACGTTTCCCTCACCCACCTTAAACCGGCTCTGCCCTTTATTTTCACTTCCATAAAGAACCAGACCTACTCCAGTCGCATACATCGGACTTGCGACCAGATCGACCAACCCCCCAATGCCCACAGGGGTTCCTCTCCGAACGGGCAGGTTAAAAACCTGCTCCGCCAACTCCGGAAAGCCCTCCAGGATGGCACTTCCACCCGTGAGGACAATTCCAGAGGCAAGTAGATTGGCAAAGCCCGTCCGTACTACTTCATGATGAACTAAGGTGAGAATCTCCTCGACCCTCGGCTCGATGATCTCTGCCAAGGTCTGCCTGGACAGGACACGGGGTTTCCTGCCCCCCACGCTGGGAACCTCAATGGTTTCATCCTTCCGAACCATCGCCGCCAAAGAACATCCATATTTTATTTTGATCTTTTCTGCTTCCTCCACTGGCGTCCGAAGTCCCATGGAGATATCGTTCGTGATATGACTTCCCGCTAAGGAAAAGACCGCCGTATGCTTGATCGAGCCATTTGAAAAGATCACCAGATCCGTGGTCCCACCTCCGATGTCAATGATGGCAACTCCCAAATCTTTTTCTTCTTGAGTCAGGACCGCTTCGCTCGAACCCAACTGTTCTAACACAATGTCATCCACATCGAGCCCGGCTTTGTTGGCACACTTGATAATATTCTGCGCAGAGGTAATCGCACCGGTGACGATATGAACCCTCCCTTCCAACCTCACTCCCGACATCCCCACAGGGTCTTTGATCCCATCCTGATCGTCCACGATGAATTCCTGTGGGATGATGTGAATCACTTCCCGATCCATAGGGATGGCGACGGCACTTGCCGCATCGATCACCCGCTTCACATCATTCGATCCGATCTCTCTATTCTTCACGGCAATGACACCATGACTGTTAATCCCTTTAATGTGCCCACCTGCGATCCCTGCATAGACAGAGGTGAGGTGGTATCCTGCCATCAACTCTGCTTCTTCAACCGCCTTTTTGATCGAATGGACGGTGCTGTCAATGTTGATGACCACCCCCTTCCGCAATCCCTTGGAGGGGGAAGTCCCGAGACCGATGATGTTGACTTCCCCGTCAGACATTTCTCCGACGACGGTGCAGATTTTCGTTGTCCCGATGTCCAATCCGACCACCAATGAATCCTTCTTGCCCACCTTATGATCACCTCCTTTCAAGTTTCCCCTCAGGGAATCTTTCTGACCACCATTCTTTTCAAATCACTGCAATCGATGGAGACTGCTGAAAATCCTCTTTTTCGAAAGTCTGACCAGATGAGAGACAATCTTTTCAACTTCTCTCCAAAGTGGTCCCATCCCATTCTGACCTCCACCCCTTCTGCTTTGGTGAAGCATTGAATACCAAAAGTTTTTTCCATATGGATCTCAGATAGTTCTTTAAGAGGTGGAACCTTTTCCTGCTCTACGATCTTTAAAAGCTCCAGGGCTTTCATGATCAAATGTTTTGCCTCAACCGGTTCTTTTTCTAAAAACTGACGGGTCAATCCGGTGAGATAAGGGTAGTTATAGTCATCTCTATCCCCTACTGGAGAAAAAATCTCTCCATGGGTGTCGATATAGTAAAGTTCTCCCAATTGAATGATGGCCATCGGCTTTCTTTCTTCTACCTGAATCAATATCTTGTTGGGGAAAACCTTCTTCACCCTCACTTGGTCAATCCAAGGATGGGACTCCAATCGTTTAACAACCTTCTTGAGGTTAACCGAAAAGAGGTTGGGCATCCCTTCCATCATCGTAAGGGAGTGAAGGGTCTCTTTCGTCATCTTTCGACCTCCCTCCACTTCAACCTCCCGCACTCGAAAATAGGGATCTCCCAAGAGATGCCCATAAACCCAATGGCCCATAAAGAGGAAAAAAGAGAGGAGAAGAAGTTGAAAAGCCACTCGAATCGCCTTCTTCACCATCCTCTGAAATTTTTCTCCTCCTTTCTCTTCCCTCCTCACTTTCGGTCGGAGAAACTTTCCATCTCGTACAGTGATGCCCTCTTCCATCTCTCCTCTTCTTGGTTTTATTGAGTTTATTGGGTTTGTCAGGTTTGTCGAGTTAACCCAAAGAACTCAAGAAACTCAAGCAACTCAAATTTACTTTCCACTTTCTATCTTCAATGACGCCCCTAATAGAATCCGTTCCACTAAGTCTCCAAAGGGGATGCCTGCATAACTGGCTGCCTTGGGTAAAAGACTTGTCTCGGTCATCCCAGGCATGGTATTGATATCGATCACAAAAGGATTTTCATTTTCATCGGTCATCAAATCGACTCTGGCCACCCCCGAGCAACCCAGTGTTTGAAAGGCTTTGAGGCTTATTTCCTGGGCAGTGAGATACTTTTCCCTTGAAATTCTCGCGGGGAGAATATATTGGGTTTCACCCTTTGTATATTTCGAATGAAAATCATAAAAACCGCTCTTGGGAACGATCTCAATAATGGGGAGAGGAATATCCTCAAGAATGCCGACCGTGATCTCTTTGCCTTTCATAAATTCCTCTACCAATATCTCCTCATCGTATTCCATTGCTTTTTTTAAGGCAGGGTCCAATCCCTCTTCCTTCTGGACAATGGAAACGCCAATCGTGGACCCCTCCCTTGCCGGTTTGACGACCACCGGTAAAGGAAGAGAAATTTTTTTCTGTAAACCTTTCTTGATTTCTTCCCGTTGAAAAACCTCGAAACGTGGGGTCGGGATCTTTCCGCAAAGGAAAAACTTCTTGGCCATGATTTTATGCATGGCCAATGCGCTTGCCAGAACGTCTGACCCGGTATAGGGAATCCTCATCAACTCCAGCATCCCCTGGATGGTCCCATCCTCTCCAAATCTTCCGTGGAGAGCTAAAAAGGCACATTCGATCTTTTCTCTGACCAATGTTTCTCCAATATCTTCCCCTACATCGATGGCGGTTACCGTATATCCCTTCTCAGATAAGGCTTTCAGGATAGCCTTTCCGGTCTTCAGAGAAATCTCCCTCTCCCGGGAGAGACCCCCCATCATGACAGCGACCCTCTTTTTCTTAAGGGAGGATTCTTTCACTCACCCACCACCTTCACCTCCCTCTCAAGGGAGATGCCCTTTTCTTCATAGATTTTCTTTTCGATGAACTCCATTAAATGGATCACTTCTTCAGCCTTGGCCTTTCCCAGATTGATGATGAAATTAGCATGACGGTCTGAAACCATGGCCTGACCTATCCGAAATCCTTTCAGCCCAACTTCCTCGATCCATTTTCCTGCCGGCCCTTCCTTTGGATTTTTGAAAACGGAGCCAGCGCTGGGAGAGTCTAAGGGTTGTTTTCGCTTCCTCATCTCCGAATAAGATTTTACCCTTTCAAGGATCTCTTCCTTCTTCCCCTTCTTCAACCGAAACCGACCCTTAAGAATGATCCATGAAGGGGGGAGGGCTAATCCTCGATAAGAGAATCGAAGCCTCGAACGGGGTCTCTCGATGATTTTTCCACCTTCCTTCATCAAGGTCATGGAGAGAAGGACATCCTTCAATTCGGCGCCCCAGGCTCCGGCATTCATCGCCAATCCCCCTCCTACTGTTCCAGGGATGCCGAAGAAGGGTTCTAACCCTGAGAGTCCCTTCTGAATGGAGAACTGCACCAGCCGTTGAAGGGGAACACCCGCTTCTGCCTCGACCATCTCTCCATCCATAGTGATCTTTTTCATTCCTCGAGTTAAGTTGATGACCCATCCACGTACTCCTTTATCCCTCACAATCAGATTGGTTCCCTTTCCTAAAATGAAAAAGGGAATTTTTTTTCTCCTGGCGAAACGAATCACCTTCTTTAATTCATTCACATCCTTTGGGAAGAGGAGGCACTCAGCCGGTCCCCCCAATTTGATCGAAGTGAATTGTCTCATCGGTGCATCGAAAAGAACCTTCCCTTTGATTAACCCCGATGCCCATTTTTGGTAATCCCGTTCATTCATTCGATTGCGGATTGTCGATTGCGGAGTGCGGAATTAAATCCAAAATCCGCATCTCCGAACTAATCCGAAATCACAAACGGTTCACCAACTCCTCTGATACTTGCCAGATATCTCCGGCTCCCAAGGTGATCACCAAATCCCCCGGGACAATAATCCTAAGGAGATGCTCGACGATCTCCTTCTTGTCCCCTAAATAGGTAACATCCTTATGGCCATATTCGCGGAGTCCTTCAAAGAGAGCCTCCGCCTCCACACCTTCAATCCGATCTTCTCCTGCCGCATAGATATCGGTAAGAATGAGCACATCGGCATCATAAAAAGCAGTGAGAAAATCTTTGAACAGGGCTTGAGTCCTGGTGTAACGGTGGGGTTGGAATACAGCAACGATCCTTTTCCCCCAACCCGTTCGTGCGGCCTTCAGCGTCGCCATAATCTCAACGGGATGGTGCCCATAATCATCCACAATGAGGATTCCCTTCTTTTCTCCTTTGATCTGAAATCGCCTCTGAATTCCGCTAAAATCGCGGAGCGTTTCCTGAACGACCTGGAAGGAAATATCCAGTTCAAAGGCTGTGGCTAACGTGGCTAAGGCATTATAGACATTGTGCTGCCCTGGCATTCGAAGACTCAACCTTCCTATTTCCTGACGTCGGTGGACGACGTCAAAAGAGGTGGAGAGTCCCTCAAAGACAATTTCTTTCGCTTGGAGATCAGCTTGTGTCGTCAACCCATAGGTGGTAAATCGCTTCTTCAGCCTTGGGAGGAGACTCTGAATATTTGGATGATCAAGGCAGAGAACAGCCAATCCAAAAAATGGAATCTTGTTCAAAAAACAGAGGAAAGTCTCTTTGATCTCATCGATTCCTTTATAATAATCAAGATGCTCTGCATCGATGTTGGTCACCACGGCAATAGTGGGCATCAATTTAAGAAAAGAACCGTCACTCTCATCGGCTTCGGCAACCAAAAAATCACCTTGGCCAAGCCTGGCGTTACTGCCAATGCTGTTCAGTCTCCCTCCGATCACGACCGTTGGATCGAGACCACCCGCTGCCAAGACAGTGGCAATGAGAGAGGTGGTCGTCGTTTTCCCGTGGGTCCCTGCGATGGCAACCCCGATTTTCATTCGCATCAGCTCTGCCAACATCTCCGCTCTTGGGATGACAGGAATAAATCTTTCCTCAGCGGCTTCGATCTCGGGGTTGCTTTGGCGAATGGCGGAGGAGATGACCACGACGTCTGCTTCTTTCAGGTTCTCCCTCCGATGACCATAGGAAATTTCACATCCCAAAGACTTGAGCCTTCGGGTGACCTCTGTCTCCTTGATATCAGAACCGCTGATGGTGTAATCCAGATTGAGCAACACCTCGGCAATTCCGCTCATGCCAATTCCACCGATCCCTACAAAATGAATATGATGAATTTTTCCTCTTCGATACATCTCAGTTTCTTTTGTTCTCAGTTCATTGAGTTCGTTGGGTTAACCCAATAAACACAACAAACCCACTGAACTCAATGAACCCTGTTTTCCTTTTCCAACCAGGGCGTAACAGCGATCCACGATCTCCTCTGCTGCTCTCGGTTTCGCCAACCGTTGAATCGCCTCCTCCATCCTGGCACGCTCCTCTGAGTGACCGTAAAGATGAAGAATGATTTGGGCCAGCGATTGGCCATTTAACTCCTTATCCGAAATCATTCTCGCCGCTCCAAGATCGAATAATTTTTTGGCGTTCATCCATTGATGATTGTGGGCCGCATAAGGATAGGGAATGAGAAGAGCGGCCTTCCCACAGACAGCCAATTCAGCCACAGTGCTCGCCCCTGATCGACAGATGATCAGGTCGGAGATCTGGTAGTAAGTGCCCATGTCTTCAAAGAAGGGTCTGACCAACGCATCAAACCCTTTCTCTTGATAACCTTTAGAAACAAAATCGAGATCTTCCTTCCCTGTTTGATGAATGATGGTCAGGGAGGATTTGATCTCTTGAAGGTCGCTCAGACCTTCCATCATCGCCTGATTGATCCGATGGGCCCCTGCACTTCCCCCAAAGATGAGGAGGGTGAATCGATCTTTTTTCTTCATCCCTTCCTTGTCTTTCCTCAGGGAAGCAAAAAACTCTTTTCTGATCGGATTGCCAGTCACAACGGTCTTCCCCTCAGGGAAGTATTTCTTCGCCTCTTCGAAGGAGACAAAGATTTGTTGACTGAACCATTTAAAAATACGATTGGTCATTCCTGGCACAACGTTCTGTTCGTGGATCGCCCTCTTTATTCTGAGAAAGAAGGCTGCCATCAGGGCCGGACCGGAGGCATAACCTCCAACCCCCAAGACGAGTTGGGGTTCAAACTCCTTCAAGATCGAGAAAGCTTCAGAGATGGCCACCGGTAAGCTCCAAATCGCCTTACATTGACTCAGAAAAGATTTTCCTTTAATCGGTTTCGCTTTAATCATCCGTAGCGGGAATTTTCCTCCTGGTAAAACTTTGGCCTCGATCCCTCTCTCTGTCCCGATAAATAGAACTTCATTCCCCTTTTCTCTTTCAATGAATGCCTCAGCAATCGCCATGCCCGGGAAAAGGTGACCTCCTGTACCGCCTCCAGCAATCACACACCTCATCTTCGTTCCACATGGGTCGAAAGGTGAAGAAGTATTCCCACCCCCACACAATTGGCTACCAGCGATGTCCCTCCATAACTGATGAAGGGAAGAGTCAACCCTTTTGTGGGGAGGAGTCCCAACACTACTCCCATATTGATCATGGCCTGAAGGGAGATCACCAAAGTGATCCCCAACGCTAAATAGGCCCCAAATTTGTCTCCAAGGGAAAGGCCAATCTGAATACCCCTGAGGGTGAGAATGAAAAAAAGGAGGACGACGACTATGGCTCCCACCAAACCCAACTCCTCCCCAATGACGGAAAAGATGAAGTCTGTGTGGGGAGCAGGAAGAAAGAAGAGTTTCTGTCTTCCTTCTCCCAATCCCAATCCAAAAAGACCTCCGGAACCAAAGGAGAGAAAGGATTGGATGATTTGGAAGCTGGTGCCATTGGGATCTTCCCATGGCCGGATGAAACTCATCAGCCTTTTATAGCGATACCCTACATTCATCAAAAGAACATAAGCCATTGGAATGGCAATCAAAAAAGCGCCGACAATATAAATCACCCTAGCACCGCTGAGGAAGAGAAGGAGAAAGACCATTACCGTGAGAAAGAAAGCGGCTCCAAAATCGGGTTCCATCATCACCAAAGCGATGACGAGACCAGAGAGGAGAACCGTGGGAAGAAATCCAAAAGAGAAGCTCCGAATCTTCTCCTCTTTCTTGGCCAGAAAGTAGGCGAGAAAAACAACCAAACCCAACTTCGCAAATTCCGAGGGTTGAAAGGAGAAGGATTGAATCTTCAACCAACGCATGGCTCCACCCGCTCGATGCCCAATACCTGGGATCAACACGGCAATCAAAAGGAGAATGGAAAGGATGAGGATCGGATAGGCAAATCGTTTTAGAATTTCGTAAGGGAAAAACATCATCAGGATCATGAGAACAAACCCGATCGCTGCATAAAGGGCTTGTTTCTTCAGGAAGTAGTAAGGGTCTCCAAAACGATCTCCAGCAATAATGGCGCTGGTGCTGTAAACCATGACGACTCCCATCCCCACTAAGGCAAGGGTTGCCATCAACAAAATAAGATCAAGCCTTCTTTTACCTTTCCCCATAACCCTGTTTCAAATTCTTAGTTTCTTTGGTTTCTCTGGTTTATTTGGTCAACCAAACGGACTAAATAAACTAAAGAAACCAGATAAACTTATGCACTCCGTGATTAAAGTTTTTTGACTGCTTCTTTAAATACCTTTCCTCTTTCCTTGTAATCCTTGAACATATCGAAACTCGAACAGGCGGGTGAAAGGAGGACCACTTCCCCTCCTTTTGCCTTTTGATGGGCGAGGAACACCGCCTCTTCCATGGTCTTGGCCAGCACCGTATCGGTTTGTCCTCCAAGTTCACGGGCCATTCTCTCTTTGGCCTCACCGATCAGGATCAGATGTTTTACTCTTTCCCGGACCAATGCTTTCAGGGGACTTAAATCCCCCTTCTTATCTTTTCCTCCTGCGATCAAGATCACGGGCCCTGAAAAACTCTGGAGAGATTTAACCACTGAACCGACATTCGTTCCTTTGGAATCATTGTAGAAGCGAACTCCTTCGATCTCCCGGACAAATTCAAGGCGGTGTTCAAGACCTTCAAACCGATTGAGGACATCCTGGATCGCTTTTTTCGAGCATCCGAAGATCCTTGCCGCGGTAAGGGCTGCCATCATATTCTCCACATTGTGAATTCCTTTCAACGGCGCCTTGGATAGGGAATATTTTTCCACCTTCCTCCCAAGCCTAAGGGAGATACTTTGGCCATTTGAAAAAGCGCCCTCACCAAGTTTCTCCCTCAAACTGAATAAAACTTTTTTTGCCTTCACCTTCTCTCCATGCTGCATCACGATGGGATCATCTCTATTGAGGATAGCCAAGTCCCCCGAATTTTGATTCGCAAAAATCCTCATCTTTGCTTCGATGTAATCTTCGTAACGGGCATACCGATCCAGATGATCCTCGGTGATATTGAGGAGGACTGAGATTCGTGGCCGGAAATCCTCGATGGCCTCCAACTGGAAGCTGGAGATCTCAACCACCAACACGTCCCATCGATCTTTCCCGTTTGTAAAAAGGACCAGCGGCTCGCCGACATTGCCCCCTACTCCAACTTTCTTCCCATCCTCCTTCAGCATCTCACCAATGAGTAGCGTCGTGGTGGTCTTCCCATTGGTTCCTGTCACGGCAATGATAGGGACATGGATAAAGGGGTATGCGAGTTCGATCTCGCTGACCACCCGAACTCCCTGTCCCATGGCCCTTTGGATGGGCTCGATACTCAGGTCAACGCCAGGGCTCACCACAATGATGTCCTGGTTGAGGAAAGTCCCTATTTGATGGCCACCCCATTCCATGGAGATTCCCATCCCCTTTAATTCCTGAGCCGTTTCTTTCATCCCCTCTTCCGGCTGCACCTCGGTGGTGGTCACAAGGGAACCTTTCGTCTTAAGGAATTTTGCTGTCGCGATTCCTGTTCGGGCCAGGCCTACGACCAATACCTTTTTACCGTGAAGATCCATCATGTCAAAATGCAAAATGTAAAATGTAAAGTGTAAAGTGTAAAATTTTTAAACTAATTTCCATTTTGAAATTTGCAATTTTCAATTTGCAATTTGCAATGATACCTACCTGAGCTTCAGCGTACTGATCGCAATCAGTCCGAGAATAATCCCAATGATCCAGAATCGAACGATGATCTTCGGCTCCGCCCAACCTTTCAATTCAAAATGGTGGTGAATGGGTGCCATCCTGAAGACCCGTTTTTTGCGTAATTGATAGGAGATCACCTGGATGATAACGGAAAGGGCCTCGATCACAAAAATTCCACCCACAATGACTAAAAGAAACTCTTGTTTCGTGATCACAGCGATGGTTCCTAAGGCTGCTCCCAAAGAGAGAGAGCCCACATCACCCATAAAGACCTGAGCCGGATAGGTGTTGAACCAGAGAAATCCCAAACCACTACCGACCATGGCTCCACATAAGATGGTTAATTCTCCACTCCCTTTGACGAAAGGAATCTGGAGATAGGTGGCGAATCTGAAATTCCCTGCGAGATAGCAGAAAAGCATAAAAGTCCCGCTGGCGATGAGGACGGGTCCGATGGCCAATCCATCCAATCCATCCGTCAGGTTGACCGCATTGGCTGAGCCTACGATCACAAACATTCCAAAGAGAATGTACCAATTCCCAATGTCCGGCATCACTTTTTTAAAGAAAGGAAAGATCAACCTGGAATCGTGATCAATGGTGGTAAACAGGATGAAGCTGATCACAAGACCGATGGCCACCTGAATGGGAAATTTGTATCGAGCCCGGATCCCGATACCTTTTTTATCTTTCATTTTTTTATAGTCATCCCAAAAACCGAGAATTCCGAACGCCAAGGTGGTCAATATAACAATCCAGGTATACGGATTGGTCAGGTCAGACCAGAAAAGGGTTGGGATGAGAATGGCGGCCAGGATAAGGCTTCCTCCCATCGTGGGGGTCCCGTTTTTGGCCATGTGCCGCGAGGGAACATCCTCTCTCACCACCTGTTGAATCTGGAAAGCCCTCAATTTTTTGATCAACCAAGGCCCGATGACAAAACTGATCAGGAGGGCTGTTAGAATCGAATAAATGGTCCTAAAGGTGATATAACGAAAGACATTGAAGAAGGAAAACAGTTCGTGAAGAGGATAGAGTAGATGATACAGCACTTTTTAAGCCCTCCCGTCTTGCAAACCTTCTACGATCTTTTCCATGGCCATCCTCCTTGAACCCTTGACCAAAATCCAATCTCCGTTCTGAATCATCTTTCTTAAAAGGGAGATGGCCTCTGAATGACTCTCCACGACTCTTCCTCTCTCCACTGGAAATCCATGACGAATCGCTGACTCGACGACAACGGGCGCTTCCTCTCCCAAAGCGAGAAGGAAGTCAATCGAAAGTTTGCTCACTTTCTCTCCCAGTTGTTCATGGGCTTCTCTTGTAAAATTTCCGAGTTCTAACATGTCGCCTAATACGGCGATGGCCTTTCCCTCTCCCTTCGCCTCGACGAGGGTCTCCAAGGCGAGTTCCATCGAGTATGGGTTGGCATTGTAGGCATCGTTGATCAGGGTCTTTCCTCCTTTGAGAGGAATGACTTCCATCCTCATGGGAAAGGGCTGAAAATGTTCCAAAGCCTCTTTGGCTTGGTTCACCTCTACTCCAAAGAGGCATGCCACAGCCATGGCAGAGAGGGCGTTCGGAACGAAATGCCTCCCCAATAACCGCAGATGAATCTCCATCACCTCATGTTCCAGAATCAGGGTGAAAGAGGTTCCTTCCGCTCCCTTGAGCTTAACTTCTTTAGCCATCACTTCTGCGGGGCGTTCGATTCCATAGGTGATCTTTTGTCCAACGTAATGATTGGCCAGATCGATCACCCGGGGGTCATCCTGATTCACTAAAATCGTTCCATCCCGTCTCATCCTCCGGAAGAGTTCCCCCTTCTCTTCCTTTAACTTCTCCAAACTTCCCATCCCTTCGAGATGGACCCTTTGGATGTTAGTGATCAATCCAATATCAGGTTCTGCGATCTCGGTCAGTCTTCGAATTTCACCTGGCACGTTCATTCCCATTTCGAGAACGACAACCCTTTCCTTCTCGGTGAGGGCGAGGAGGGTGAGGGGAAGTCCAATGAGGTTGTTTAAATTCCCCTTTGTCTTGAGAACGGGGAAGGTGGTCTCCAGGCAAGCGGCGATCATTTCTTTCGTCGTTGTCTTGCCGTTGCTGCCGGTCAATGCCACAACGGGAGTACGATATTTACGTCTCCAGTCATGGGCAAGATCTCCTAAAGCAGAGAGGGTGTCTTTTACGGCAATGACGGCTCTGGATCGATAACCATTCCATCGAATGTCTCCGACCCTATCCTCTTCAATCACCACGCCACCTGCTTTTTTCTTAAGAACCTCTAAGGTGAAGTGATGGCCATCGAAGCGATCCCCTTTCAGGGCGATAAAAAGTTCTCCTTCAGACAACGTTCTTGAATCCGTGGAAATCCCCTGGAAGAAGGTATTTCTCTCCCCTTGGAGGAGTTTTCCTCCGGTGGCCTTCAGGACCTCTTCAAGGGTAAGGATCACTTTTCCTCCAAGGCTTTTTTTACCTCGACCCGATCATCGAAAGGAAACTTCTTCTTTCCGATAATCTGATAATCCTCATGGCCCTTTCCGGCAATGAGAACCGTATCCGAAGGTTGGGCCAATCGGATGGCCATCCGAATCGCTTCCCTTCGATCCGGAACTTTGAGATAACCCTTTTGGGTTCTCCAAAACTTTATTTCATTTTGGCCCCACACTTTTATGGGGAGGGATTTCAAACCTTTCTCCACCTCATTCAGGATGGCTAAAGGATCCTCCGTTCTTGGATTGTCTGATGTGAGAATAGCCAAATCGCTGTGCTTCCCAGCGATTTCACCCATCAAGGGTCGCTTGGTTCGATCCCGATCACCCCCACATCCAAAGACCGTGATCATCTTCCCATTGTTCTGGGGACTGTTTTCTAAGATCCCCTTCAATCCCAATAGCGCCCGCTCCAAGGCATCGTGAGTATGAGCATAGTCAACAATGATGTGAATACCTCTCTTATTCTCCACTTTCTCAAATCTCCCTGACACCCCTTCTAATCCCTCCAGTCCTTCCCTGATGGTTTCTAAGGGGACATCCATGCCCACCCCTACCGCCACCGCAGCGAGGATGTTATAGAGATTGAAGTCTCCGATCAATTTTGAATGGACAGAAAAATTACCCTTTGGAGTTCTGATCCGGCTGGAAAGACCTTCAAAGGAGGAGATCACCTGATCTGCTGTGATATCACAGGAAGAGCTCTTTCCATAACGGATGACGGGTAGGTCAACTCCTTTTACAATCTCTTTTCCTTTGGGGTCGTCGTCGTTTGTTACAGCAAACCGTCTTTCTTTACGACTCTTCATCAAATAATCCGAAAAGAGTTTCTTCTTACTTTCAAAGTATTGTTCCAGGGTCTTATGATAATCGAGATGGTCGGAGGTTAAATTCGTGAAGACCACACCATCAAATTGACATCCAAAAACCCGTTCGAGGTCAAGCCCATGGGAGGAGACTTCCATCAGGACGTGAGAGGTCCCCTCCCTGAGCATCTCCCACAGAATTTTTTGTAAGTCTAAAGACTCTGGCGTGGTATTGGGAGCAGGAATTGTCTTTTGACCGAACCGATAATTGATCGTCCCAATCACGCCGACCGTGTATCCCGCTTTTTTAAAAATGGATTCTAAGAGATAACTCGTTGTCGTTTTCCCATTTGTTCCGGTGATACCGATGAGCCTGATCCGTGACGACGGATCACCATAAAAGTTTGAGGAAATCTTCGCCAACGCCTGGCGGCTGTCAGGAACTAAAATCATGGTCCGGTTGGAGACCTCTTGTTCTTCCTCTAAAACCACCGCCTCCGCACCCCGTTCAATCGCCTCTCCAATAAATCGGTGTCCATCTATTTCCATCCCTCGAATGGCTGCAAAAAGAAATCCCTTTTGGACCTGCTTCGAATGGTAAGCAATCCCCTCGATCTCTTTGAGAGTCCCTCCATCGATCTTTTTGACTTCAACGCCTTCTATTAATCTCTTCAATTCCATTTTCTAAACGCTGTGCGCTATGCCCTATGCCCTATGCGGTTCTCTCATTATGATGGGGACTGAAACTTTAAATAACAGAGGTCTCCTTTTTCTACGACTGTCCCCGGCCTGGGGTTTTGTTCCACGACCTTTCCATTCCCCGAAACCTTGATGATCAGTCCCTTCCCCTCCATCCGGCTCATGGCATTCCGCATGGATAAACCGGTGAGGTCTGGCATCACCGTCATGCCTGCTCCTTTCCCTACCCTCACTCCATCAATCGGGGATGGGTTGACCCATACTGCTTTGGAGGGAGTCAAATCGATCTCGTTCTTCACAATCGTCGTTCCTTTCGGAACCACATGGAGGTAGGGGAGGACCTTCTCTATAATGGTTCTAAATATCGGAGCAGCGACCACTCCTCCGTAGTTATTCCCTTGCGGTTCATCAATCACGACTAATAGGACAAGCTTAGGCCCCTCAGCAGTAGCAAATCCTATAAATCCACTCATATAGTGATCTTCAGAGTACCCACCCAATAAAGAATCCACTTTCTGTGCTGTTCCAGTCTTTCCAGCTATCTCATATCCTTCGGGCACCGCCCCTTCCCCTGTTCCGCCTTTCTCAGTGGTCCCCTTGAGCAGCGCTGTCACCTTTTTAGCGGTCTCCTCTGAGATCACCTTTCTGACGACCTCAGGTTGAAAAGATTGGACGACTTCACCTTTCTCATTAAAAATCTTCTCTACGACATAAGGCTTCATCAGTGACCCACCATTGGCAATGGCGGACATTGCCGTCACCAGTTGAATCCCTGTCACAGAGACTCCTTGACCAAAGGAGATTGTATCCAAGGCGACCGGAGGCCAATATCTCGGATGGTGGACGATTCCTTTCCCTTCCCCCGGAAGACCGACCCGAGTCTTCTCTCCAAATCCGAATGCAGAAAGATATCGGTAGTAACGTTCTTTTCCCATCTTCTCGCCCACCTTTGAGGCCCCGATGTTACTGGAGAATTTGATAATCTGCTGAAAGGTGAGCCACCCATGTTTGGAGGTATCATGGATCGTTCGGTCATAAACCGTATAGGAACCATTTTCACAAAAGAAAGAATCTGATGGCCGAACCACCTGCTCCTCTAAAGCAGCCGCTGCGAGAAAGGTTTTAAAAAGAGAACCGGGTTCAAAGATGTCGGAGATCACCCGATTCCTCCAATTTTTAGAGCGGTACTGAATGAATTGATTTGGATTAAAAGTGGGGTAAGAGGCCATGGCCAGGACCTTTCCAGTCATGGGATCCATAGCAATAGCCATCCCTCCTTTGGCTCCCCACTTTTCAACGCCTCGACCCAATTCTGTCTCGGTGATATGTTGGATGGATTTGTCGATGGTCAGGGCAATATTCCGGTATGGGTCTTCTTTTTTAAAGGGAACCTTCCCCATAGCGATTCCCCGACCTAAAGCATCTCTGTCGGTGATCATGACATGGTTCGCTCCATTGAGTAGGGCATCGTATTGGTATTCAATTCCCTCCAGGCCTTTTGAATCGAGGCCTACGAAACCAACCAGATGGGCGGCCAGTTGGGAATTGGGATAGAATCGTCGGTTCTCTTTTAAAAAATGGACGCCGGGAAGTTGAAGGGCTTTGATCTGCTCGGCTTCTTTTGAAGAAATCTTTCTTTGAATCCATTCAAACGATCGGCGGCTCTTCAATTTCTGTTTTAATTCTCCCCGATCGATCTGGAGAATCGAGGCAAGTTTATTGACCGTCCTTTCGACATCCTCGACCTTTCGAGCATCGGCATAGACCGAATCGACTTCAATGCTTACCGCCAGTTCATTATTCTTGCTATCGCAAACGGTTCCACGCTTCGGAACGAGAGGAATCTGAATATGATGCTGTTGAGCAGCCAGCTTATAGAGCTGCTCCTTTTTTAGCACCTGAAGCTGAAACATCCTCCCTGCAATCAATACAAAACAAAGAGAGAGAAGGAACGAAATAAAGATGATTCGGACTTTGAACCAATTGATTGATTTCCGTTTCATCGAATCACGATCACCTGTTCGGGTTTGGGTTTGGCCATTCTCAATTCCTCCACGGCTAATTTTTCAATCCGCGCATAGGATTTGAGTGTAGCGATCTCCACCTTCAATTTTTTATTAGTCTCGGTGAGCGCCCTTTCCTCTTTCAGGGCATTCGAAATTTCGTAACCGAGTTGGATGACTTGAATTCTTGACCAAACATAGAACAAAGAACCTCCGATGAAAAAAAGCATGATCACGGTAAAAAGGAGGACGAACCTCAATTTCATTCGCTTTGGTTTGGACTTTGAATCTTCCCCTGTCCAGAGGATTCGATCTTCACTTTTGTTCACAGTCTTGGTCATTCAAAATTCCTTTGCGCTTTCTTAGACCCTTTCCGCACACCTCAGTTTGGCACTGCGGGATCGCGGATTTCTCTTTTTCTCTTCCTCAGAAGGCGTCACCGGTTTTTTCGTCAAGATGCTCATCTTTCCTTCTTTCTCCAGCCTTCGAAATGTCACCTTGACCATACGATCTTCAAGGGAGTGGAAAGAGATGATGCACATCCGTCCTCCCTTTGTTAAAAGCGTCCATCCGGTTTCGAGTATTTTTCTCAAATTCTCCAATTCATCATTTACCCTGATACGAAGGGCTTGAAAGGTTTTGGTGGCAGGGTCGATTCTCCGAGAATGAAATCGTCTGGGAATTGCATGGTGGATGATCTTTCTCAATGTCTGGGTCGTCTCGATGGGTCCTCGCTCTCTTTCATAAACAATGGCTTTTGCAATTTTCTTGGCCCAACTCTCCTCCCCGTAGTGAAACAAAGTATATTCCAACTCCTCCAATGAAAGGTGGTTGATCAGATCGGCGGCCGTTTGATCCGTCCGCTGATCCATCCTCATATCCAATGGCCCCTCTCCTTTAAAACTGAATCCCCTTCCCTCTTTTTCTACCTGGAAGGAAGAAAGTCCTAAATCGAGTAGAAGTCCATCAACAGATTCAACCTTCATTAAGTCGGGGAGATGAACAAAATTTTCTCGAAATATCTTCACCCTTTCACCAAAGGACAATAATGCATTTCTTGCTTCAGCGAGGGCATCCTCATCCCATTCCATCCCGATGACCATCCCATCCGGTGCGGCCCGTCTCAATATTTCTGAAGCATGACCACCTCCTCCCAGGGTGGCATCCACATAAGTGCGACCAGAGTCACATCTTAAAAAAGTCATCACCTCTTCCACCATAACGGGGATATGTTGAAGTCCCATCGATTCATAAGAACGCAAAGGGCAAGGCGCATGGCGCATTAGCGAAATTTGGACATTTAGGAATTTAGAATTCTCAATTCAAATTAATTTCAAAATCCATGCTCTCTGCTCTGCGCTATGCTAAATTCCAAGATTGGCCAGGGTTTCCCTGACCTGGTCAAAACCTCCCTCAACTTGTTGTACTACTTCCAGCCAACGTTCTTTGGCAAATATCTCTATGAATCGTCCTTCGCCCACTAATACGACATCCTTTTGAAGATTCGCATAATCTCTTAAGGTCTGAGGGATGAGGAGTCTCCCATGCTTGTCGATGATGCAATCGATGGCGCTCGAATAGAAATATCTTAAGAACGAACTCATCTCCTTTCTCATGATGGAAAAGGAACCAATCTTTTGCTCCACTAGAACATTCCACTCCTCATTAGGGAAAGCGACAAGGCAGCCGTCAAAGTTGGTGATGACTAATCGGTCATCATATTTTTTGTTGAGGATCTCTCGAAATTTTGAAGGAATGCTGATGCGGCCTTTAGAGTCTATAGCATGCTCATACCTACCCCTGAACATTGTTTCATCCCCTCCATTTTAGGAAACCATACCACCTTATCCCACTTTTTACCACTTGGGATGTAGAAATATCCCGAAAAATTAAATTTGTCAAGTAAAATTTTATAGTTAATTCAATTCTACATTTTTGTTCACAAGACCCCTATATCTATTAAAACAAGGGGTCATTTACCCCATATTTAGACCTCTTCTTTTCTATTCGAATTCTCTGGATGATTGGTATTGCCCATCCCTGCCTACTGGCAAGATAGTGCACAATGCCAAAAAAATGAGCATTGGGAAAGATCGCATAAATCGGAGGCCTTGAATTAGGTCCCTGAAGCCGCCTTCAACTCATACTTAATTCCACTTTGTTACACTATGCGCCAGGCTCTATGCCCTATGCGATTTATCTGATTTGACAAGGCTACCCATCCTGTCTAAAATGGGTGTGATGGCATCAGAGACGATAAAAAAAAGAGTTGAAAAACTCCGTGAGGAGATTGAATATCACAACACTCTTTACTATGTCCTGGATCAGCCAGAAATATCCGATGCTCAATACGACCACCTGTTGAGGGAACTTGAGAAGCTCGAAGGGGAGTACCCCGAGCTTCGTTCTCCGAATTCACCTACACAAAGGGTTGGCGCTTCTCCTTTAGAAGCTTTCGAAATCGTCAGACACACCCTTCCCATGCTCAGCCTGGCCAATGCCTTCGACGAAACAGAGGCAAGAGATTTTGATAAACGTGTGAAGAAGTTTTTAGGATCTTCTACAGATATTGCCTATATCGCAGAACCCAAACTCGATGGATTGGCGGTTGAACTCGTTTATGAGCGGGGGCAGTTCGTTGTGGGCTCCACCCGTGGCGATGGTGTCAATGGTGAAAACATTACTCAGAATCTTCGCACCATTAAGACCATCCCTCTTCAACTCATTCGAAAAGAAATTCCAGCCCCGGAGCATTTAGAAGTTCGGGGCGAAGTGATCATTCAACTCAAAAAATTTAAGGAACTCAATCGAAAAAGAGAGAAGATGGGTGAACCTGTTTTTGCCAATCCAAGAAATGCTGCAGCCGGGTCGGTTCGACAGCTCGATTCAAAGATCACTGCGGAGCGACCTCTCGAAATTTACTGTTACGGCCTCGGGAAGGTAAGAGATAAAACTTTTAAAACCCATTGGGAAATTCTCCAGACCTTTCCCAAATGGGGTTTCCGGACGAATCCCAATATTCAGAAATGTCAAAATATAGAAGAAGTTTTGGAATACTATCACAAGATGAACGAGAAGAGGGAAACTCTTCCCTACGAGATTGATGGAATTGTGATGAAGGTCGATCATCTCGATCTCCAGACAAGGCTAGGTGAAATCTCTCGAAGCCCGCGCTGGGCATTGGCCTTTAAATTTCAACCCAAACAGGAGACCACAAAGATATTGGATATCATCGTCCAGGTTGGAAGGACTGGAGCTCTCACACCCGTGGCTTTGATGGAGCCAGTGAAAGTTGGAGGGGTAGAGGTCAGTCGGGCAACGCTTCACAATCAGGATGAGATTGATAAGAAGGATATAAAAGTAGATGATACGGTTATCATCCAGAGGGCAGGAGATGTCATTCCTGAAGTAGTCAAGGTGATTACTTCAAAAAGGAAAGGAACGGAGAAGAAGTTCAGGATGCCATCGAAATGTCCGGTGTGTGGGGCAGAGGTGATCAAAGAAGAGGCCATCCATCGATGCATTGGTCTGGACTGCCCTGCTCAACTGAAAGGCCGCATCAAACATTTTGCCTCCAAGCGAGCAATGGATATCGAAGGCCTTGGTGTCAAGCTGATTGATCAGTTGGTGGAAAAGGGTTTGATCAAAGATGTGGCAGATATTTACTATATCAATAAAGAAAAACTCATCGAATTGGAACGAATGGCAGACAAGTCAGCCCAAAACATCATTGATGCCATTGAAAAGAGCAAAACAAAACCCTTATCAAAGTTTCTCTATGCCCTTGGCATCCGTCATGTAGGCGAGACCACTGCAGAAGACTTGGCTGGCTGTTTTTCACGGTTAGACGATTTCTTCCACCTCTCGGAAGAGGACCTCATGGAGGTAGAGGGCATAGGGCCTGAAGTTGCAGCCAGCGTTCATCAATTTTTCGGAGATAAGAAAAATAAGGAATCGATCGAATTACTGAAAAAGGCCGGGGTGAAGGTGATTGAACCCAAGGCGAAGGAGAAGGGAAAATTGGCAGGAAAGACCTTTGTCTTCACGGGAACCCTCAAGGTCTTTGGCAGAGATGAGGCACGAAATATAGTAGAGTCTCTCAGTGGGATGACTACTTCCATCGTCTCGAAGAAAGTAGACTATGTCATTGTAGGAGAAGACCCCGGCTCGAAATTCGACAAAGCTAAAGAGTTGGGAATTAAAACTCTCACCGAAGAAGAATTTAAAAAGATGATTGGATAATTTCCATAATCCTTGACCAGCATAACTTTGGTCGTTTTTTCATCTTCACTTCAAATAAATTGAAAAATGGTGTAAATTAAATACCATAGAAAGTAGAGCGCGAGAATATGTTTAAAATAGAAGATTATAAACAAATCATAGAGAAAATCTGCGGAGATCTTCGGGTGAAGCGCCTTGATCTCGTCGGTTCAGCGGCAAGAGGGGATTTCCAATCTGAAAGAAGTGATATTGATGTTCTTGTGGAATTTGATGGTATTGACAGGCTCTTTGACCGGTACTTCGAACTGAAAATAAGGCTTGAGGAACAGTTAGGAAGACAAGTGGATGTGATTCAGGACAGTGGGGTGAAAAACCCTTATGTTAGAAAAAGCTTGAATCGAGACAAGGTGAGATTGTATGGATCATGATCCCAAAGCTTACCTTTTGATATTAAACAGGCATGTGATGAGATTAAAGAATTTACTCGGGAAATGAGTTTTGAAGTATATTCTGGCAATCCCATGCTGAAGGCCGCTGTGGAGCGCAAATTCTTAGTGATTGGAGAGGCAATGATAAGATTGAAGAGAGGGCATCCAGAAATACTGAACAAAATTACCAATCATGAGAAGATTATCGGTTTTCGAAATGTGCTTGTTCACGGTTATGATATTATTGATGATGCAACGGTGTGGTCCGCCATAAAGGATAGTATGCCAATTTTTTGAGAAGAGGTTGAACAATTACTGAATACTTAAGAAATCAATCTGGCAATCAACCTAACGGAAAAAAGATCCATTTCTCCTACATTGATAAAGTAATTCAAGGTTTGAATGATCTTCATTCATGAAATCCTCACCGAAGAGGAATTTAAAACAATGATCGGACAAGTTCAGTAGCCCTCGATTAGAATAGTTAGTGTTACTTCCTTCCTCCTGTAAGTGATGATTGACAAACATCGTCAAAAGGTGTAGGTTTCTTTCTGAATTAAACAACTTTCCCATAAACCTCTCAGGGCAAAATATTCCAAAGAACAAGAGGTCCAAAAACATGACAACTTCAGATGAGAAAAAGACGCGCAAGTCGGATTATAACAATCTTCGGACAATCCTCCTCGACGAACTTGACAGAATCATGGCTTCGGAGGATTGTGATATCCATCGGGCTTTTGTCCTTGAAACAGCCCGTGTCTTTTCTTCTACAGCCTCGGGCTTTTCGTTGACGGACGGAAGGAACGAGTGGGGAATAGACTTCTGTCGGTCAGATTTACCTATTTTCACAATAGCACAATGTAAGTGCCCAGAGCGGGTTTTTTTTGAGGACGAAGGAAGACCCAAACCATATGATCGAGATGCTTTGGAAGATTTGCTTACTGGAATCAACTTTATCCGGGACGTCGAAAATCCATATCCACAGGCTTGCCTAGAACTCAAACAATTCAAAAGCACTTACCATGAGAGCGCTAGGGAGTGGAAAAAAGAGACACGTCTTCAAGCCGCTTTAGCGGTTTTTGGTGAATTAACCCCACAAGCGAATAATTACTTTCGAAATCAAAGAAACAAACTTGAGTCAGAGGGAATTGAACTCCTTCTTTGGGATTGGGAAAAATTTTTTGAATTGCTCACTACACCGCAGGTAGATATCGAAAATATGAAGCTTGTCTTTAAGCTTGACGAACCTGGGAAAGAACTACTCAGACGTCCGAACCCCGTCTGTTTTGTTCGGGGATTTGACCTTTACCAGGCTTGGAACCAGTATCAGTGGAATCTTGTTGACTGGAATGTTCGAGCAGAGATTAAAAACTCACCTACGAATAAGCGAATCCAGGACACACTTTTAACTCCCTCTGGACGACGGCATTTTCAAGACTACAATAACGGGTTGCTGATTGTTTGTAAGCAGGTCACCTATCATGATCTACCAGAAAAGAAGGTTGAAATTACGTTGCGGCAACCACAAGTTGTAAACGGATGCCAGACCTTACTTTCACTTGTTAGGGCCTATTTAGATCTTCCGGAAAAGGACCAAGAGGACTTTGAGAAGAATGTCAGGGTTCAAATAAAGATAATTTCGAACCAGACGGCAGATTTTGTAGAGAAGATAATTCAAAGTACCAATGATCAGAATCCAATGTCCCCCCGGAGTTTGAAATCAAATACACTTGAGCAGAAGAGACTTCAGGAAAGTTTTACACGATTTTTCATCAAGTATTTCTACGAGCGGAAAGATGGTCAATTCGATGGACTCTTGAATTTTGGCGAGAGAACGCCGTCCTTTAGACCCCGTGAATATCAAATAGCTCTCCGAAGAAGAAGTTTCGCATCCTTGACAATGAAAACCTTGCCTACGAGTGGCTGGCTTTTATCGGATTCTCACATGAAACGCTCCGAGGCGGGTTACATCTCTTTGATAATGACGATCTTTATCGAAAAGCTTTCTTAGCTCATCCCCACAAGAAGTTTTGGGAAGCAATCAAAAAAACACCAGGCATTCCCCCTCCGGTCCAATCAGATGATTTTTTCGAAGATGGTTCTCCAAGCGTTTCCCAATACTTGCTTGGCCATGTGATTGCCAATATTGTGGACAAACGAAGGGTTTCACATCGTAAGAATCGAGCAGCGGCAATCGAAAGATTATCCAAAAAAGGAATTATTCAGGTAGACCCTCGGGAAACCCAATAGATGATTTGCTAGTTGTAGAATCTCATCTTCTTAAGGATGATAAATATTTCTTGGGAATCGTCATTAATAATATGCAAGACGTAATTATTGAAACTTTATTCAATGATCTTATGCCTAAAGTATGGGGCGCTTGAAGATCAGATATGCGAGACATCTTGAAATACCCCCCAATAAGATCGCACGTTGAAAATCCATATGCTGAGATTGGGGAAGACGCAAAAAAAGCAGAATCAAAACATATTCTGAATCTGATCTATGAGTTTATTCGGTTTTCCCTTGACCAGTTTGTTATCAAATACGGCGAAGTCATAAGAGCTCAACCTAGGTTAAAATCGTATCTAGCCCAACGAAACACGGTGGATAAACTAAGGGCATTTCTACTTGAGGTTAATCGAAGAGAAGGTCCCCGGTTGGGTAGATGCTTGGTGTCCCGGAAATTATTCTTTTATAGACGTGTTACCACAGGCGAAAGACTTCAATTGAAAATAGGTTTTGAGCCTTAAGGGGAATTTTGTGGCATGGGTAATTCACCGTGGAGCATTATTCATTATACTTTCTTTCAATCGCAAATTATCAACTCTTAGTTCAACCCTATCCCCACTTTTTGTAGGTGCAACGTTGAATGGGTGGGAGAGGTTTGTGTGCTCACCCATTTGATAGTCCCTAATAGCCCTCCCCCCAATTCTCCTTTTGAAATAGGTGCCTTATGAGTAAGTTCTCCAATCCTCCTATCAGCCTTTTAATTAGCCAAAAGGGCTTATCCTTCCAAATGAGGATCCCCCCATTTTTTGAGTACCTTCTGCTGATTATAGGGTGAAGTCTTCAGAGGGCATCTTCTGGGGAGAGGCGTCTACATGGAAGGGTAATCGAGTAACTTTAAGTCTTTTGAAAAGAAATCTTCTGTCTCTCGGGTATCCCCTGCCAATCCATGGTGGGTCTGCCTGCCTATTTTTGAGGCAACCAAAGAGTCTGCGTTACTATTTTGCTTCCTGTTATCCTCAAGTTAGGAATCTATATATCTATTCCAGATTTCGAGCGATAATCCTTAAAAAGATAATTTTCACAAGGCTATTTTATTGATTGACTTGTTCAAGATATATTGATATTTGTTTCATGAAAAATAACTCACCTTAGGATCAGTTAACCTAACAACCTAACCTCTAACCTTTTGGAGTGAGTTATGGGGGGAAGAATCCAGAAGGTGCCAATATAATGCCTTCAAGAGGGCATGACGCCCTTTTGGAGGCTTTTCTCTTTTGTCTTCGATAAATCCAAACAAATTATACCGTAAAGGAGGGTGGTGAAGT